>NZ_JAMBQG010000004.1:0-368476 GCF_023369805.1 Parabacteroides leei
GGATGAATAAGGCAGATCAGAAACAAGTCCAAAAGCTACAGGAAGAATATCTGCCCCGCCTTGCCAAATATGAATCGCAATTAGAGAAATTAGAGGATCGTAATTCTTTCAGTAAGACGGATGAGGATGCAACCTTCATGCGCATGAAAGAGGATCATATGAAAAACGGGCAATTGAAACCCGCCTATAACGTACAGATTGCTACAGAAAATCAGTTTATTACAAACCTGGGGATTTATAGGCATGCCGGAGATACGGGAACTCTAATTCCTTTTTTGAATGATTTTCGAGAGACTTATCATAGGCAATCTTCTATCGTAGTGGCCGATGCCGGTTATGGAAGCGAACAAAACTACGAATTTATGGAGAATGCGGGTATAGAGGCTTTTGTCAAGTACAATTATTTCCACAAAGAGCAGAAGCGTGCCTGGAAGAAGGATGCTTTTGCCATACAGAACCTTTACTATAATCAGGAACAGGATTACTACGTATGCCCGATGGGACAACATATGGAATATACAGGCCAAAGGAAAAATAAATCCGATTTGGGATATGTATCCGTACTGAAGCGTTATCAGGCACAGAACTGTGAGGGTTGCCCGCTGAAATCTCAGTGCCATAAATCAAAGACTAACCGGATCATAGAAATTAACTATAACCTTAACAGGCATAAACAAAAAGCACGGGAAAAACTCATGAGTGAGGAAGGTATTTATCATCGGGGCAGACGATGTATAGAACCGGAAGCAGTCTTTGCACAGATAAAGCATAACTCGGCATGGAACCGGTTTAGATTAAGAGGATTGGAGAAGGTAAAAACAGAGTTTACCCTAGTTGCTATTGCACATAATCTAAGGAAACTGGCTAAAAAAGTCAGTTCTCTTTTGTTTTTTACTTATTTCTGTAGGATAACTTCTCGAAAAGAGATAATTGAGAAAAACAAAGATGGTTTTAATATAAAAATGGATAATAAAAGAGCGGCATAACAAAAAAAGAAGGCATTCTTTTCAGACACCTTCTTATTTATGAGTTTATGACATTGTGATGTCTTCTGTTTTGGCGGTCCGGACGGGACTCGAACCCGCGACCCCATGCGTGACAGGCATGTATTCTAACCAGCTGAACTACCGAACCAAAACAAATAAGGAAATAATAATTAAAAGAAGCGGTCCGGACGGGACTCGAACCCGCGACCCCATGCGTGACAGGCATGTATTCTAACCAGCTGAACTACCGAACCTCTTTTTATTATCAATCTCTCTCGATTGCGGTGCAAAGGTAAGTATTATTTTTAATCTTGCAATACTTCATGGGAAGAAAATGTGAGTTTTTTTTAATCATACCTGATATGCAGGAGATTAAGAATTGAATTTTTTTTGGCTGTTTTCAGAATGACCGGAGTTCTTCATAAGGCGATTTAAAACAGGTTTGTCACATTTACACTCTGTTTGGCAACTTTTCATTAATCAAAGGGGAATATGTTATGATAATTTGTTACTTTTGCAACTCAATATAAAAACGGAATAAAAAATGGACGTCGCCATTATTAAGTATAATGCCGGAAATATTTACTCAGTGAGCTATGCACTGAAACGATTGGGCGTAAGTCCTGTGATTACAGCCGATCCGGAATTATTGCATAAAGCGGATAAAGTGATCTTCCCGGGCGTAGGAGAAGCATTCACTACAATGGATTATCTGAAAGAGCATAAACTGGATGCTATTATCAAGGATCTGAAACAACCCGTACTGGGTATTTGTCTGGGTATGCAATTAATGTGTCGTCATTCTGAGGAAGGGGATGCAGACTGCCTGGGGATTTTCGATACGGAAGTGAAACGATTCATACCTCACCGTCATGAAGACAAGGTTCCTCACATGGGATGGAACACGATCACGGAGGTTAAAGGAGGTTTATTTACCGCACAATTGGAGAACAAATTTGTTTACTTCGTACATAGTTATTATGTACCGGTTAATGAGTATACGACTGCAACCACTAATTATATTCTTCCGTTCAGCGCTTCGTTGCATAAGGATAACTTCTATGCGACGCAGTTTCATCCGGAAAAGAGTGGTTCTGTCGGTGAAGTGATTCTGAAGAATTTTCTAAAATTATAAAGATATATGATCGAGCTTATTCCAGCTATAGATTTGATTGACGGCAAATGTGTACGTCTTACGCAAGGCGATTACGACACGAAGAAAGTGTATAACGAAGATCCGCTTGAAGTAGCGAAGATGTTCGAAGCACATGGTATCCGCCGCCTGCATGTGGTTGACCTGGATGGAGCACGTCAGGGACGGATCATAAACTATCGTGTGCTGGAGAAACTGGCTACGCGTACTTCGCTGATAATTGATTTCGGAGGCGGACTGAAACAGGAAGATGACCTGGAGATTGCTTTCGAAAGCGGGGCACAGATGGTGACAGGTGGCAGTATTGCCGTAAAGAATCCGGAGGTATTCACATCGTGGATAACCAAGTTCGGAAGTGAAAAGATTATATTGGGTGCTGATGCGAAGGATAAAAAAATAGCGATCAGCGGATGGGAAGAAACAACTAAAGAGGAACTGATACCTTTTATCGGAGGGTATTGCGACAAAGGCATCACCAAAGTGATCTGTACGGATATCAGCCGGGATGGAATGTTGCAGGGACCGGCTATCGATTTGTATAAGGAAATACGGGATGCACTACCTTTTATATATATCATAGCCAGTGGCGGAGTCAGTTCTATTGAAGATATAGAAAAATTGGCTGAGGCGGGAATACCGGCGGTAATTTTCGGCAAGGCTATATACGAAGGAAAGATCGATTTGAAGGATCTGCTTCGTTTTACCTGATAATTAAGGGAGATCAAAGTATGTTGGCGAAGAGAATAGTACCCTGTCTGGATATTAAGGATGGAAAAACAGTAAAAGGAATTAATTTTGTGAACTTTCGTGATGCGGGAGATCCTGTTGAACTGGGGGCACAATACAGCCGGGAGGGAGCCGATGAGCTTGTCTACCTGGATATAACCGCTTCACACGAAGGACGTAAGACATTTACCGAATTGGTGAAGAA
Organism: Parabacteroides leei; assembly: GCF_023369805.1. Classification (NCBI taxonomy): domain Bacteria; kingdom Pseudomonadati; phylum Bacteroidota; class Bacteroidia; order Bacteroidales; family Tannerellaceae; genus Parabacteroides; species Parabacteroides leei. The sequence goes on from NZ_JAMBQG010000004.1 coordinate 3,071, forward strand.
AGTGGCCGCAAATATCAGTATTCCGTTTACGGTAGGTGGCGGTATTAATGAATTGAAAGATGTGGACCGCCTGTTGAGTGCCGGAGCCGATAAGGTTTCGATCAACTCGGCAGCATTACGCAATCCCTCGTTGATCGAAGAGATTGCGAAGAATTTCGGAAGCCAGGTCTGTGTGGTGGCTATCGATGCCAATCAAGAGAACGGCGACTGGATTTGTTACCTGAACGGGGGGCGTATCCCGACGGAGAAGCACCTGTACGAATGGGCTACAGAAGCGGAAAATAGGGGAGCCGGAGAAATCCTGTTCACCAGTATGACACACGACGGCGTGAAAGACGGATATGCCAACGACGCATTATCGGTATTGGCCGATAAGCTGCATATTCCGGTCATAGCCTCCGGGGGAGCCGGAAAGATGAAAGACTTTCGTGATACATTTGCAGAAGGGAAAGCGGATGCCGCCTTGGCTGCCAGCGTATTTCATTTCGGTGAGATAGCTATATCCGATTTAAAACAATACCTTCATGCGGAAGGTATCAATGTAAGAATATAATCATTAGAATAAGATGAAATTAGATTTTGAAAAAATGGGCGGACTTATCCCGGCAATCGTTCAGGATAACAATACCAACAAAGTATTGATGCTGGGCTTTATGAATGAAGAAGCCTATGAGGAAACAAAGGAAACCGGTAAGGTTACTTTTTTCAGCCGTACAAAGAACCGTTTGTGGATGAAAGGTGAAACCAGCGGCAACACCCTGCAGGTGGTCAGTATGATGGTAGATTGCGATAACGATACCATCCTTATCAAAGCGAATCCGGCCGGTCCGGTTTGTCATACGGGTGCCGATACCTGTTTTGGCGAAAAGAATATAGAGGATATCATGTTCCTGAAATATCTGCAGGACTTTATCGAACAGCGCCGTCAGGAAATGCCGGAAGGCTCTTACACTACTTCCCTGTTTTTGAAAGGGGTGAACCGTATGGCTCAGAAAGTAGGCGAAGAAGCTGTAGAAACAGTGATCGAAGCAACAAACGGAACAGAAGATGGCTTTATCTATGAAGCATCCGACCTGGTCTACCACCTGATCGTATTACTTACAAGCAAAGGCCTCCGTCTGGAAGACCTGGCACGTGAATTAAAGAAAAGACATAAAGCATAAATTACTATGGAAGATACAATTCTGCTCAGACTGGAAGATGTAGAGATCTGCCGCGATGAAAATGTCATACTGCATAATGCCTCTTTTACGCTTCGTAACGGAGAGTTTGTCTATGTCATCGGAAAAGTGGGTTCCGGGAAGAGCAGTCTGTTGAAATCTTTGTATTGCGAGATCCCGATCGGCCAGGGAGAAGCCTGGCTGATGGATTACAACCTCTGTAAGATGAAGCGGAAAGATATACCTTATCTTCGGCGGAAACTGGGGATTGTTTTTCAGGATTTCCAACTGCTTACCGACCGCTCGGTGATCAAAAACCTGGAGTTCGTCCTGCGGGCTACCGGATGGAAGAAGAAGAGCGAGATAAAAGAGCGTATCGACGATGTGCTCCATCAGGTCGGCATGCATAATAAAGGATACAAAATGCCGCACGAATTGTCGGGTGGCGAACAACAGCGTATCGTCATAGCAAGAGCACTCCTGAATGATCCGAAACTGATACTGGCGGACGAACCGACCGGTAATCTCGACCCGGAAACAAGCGGCCAGATCGTACAGCTTCTGCATGACATTTGCCAGAAAGGTACGGCGGTGGTAATGACCACACATAACTATACACTGGTACATAATTATCCGGCCCGTATAGTTAAATGTGAGAATGCCCGTCTGAGTGATGTGGGAGAATGATTTTTTATGTAACTTTGCAAACTGAAGTTACGAAAAGAGTGTAATTTATTGGAAATGAGCGTAGGTTAATTGCTCTTGATAGTAATAGGTTACGATTTAGTTAGTTATCTACTGCATTATCCTTCTGCGCGTTGCGTAACCTTCAAAGAACTCTTCGTATGCAAAAGTAGCTATTTAATTCGAGATTTTGATATAAACTCCCGTTTTTTATCCCCTCATTCATAAGAATTTTCCGTAAAAGCGGTATTGTCCGTCGGCACACCATTGCCCAAAACGAGTTTGGAACAAACGTGTGCCGACTACCGCATAGCTGGAGAAAAGGGCATTGCCTCACGCCTAAACGATGTTTAGACAGATGAAGCAATGCCCCTTTCTTTTGCGCCTATGCCAAGAGGTGCTTTTACGGGTTTTCAAATGATTTTTCTTTTTTCGCTGTCTCTTTTGCCGGAAGCGGAAAGTGAATGCAGAGTGTGTCAGCCTGCCCCATGAATGAAACAGGCGCCCACACACAGCCGGACAAACCGGGAAGAATGATTGTTGCCACCCGGCTGAACAAGTTCCGTCGGATCGGAAACAATCATACTTCCTTTGTTGTGGTTTGCCCTTTTCACGCTTCCGGTGATGTCTTTTTCCTTTTGGTGATTCTTTTTTTTACGGATTTTCCCCTGAAGTTTTTTTCTACACAATCTGCCTCTGTTTTCGTTTACCTCCATTTTGCGCCTTTCAGTAAGCCGCATCAGTCAGTCATTTTCGTTCTGGGCGCAAAGGTAATTCCGGGATTGGACGGGAAAGCAAGGTCAAGCCTCCTGTTTTCGGTAAAAATCTCCAGCCCTGCGGGTAGTATTTTGACCGAAAAACCTTGCATTCCCTAATCCCTACCTTTTCAAGCACCCGAAACGAAAACGACCGATGCGACAGAAAGACGCATAAAAAAAATGTCGGATAAACGAGAGGCAGATAAGATAGTTTGAAACTCAACTCCCTCAGCTCTTGAATCCGCATTAAAAACAAAAAAATCAAAAACAGCGAAGATATGACGGCAACGGCAAATTTCAGACAAATGGCGCAACACATCGGGTTGGCGATATGCGGCTTGATGATGCGCACCGCCTTCGGGGTGTTCGGCATCCTTTGGGGCATCATCAGAGAGATTGTAAACGGAGTGTTCCGAGTGGCGATAGGTGTAATCGTGGCTATCCTTTCCACCATTGCCTTCTTTGGCTTCATCCTTTGGTTATTCACCCTTTAACCCTTACCGACATGGCAAAAAGAAACAGCAAGACGGCAGCGCAGCAGTGCAGATATTACGAGGTGGACAACATCTTCGTGTATATGGTGGAAACGTACATCAACGGCAATTTTGAAACTTTCCGAAGATTGTACCACGAACTGAACAAGGACGCACGGAGGGATTTCATGGACTTCCTTCTCAGCGAGGTAGAGCCGACCTATTGGAGAGAGATACTGAAACAGATAATCTAAAAATGACAGCGATATGAAAGGAACAGACCATTTCAAGAGAACGATATATATGTACTTGGAACAGCGTGCGGAGGAAGATGCGCTATTTGCAAAGAAGTACCGCAACCCTGCCAAGAACATGGACGAGTGCGTGACCCACATTCTGAACTATGTGCAGAAAAGCGGTTGCAACGGTTTCACGGACGGAGAGATATTCGGGCAAGCCATCCACTACTATGAGGAAAACGAGATAGAGGTGGGCAAACCGATGGACTGCCAAGTGGTTGTGAACCACGTTGTGAAACTCACGGCAGAGGAAAAGGCGGAGGCACGTCAGAACGCTGTCCGCAAATACCAAGAGGAGGAACTCCGCAAGTTGCAGAACCGCCACAGACCGTCAGCGAGAAAAGAAAACCAACCCCAACCCTCATTATTTGATTTAGGCTTATGAAACCGAAGACCAAGATACAGAAAGAGGTGGCAAGACTTTCCGCCAACCTTCGCCCCATATCAGCGACACAAATAGATTGGGCATACCGCCACTGCGTTGAGCATATCGGCTACCGCACCAAGAAAGGGAACATCACCTGTTCCGACTGCGGTCACGAGTGGCACAGCGACAGCGGACTATGCGACACCCTTGAAGGCTGCACCTGCCCCAAATGCCATGCCGAACTCAAAGTGCAGGACACACGCAGACGCATCTACAAGGAAACGCAGAATTTCAGCGTGATAACCACCTGCAAAGGGTATCAGGTAATCCGCGTGGCGCAGGTCAGATGCGAGAGCAGGAAAGGCGAACCGATGCGTTTCTACTGCCACGAGGTCGTGCAGCGTTGGATTTCACCCGACGGCAAGGTTACGGACATGGCGTTGCTCCGTGGCTTCCTTTTCTGCTATTGCGATGTGTGGGCATTAGGCAGCGATATGGAGGTAAGACCGCACAACAGCCTATACGATGATGTGGTGGCAAGAAGCTGTGCATATCCAAAGATGAGGATATTGCCCCAACTCAGACGTAACGGCTTCAAGGGCGATTTCCACGGCATCTCCCCCGTGCGTCTTTTCAAAGCCTTGCTTTCAGACCCAAGAATTGAAACCCTTATGAAAGGCGGTGAGATTGAGGTCATGAAACACTTTCTTTTCAATACCCGTACTGCCGATGAATGTTGGGCATCATATCTGATTGCCAAGCGTCACAAGTATCAGATAGACAACCTCTCAATGTGGTGCGACTATCTGCGTATGCTCAAAAAACTCGGTCAAGACCTCCGTAACCCGAAGAACATCTGTCCCGAAGATTTCATGGCGGCACACGACAACGCAACCCGAAAAATTGAAGCCATACACGAGAAGGAAAGAGCCGCAGAGCAACGCCGTTGGGAGATTGAAAGGCGTGAGCGTGAGCAACAGCGACAACTCCAACGAAAGAAAGATGCGGAGGATTTCATCGCCAACAAATCCAAATTCTTCGGCTTGGTAATCACGGACGAGGAAATAATCGTCAAGGTGCTTGAAAGCATAGACGAGTATTACAACGAGGGCAAGACGCAGGGCATCTGCGTGTTTGGCAGTGGATACTACAAGAAAGCCGACACCCTCATACTATCGGCAAGGATTGGCGATGAGATTATTGAAACCGTAGAGGTGGACTTGCGAACCCTCGAAGTGGTGCAGTGCCACGGCAAGCACAACCAGGACACCGAATATCACGAGCGCATCATAGACCTTGTGAACAAGAACGCCAACCTTATCCGTGAGCGGATGAAAGCGGCATAGCATAACCCCTAAAACAACATTGATATGGAAGTAAGAATTGAAAGTATGATTTGTGTGTGGGATGATGCAATCCCCACGATGTTCCTTGAATTTGTGAACCTCCTCACTCTCACAACGAGTGAGGGGGAATTGAGAAAGAGCGTAAAGGAGTTTGCCGAGAAGCACGAACTTGACAAGTTTTTCCTTTACGGCTTCGGCTCACACCATTTCTACCTGCACCAACGCTACACAAGCAACCCCGAAATGGTGATGAAGAACAGAGTTCTGTCAGTACATTTTTAACCATCTAAAAAGCAACATTATGACAACACGAATGACCATCAACGGAGTAAGCACCTGCGCGGAAGCAGGTACGGAGAAATACGAGCGTTTCCAATCGGGTATCGGAAGACGCAGGCGGACACTTGTGCAGTACGACTACCGCCACCCCATAGACAGAGAATTGTTCTCTTGTGTCAAACCCACGTTGGACGAGTGCCGAGCCGCACGGGACAAGTGGCTGAACGCAAAGAAGGGAAAGGAGGACAGACTATGAACACGACCTATCAAACGCTGATAGTCAAGTTCAGCGAACCTATCACGGCATTGGACGGTATCTTTGACGATACCGGAGCGTGGGGAACGGACACCCTCAAGGGGTGGATAGATGATTACGAAAGCACACGTTTCACCGCCACCGACAGCCATACGGCAGTCATCACGAGCGAGTACAATATGGAATGTGTGAAAGAGTGGCTACAACGGCAGACCCCCATTTCCGAAATGCGAGAATTTTGAACGGGATGGCGGTGTCCGCACCGCCAATACTTAAAACCCTAAAAACAAAAGATATGATAGCCAAGACGATATTACAGCAGATAGGCGGAAAACGCTTCACCGCCATGACAGGTAGCCGTGATTTCATAGATATGGGCAACGGCTTACGGATGAGCCTTGCAAGGAACAAAACAAGTGCCAACCGCCTTGACATCATCTATGACGAAGGGGCAGACCTCTACAATATGCGCTTCTACCGCAGGACGTTCAGCAAAAAGACCTTTGAGTGCAAGACAAAGGACATTGCCGTACACGAGGGTATCTATTTTGATATGCTGGAGGAAATGTTCACGATGGTGACGGGACTTTACACACGCTTTTGAGTGGCGGGGCGGCGAGAGCCGCCCTACTTTCTTTCAGTGAGCATGATGGCGGACAAAGAAAGTAGCAAAGAAACCTTTGTCCAATCTGCGATAACTAAAAAATCCGCAAGTAAAACTTGCGGAGGCTATATATTGGGTCGTTATTTTTTGGTGGAGGGGAATGATAATCTCGAACCGTTGAACTACACATTTCTGCTTCGTCTCCATTTCCCCCAACGATTTGATACGTTCAATCATTTTTGTTGTTCCTTTCTGAATTTTCCTAAATACTTTCTTCATAATTTCGCTATACTTTTTATGGTTAATAACTATGTTTTGTATTGCTCTCACAACACTTACAACTTGAAGTGTTATTTGGAAACCGATAGGCAAAAATGGCTCAACGATGTCAATTAACGAGAAAATCCTACGATAATCTATCAAGTGATAGAGCAAAAGACGTGCCAAGTTAAATATGGCACGTCTTTTGCCAGTTTTGTCAGTCCTTTTATGGGATATACAACAGCGCAAACTCCGCCTTTCTCCGTTTGAGCAGCATGGCGTGGCGTTTTCCTTTGTAGTTGCAGAAGGCTATATACTCACGGTAGATGTTCCTGTCACCAGCTTCCAGCTTCTTGATTAAGGTGCTTTTGGGGATTGTTTTGCTGCCTAACAGCTTCGCCGGTCCCACATTGTAAGCTAACGTGCCAAGCAAAATCGAATCAACCCCGAATTTACGGAACATGGCGACAAATTTGCGCAGGTCTTTCCGCAAAAGTTCATCCGCATCCCGTTTTGTCATGGTTCGTGCCGAATACTTCTCGTTTGGCAAAAGTTTGTGACCCCAACCGACGTATGGGTAGTGTTTTTCTGAGTGCCAGCCTTCAAAGTAGCGGCAGCATAAAAAAGCACGTTCCATAAGCGGCAGTCGGTAGATTGCCGCCTGCCCGTCCGTTCCCTCTTGGCGGCTGATCTGCGCGGACACAGAACAGACCGTCAGAAGTGAACAGAGCATTGTCATGAATACACGCATCATTTCAACAAGGGGCTGAAGTTGCCGATGGGAACGATGGTAAGATCGTCGTCCTTTACATTCCTGTTGTTGAAGTCAAATTCCAGTTCGTAGGAGTTGCTAAAGTTATCCTCCACCACCACGATGAAATTATGCGCCTCATCACCCGCCGCCGTGTAGTACAGGCGGAATTTTTCGTTCTCCAGCAGGTAGCGGTCGTTAGGCAGGAAGGTGATGCCGTTATCCATTTTGAGCGAGCCTTCCCCCTCGAACTGGAAATAGCGGATGGTATAGAGCGTACCCGAAAAGTCGCCCTCCTTTTTCAGTTCACAGCGGATTTCCACTGTCTGCCCCTTTACTACCTTGTTCGGCACGGGCATGACCTCCACCGTGAAGGGATAGGACTGCTGGATGTCCATGTCATCGTCACATGACACGAGGGTGAATGACATGGCGGCTATCAGGCATAACGCCACTGCCTTGAATATTGATGTTCTCTTGTTTCTGTTGTTCAGTATGTTCATTGTTCTTCGATTTTTAGATGGTTGTTTTTCTGTTTTTTCGTTGTCAGTTGCAGGTACTCGTTCAAGTCCTTGCAACCGTCATAGAGGGAGGAACGGTCGGTGACACGTTCCCCGTATCGCATGGTAAGTGCGGCAAGCGTCCGCCGTCCGGCTTCGTCACGGTCGAGGAAGCAGCCGATGCGCCCGTATCCGTCCAGCAATCCCGCCGCCTTCTCCACGTTGGCGACTGAGTTCAGCACAAGACAGTCAGCGTTACCGGTTACACCAAGCGTCACGGCAGAGAGAAAGTCCATGAAGCCCTCGAACACGAGGCACTCGTCAGCCGGGATGTCATTCGCCTTTACCAGTGATACAGACTTCGGAGGTATGCAACCCTTGAAATATCGGCTTCTGACTTCATAGCCACCTGCCATGTTCGGAAAGCCAACGGCAAAATACCGTTTCCCACGCACACCGTAGTTCAAGCGGCAGCAGTGACGGGATGCGATGGCGTAAGGGATGCCCCGTTCCTCTAAATACTCCGTCAGCAGTGAGCGGAGCAGCGGAGCGACCTCCACATCCTCAAAAACGGATTCGGTCGGCTTCGAGAGATAGACGGGCTTTTCCCATCCGGCAACCGTCATATTGGCGGCTTCCGCTATGAACTTCGCTTGCTTCATGAAGTCATCGCTTTGCAGAAACTCCCCGGCAAGCGTGAAGATGTCGCCGCCCTTGCCCAAACCGAAGTCGTACCAGAGCTGTTTCGCCACGTTCACACGGAAAGAGGATGTGCGCTCGCCCCTGTACGGGGCAAGATACCACAGCTCGTTACCGCTCCTTCTGACAGGCTCATGCCCCAGCCGTGCGAGAAAATCCGCAAGCGGCATCCTTCTGACAGCATCTATTTCCGTCCTTTCCATGCCCGTGTCAGTTGATGATGAACTTGATACCGACCCCGAACTGCGTGTGGAACTTCCGTGTGTCGCCACCCCAAAGGCAACGCTCCCGCAGGTTGGCAAGCAGGGCGATACGGTCTGCCACGTAACACTCCACATCGAGCGTCAGCGCACCGCCGTAGATGAAGGCGTCCCGGTCGTGCAGCGTGGAGCCGTCATGCAGCACCTTCTTCCCCCAATTTACCGCCTCATATCCGGCGAGAGCCGAAGCCCCGGCATAGACGAAAACAATCTTTCGGGCGTCCGACAGTATCTTGAAGTAATAGCCGCCCTCCGCCGTGAACTGCGCCACGGGTATCTTGGTGTCCTTGTAGGGATTGTTCTTCAACAGGTATTCGCCACCGAACACCCACTTGTTCCCCTTCTTCGTGTAGGTGGAGAGAGCCGCCCCGAAGCTGTACCCGCCGTCCTTGCCGCCGAGATTGAAGCCGTCCGCCATGTCCGCCCTCACCTCGATGCCCTGCATCTTCGGCAGACACCGCTGGGCGTGCGCCTGCCCTGTAAAAAGGGCAAGCGACGCGATGATTATTGCGATGTACTTTCTCATGGTCAGCGTACTTGAAGTTCGTTGATGGTACCCGCGCGTACCAAATCCTCGTTCTCAATCACGAAGGACTGGTGACGGCCGCCGTTCTTCTCGTTCAATTCCACCACGAGGCACTTGTCATCGGGGATGGTGAACTTCGCCATCGTGAAGACCGTGCGCTCGCTCTTTTTGCCCGGCACGAGGGTGGCGTAGTTCTGCGCGCGGAGCGGCAGAATAATCTGCTCCTGCACGGCAGTACGCTTCGCAACCTTCTTGTCCACGATTTTCCAAGTGATGTAGTCCACATCGAAAGGCACGTTGCTCTGGTTCTTTATCTCCGTGTGGAAATAAAGCAAGCCGTTGTGCGTGTAGATGCCTTTCAACAGGTATTGGATGCCGAAACGCTTGCAGCCGATATGCTTCACCTCGCGCTTGTTCTGTTTGTGGATGGACTTCATGATAAGGCGCACCAGCATCGGGCTTTCGCTGCCCAGCTCTTTCAGATAGATTTCCTGCGCGTTGTTCGGGCGGTTCACCGTGCTGCCGTCATGGATGAAGTCGCACATCTCCACGTTGAGCAACAGCGGTTCGGCGGCGTACTTCACGTTGAAGGTGTAGAAACTGCCGTCCTCCGTGATGACGGACATATTCGTTTCGTTGGGAAAATTCCTTACGGTAGCCTTCACACGGATGATGTTCTCCGCTCCGTCGGCTTTCCCGGCAATCAGGTCGGGCGAGCCTAAATCGACATAGCGCACCTCCGCCGGAAAAATGACGTGGACGGTCTTGTCGTAGGTCACTTCCAGACCGTGCGGCGGTATCATGCGGTCGAAGGTCAGCTTGCGTGACAGCCCGTGATATAGGTCGCCGTCCGCCTCCTTCTGCGGATAGACCTCCTTCGTCAAGGTCGGTTGTTCACTTCCGTTGGTCGTTTCAACGGTTACATTCTCCTGCGCGTTGGCAGTTATGATGCCCATAGCGAGGGCAAACATGATGATTACTTTTCTCATTACTTTTGGATTTTAGTGGTAATTTTTATTGTTTTCAATATTTTTCTTGGTAAAGCATGACCCTGTACCCGGCTTTCAGATGCACCTTGACGGTTCGCATCTTTTTGGCGATGTACTGGCTCGTGCCTTGTATCAGCCCCTTGCCCAAGTCGGAGGCGAGCTGCGCCCCGGCATTGGTGGAGATGTTGATGCTGCTTCCCAGCGAGCCGCCCATGTTGGCGGCGACCTCCCGGACGGCGTTCATCTCCATCGAGTTCGGGATGAAGATGCCGGGCTGTCCGTCCGTGTCATAGACCGCAAGCTCCACGGGGATAATCGTGCCGTCGTATTCCAGCGAGGTAATCTCGATGTCGAGCCGCTCACCCTGTATCTTGCCCGTGCCGACCACCACCGCACCCCGGGGTATTGTCCTGCCTGCCACCGCCATAGGCTCCAGCAGGCGCAGCCTTACCGTCTGCCCGTCCGTCACGCTCTGCGCCCCATGCACGCACGCCGGTATGGTGTTCCTGTCCAATACCTCCGCCGTGCCGACAGCCGTGTTGAAACCCCGGTTGCGTTCCTGCGATAAGGCGGCGACAAACTCCGCGTTACTCATAGGCTGTGAGAGTGAAGAAACTACTTGATGCTCCACCTGTCTGATAGGCATTGCCTTGTTCTTCTTCCCTTTCTGCACGGTAGTTGGCTCTGCCCTCTGTTCCGCCGATGGCTGTCCTCCGTTCTGACCGCCCATGTACTTTGCCGCCAGCTCGTAGGACTTCTCCATAAGAGCCACCTGCTCGTCCATAGAGGAAGCCTTGCCCCTCTCGCTTTCCAGTTCCGACTCCAGCGATGCGATGCGCTCCAACAATTCGTCCATCTCCGCATTGTCGTTTTTCGGCTGGTCGTAGAAGTTTCCGAGCGTGGCGTTCAGGTCACGGTAGGCGGCTGCGGAGGACTGGATGGTCTGCGGCGTGGCTGGCTTTGCCCTTTCTTCCTTGCCGCCCGGATTGGCGAGGTCGAAGTCCACTCCGTTCTCCGTTCCCGCTATCTCGCGGTCGAACATGTCGCCCAGCTGCCCGATGGCACGGTTGCGGCTCTCCTGACGCTCTTCCATCTCCCCATGCTCGTAGGCTTTCAGCTTGTCGCCGATAATCTGCCGGTTCGCCTTGTCAGCGTCGGGCATCTCGGTGTTGTATCCGTCCGTTCCCGGCGGTTGCTCCTTGCCGGAGGACGGGGCGAATATCAGCCACATCGCCCCGATGAACACCAACACCATAGCGGGCAGCACGATCATCTTCTGCCGTTTCAGCCGTTGCGCCTCTGTCAGCGGTTCGCGCTCCTTTTTCGGTTTCCCCGTTTCGGGAGCAGCTTTGTTCTCTTTCGTCGGTTCATTCTTTGTCTGTTCCATATAAATAAGGTGTTAAGTGATTGCCTGTTTCCGCCGGGGTCGGCAGTTCCACCCGTCCGGCGTGTCCCGTTTCCATATGTGAGCCGTCGTTCCTGCCGATGTCATAGACGGCTCTGCCGAAGGTGTAAAGGGCAAGCACCGCGAAGGCGGCGAACATCCCCAGCACGATGCGGCGGCGTGTTTCCGGCGGCAAGCCGTCCAGATACCCTTTGAGACTTGCCGCCAAGCGTTTCCGTTTGTCGTGGAGTTTCCAATACATGCCCCACATTGATTTTCTGATACTTTTCATGTCCTGTTACCGTTTGATAGTCTGTAAATCCTTGTTCTCAATGATGGTGAAACCCTCGATGGTAAAACCGTTCGGGTTGTCATCCGACCGCGATGCGTTCAGCAGGCGGCAGGTGGTCACGAGGCTGCGCTCGGTGACGTTGCTCTGCCGGATGATTTTCTGTGTGGCGTAGGTCACGGCACGGTAGGGATAGGCGTTGAAGTCGCACACCACGCTGTCCACCTTCAGCACTTGGTTGATGTTCCCGGCGATGATGCGGTTGTAGTACCCCTTCTCCGCGAAGTCCGAATAATAGTGGTACACGCTCTTGTCCGCCAGCAGCAAGGCACGTTTCACGTTGTGTTCAATCGCGCTTTTTTCAGGTGATAGCGTGAAGAACATCTCGTGGAAACGGCGCACATGTTCCCGTGCCTCCGCCGGGCGGTTCTGCGACAAATCCTGAGACAAGGCGAGCATCAGGCTCTTGCCGTTGTCCAGCACATAGATTTTCTCCCGTTGCTTCTCTGCGAAACGGTAGGAGTTCCACACGCTCCACACCGTCACCACGGCGCACAGCGAGAGGAAGACGATACCGAACAGGCGTATCTGCCTGAACGACGATTCGATGTTTCTAAGTGATTTGAATTCCATTTATATTTTCCAATTTATGATTGCACATTGATTATTTCAGCAATTTGCCGACACGTCCGACTGCGTTTCCTGCGGCTGCACCCGCCACGCTGCCCGCCATGCTTCCGGCTCGTCCCGCCATCTGGTTCACGTTGCGACCGTAACCGCCCATGCCTCCGGCTTGGATAATCCAGCCCGCAACGGTGGGAATGGTAAAGTAGCCGATGATGCCGATGCAGAGGAATACGATATACACCCCGTCGCTCGAATCCAGCGAGAAGTTCGGGTCTGCCTGCATCCGCTCGATGTCGTTTTGCAGCATCAGAACCTGTATCTTCGCCAGTATGGTGCTGAACATGTCCGATACCGGTAGCCACAGATAGACCTGTATATAGCGGCATATCCACTGCGTGAGCGTGTTTTGGAAACCGTCCCATACCGACAGGGCGAAGGCTATCGGACCGAGAATCGCCAGCACCACGAGAAAGAAGGTGCGGACGGTGTCTATCACGAGGGCGGCGGCTTGGAACAGCAGTTCGAGTATCTCGCGGAAGAAGTCGCGGATGCTCTTCTTCATGTTGTACATTCCCCGGTCGATATACATTCCCGCCATCGTCACCATGTCGGAGGGCGACCAGCCGAGTTCCTCCAGTTGCTTGTCAAATTCCTCGTTGGACACGAGGTAGGCGGTTTCGGGGTTGCGTACCATCGCCTCGTATTCCAGTTTGTCCTTCTGCTCCCGGTATCGGTTCATGTCCAGCGTTTCCGCCTCCAGCATCTTTGCCGTGCCCTGTACGACGGGTGAGAGGATGCTGTTTATCGTGCCCAGCACCACAGTCGGGAAGAACATGATGCACAGACCGATGGCAAAAGGACGGAGCATCGGGAATACGTCTATCGGTTCAGCTCTCGCCAGCGACTGCCATACCCGGTAGGCGACGTAGAACAGCGCACCCAGCCCGGCGATGCCTTTCGCCACACCAGCCATGTCCCCACACAGCGGCATCATCTGCTCATAAAGTGAACGTAAAATCTGATGAAGGTTGTCGAACTTCATAGGCTACCAGTATCTTTCGTTCATGTTCCCGTACAGCCCCATGATGCGGTCGAGGTCGTTCTTCTTTTTCGCACGCAGGTAACTCACGGAGATGTTCTTGTTCGTGTAGTAGCTCACGAGGTTGCGGTAACGCTTCATCTTCGAGTGGCAGCGTTCCACCACGTCCATGCGCTCCTTGTCGGTCATGGAGAGCGTGGTGATGTTCACCACGTTCCTGAGTTCCGTCAACACTTCGTTGCTTTCCTCCAGCAGTTTCGTGTAGCCGAAAGCGATTGCGGAAAGCTCTTCGGGTCTGAAATTCCCGTCACGGAGCATCCGTTGGAAACTGTTCACATAGATGTCTGTGATGTCGCCCACCATCAGGATGGTCTGCTGCACCTTGCGGGCGTCCTTGACCAGATTGTTCACCGATTTGAGGGGTAGGCTAAGCATCCAACGCCCTGCCGTATTACTACGGTGGGTTTTCGGAAGCTCGCCCCCAAACCGGACGTACACGTCTCCGCGTATCCGGCTTTCTACTAATAATATCAATCTATTCATTGTTACTGAGTTTTTTGTAACACTTACCACATATGGCAATAGTCTTTCGTTTGCGAGCCATCATTTGTTTTTCGCAGGTAGTTTTCCCTTGAAGATTTTTTAATTTTCTCACATGGTGCATCACTAACTTATCGACTGCTCCACATAATTCACATTTTTCCGCTTTCAGCCTATCTATAAGACTTGTGTTTGTAGGATGATATGTGAATTTGGGCAAGTTGTCTAAATCCTTAATGTTCATTGGATTTTTCTTTTTGAACCCACCATGATAAAAGGTCAAGTCTTTGGCAGTACCGTTCTTTAAATAGTATCTAACTGAAAAAAGTCCATTCTTGGTGTACTTTTTTCGGATTTGCGACATCGTTGTCCGATATTTCTGCGCAAATGTTTTGTACATACTATATTTCATGATATACCCAAGTTTTGACAGACTACTACAATTATTAGCCAAACAATAGTAATTGTAAATGCCCTTTATTTCCTTGTTGTACCTGTCAAGTATCTCAAAGTCATTGTTGTTTGAAAGTTTGGGACGGGATTTTGCTTTCCAATACTCCTTGCCGTTGTGTATCTTTATTTCTAAAACACGATATTCGAGCAACTTTTTCTTAAACGTATCCTTTCCAAGTGCCAATTGTATCCTCTTATTGAAGACACGTCTTAGTACTCCGTATTTGCTTCTTTTGGTGTCATTGGATTTCCTTACAAAAATCTCATATCCGAGAAATTTTGCAGCGTTTTCAGCATGGGTGATAAGTGTTTTCTCATCAGACAGTGTAAGAGCTAACTTTTCATAGAGGAAGTTCTTTATGTCCTCTTTGATGATGATAGCATCTTGTTTACTGCCAATAATTCCAATTAGAAAATCATCCGCATATCTCACATATTTGAGTTTTCTGTAGTTCATATCCATTTCGTCACCATCAGAATACTGCAAACCTTCTTTTTGATAAGCCTTATATTGTCTTATCAATTCTGACCTTTCACTTTTGTCTTTTACCACTTTCAACTTTTTCAGAATACGGTGTCGTTTGCCTTCAAGTGATACTACCTGTTTAGTTCTTTTCCGTTCTTTCCCCTTATCAAATTTTCCAGTGTATTCCTTCATGAATTTATCCAACTTATCAAGGTATATGTTTGCCAAGATAGGGCTGACAATTCCGCCTTGCGGTGTTCCGCTGTAGGAGTTATGAAAGTTCCAGTCTTCGATATATCCTGCATTCAGAAGTTTTCTAATCAAGCGAATAAATCTTTCGTCAGCGATACGTTCTTTCAGAATACCTATCAGTATCTCATGATTGATATTGTCGAAAAATCCCTTAATATCACCTTCTACGAACCATTTCACGCCCGAAAATGTCTTCTGAATATCAGACAAGGCAGTGTGGCAGCTTCTTAGAGGTCGGAAGCCATGTGACGTTTTTTCAAACTGTCTTTCATAGATGGCTTCCAATATCATTCTGACCACTTCCTGCAATAATTTATCATTAAAAGCTGGTACACCTAATGGACGCATTTTCCCATTTTTCTTTGGGATATACATCCGTTTTGAGGGTTGGGGCTGATAACTCTCATCTTTCAACGATGTTATCAGTTGTTCAATTCGGTTCAGGCTCATTTGGTCAATGGTTTTCCCATCTGCACCTGCTGTCATATTGCCCGGTTTCGCATATATGCGTTGGTAGGCAACGTAATACATTTCCTCATTGAAAAAGATACGGTACAAGCGTTCAAACTTGTAATTCAAATTTTCACTGTGTTCCGTTAGACTGTTTAATACATACTCTGGACTTCTCATAATGTCTCTCACATTTTCCGTTATTTGCATTAAAATTATTAGCTGCTTCCCTTCGCCATGTACAGGGCTTTCCCCTGCTCAGACTACTACGGAAGCTCCGTTGCCTTGTCGGATTTTCATAGGTCTGTACCTAATAGCCTTGCGGCGTTCCGATTTAGGCAATCCCCGTTTACGATATAATAACATGGCTATGATAGATTGTCGGATATGACTTCCGCCCGTTACCGCTTACTGCGGTTGTGCCGTAATTTGTTCCTGCCTCTACTACACGACGCTCGCAACAGAGGTATTACGGTATAGCGAGTTAAGTTATCTTTCACTATAAAACATACTGGGTTCACTTGGACTATCATTCAATCAGTTTGGATTTTATCCTCGTATCTATCTGTTTCATCTCACCATTCAGTTGCAATTTGATAACTAATTGACTTATGGCTTTCCAGCGTGCTATACTCCCTGCCGTCCTTTCGTGGGCAGATAAGCTGGTGATGATAGGTAAATATTGGAACACTTACCTAATAGCTTGCCAATGCTACATTTATTATATCGCCTATACGGGCGCACCATCGTAATACTTCTTGCCCTGCTGATAGATTTTCACCGTCTCCTGAAAGTTGCTCACCATGTTCGTGGCGGTCTTGGAGGTATGGATGATGTTTTTGGAGGCATTGATGATGCCCTGCGCTAGATTGCCCGGATCGCTTACGACCCACTGTGCGCTTGCCCTGCCCGCGAAAAGCAGGCACAGGCAGATAATCATTGTTATTCTTGTTCTCATGTTACTTTGGATTTTAGTGGTTGTTATTCTTCGGTCGGATGTCCCGGCTGCGGCTTCACCCGCACATAGTCCCCGTTTGGCGAGAAAGTCAGCACATCCGTGGCCTCGTTGTAGGACACGTCGATGCGGAAGCCGGTGTTCATGAACAGGTTGCCGTTCTCCTCCTGCAAGAGATAGGTTTCCGGCTTGAGCTTGCGGCGCAGACCGCTACGACGGAACACCGTCACTTTGTAGGCTTCGCCCTCCTTGTAGATAAGCACGTCAGGTTTTCCCTCCACGCTCTCCCAGTTCCCGCACAGCATGTCGCGGCGGTTGTCGGCCACGTCGCAGGATTGCAGCATCATGACCGCCAATCCGATAAGGCACTTGCTGACTTGCAGCATTTTCACTTTTGGTAAATTCATACGCGTTTTTCTTTTTTGGTTGATACATTCTGTTTTTTAGTTATTCCTTGTTTCTCCGCCTTTCGGCAAGCTGCCGGATGGCGGCTTCGATGTCGTCGCCCAGCTTCTCCGCCAGACGGTAAACCTCCACTTTTTCCGTTTCCTCGGTGGTGTACGCCAGATACTCTTCCGCGCTGACCTCCGTGGCATAGACCGCCGACTGCGTGCCGCCCAAGCCTATCCACACCTCCTTGTAGAGCCGTGAAGGGTTGTTCGCCATGTTGATGGAGAGTATCTGCGACTTCTCCTTTTCCGTCAGTCCGAGCAACGCCTGTATCTGGTCGAACTTGTTCATATATTTCCTTTGGTCAAGCAGGATTTTACAATCCGAGTTGTTGATAATGCTCTCTTTGACCACCGGAGAACTGATAATGTCGTCCACCTCCTGCGTCACCACGATTGCCTCGCCGTAATATTTTCTGACCGTCTTATACATATAGCGCAGATATTCAGCCATGTTCGCCGATGAGAGGGCCTTCCAAGCCTCTTCCACGATAAGCTGTTTCCGCACGCCTTTCAGCCGCCGCATCTTGTTGATGAAGGCTTCCATGATGATGATGGTCACGACGGGGAACAGTTCGCGGTTTTCTTTAATCGAATCTATCTCGAAGACGATGAACCGCTTGCCGAGCAGGTCGATGTTCTCCGTGGAGTTGAGCAGGAAATCGTAACGCCCGCCCCGGTAATACTGCCGCATGGTGGTGAGCATGTTGTCGATGTTGAAGTCGGACTTCTCCACCTTGATGTCACGCTGTGCCAGTTCCTTGCGGTAGTCGTCACGCATATACTCGTAGAAGGTGTTGAACGACGGCACGATGCTACGGTCGGATTGGATGCGCTCAATATAGGCACTCACGGCACTGCCCAGCTCGCCGCTCTCCGTCTTTGTCACCTTGTCGTCCTCCGACTTCCAGAGCGTCAGCAACAGGGTCTTGATGCTGTCCTTCTTCTCCACGTCGAAGATGTAATCGTCGGTGTAGAACGGGTTGAAGCTGATGGGCTTATCTTCCGTGTAGGTGAAATACACACCGTCCGCTCCGCCTGTCTTGCGTCGGATCATGCCGCACAAGCCCTGATAGGAGTTTCCCGTGTCCACCAATACCACATGTGCGCCTTGCTCATAATATTGGCGCACGAGGTGGTTCATGAAGAAAGACTTGCCGCTGCCCGAAGGACCCAGCACGAACTTGTTGCGGTTGGTCGTGATACCTCGCTTCATGGGCAGGTCGGAGATGTCAAGGTGCAGCGGTTTTCCCGTGAGCCTGTCCACCATCTTGATGCCGAAGGGCGAGAGCGAGCTGCGGTAGTTGGTTTCCTCTGTGAACAGGCACACCGCCTGTTCGATGAAGGTGTGGAAACTCTCTTCCGCCGGGAAGTCCGCCGCATTGCCGGGTATCGCCGCCCAGTAGAGTGTCGGGCAGTCGATGGTGTTGTGGCGCGGCACGCATTCCATGCTTGCCAACTGGCTGCCCACGTCGTTCTTGATATGCTTCAGTTCCTCCGCATCGTCGCTCCACGCCATGACGTTGAAGTGTGCCCGTACCGAGGTCAGTCCGTAGGAATGGGCTTCGTTCAGGTATTGGTCTATCCACTCGCGGTTGATGCTGTTGCTCCTTGAATAGCGAGATAGCGACTGCATGTTACGGGCGGACTTCTCGAACTTCTGCAAGGTTTCCTCACTGTTGTCTATCAGCACATACTGGTTGTAGATATGGTTGCAGGAGAGCAGAAGCCCCACCGGGGAGGCGAATGACAGTCGGCAGTCACTCCGGTCGGTGGAGAGCTTCTCGTAACGGGTGTCGGTAGCCACCTTGCCCGGCAGGTCTTCCGCGTCGGAGAGGGTGTGCAGACACAGGCGGTTGTCGCCGATGCGCATCTCCCTTGCCGAAAGCTCGATGTCCTGCAAGGTGGTGTCACCTTCCGGCATGAGCGAGAAGTAGCGTTCAATAAGTCCCGTCTTTCCCTCAGTACCCACAATCTCATCGGTGGAGAGGCGGCGCAGCCTGACAAGCCCGCTGTCGTTCATGATGCGCTCGAACTGTTCGCAGGCTTCCAAGAACTTGGTCGTGGTTTCCCTGTCCAGCTCCTTCGGGATGATATGTCCCCGGCACAGCGTGCTGAAATTGCTCTGCATCCGGTTACGCTCCTTTGTTGTCTTGGTCAGGTAGAGGTAGCAGGTGTGTTTCAGGTACGGACGCTCGTTGAAGTGACGCTCGAAAGAGCGGCTTAAAAAGCTCATGTCGTCCTTCTGAAGCTCCGGTTTGTAGCGTTCCTTGATGAACCAGTCCTGTTTGTGGACGACGGAGTAGTCCGGCAGCACCTTGATAGCCTTGCACCAGCAACTGTGTATCGCCTCGTACTCCGCACCCGTCACGGTGTAAAGTTCCGGTAGTTCCACCTCGAAAGCCACCGTGATGTCGGCGTCCTTTGAGATGATGCAGCCATGCTCCACCGCTAAAAGTGGGAACCTGTTTTCCAGTGTTGTCATTTTCGATGTATTCCTCATTGTCTTTCTTCCTTTCGTTGTCGTTTGAACAGACGGGTTATCCGCCGCCGGTTGATAAGGTATCGGGGATGGCTCCGTGCCGCTCCTAATTTCATCAGCCCGTGTTCACCGTACCGGGCGTTCAGCGCGAAGGTCTGCCATACAAGGAGGGAGGACGATGCCGCGCCGAAGCCGATACATATCCACTGGTCGATACCGACCATGTAGAGGATGACGAACAGGACGAAGAGAGCCAGCAGACCTCCGCAGAAGATGAAGAGGTACTGTGCCTTCAAGCCCTTGAACTCTACCGGACGGCCGATACCCTTGTTGATTGGGTATTCAGCCATACATTATTTATTAAAGGAAGAATGAGCGCAGGATGGTGGCGGCAACAATCAGGAAGATGCACGCGCCGAACCACGAGGCGGCTGTCTTGCTGGTGTCGGGGTCGCCCGATGAAAACTTGCCGTACACTTTTACGCCCCCGATAAGCCCGACGACTGCACCGATGGCGTATATCAGTTTAGTTCCGGGGTCGAAATAAGAACTCACCATAGAGGTGGCTTCGTTGATGCCCGCGATGCCGTTTCCCTGCGCGAAAGCGGAGGCGGTTGCGGCGATGACAAGTGCCGCGGAGAGGATTGCTTTTCTGTTTTTCAAGATGTTCTTGTTCATAAACTGTTCTTGTTTTTTGCCGTCAAAAGGGTGGATGGTCCTTTGTCGGGCGGTTGATACTTTGTTTCTTTACTTTGGTTTTAGTGGATGCCCGTTTGTTTCCACGGACGTGGGCGTGTCCGTTGCGGATGGGGATGCGCCTTGCGTTTCCTCGCCGCGTGGGTTGATGTCATTCTTTCATGTTCATTTCTTTTATTGTTGTCATACATAGTTGCGAATGTCGAACTCCTCGATGTTGTCCGGCACGACGAACTCCTTTTCAGATTTCTTCAGCCGAATCTCGATAAGCCCCTTGATGCGGATGCCTATCTCCGAAGAGCCTTCCATCATTTTCTCGTACAACTCCGTGCCCTCCATGTCGGTGAACACCTTAGCCGCCTTTTCACGTTCCGCCTGTGTCGCGTCCGGGTTTTTGGCGGTCTTGCAGGCGTCGTCAATCTCGTCAAAGCTGCTGCCCGAAGCCCGTGGCGTGTCCGAGGCGTCCTCTTCCGGTTCGTCGTCCCCGTATCCCAGTTCCTCCGGCGGTATGCTCGTGAAGGTCTCATCGAGTTTTTCCTCCGGGACTTGTGCCGGGCGGGATGCGTTTCCCGTTTTTCCGTCGTCAAAAGTAGCCTCTTCCTCCGACAGCTCAATGCCTTTTTCAATAGTGGCGGCTTCTTGCGTCGGTATGGCAGCGGTTGTCCGGGTGGATGCCATCCTGAAACGGCTCTTGCCGATGATGTCCGCCTTTTCCGCAGGGACTTCCTCGTGTGCCGCTATGCGTTTAGCCTCATTCCCGTCCAGTGACCGCCATAATCCGACAATGCCCTTGAAGAAGCGGACAATCCGCGTGTCCATGATGCGCTCGTAAAGGAGCAGGAACAGGAACCAGAGGTTGCAGCCGACCGATACCGCCAGCAGAATGTCTGTCATGCTGATTGTGTAATTCATATCCTTCCGTTTTTGGTTAGAATACTGAATTGTAATTTCGGGCATAAAGGCTCTTTATCGCATCTTCGCACTGGTTGAAGTGGTGCGTCAGCACATGGTCGATGTAAGCGGACAGCGTAAGCCGGTCATGCCCGATTACACGGGTGATACGCATGATACGCTCGTGGTACTCCGGGCGCACATACGCCATCTTCCCCTCACGTGCCTTTACTTCCGGGTCGCGGATGAACAGGCGTTCATAGTCCTTCTCACTGCATTTGCCGCTTACCGGGACAGGCGACAGTATTTCCACACTCGCCTGCACTTGGGTAAACATACCTCCGCAGTCTTGCTGTGGTCTTTTTTCATTCGGTGTCATTTCTTTTTCCATTTTCAAATCAGATCTTCACGTTGTTTCTTGTACAGTTCGTTGATTCTCTCCTTGTGCTGTTCCAGATGCTGGCGCAGCACGGTATCCACATATCCGCCTACTGAGATTTCCCCTCCGGCGATGTCGTTCACGATTCTGAGGATCTTGCCGTGGACGTCACGGCTGATATAGACACATTGGCGGGTCTTTATCTCGTTGCGGCGCAGGAATAGCTCGTTGTAGTCCTCGTCCTGCCTTTTCCGGCGTCCACTTTCCCTCTGCGCTTTTTCCCGTGTTACGGGTTGCACAGGAGATGGTTCCGGTGCGGCGGTGTCCTCTTCGGTCGGTGCAGCTGCGGGTACTTCCTGTGCGGGGCGCAGTGTCCCGTCCTGTGTGCGCCGCCCGATGGAGGCTAACAGCAGTTCCTCGTCGATGCCTTCCGTGTTCACTTTCCTGCTGCCCATGCTCACTGCGGTCTGATGATGTCGCTTATCTCTTCGGAAAACTCCCGGATGCCACTCCCTTTCAGCAGTGCCGTGTCCATCGGGAAGATGGTGGAGCGGAAAACGCTCTTGCGCTCTTCCGAAAGGTCACGGCGGAACTTCTTGCTGTCGGGCAAGCGGGTGGAAAGTACCGGAAAGCCCATTTCGGCTATCACTTCCTCGTAGATGCCGTACAAGTCGTTCCTCTCCCTGCCGTCCACCATCGTCCAGAACAGATGCAGCCCCTTTGTTTTCGCCTGTCCGGTAGTCATCAGCCTGTCGCGGAACATCGTGACGAATTTCAGGGTACTCTCCACGACAAAGCGGTCGGCACTCAGCGGAGTGAAAATGTAGTCCATCTGCGAGAGCGTCTTTATCACGCCGTTGCTTCGGAGTGTGCCGGGCATGTCGAAGAACACCACGTCGGGTTTCACGTCCTCAGTGGCAATCATCCTCTCGGCATCGTCGAGGGCGTTCACCGCATTGCTTTTGACGATGGTGTAGGCGTTCTTTTTGATCCGGCGGAAATGGTCGCAAGCGAGAGCCTTGAAGTAGGTGCTGCTGTCGATAAGCCCCATTTCGTGTTCGCGCAGCCCGTGGATGCTGTGCTGCGGGTCGTCGCAGTCCACGACGGCGACATTGTAGCCTTTCACGTTGTGCAGGTAGCTGGCGGCAAGTGCCGTGACAGTGGATTTGCCGATGCCACCTTTCTGTGTTGCGAATGCAACGAAGATTTCCTTACTCATAGTTCCATTTATTTTAATTGTTGATGATTTGTTTTTCTGTTTCCATACGGATTTGGCTGTCGCACCATCCGCTTCCGTGACTACACACGCAGGCGGGTCGTCGCGTATCCGGTTCTGTGGTGAAGCGGTGCGTCGGACAAATGGTGATTGACGACATTGCGTCATGAAGTCATTGAATCCATACGTCACCGAATTGTCGGAGAACCGGGTTTCCGACGGTTCGGGTATCCGTTTCGGCAAGTATCCGAAGAAGCGGATTTCCGGGTATTTGAATGTTCCGTTTATCATATCTTCAAATCGTTCGTTTCTTGAATCATGCTGCAAATAAACAAGTATATTTTGGAACCTGTATCACTTCTCCGGCAAGTGGCGGCACGTTGCGCCGGTTGGCAGTCATTGACCGGGTCAAGCATCTGTCCGATACCGCTTTAAGGGCGTAACTTTGCACCCGGACAGCAGGGTTCGCCGATGACGCGCGGCCCGGAGTCCTGAAAGGTATTTTCCCAATCCGTCCCCTGACGGATTTTTATGTTCACCTGAACATAGCAAGATGTCTTTTCAGCCGCTCAAAATATTTTGAGCAGCCACGAAAAGCACTTGCCCTTGCAGGGGGCGGGCTTTCCCTCCGAAGTCGGGAAGCCTTTCAGAACTGCGGTGCTGTAATCCGAAGCGGCGGCTTATGCCGTCAATCCGCTAAATCCAAAGTAATATGAAAGAGAAAAGGAAAAGCAAATCAGGGAGAAATCCCAAACTTGATCCGGCGGTGTACCGGTACACCGTCCGTTTCAACGAGGAGGAACACAACCGTTTCCTCGCCATGTTCGGAAAATCGGGTGTCTATGCACGGTCTGTTTTCCTCAAAGCGCACTTCTTCGGGCAACCGTTCAAGGTGCTGAAGGTGGACAAGACGTTGGTGGACTATTACACCAAACTGTCGGATTTTCATGCACAATTCCGTGCCGTGGGTACGAATTACAACCAAGTCGTGAAGGAACTGAGGCTGCATTTTTCAGAGAAAAAGGCGATGGCGTTGCTCTACAAATTAGAGCAACACACCGTCGAACTCGTGAAACTGAGCCGCCGGATTGTGGAACTTTCAAGGGAAATGGAGGCAAAATGGTCGCAAAAATCAGTGTAGGAAGTTCGTTGTACGGCGCGATTGCCTACAACGGGGAGAAGATTAACGAGGCGCAGGGGCGGCTTCTCACCACCAACCGCATCTACAATGACGGTTCGGGAACGGTGGACATAGGCAAGGCGATGGAGGGTTTTCTCACCTTCCTGCCACCGCAGATGAAGATCGAGAAGCCGGTGGTGCATATCTCTCTCAACCCGCACCCGGAGGATGTGCTGACCGATATTGAGTTGCAGAATATCGCCCGCGAGTATCTGGAAAAACTCGGTTTCGGAAACCAGCCTTATCTTGTATTCAAGCACGAGGACATCGACCGCCACCACCTGCACATCGTGACGGTCAACGTGGACGAGAACGGGAAAAGGCTCAACCGGGATTTTCTCTACCGCCGCAGCGACCGTATCCGCAGGGAACTGGAACAGAAGTACGGATTGCATCCGGCAGAACGTAAAAATCAGAGATTGGATAATCCGTTGCGCAAGGTGGCCGCATCGGCAGGTGATGTGAAGAAGCAGGTAGGCAACACCGTGAAGGCTCTGAATGGGCAGTACCGTTTCCAGACGATGGGCGAATACCGTGCGCTCCTTTCCTTATATAATATGACGGTGGAGGAAGCGAGGGGCAACGTGCGCGGACGGGAGTATCACGGGCTGGTCTATTCCGTCACGGACGACAAGGGTAACAAGGTGGGCAACCCGTTCAAATCCTCGCTTTTCGGGAAGTCCGCAGGCTATGAAGCCGTACAGAAGAAGTTTGTCCGTTCCAAATCGGAAATCAAGGATAGGAAACTGGCAGACATGACGAAACGCACCGTCCTTTCCGTGCTGCAAGGCACTTATGACAAGGACAAATTTGTATCCCAACTCAAAGAGAAGGGCATCGACACCGTACTGCGCTACACAGAGGAAGGGCGCATCTATGGGGCTACCTTCATCGACCACCGCACGGGATGCGTGCTGAACGGTTCGCGCATGGGTAAGGAGCTTTCGGCGAATGCCTTGCAGGAACACTTCACCCTGCCATACGCCGGACAACCGCCGATACCGCTATCCATCCCTGTGGATGCTGCGGACAAGGCACACGGGCAGACCGCCTACGACAGTGAAGATATATCGGGCGGTATGGGCTTGCTCACTCCCGAAGGTCCGGCGGTAGATGCCGAGGAAGAGGCTTTCATCCGGGCGATGAAGCGCAAAAAGAAGAAAAAACGCAAGGGCTTGGGTATGTAATCAGAGTATCAACAATTAAAAAATCAATGTATGTCACAACAAGAAGACGATTTGAGGGCATTGGCGAAAATCATGGATTTTCTGCGTGCCGTGAGTATCATTTTAGTGGTCATGAACGTGTACTGGTTCTGCTACGAAGCCATCCGGCTGTGGGGCGTGAACATCGGCGTGGTGGACAAAATCCTTCTGAACTTCGACCGCACGGCGGGGCTGTTCCATTCCATTCTCTACACGAAGCTGTTTTCCGTCCTTTTGCTTGCCTTGTCCTGTCTGGGTACGAAGGGTGTCAAGGGTGAGAAAATCACTTGGGGGAGAATCTGGACAGCATTTGCCGTCGGGTTCGTGCTGTTTTTCCTGAACTGGTGGTTGCTGCCCCTGCCGCTGCCGCTTGAAGCGGTGACGGGACTGTATGTCCTTACCATTGGAACGGGCTATGTCTGCCTGTTGATGGGTGGTCTGTGGATGAGCCGCCTGTTGAAACACAATTTGATGGAGGATGTTTTCAACAACGAGAACGAGAGTTTCATGCAGGAAACGAGGCTTATCGAAAGCGAGTATTCGGTCAATCTGCCGACACGTTTCTATTACAGGAAACGCTGGAACAACGGTTGGATCAATGTAGTTAATCCCTTCCGTGCGTCCATCGTGTTGGGTACGCCGGGCAGCGGCAAGTCCTATGCCGTGGTAAACAATTTTATCAAGCAACAGATTGAAAAGGGCTTTAGTCAATACATCTACGATTTCAAGTATCCCGACCTATCTACTATTGCCTACAACCATTTGCTGAACCACCCGGACGGCTACAAGGTAAAGCCGAAGTTCTATGTGATCAACTTCGACGACCCGCGACGCTCTCATCGGTGCAATCCCATTCACCCGGATTTTATGGAAGATATTACGGATGCCTATGAGAGTGCCTACACAATAATGCTCAACCTCAATAAAACGTGGGTGCAAAAGCAGGGCGACTTCTTCGTGGAGTCACCTATCATTCTGTTTGCCAGTATTATCTGGTATCTCAAAATCTATCAGAACGGGAAGTTTTGCACGTTTCCCCATGCTATCGAGTTTCTGAACCGCCGTTACGAGGATATATTTCCGATACTGACCTCTTATCCGGAGCTGGAGAACTACCTTTCGCCGTTCATGGATGCGTGGCTTGGAGGGGCTGCGGAGCAGCTCATGGGTCAGATAGCGTCGGCAAAAATCCCGCTTTCGAGGATGATTTCACCGCAGCTCTACTGGGTGATGTCAGACAGCGAGTTTACGCTGGACATCAACAATCCCGAAGAGCCGAAAATCCTCTGCGTGGGTAACAATCCCGACCGTCAGAATATCTACGGTGCGGCACTCGGTCTGTATAATTCCCGTATCGTGAAGCTCATCAACAAGAAGGGGATGCTGAAGTCATCGGTCATCATCGACGAGTTGCCCACAATATACTTCAAAGGGTTGGACAATCTTATAGCTACCGCCCGAAGCAACAAGGTTGCCGTGTGTCTGGGCTTTCAGGATTTCAGCCAGTTAGTGCGTGACTACGGGGACAAAGAGGCGAAAGTGGTGATGAACACTGTCGGCAATATTTTCTCCGGTCAGGTGGTGGGGGAAACAGCCAAGACGCTCTCCGAGCGGTTCGGTAAGGTGTTGCAGAAACGGCAGTCCATCTCCATCAACCGGCAGGATGTTTCCACCTCCATCAACACGCAGATGGACGCGCTCATTCCACCGAGTAAGATTTCCGGGCTTACGCAGGGAATGTTTGTCGGTTCTGTATCCGACAACTTCAACGAGCGTATCGAGCAGAAGATTTTTCATTGCGAGATTGTGGTGGATGCCGAAAAGGTGAAACGGGAAGAAAGTGCCTACAAGAAAATTCCCGTCATTACAAACTTCACGGACGAGGACGGCAACGACCGCATGAAGGAAACGGTGCAGGCGAACTACCGGCGCATCAAGGAAGAGGTGAAGCAGATTGTGCAGGAGGAACTGGAGCGTATCAAAAACGATCCGGTGCTGTGTAAACTGCTACCAGATAATGAGACTGTCTAACAAGTCCCCAAAATTGAAAATTATCCCTATCGAAGTTTGAAGTGACCCCCAAAAGTTGGATACAATTTTTTTGGGGGGCACTTCAGTTCTGACGGGTAAAATCGTAAAATTCGGACTTGTTAGACAAATACTTACGCGGTTTCAACCTCAGGTACTGAATCTATCGAATTGACAAATTTAACCAATTGCGGATCTGAATCTTTTTGTATGAGGTTTCGGAGACTCTTTTTCAATTCATAAGCATCATCCCCTGCTGTATTTATTAAATCCATATAAAAATCTTTGTTTTGCAGAATCAATGAACGGCATGCCCCATCGGAAATTACAGGTTTCACTATTTTATCAATAACGTCTCCAGCTTGACTTTTCAAATTACCATGCGATCTAAGCCATGTTTCGAAAAATTGAAACTTTATTGCATTGATAGTCTTTTTACCGATGCAGAAATCATTTCTTATATCGGTAACTGTCGATTTAATTTTTCGTTTATCCAATCTTTCAACTATATTCTTGAAACAATTAGGGAAAGGATTCAAACTTTGAGTTCCAGAAGCAATATCCATCAGAATCTTTTTGCCAAATTCAGTCAAGTTATCTGGCAAGGATTTGATTTTAGCCAGTAAATGTTTTATTGCGACAAACCAATAATATGATGTATGTGCTGTTCTTTGGGCGTATAATGTATCAACACTTATTTCAGACAACGCTTCGAACGCTATTTTATTGATATGATCGGTCAGGACATTGCTTATTTTAGTGGTCAAATCGTAAAAAGATGCGTCAGGAATTACATCTTTAATATTGTTCTTAGTGATATACTTATCCAAATCGGTATTCCACTCTGCTAAATGCTCGATAAATACCTCATCCGTTACACCTATTCTGTTCTTAATATCTTCAAATTGGGGCAATATGTCTGAGAACAATAATTTATAGCCAAGTTTATGATTTACCATGTATTGTAGTGTTTCATTTAATAGCGGTATATTCCATCCCACACTATTTACTAATAAGTCTCCATGATCCACATAATAGTCCATGAGTTCTGCAACATATTTTATATCTCCACCCTCTATTAAGGAAACGGAATGACCATGTGCCAATTGCATGGCGACTAAATCGTAATATCCAGACTCTTTAATGTTTCGGCCATCAGTTTCTAATTCAGAATGCAACTGATTTATGTAGGTTGAATCTAACGTTACAGGTAAAGGTCTTTCTTCGTCAGATGCCAATAAACGATAGGTTGTAAATATAGCCCCTATATTATCTTTATTTACATTCTGTTCATCAATGCAATTCGTGATCGCTTGCAAAAGCGTTGGAAACGTATAGGTAGAATTATCTTTTAACGTTTTTACAATATCTGCATGGTCGAAATTATCGGGTAGTAAGTTTGCCAAATAATTATCGAGCGCCTCCGAATTTGTTGCTACTTGATAATATTTATATGCTTTAGTTGTCGCGTTATCCCGATAGGCAGCATCTGTTGCATTTGCAGCTTGAATATAATCGATAAATGTATTTGGCTTGACTGTTTTTGCTTCAATCAATGACGTAAAATCGCACGCCAACTTATTTTGCGCAATAAACCTGTCTATTGCATCTAACGTTTTGAAATAGTCGCCGCCATTGAAGTCATTGAACCGAACTATCTTCTTATATAATTGAGCAATCACATGGTTTTGGCTTTCCGTGTCTAAATGCAACAGCAGTTCTTGGTATTCGACAGGGAACACCTGCTTCTCTATGGATTCTTTTAATTTCAATTGTGCTATTCTTTGCCATACACGCAGAATAACATCGCTCTTTCGAGTTAATTTATGCAAACAATGTATAATCTTATCGATAAGCGCATTGTCCATACATTGTATAACTTCTTCTAATACAGTGTCAAATTGTTTATTAGTCTCTGCATATTGATTTATGTCGTGGTCTTCTTCTCCGTTGATGCAGCCTTCAATATATTTTTTCAATGGAATTTGTCGAGCATCTTCAACATCGACACCATATACCAAAGCTGCAATTTCGCGTTGTGTTTGCAGATCATTGTTAATTATTGTTTGAATGCCATTCAGATAGTCGCCGGACAATATTTGTTCTACTGGATTTGCCAGAATATCCGTCTTCTTCAAACAGAACAATGCTATGTTTATCATCAAAATTTCGTTACACCACTCTTGTTTAAGAGCGACCATCTCATTGATATATGATATAATTTCCCTAACATTGGCATTAGGATTTACCAATCTGAATATCCGATTTATAGTTTCTTTCGCTTCATTTTCTGTTTCTCCAAATGCTTCAACAAACAGTTTGTTGAATATACTTCGATAGTCGGTAATAACAGGAGGAGCAACACGATAAACAATAGGGAAAGTTTTATTGATAAAATACTTGGTCAGTTGTTTCGTTTGTTCGTCGGTCTCATCTCCGAATGCACAAGCTAAATGTGTTTCATCGAAAGGAATAACAGCCCAAACATTTTCAAAACCGCTATCGGCGAAGAACGTATGGATAGAAGACCATAATTCTTTTACTTTTTCAGCGGGGAGACGATCCATGTTGTCAAAAACAAGGACTAATTTACGTTGTCCTTTTTCCTTGATAAAATCAGAAATGTCTTGCATCCATGTTTTGAACTCGTAAACCGTTGGTTCGTCTTCGCTCAAAGTCTCATAGCAAACGTCCTTTTCGACTTTATCTTGATAAATAGCTAACATATAACTCCATCCATATTTATGATCTTTGCTATATGCCCATTTCCAAACGCACAATGCAATAAGAACTGGCAGTGCAGCTATGATAATAGACAATAAAGAAAACCACCATGTTGTGGGTGTAGGTTTTACTGCATACGCAATAAATGTAAATATCGGAGTTAAAACTGCAACCAAAAATGCCGCAACCATACCATTACTGATAAGGGGATATTTTTCGGTTACGGTCTCCGTTTTACGGGCTAATAAATATTTCAGCTTTTCAGACCATGATACGGTTTTCGTACCTCCACCTTTGACTTTTATTGTTGCATTTCCAGATAGGATACCATCATCAATAAGTTTGCTTGTAAGCAATTCCAATATAGAGCGGCGTTGCAAGTCCTCTTGATGTCCCCATGCGTCATACTCAAAAAAGTAATAGTCGTCTGATAATTCACGTTCCAACATTTTAACCACGTTGGATTTTCCAGATCCCCAAATACCTTCGATGCCGATAATTCGAGGTAAAGTACATTCCTCATCCAATGAATCATTCTGACAAAAATGGCGAGCAATAGTTTTTGCCAACCTTTCTTGCGAACCTCCATCGAATTTGTCAATACCACACGGTTTATTTTGGATAAACCGCGGATATTGCTGTTTGGATTGTAGTTTTGTTTCCATATACGTAATTTATTGATTATACGAACTCCAAATAATTCTCCCGATTTACCACATGAAACTCGGCATAGGGATAGGCTTCTTGGAAGGCTTTCGGTGCGGCCGGCATTTTATTTCCCCACTTGAACTCCAAGGCGGTAAGACTGTCGGCACTCTCCTCAATCAGGTCGATTTCCTGTTTGTCGTAGGTGCGCCAGAAATAGAACTCCCTGTGCAGTCCCTCATTGAAGTTCGCTTTGCGCCGCTCTCCGATGATGTAGTTCTCCCACAGCGCACCGACATCCTGCCGAATGGCCAGCGGTGAGAAAGCCCCGATAATGGCATTGCGAATGCCGTTGTCGTAGAAGTACCACTTGCCAGCTTTTGTAACCTCCTTGCGTAGGTTACGCGAATAAGCCCCCAGACGATAGATAACGAAGACCTTTTCCAATAGGTCGAGGTATTTTTCAACGGTCGTCTTGCTCATGCCGAGTTGTTTACCTAACTCTTCGTAAGAAACTTCGCTGCCCAACTGAAAAGCTATCAATCGCAGTAGATCGCGCATCTTGCTCGAATTTTTTAAGCCGTCAATTGCTAAGATATCTTTAAGCAGGTATGCACCGACAATATCACGTAGGTAGTCTGTTTTACGTTCATAGTTCTCCATCATTACTACTTCGGGATAGGAACCGTAAATCAAGCGCGCTTCGAGGTTCTGGCGGGTTTCAAGTGCCGTTTCCGTCTGTGCGATTTCCCGTTGCGAGAATGGTGTAAGGAGAAATTGCGTACTGCGGCCGACCAACGGTTCACCAGTCTTATTCAGCAAATCGAATGACGAAGAACCACTTGCCAAGACACTTATTCCCGGTATTTCATCAACTATCAACTTCAGAATACTACCGATTTGTGGTATGTTCTGTGCCTCATCAATAGCCAGCAAATCAATACCATCCAATAAATGCCGATAATTGGCTATTGAGCGATTCTCCAATAGTGCTAATGTGTCGTAGTCTTCGCCGTTGAGCATCATCGTCCTACCTGAATAGTTGTCCACAATTTTACGCATCATTACCGTTTTACCAACACGGCGAGCACCAAAAATCAGTACTGCTTTATTGGGCGCGATTCGTGCTGTAATCTTCTCTTGAAGTATTCTATTTACTGTTTCCATACCTTATAAAATATAATGCAAAGATAATCATATTTTTTTAATTGGCGAATTTTACAAAAAAAACGGGCTATTAAATGGCGATTTTTACAACCACAATCTTATGGAAGTTGTTTCATTGTTTTTAGTAATGATATATGTTCATACTATGATGACTCAATAATTTACCAGACATACGTTTCTGAAATTTGTCCTTATAGGAATGAAAAACTCACATATATTGTGCTAATTAATATATAATTAAATGAAAATAAAAAGACAGGATACGAGTATTCCTGTCTTCTCATATGTAATGGATATTTTTTTATTTTCTCATCCGCTCCAACTCCTCATCACGCAACATTCTCTCGTTCAGTTTTTCCTGCATCCTGTCAATGAAATAGGTGCGGCTTTCGTTCTTCCGGCGTTTGATATCAGTGTAGAAGCGGTAGCAGTCTTTAGAATCAACCCCGAATATCTTATAGAGAAGTGGGGCGAGCTGTTTGAGCGGCATATTGCCGTTGTTGATGCAGCCCATCACGTCTATGCCGTAGATAAGTTCCACGAGGTCGATGGCATTGCCCGTCCATTGAAGAAGGCTGGCGGTGGTTTCTGTTGCGTTGTTGGCGGATATTAGTGGTGGCACTTGGGGCGTGGCAAGGAATTTCTGCATCTTTCTTACGAAAGACAGAGCCTTGCTGACGTAGGCGGCAATCTCTCTTTTTTCTTCTGACAGATTACGTACGGGATGGTGCTGCAACTCGATTTCGATGTAGGCAAGCGCGATGACGGTAAGGTTCATGTCCATGCCGCCGTTGCACAGTTCGATCACTTGGGTGGCGAAAGCCGTGTATGCCGTTTCCATATTGCAGTCGCCGGCTTCGTTTATCAGGCGGAAAAAGTCGGTTTCCGCCAGCAAGAAATAATTCATGGTTCTGTCAATTTTGAAAATTACACTTTGTTTTCTGCGTGCGCACATGAATATAATTGGCAAAAAACGCGGCAGAAAATAAAAAATCCAACACTCAATTTTACAAAGTGCTGGATTTCAGAGGTATAAAATTCAGTATTTTTTCACAAGGACAAATTATCTCCGACTTAAATTGTTTGTAATCGGAACATTTATTCTATTCCTGAAAATAGAAATGTATGCTTGCCGCACATTTTGGCTATCTTGCTTTTTTATCAAGGATATAGATAATGCGACATACACCGTTGGGATAGCTTTTCAAAGAGGAAAGCGTCCAGTGTTGCTCTGGCAGAGCCGACTTAAAAAAATGTCGTCCGCTTCCGGATATGAAAGGAACGGTGTATAGTATGATTTCATCCACAGCGTGCATCCGCAGCAGTCCGTTTATATAGTCTGCCGTGTCCGGTGTGGCTTCCGCGAGGTAACGGATGTTTGTGCAGTCTTTTCTCCATTCGTGCAGCATTGAAATGGAATAGTCCGGTGTCACACGGTAAAAGGCTTTCTTCCTGATTTCATCAAGACCGCAACGGTCAAGGCACAAATCCTGATGTGCTTTATCATATAACTCTGAAGAAAGACATCCGTCCATCGTCAGTACGGCGAGAATCTGAACTTTACCCATAATCGTTTCCTTTCGTTAGGCAAGGGTAAAAAAGTAGCGTGCAATTCACACTACCTTCAAGCGATGGCTCTGGTAAAGCCTTTACGGAGAGTACGTGAATGCACGCTATGCGTAAGCATAGCATAAGCATCACGCAATCGTCTCCGTAGTTCCAATTTACCAGATTTTCGCTTGAAACGCCTTGCGGTCTTATCCTATATGTTGGCGGCGAAAAGCTCCTGCCAATCGCCGTTTTTCTCAAATGTTATGCAAAGATAGCCAAATTCAGTGAATTACGGGCTATGATTGCTTGAATTTATATTTAAGTCCATACTCTTCAAGTTTGCTGTATAGTGTTGTCCTGCCTATGCCGAGCAGTTCTGCGGCGACACTCCGGTTGCCGTTTGCCTGTTTCAACGCACGCAATATCCGCTCCTTATCCTCCGCGTCATTGCGCAAGGCGAAGCTGACAGTAGAGGTCGGTTTCGTCACGGCAAGTTCCAGATGCTCTTTCATGACAACACCTTCCTGCGCCTGCAATACAGCACCCATAACTTTCTGCCGAAGTTCCCGCACGTTGCCCGGCCATGCGTGTGTCAGCAACGCTTTACGTGCTTCGGAACTGAACCCGCTCACGCTACACTCCAGCTCTCTGTTTGCCATATCACGGAAGAACTCTGCCAGCGGCATAATGTCTTCTTGACAGTCACGCAACGGAGGAACGGTTATCCCGAAGTCGTGCAGGCGGTACAGAAGATCCTGCCGAAAACGCTTTTCATTCACCGATACCTCCAAATCTTCATTGGTAGCAGCGATGATGCGGACATTGAAATTCCGGTCTGCCTTGTCTCCGACCGGGCGATACCGCCTCTCCTGTATGGCACGGAGCAACATCTGTTGGGTTTCCAACGCGAGGTTTCCTACCTCGTCCAGAAACAACGTGCCGCCTTCCGCCTCATGGAAATATCCTTTCTTGGCATTGTCCGCACCTGTAAATGCACCTTTGACGTGTCCGAAGAAAGCCGACGGTGCAAGCTCTTTGGAGAGTGAACCGCAGTCCACCGCCACAAATGGCTTGCCTGCACGTTTGCTCTTGTCATGCAACAGGTGGGCAATATGCTCCTTGCCCGTGCCGTTCTCACCAAATATCATCACGCTCATATCGGTGGCGGCTACCAGCCTTATGCGGTGCATGATTTTCTGAAAGGCGGAACCTTCACGGGCGAATATAGGCATACGGCGTTGTCCTGCCTGACGTTCTTTCAGTATGGAACGGATCAGGGGGACAAGTTTATCCTCCACAAGCTGTTTGGGAATATAGTCTATCGAGCCGAGTTTCATGCTTTCCACGGCGGTATTAACTTCGGCGTAGTCGGTCATAATGATGAAGGGCTGCATCTTTCCCTCCTTTCGCATCCAGCACAAAAGGTCTATGCCACTGCCGTCAGGCAGACGCAGGTCGGCAACCACGATATCATTATCTGTTGCCTGTTGCAGATGTTTCTTCGCGGTTGAGAGGTGGTAAGCCTTCATATTGCGGTAGCCCTCCCGTGACAGCATATTGCAGACATATTCGCAATACACGATGTTGTCTTCCACCACAATTATTTTTGTCTTATTCATCTTCGTATTTTCTCCTTTCCTCTTCTGCCAACCGTATTATTTCCACTCCCTTATCCAGCACGGCAGTCACGGCATGGCTTAACGCTTCACCATCCGGGAGAGCATCGCCACGAAGCAATCCGTAAAGTACATTCAGCGGTTGGTCGGCACGGAGCACCTCCCACGAACTGCGCAGGTGGTGGATCAGGGAATCCAGCTTTTGCAGGTCTTTTTCTTTTGCTGCATCCCGTACCGCCTGCATTTCCTTTTCTGTTTCAGTTATCAACTTTTCCAGCATGACGGCTTCATTGCCATAGGACAATAAGGCGGAAAAGTCCGGTTTCCCGTCCGGTGTCGCTTTTATGGCACACCTGTCGGAAACCTCCATCAGTTCCGATATGGAGAACGGTTTGAACAGGCATCCGGCAAAGCCTTTTGCCAATAGTTCCCCTTTGTTACAACTGCCCGAAGCGGTTGCCACAACCACCGGGATTGTTGGTGAATTGCCCACGTTGGACGAACGCAACAGTTCCAGCAATTCGAAACCGTTTATATCGGGCATATTCAAGTCTGTCAGCAACAGGCTGTATTCTTTCTGGCGTATCATTTCCATCAGTGCCGCAGCATCGGTGCAAGTGTCGCAGTGTATTCCTTCTTGGGAATACATCTCTTTCAGCATCAGAAGTAATACCTCATCATTGTCAATGGCGACAACATCATGGAATTTATTGTTATGATAAACAGGTGTATTGCTTGTATATCCAAGCTGTTCTTCAGCTTCCTGCATAGAAATTTCAACTGTGAAACGACTGCCTTTCCCTTTCTTGCTGTCTAAACGGATTGTTCCGCCAAGCATCGACACAATATTACGCATTATGGCAAGCCCAAGCCCGAAACCCTCCTTTGCGGCGGCATTTGATAGACGTTCAAACGCACCGAACGCTTGTTTCTGTTCCTCTTCTGTCATGCCTGTACCTGTATCTTCAACGACCAGTGTCAGAACTCCATTATCATATTCAGTAATCAAAGAAACACCGCCTTCTTCTGTGAACTTGACAGCGTTTGACAGCAGGTTATTCCCGATTTGTATTATTCGCTCTTTGTCGGTCAATACAATGGCATCGTGTCCAGTCTTCACGGACAAGGACAGCCCTTTGTTCACGGCAACAGGCATGAACTCCGTTTCAAGTGTGTGCGTGATTGCTGAAATCCGGCAGGGTGACAGACGGGGCTGTTCCTTGCCGTTGTCCAGGCGGAAGAAGTCAAGCAAAGTGTTAAGCATATCCCGCATACGGTCGGAGGATTGCAGTATGTTTTGGATATACTGCCCGGACTTATCCTCACACTGTTCTTTCCGTATCAGTCCGGCATAGCCTGTTATTGCTGTCAGCGGTGTGCGCAGTTCATGGGTGATAGTATGTACCGCCTTCTTCCTTGACGTTATCAGTGCCTCGTTCCGTTGTACGGATTGTTCCAGTTGCCTTATCAAATCAGTTGTCTTGTGCTTGTATTGTTTAATGCTTTTTGCATCACGATGTATGATGATGTAGGAAATTAACAACAATAGAAGAACGAATCCCATTAAACCGCCTACTTGCATAAATGACTTTTCACGCATGGCAACTATTTCGTTTTCCCGGCTTTGCAGTTCGGTTTGTACCTTTTCTTCTATTTGGCAAATCAATTCTTGCAGTTGTCTGTTAAGTTCTGCATTACGAGCTGCAAGGCTGTCGGCTTGTTCCGACAATTGGCGATCCTGCACTTTCTGTTCGCTGATTACGTTTCTATTGACCGAATGAAGGATAGTGGTTGATACTGCTGGAGTTACTTCCTTTTTTTTGCCGAATATGCCTAAGAAACCTTTTCGTTTTGGCTTTTTGGACTGTTCCTGCACACTTTTCTGTACAATAACCGGAATTTGATTGGCTATCTTCTTGTTAATAGATTGTTGTTCATCCATTAACCGGACTATCTGGAACATCTGTCGTTCCTTATCCTCTAAAAGACTGCGCACACTATCGATGCGCTCTGCTGGATAGGTGGCCTTGAAACGGCAGAGCATACTGTCCATTGCCATACGCCGTGCATGGTAATGCTCGATATCTTTATCGTTCCATTCCAGTATTGTTTCACCCAATAGAGAAAATTTTATCATTTGAATATTGATATTGTTTATTTCTTTTCGGAGCTCGTCTATTTTTTTATTGCCAAGTTCTAATGCTTCTATCTCCTGCCATTCATAGAGGCTATTATATGCCATACATCCGATAAGAATGGAGATAAGTATATATCCCAACCGTATTGCCTTATAGAAATTTCCTGACCGCTCCATTATTTTAATGACATTGATTTTTGGAACATGAATAAAAGTTTATCTTTTTCGTTCATGCGGATATTATCAGAATAACCGTCTTTTGTTATTTGATACCCACATGGCTTAACCATAAAAATGCCTAAGCCCTTAGTGTACGAACTTACTTCTGAGGCATAGTCTTTACTTGTATTTAATGGAACTTTCCCTTTAATATGACACCACTCATTATTACAACTGATGTCTTCAATCTCAGACATCAGTTTTTGCAAATCTGTAATAGCTTTGGAACTCGCTACTTGGGGTATCTGCAACTCAAAACAGAGCATCGGTTCGAGAATGTCCACACCTGACTGTTGCAAAGCCAGCCTGAAGACATAAGGGGTCAGCTGTCTGAAATCAGCAGGTGTACTTACCGGGCTATAATACTCGGCTTGAGTAAAAGTTACTTTCAGATCTGTCACTTCCCATCCATGTAAACCAGATTGGCAAGACATACGAATCCCTTCAAAAACGGCATTTTGAAAAGAATGGTTCAGATAACCATAGGAGATGTCACTTTCGATTTGCAACCCTGCCCCTAACGGTAAGGGTTCAAGAGTCAGCCCTATTGTGGCCCAGTAAGGGTTGGGTGGTACTTCGATCTGAATAATCTTATTGACCTTTTTTATAGGTCGTTCTTTGTAGATAGTCTTGATCTCATCAAAATGGACCTTTACGGAAAATCGTTCTTCCAGCAATGTCTGTATGATTTCCTTTTGGGTCAAACCATATAACGAGATTTCCAATTCATCACTATATGAGTTTATGGAAAAGGACAAAGACGGGTCTTCAATCCACAATGTATTCAGAGCGGATATCACCTTGCTTCTCTCTTCGGGCTTATTTGGCCGGACGGAGGATTTGAGAGCGGGATGCTGATGAGATAATCCTTGAATCAAACAAGGTTTAGCACCTAAATAATCTCCGATTCGAAAATCTTCTATATCTTCTACAATCGCGATATCATTGGCACCCACTTCATCAACATTTATCTCTCTGCCCTGATAAATAGTCTTTAGATTTTTAATCTTGATGAATTTTTCCGAATCGTTGATTCTTACAACGTCTCGAAGTCTCAGACTTCCGTCAATTATTTTAAGAAAACTTCTTTTATGCCCTTTGGGGTCATGCTCTATCTTATAGAGATAAGCTGAAAGTCTGTTTGAGACTGATGCCGGAGGAAGTATAAAAGAAGAAATGGCGTCCAACAACTCATTGATACCGATATTGAACATTGCTGATCCATGTAGCACCGGATAGACTTTGGCTTTTGCCACAAGAGCGATTATCGTATTCCAATAATCAGCCGGTGAAATTTCGCTATCCGCCAAATATCGTTCTAATATATCGTCGTCATGGTTGCATACAAATTCTTTGTATTCTTCCTTTATATATGTTTGGGAGCAAACCGGATAAACCGATCCATCGACAACAGTTTGCATAAACAGGACATCTTGCGACAGATTTGTTTTTATATCCATATACAAACGCTCCAAATTCACACCGGCACGGTCAATCTTATTGATAAATATAATTGTCGGGATTTGCAGCTTTTGTAAAGTACTGAACAGCAACTTTGTCTGCGCTTGTATGCCTTCCTTTGCGGATAAGATGAGGACTGCTCCATCAAGCATTTTGAATGTCCGCTCCACTTCCGCAATAAAATCCATGTGTCCCGGAGTGTCAATGATATTGCATTTCACTCCATTCCAGATAATAGATGTCGTAGAAGCCCGGACAGTAATTCCTCTACGTTTCTCTATATCCATAGAGTCCGTTATGGTGTCACCATTATCCACACGGCCGCACTTTTCCGTTGCTCCACTGGCAAACAGCAGATTCTCGGTTACGGAAGTTTTTCCTGCATCAATGTGAGCAAGAATTCCTAAATTTATAATATTCATTTGGATTAAGCAATAATATACTACAGTAGATGCATTGTCGAAACGCACCTTTTAATACCTCCTCGTAGCATATGAGAACTACAGGATTACTAACTCGTATTAATATGTATATTATTACTGCCGCATAACGATTACAAAATTACACAAAAAAATATATCTAACAAAAGTGGGAGGATTTTTTAACTTTTTACCATAGACATTTTATTAGGGAAGCGTAGGTTCAACTGGCAAGTACAAATAAGTAGAAATGTTTGAACAACACCGTTTTAGGAAGTTGAAAAATCAAGTTTCTCTCTCGGTATAGCGTTTATTTTGGCCAATATCTTCTTTAGTTTAGCATTTGTGTATTTCCCATTCGTGTTCTATTTAGCTCCTTATTATGAGTATGTAGCAAGTTACTTATCAAATTCAGCCTCTTTGAGGGTCAAATATGGTTTTGCAAATGGTGACTGACAAGACATAAACAAGGTCAGCAGGAATTTTTTACATAAATGGACATGAATGTATATAACCTAAAATAAGAATAAATTTTAATAAGGGCTGCCCAAAAAGAAAAAAATGCAGTTGCCATCCTATAGATACTTGCAGAAAGGATAAAATTTACTTTTAGACCTTTTGGGATAGCCCTTATTAATACTTCAGATAAAATTCCTTAGGTTATATTTTCAATCCTTTGGACCGGGTTTCCTCCTTGGCATACAGTCCCGGACGCCCGATTATGACATGGTTGGCAACGATACTATCCGCCGGACTGCGTATCTGCGGCGGTGCATTTTCGGGATATTGCGCCTGCCTGTTCCTCACATCTTCCGCTTCCGGCTTGAGCTGTTGCCCTTCATTCTCCTTTTCTGCGACTTCGGGCGTGGGTGGCGCAAGCTCCAGCTGAATTTTTCGGTCAAGGGCGGCAAGTTCGGACTTCAACTGCTTCAGCTCGTCCTCCTTCTTCCACACCTTACCCGCTATCTCCTGTAACTGCGGTATCTCCATCTCCAGCACCTCGTTCTTCGCCTTGTACTGGTCGATGATGGAGGGTATCCTCTCCATCGCGTTGAGGAAGTTGCGGGCGGCGGCCAACGGGTCAGCCATCGCCAGATGCCCGTTGTTGTAGGTGTACTTGTAGTTCCCCTCGACCACGAAGCGGTTGTCGGTGAACTCCAATCCCTCTTTGAGTATCCTTTCGCTCACCACCTTTATCGGAAAACCGTAAAGTTCACCGACCTGCGTGTACAACCCTCCGGTCGTGGCATTCTTGGCTATCTCCTGCAAACGCTTTCCGATGACCTTCTCATCGGCGGAATCCACTCCGTCCACCTTTATTATATTAAGGCGGTTGCCCTCCTTGTCGGTCTGCACCACCGACAGGAAGCGGTTCCAGTCCTCCGTCATGGCATCTATGAAAGCCGTGTTGTTGCGCAACTCGCCGGTCTTTGACTCCAGCTTGAACTCCGAATCACGCTTGCCCTTGTTGAACGACTTGCGTTCCCCTTCGAGCGATGCGATCCGCTTTTCCAGTTTCGCCTTGTCCAACAGGTCGGTATTGCCGGAGAGCAACGCCATGTATTCCGAGAAATTCATGCCCGATTTTTCGTCCATTGCCCCCTCGTCGATGGTACGCGCACCCATCGCACCGCTTTTGAGCTGGCTTATGAAAGTCTGCTTGCAGTGCAGGAGGTTGAACTTGTAGCTGTCCAGTGACTTCTCCACCGCGTAGATGATTACATCCACGTTGTTCCCGGCGAAATGTTTGGCAATCTCATTACCTGCCCTAACTCCGCGTCCGTCACGCTGTTGCAAGTCGGACGGTCGCCACGGCGTATCGAGATGATGGATAGCCACACACCGTTTCTGGGCGTTCACACCCGTTCCGAGCATAGAGGTAGAGCCGAACAGCACACGCACCGTCCCGGCGT
The DNA here is from genome assembly GCF_023369805.1 of Parabacteroides leei. Lineage (NCBI taxonomy): Bacteria > Pseudomonadati > Bacteroidota > Bacteroidia > Bacteroidales > Tannerellaceae > Parabacteroides > Parabacteroides leei. The sequence continues at coordinate 44,116 of NZ_JAMBQG010000004.1, forward strand.
TCATGGCGTCTATCACCGCCTTCCGCGCCTTGTCGGTCTTGCACTCCTGAATGAAGCGCACCTCGCTTGGCGGTATACCGTAGTCCTCCGTCAGTTTGCGCTTGATTTCCGAATAGACGTTCCACCCGTCGCCCGGCTGGTATGTCCCCAAATCAGAGAAAACGAACTGCGTGCCTTTCTGGGCGTCGTATTTTTGATAATACTCCGCGATCATCTTGGCACAGTGACTCGCTTTGTTGTCGGGATGATCTTCGTAATTCGGGTCTATCATGCGCATGTCGAGTGCCATTTTCCGGGCATAGTCCGTGGCGATGAGCATCTTCGCCTTTTCTTCCGTTTCCGAAAGCGGCAGCCTGCCCAACAAGGTGGCATCGCCCGTCTTGGCGAACTGCATCAGTTTCTGTATGAAGTCCTCCTGTTCCGGCGTGGGCGGTATATGGTGCAGTATCTCGTTCTTGGCAGGACGGTCAACGCCCACATCCTCCGCCGTGCGGTAGTCCGTGATTTCATTATAGAAGGCGGCAAGCTCCGGCACTTTGATGAAGTAGCGGAAACGCTCCTTCTGGACCACATTGTTCGTCACGTTAAATTCAAAATCCGTCGTCTTCTTGGCAAATATCGCCGCCCAAGCGTCGAAACACCTTATGTCCTGCCGTTCCAGCTCCTTCGGGCGCAGGTACTTGAACAGCAGGTACAATTCAGTCAGTGAGTTGCTGATAGTCGTGCCGGAGAGGAAGGTCGCACCCAAGTCTTTTCCTGTGCGCTCCTGTATGGTGCGTATGGCAAAGAGCATGTTAAGTGCCTTCTGGCTTCCCTCGCTGTTTCCCAATCCCGCCACACGGTCGTGGCGCGTGTTGAAAGTCAGATTCTTGAACTGGTGGCTCTCATCTATGAAGATGTGGTCGATGCCCATCTGCTTGAAATCCACCACGTCGTCCGTGCGTGACTTTATGGCGTGTTCCACCTTCTCCAGCTTCGCTTCAAGGTTGTGCTTGCGCTTCTCCAATCCTTTCAGCATCGCCCGCGACACGTTCTTTCCCTGCTGCCGTAGCACTTCGAGGTTTTCCTCCACCGTGTCAAGCTCTGCTTGCAGGATGCGCTGCTGCAATTCCGGCGACTGCGGTATCTTGCCGAACTGGTCGTGCGACATGATGACGCAATCGTAGTCGTTGTTCTTTATATTATTGAAGAAGCGCACACGGTTGGCGGTCGAAAAGTCCTTCTCCGAAGCGTACAGAATACGTGCGTTGGGATATGCCGCCTGATAGGTGGCTGCAATCTCCGCAACGTTGGCTTTCAGCCCGATAATCATCGGCTTGTGTGCCAAATTCAGACGCTTCATCTCATGCGCGGCGATGCACATTATCAGCGTCTTACCGGTTCCCACCTCGTGGTCGCAAATTCCGCCGCCGTTCTGTTTCAACATCCAGACGCAATCCATCTGTGAGGGATAGACGCTCTTGATACCCCGGCTTGCCAGCCCTTTCAGGTTGAGGTCGGGAAAGGTCTGATGGGAGCCGTCGTAGCGCGGGCGCACGAAACAGTTGAACTTGCGGTTATACATCGTCACAAGCCGCTCCTTGAACTGCGGCGACTGCTCTTCGAGCCATTCGGAGAAGCCGTTTCGTATCTCGTCAATCTTGGCGTTGGCGAGTTGTATTCCCTCGCTGTCGCGCATCTTGATGTCGTTGCCATGCTCGTCCTTGCCGATGGACTTCATCATGTCAGGGCAGGTGTTGTGCAGGGCGTGTTTTAGGAGGTGCATACCGTCATAGTTCCGGTAATACCCCTTCACCAGAAACTCGTCCGTGATTTTCATGGTGCGGTAGCCGCACACCACCGAAAACTCGTCCATGCTTGCGGAATAGGCGATTTTCACCTCCGTGTCGAACAGCCGGCTCATGTAGGCGGCATAGACACCCGTCGGAATCCAGCGTTCCCCGAAATTGAAGTCCAGATCCTCGAAGGCGATGCGCTGCGGCTCGGCATCTTTCAGAGCCTCCAACGCCTGCTTCACCTCCGGCATACGCTCATTTTCGGGATTGTCACCCATCCATGCCTCTATGCGTTCCGCTTTCTCTATGACATTTCCGGCGATGAAACGGTCTTTGATTTCGTAACCGGTCACGAGCGGATTGTAGTAGATGCGCCCTTGCAGGGCAGTGAGCAAATCCTCCGCCGTGCTGTCGGTTATCTCCCGCATATAGTCGAGATTGACCGTACCATATTTGTTGAGCGACGCAGACAGGGCTTCTTCGGGAGAGCCTACGTTGGCATGGCTCTCCACCGCGAAGGAAACAGGATGCTCGAAGATGTCCGCCTTGACGAACTTTCCGTTTTCCATCCGTTCCAGCGAAAGGATGTCGCGCCCGCCCGCATCCATCATCACTAACTTCACGTTCTGCTTGGCGTTGAGGTTGCCGTAGCGCATGACAAACTCATCGTAACAGGTATTCAGATGCTCTCGCCACGGAACATTTGCCTCGCGCCGGAGCGATTCATAACGGTACAGACGCTCGTAGGCGTCACGCAGCGACACATACAACAACGCCTTTTCCTTCTGGTATCCTTTCAGGTCGAGCGGCTGGAATGTCGCCCCGTATGGCGTGATGTCTTTCAGGTAGCCGATGTTATGACGCCCCCGGTCAGCCACCAGCGACCCTTCGCGCAGGTGCATCTCCGGCGTGCGGTGGTAGGCACGCGGAGAAAGGTCCACGACTTCCTCCTTCGGCTTTTCCGCTTCGATGTCGGGGAAAAGGAAAGTCCCCACCGCTTCCGATGGGGTATCTGTAACGGCAGGTGCGGCGACTGCCTCCGGCTGTGTTTCCTCCTGTCGTGGCTGCTCACGGGAAGTTTCCGGCACGGCTTTCACTTCCGTCTTTTCCGCCACTTGTTTCTCGTTATGCTGCCTTGCCAGTTCCCGAAGTTCTTTCCTACGCTCCGGCGTCAAACCCATCATCATTTCATAGAAACCGTTGATGGGAGGATTGGTATCCCAGTCCAGTGTGGCATAGATGTCGTCCGGGTCGGCAGGCTTGGCGGTGTTCTCCGCTTTCACCTCCTTATTCTCCATTGCGGGTTTTGCAGTTGGAGCTGTCGGTGTAACCGTGACTTTCGGTTTGGGCGGAGTGGACTTTGCCGTAACTGCCTTTTTCACCGTCTTTTTCTTTTTGGAGGTTTTCGGTTGGCTGACCTCTTCCGTCATCCCCCAGAGGTCAAGCAGGGTGAGCTGCACGCCTGCGGAATATTGCGGGCGCGGTTCTATCTCCGGCTTTTCATCTGCGGGTTGCGGCTTTTCTGTCGGAGTTTCCACCGTCTGCGCCGAGGATACTGTTTCCAATTTTATGGCAGGACGCTCTACTTTATTTTGAACGGCAACTTTTTCTTCCGTTCCTGCCTGCCGGATTGAACCCGAATACAAGCGCATGGCAAGCCTGTAATGGAAATCCTCGTCGAGCATACGGCGCAAATCCCCGGCGATGCCTGCTGCCTTGCCCTCGTGCAGATAAACCATAGCGGGCTTCCCGTAGGGGTCTGTGTCAAGTTTCGCCATCGTATGCACGATGCGTTCCGGGTGGTGGATGAAATAGGCGTTGTCGGTCAGGGCGGTTTTCGTGTCCGTCTGTATCACGGTCATCAGCCGCTCGTCCTGCGACATTTCCTTCTTGCTGAGGTTCTTTTGCAGGACAATCAGGTCACTGCCCACCTCCGTGCCCGCGTTGTCCGTGAACAGGTTGTTGGGCAGGCGTATCGCGGATACCAGATTGGCCTGACTGAACAGCTCGTTACGCACGGAGGTCTTGGTGCTATTCAATACCCCTTGCGAGGTGATGAACGCCACGATACCGCCGTCACGCACGGCATCCAGTCCTTTGAGAAAGAAATAGTTGTGGATGGTTTTCTGGGCGGAGCGTCTGCCGAAAGAGTCGCTCCGCTGAAACTCCGCGTCGAACACGGCAATGTCACCGAACGGAATGTTGGACACCGCCAAGTCGAAATAATTGTTGAACGGTCTTTCGATTTTCTCAAAACCGCAGGTGCGCATTTTCTGGTCGGGATAGAGATGCCTCAAGATTGTACCCGTGAGCAGATCCTTCTCGAAAGCCATCACATCCGCATTGGGGCTGTGCCGCAGCATGGAATCCACGAACACGCCGACACCTGCCGACGGTTCGAGCATACGGGCGGGGCGGACGCTGTAATCTGCCAGCACGTCCGCGATGGTGTCGGTTATCTCTTTGGGGGTGTAGAAAGCGGTCAGCACGGACGCTTTCAGCGAATCCACAAACCGCTTGTACTCTGTTTCGTCCTTGCTGTTCTCACGGATAAGCCTGTGCAGCTCCACCGTCGGGGCGAACAGTTCGAGGTCGGATTTCGCCCACCGGACGGCATCCGTCAGTTCCTTTGCAGGGTTGAGGATACATTTCAGACCGCCGAAACCGCAGTACCTTTGAAGTATGGCACGCTCTTCGGTTGTCGCTGTCCTATTTTCCCTGTCAAGGATGAATGCCGTCCGTATCGCCTCGATGTTGTCCCGCAGTTTCTGTTTGCGGTTAAACGCCATATTCGTCTAAGTAAAGGACGGTTGCTCCCGTCAGCTCCGTGTAGAGCAGGTCGTAATCGGAAGACAGGGCGAAATTGTCATCCGAGAGGTCATAGACGGAGAACACGTTGCCGACAAGCGGCAGCAGTTTCAGGACAAAGGCTTCACGCTTCTCTTCCGGCACTTCATCGGCAAACTCGTTTTCCACGACTTCGCGGAGGATGGCGTAACGGGAATAATGCAGCCCGCGCAGCAGCGTGTCCATCGCCAGTTCCTGCGCACCATCGGCGGGATAGCCTTCAAGCCGTGCCCTCTCATACGTTTCGGCGGCACGGTCGGCCCGTTCCCGTATGAAAGCGGTGTCGTCAGCCTGTTCAAACTTGTTCGTGCGGAGATAGTCCAGCAGGTACAGACCGTAATAGGAAAAGTCGGTCTGACCCTCGTTTTTCTTCTTGTTGTTCATTACTTTGGATTTAGCGGATTGATAATTAACGGGATAATCGGTTGGAAAAAGGAAGAAAAAGGCACTCGGTATCCCTCCGAGTGCCACCACTAAATCCAAAGTATGAGTGTAATCCGGTATCGAAGAACAATTCATTACTCTGAACAAGTGGCAAAGTTAATACTATTTCTTCCGTCCTGAAAATTTCTTGTCCTTTTTAGCCTCCGGGAACACAAAAGTCGTGTTATATTCCCCGTCAAAGGCGACAACAGCATCGAAACTCTTGCCCTGTTTGCTCTTGAACCCTTTGAGCAGCTTGGTATGCCCTTCGGTGAGCAGGTCTTTGATTTCATCGTCGGACAGGGTGCGTCCCGCTTTCAGCCGGAACACGGGCAGTCCGCACTCCGTGTTGTCGCAGCGTACCACCTTGCCGTAGAACCGCATCCTGCCCGTGCCACACTTGGGACACGCGCAGCCGGAGTCACGGCTGCCGAAGAGCTTGTCGCACGAGATCAGTTCGGAGGTTATCTCACGTGTGTACGCCTCTATCTCCTTGCGGAAGGTGTCGTCGGACAGTTCCCCGCGCTCGATACGCGCCAGCTCCTTTTCCCATTCGCCCGTCATGGCAACATCGGCGATGCGCATCGTCTTGACGACGGAATTGAGGGCAAGTCCTTTTTCGGTGGGAACAAGCGACTTCTTGCAGCGTTCCATGTAACCGCGCTTGAAAAGCGTTTCGATGATGGAGGCGCGTGTGGCGGGAGTACCGATGCCACAGTCCTTCATCGCCTGCCGCAGTGCGTCGTCCTCAATTTCCTTGCCCGCCGTTTCCATTGCCGAGAGCAGGGTGGCTTCGGTATGCAGCGGCTTGGGTTTGGTCTTTCCTTCGGTAATGGACGAGCCTTTCGGTGTCAGCGTGTCGCCTTCCTGCCAGCCGGGGATGGTAATTTCCTCTTTTTCCTCGCCATAGACGGCACGCCATCCGGTTTGCTTCACGACGCTGCCTTTTACGGTAAACTCCACTCCGGCACATTCCGCCGTGACAGTGGTCACATCCTTGACGCATTTCTCAGAGAATGCCTCGACCATGCGCCCGGCAATCATCTGATAGATGGTATTGTCCTCTTTGGAGAGGAAGAGCGGTTTCTCACCCGTGACGAGCAGGGCATGGTGGTCTGTCACCTTGCCGTCGTCCACGCTGCGGCGTGTCGGGGCGGCTTTTGCCCGCACCTTGTCTTTCCATTCGGGCTGTGTGCCGATGAAAGCGAGCAGTTTGGGAATTTCGGCAAACACGTCTTCGGGGATGTAGCGGCTTCCCGTTCTCGGATAGGTTATCAACTTCTTTTCGTAGAGTTTCTGCGCGATTTCAAGCGTCTGTTCCGCCGTGAAGCCGTGCTTGGCGTTGGCTTCTTTCTGGAGCGTGGTCAGGTCGTAGAGCAAGGGAGTTTCCTCCGTCTTCTCCTTGCGCTCGGCTTTCGTGACAGTGGCGCAACCTGCCGCCTTTACCTTATTATATAGTTCCATCGCCGGTTCTTTCTCTTTCCATTTCTCGGAGGATGAGAATTTCACGACTTCGCCGTCGCAACCGTCCGTTGCGATATGGAGCTGCCAGAATGCTTCGGACGTAAAGCGGCGGTTCTCCCAGTAGCGTTCACATACCATAGCCAACGTTGGTGTCTGCACCCGCCCCACGGAATACGTGCCGTGTCCGGCGGCGATGGATAACGCCTGTGTGCCGTTGATGCCCACGAGCCAGTCGGATTCGCTCCGCGCTTTGGCGGCGAGGTAGAGGTTGTCGTATTTGCTGCCGTCTTCGAGTTTCCGCAGTCCCTCGCGGATAGCTTTGTCGGTGAGAGAGCTGATCCACAGGCGCACGAAAGGAGTGGTGCAACCCGTATAGTGGTAGAGGTAGCGGAAGATAAGCTCTCCCTCGCGTCCGGCATCGGTCGCCACGATGATATGTTCGCTTGTGTCGAACAGTCTTTTGATGACTTTTATCTGCGACACCACGCCGCTGTCGGGCTTGTAACCTTTCTCCGTCCTGACCTGACGGGGGACGAGCGTGAATGTGTCGGGAATAATCGGGAGGTTGTCACGGACAAATCCGCGCACGCCGTAGCCGTCGGGCATGGCAAGCTGAACGAGGTGTCCGAATGCCCATGTCACGGCATAACCGCCTCCCTCGAAATATCCTTCCTCTCTCTTTGTCGCGCCCACGATGCGGGCGATTTCACGTGCCACGGAGGGCTTTTCTGCAATGATTGTCTTCATGTCTTCTTCTTTTTTGTTGATACTTTGGATTTTATTTTGGATTCAGTGGCGGACACGGGATTACATTTTCATGCCCTTGCCCGTTTTCTTCTGCGGCTTCTCCTGCTGCTGTTGCTGGCGGGCGTCCTTCGGGTTGGTCTGACCTTTCTGCAACGGCTCTCTCAGATTCTTTGTAGCCTCGTTGGTCTTGCCATCGTTGTTCACCGCCACCTGCGTGCGGCTCTCGTTGGACGGAGCAACCTGCTGTGCATTGTCAGGGTTCGTGTCGTAGCGGTACGGGCGTCCCTTCTCCGGGTTGAACTTGATATACATCGTGGCATGGAAGCCCTGCTTGTCGGTCACGTTCTCCAGCTTCACGGCTTTACCCGCCACATAGTCGGCTTTCTGCTGGTCGGTGAAGCTCACGCCGCTCCATTTGCTGATGGGGCGGATGCTGCCGTCCTCGTTCGTCCACGTGTTGCGGCGTTGCTCCTTCTTGGTCTGTGCGGCATTTTCCCCGCCCTGCGCCTGACTTTTCGATGTGTCGCCTTTGGTTTCCTGTGTCTGTGCGGTACGGGGCGACTTGCCGGTTCCCGGCACGAACTCCACGCCGCGCTGCTCCACGTTCACTTGCAGGGTGGTGACGAACTTTCTGCCGTCGTTGCGCTCGATGAGCTTGTCGCGTACGGGCAGTCCGGCGCGGAGCATGTCCCGCTCCTGCGTGGTGATTTCCGTCTTGCCGATGCGCTCCGGGATGCGCACCCTGCTTGCCGGAATGTCCGTGATTTCATTCGTCTTGCGGTCGATGCTGATGTAGGAGGGGATGATCTCGCCCGTTTCCCTGTCCACAATGTCCACGACCCTACCGAGATTGCCCGTTTCGCGGAGGTTCTTCCGGTCATTGTCGGAGAATTTGTGTTCCTTGTACTCATCCAGCTTCTGCTCCTTGCGGATGAAGTGCGGCACGAGGCTGATGTTTCCCTCACCGTCCTTCTTGAAGGAGAGGCGGGCGTCCAGCTCGAATGATTCGCCGCCGAAGGTCGGTTTGACCTTTACCAAGTCGGACTTGCCATAGTTGAGCATCTTCGTAAGGTCGCCGGACTTTTCAAGGTTGTCCCGCTTTACGCCCCATCTGTCCTCCAGCTCCTGCCAGTTGATTTTACTCTCGTCGATGGGCTGGTAGCCACGTTTGCCCTGCATCTGTTCGGATTTGTCCTGTTGCTGTTCTTTCCGTTGTTCCATGTTCTCCTGTTTTTGAGGTTCTTGTTTCTCTGTCTGTTGTGCTGCCATCTCTTCCTGCACCTTCTTCTCATAGTCGGAGGTGTCCACCTTGTGAGGGGCGAGCAGCTCCTTGTTCGCTTCGGGGTCTTTCAGCAGTTGCTTCATCACCTCTAAGAGATTTTCAGCTTGGTCTGCCGCAATGCGGTAGAAACCGAAGCGGCTGGGTTCCTTGCACTGCCGGAAGAAGTTCTTGAAGAAGTTGTCCAGCACGTCGCCATGTCGGTCGAATTGCAGGAAACTCTGCGCGTTCTCCGCTTTTGCGGGGGTGCGCTTGGGTGTGCCGTCCGCGTTCAGCCCGGCTACCACGCTGATCTCGCCTGTCTTCTCGTCACGGACTACCAGCACGTCCTTTTCGTCTTTTTTCTTTGCCATCTGAAAAATGTTTTAATGGGTTATTTATGAAAGAAATTATGGATACGAGCCTTGTAGAAGGCTATATCTTCCTTTTTGAAGTCCTTGATATGGTTGGAAAGGAATGTCAGCACGTCCTCCTCGCTGTAATAGGTCTTCTTGCCCAGCGTCTTGTAGGGCAATGCGCCTACGCTGCGGTAGCGTTGGAGGGTGCGTTTGCTTATCTGGAGCAACATGCACAAATCCTGATTGTCGAAAAGGCGGATGCTTTCCGTGATAGTGGGCTGTTTCCCCTCAGCCTTCATCGCCAGCAGCAGTTCGTCCTGACGGTCGAGCCGTTCCATCAGCTTCTGCATCCAGCCCTCGAAGTTGTTTCGTGTGAGCAGTTCCATGACCTATGTCCTCCTTCCTTTTGGTTTGCCGCCCGTGCGCAGCGTGTGGTTGTGGAACAGGGTGTCTATTGTCCCTTCCTCGTTCCTTACTGTGTTGTCCTCCAATAGCCGCAGTATCTCGGAAAGGCGGTAGCGGCAGCTTCCGCGTACCACCACATACTCGATACGGTGGTCGGTGCGCATACGCTGCATGGTGCGCTTGCTCACGTTGAGCATCTTCGCCGCCTGTGCCGTGTCAAGCAGCTTGTCTTCGGTTTCCCGCTTCCGTTTCTTCTCGTCCCTTGCCTCGCGGATGTACCCTGCGATGTTCGCAATCTGCGCCATCATCTCCTTGTAGGCGGAACTTTCCATTGTTATCACTTTCATGTTCAGTCCTTTCTTTTTGTTTCTGCGACAAAATTCGGCAATAAACAAAAGGGGCTTTAACAACTCACTACGTGACTCACGTAAGATTTTTGCGGAAGATGGCTCCGTAACCCGGTCAAACGGCGCAACAGGCAGCCTTTCAGCGGAAAACGATACGTCTTGTATGCCGTTTCGTTACCTTTGCGGCAAACTCTAAATGACATGAATATGGAAATAGTATCTATCGAGAAAAAGACTTTCGAGATGATGGTGGCGGCATTCGGCGCACTCTCGGAGAAGGTCGCCGCCCTGAGGCGCAAAAGCGACACGGGGCGCATGGAAAGATGGCTCACGGGCGAGGAGGTCTGCGGGCAGTTGAGAATAAGCCCGCGCACGTTGCAGACGCTGCGTGACAGGCGGCTTATCGGCTACTCGCAGATAAACCGCAGGTTCTATTACAAGCCAGAGGAGGTGAAGCGGCTGATACCGCTTGTCGGCACGCTCTATCCGCACGGCAGATGATTTGATTTATTCACCCACTGAATCCGAAGTTATGATGAACGAGAACAACGATGTTTTTACGATGGAAGACGAGCCGATAGCCTCTGTGGTGCAGGATATGCGCAAAGGCTCGAAATGGCTGTCCGCATTTCTGGAAAGCTACCGTCCTCCGCTGGACGGGGAACGTTACCTGACGGACGGCGAGGTGTCGGAACTGCTCCGTGTGAGCCGGCGCACCTTGCAGGAATACCGCAACAACCGCGTGTTGCCCTTCATACTTTTGGGAGGGAAGGTGCTTTACCCGGAAACGGGGCTGCGCGGGGTACTGGAAGCGAACTACCGCAAGCCGCTGGAGTGAGGCGGTTTCATGAAAAAGTAAACGGGTGACACCTTTTGTGGTGCTACCCGTTTACTTGTCTTATGGGGTATGTGCAATCAGCAATACCCGGCTTTTCCGTTCTGTATGAACATCACGTATGTCTGCCGTTTCTCTTGTGAGAGTGCCTTTCCCACCAGCCATGTGCGGAACAGGTGGGTGTTGTAGGTATTCACCCTGAAAGCGACCGGGATGATGATTTCAAGGGCGTACACGTCCGCGTGCAGCCCGTTTTCAAGCTGCATGTAGCGGCACACCTCGTAGTCGTTCAGCACGTCCGACTTGCGGACGGCTCTGATGGCGGCGTTCACTGCCGGGACGGTCGTATGGAACAATCCGGCTATTTCGGTGGCGGTCATCCACACGTCGTTACCGGTTACGCTGACTGCCTTGTCCTCGATGATGATTGTGTCACGTTTCATGGCTTTTCTTTTTAGATGGTGCAACCTGCAAATTCCTCGACGCCGTTCAATCTTGCGGCAAGGTTCTCCATGTCCTGATTGAGCTTCTCTTTGGTTATCTTTGCGTAAATCTGCGTCGTCTTTATGCTCTTGTGTCCGAGCATGGAGCTGACCGTTTCGATGGGAACACCGTTGGAGAGGAATATCGTCGTGGCTGCCGTGTGGCGGCTCTGATGCCACGTGATATGCTTGGTGATGCCGCAACGCTTGGCGACGGCACGGATACCGGCAAGGCACGTGTTATAATGCGGAACGGGAAATATCCTGCCGTCCCCGCACAGTCCCCGGTATTTGCCGATTATGCGGTTGGCGATGTCGAGCAGGCGGATGTTGGACACCACGCCCGTTTTCTGGCGGTTGATGTTTATCCACTCGTGTTCGTCGAAGTAGGTGCGGATATTCTCTTCCGTAAGGTTGCGCATATCCGCGAACGACAGCCCCGTGAAGGCGCAGAACAGGTAGAGGTCGCGGTACAATTCCTGTTTGGCGTTTTTCAGTTTCCCCTCCATCAGCAGGCGGATCTCATCTTTGGTCAGGAAACTGCGTGTTGTTTCCTCCTTCTTGATTTCATACTCGCGGAACGGGTCGCGCGTCAGCCACTCGTTGTTGATGGCGATGAATACCATCGTCCGTAACGGGCAGACGTACAGCCACACGGTATTGGTGCAGCAGTGCTTGTCCGTGCGCAGGAACATCTCGAAGTCGGAGATGAAAGCCGGGGTAAGCTCTTTTAGGGCGATGTCCTTCACATGGTAGCGGATGTCGAGGAACTCTTGCATGTGCTTGTAAACGGTGCGGTACTTCAGCAGCGTGCCTTTGGCTTTCATGCCTGCCTCCACCTGCTTCTCGTAGTCCTCGTTGTGCTGGCGGAACACCTGCATCAGCGTGTGGTAGCGGTGTTCCAGTCCGAGAAAGGCGTTCTTCACCTTCTCCGCCGTGACGAAGTTGTCACGCTCCATGATTTCCTGATAATGCCTGTTGATGCGTACCCGCATCTTGTCAAGCATACGGTTCGTTTCGAGTGCCGCCGTGCTTCTGCCCGTGACACGTCCACCTTTGGTGTCCCACAGTTTCGGATCGACAGTCAGTTTGCAGCTGAACTGTGTCTGGCTGCCGTCCACCGTGATGCGTCCCATGACGGGAACTGTCCCGTCCTTTTTCACTACCTGACGCTTGAGGTAGTAGATTACTGAAAATGTACTCTTCATTGTCCTTAATTTTTGGGTTTCAAAATTAGTTGGTGAAGAGTCCGGTGTTGGTACGCAAAACGGGGAGGAACGGCGCAATCTTTTTCCGTAACCTGATTTTTCGCATGAGTTATGGATAACTCACTATTCCTTAGAGCCTTGTTTCGCTATTCGTACCCGTTTGTCGCATTTTCGGGCATGGTTACGAACAAGTAACGTAGCGGCGTCAGGATTTGGCTTCGGCAGGGATTGTAATGGCTTCACGGATTATCGCCACTTCAACCAAAACCCTTGTAACTCAATTCTATCACTATATCTTTCCGCATTTCACTTTTTTGTAGTAACTTTGCACACGCAAAATAGCAAGGAACAAACAATTTAATTATAGGAAAAGAAAATGAAAGTTTTAAAGTTTGGCGGTACTTCTGTGGGATCTGCACAGAGAATGAAAGATGTAGCAAAATTGATTTGCTCAGGCGACCGTGACATTGTCGTATTGTCTGCCATGTCAGGTACAACCAACTCGTTGGTTGAAATATCCGACTACCTGTACAAGAAGAATCCGGATGGTGCAAACGAAATCATCAATAAGCTTGCACAGAAATATTACGGACATATTGAAGAACTGTACAGCACTGCCGAATATAAACAGAAAGCCAAAGAACTTGTAAAATCTCATTTCGATTATATACGTACCTTTACAAAAGACTTGTTCACGCTGTTTGAAGAAAAGGTGGTACTGGCACAGGGAGAGTTGATCTCGACTGGTATGATGAACCTGTATCTGAACGAAACAGGCGTTAAGTCAGTCCTGCTTCCCGCGTTGGAATATATGCGTACGGATAAGAATGCAGAACCGGACCCTGTTTACATCAAAGAACGCCTGGTTAAATTGCTGAACGAACATAAAGATGCTGAATTATATATCACCCAGGGTTATATCTGCCGTAATGCATATGGTGAGATCGATAACCTGCAACGTGGCGGTAGCGATTATAGTGCTTCTCTGATCGGTTCGGCTCTCAATGCAGACGAAATCCAGATCTGGACAGACATCGACGGAATGCATAACAACGACCCGCGTATCGTAGACAAGACATCGCCTGTCCGTAACCTGCATTTCGAAGAAGCGGCTGAGCTTGCTTACTTCGGTGCCAAGATCCTGCACCCGACCTGTATCCTTCCGGCCAAGTTGAACAATATCCCGGTTCGTTTATTGAATACCATGCAGCCGGAAGCTCCCGGTACATTGATCTCCAACGAAACGGAAAAAGGAAAGATCAAAGCTGTCGCTGCAAAAGATAATATTATCTCCATCAAGATCAAGAGCGGCCGCATGCTGCTGGCTACCGGTTTCCTGCGTAAGGTATTCGAAATCTTCGAAAACTACCAGACACCGATCGATATGGTGACTACTTCAGAAGTTGGTGTATCGGTCACGATCGACAACCGCAAGCATCTGGAAGAAATTGTAGACGACCTGAAGAAATACGGTACTGTTACTGTCGATCAGGATATGGTGATCGTATGTGTGGTAGGCGACCTGGAATGGGATAATGTCGGTTTCGAAGCCCGCATCGTCCAGGCAATGAAGGATGTGCCGGTCCGTATGATCTCCTACGGCGGAAGCAACTACAACGTTTCGCTTCTGGTGAAGGCCGCGGATAAGAAGAAAGCGCTGCAGGCGTTAAGCGATCATTTATTCAACAACTAAATAATATGAGGGCAGCCTATTCGAGACTGCCCTTTTTTTAATTTATATATAATAAAATAATATGCTCAAAGGAACATTCCCGATAGATAAACTGAAGGCGCTTCCTACGCCTTTTTATTATTATGATGTGAAGTTATTGCAAGATACGTTGGATCTGGTAAAGACTGAAGCCGGCAAGTATAATTATCATGTGCATTATGCCGTAAAAGCAAATGCCAATCCGCGCATTCTTTCTATTATAGCAGAAAACGGACTGGGAGCCGACTGCGTGAGCGGTGGTGAAGTACAGGCCGCTTTGGATGCCGGATTTCCTGCCGATAAGGTGGTTTTTGCCGGTGTGGGTAAAGCTGATTGGGAGATCAACCTGGGGTTGGATAACGATATTTTCTGTTTTAATGTGGAGTCGGCTGTCGAACTGGATATATTGAACGAACTGGCTGCCGCGAAGAATAAGATCGCTTCGGTTGCCCTCCGTATCAATCCCGAAGTAGATGCACATACACATGCCAAGATCACGACCGGTATGAAGGAGAATAAGTTCGGTATCAACCTGAGCCAGCTCGGTCAGGTACTGGATAACCTTTCTACATTAAAGAATGTGAAACTGATCGGTATTCATTGCCATATCGGTTCGCAGATCACGGATATGTCCTCCTTCCGTAATTTGGTGATCCGTGTGAATGAGATACAGGAAGAGCTGGAAGCTCGCGGTATCCATATTGAAAACCTGAACTTCGGTGGAGGCCTGGGGATCGACTATTATCATCCGAATCATTTGCCTATCCCTGCTTTCGATAACTATTTCGCAGTATTCAATAAGCTGTTGAAAGTTCGTCCCGGACAGCAAGTGCATTTCGAACCGGGTCGTTCGGTAGTGGCCCAGTGTGGTACGCTTATTTCACAGGTTTTGTATGTGAAGATCGGCGAGACAAAGAAATTTGCTATTCTCGACGCCGGTTTTACGGAACTGATCCGTCCGGCCATGTATGATGCTTACCATCGGATCGAGAATATTTCCAGTGATGAAGCGGTGGAACTTTACGATGTGGTAGGTCCTATCTGTGAATCATCCGATGTGTTCGGTAAAGATGTGGAGCTGAACAAAGCCCATCGCGGCGACCTGATTGCATTGCGTTCTGCCGGTGCTTACGGGGAGGTGATGGCTTCGCAATATAACTGCCGCCGTCTGCCGAAGGCTTACTATTCGGATACCATTTAATTGTTAATTAATAATATAGAGAATGCCGGGTTTCTTTGTTTTTGCAAAGGTTCCCGGTTTTCTTGTTTATTGTGTTTCCTTTTTTACTACCTTTGTACGATCCCTTTGTGTGGAGTCTTGTAAGGCATTAATGATTAACAGATGAAATGTGAAATGAGAAAGAAAGATTTATATTGGGTATTTGCGGTTTGTTTGATAATGTTGTCTTCCTGTCTGGGTGATTCCACTACCCGCATAACGGTAGGGCTTCAAGAGGCTGTTTACCAGGTTCGTCCTTCCAGGGGGCTTGTCCTGAGAGATGGGCGTTTGATATACTCTTCCAGCATAAACTCGTTGCGTGCCGATGCCGGAGACTGTTTCCTGGTGGAGTATTCTTTTGATTCTGCTAGCCCTGAATTACAAAATTCTGACAGCTTATCGGTCGAACTATTGGGTACGCCTGCCGAAGTCCCTTTGTGGACATCCGAAGGAACTGTTAAATCTGACACCTTGCTGACAGACGAACAATATATATCTACGATAGGGAGCCGTACGGCCTACATCAAAGGACGTCTTTTCCTTTGGCCTACCCTGACGGAACCGGAAAGCCAGGTGGATAGCTTTGTAATGCATTATGATACGGTTAACTGGTACACCACAGCCGATGGTTTCCGTACTTATAACCTTTATTTACGTGCGATCAGAAAATCGGAAATACCGGCAGATGCAGACTCTGTGAAGGTACCTCATACGGAAGCATTCGATATTGAACGCTTTTTCAATAAAGCTTTAGAGATGGAAACAGCCAACAACGCGGAAAAGCTTACTATTGCAATTAATTATGTTGCAAAACCAAATAAAGATACAACAGCAGTCGAATGGTCTGTATTGGAATTGGATTATCAGTTGGAAAATAAGACGGGAGAGTAATATATATACGGATAAAAATAAAGGTTTGCGGTAGGGGGAGGTTACCGTTATTGATGATAAAAGGTCTCGTATAACAATTTATATCCCTTATTTTTATACTTTTGTCATTCTAATAGAAAACGGAGAGATGTATAAAGAGATATTAAAATGGGTAATAGCTATCATTTCCCAGCCGGGAAAGGCGTGGGAAATGCTGACAAAGAAGGAAGATAAGGGTGACGAATTCTTGTCTAAGTTTGTGTATCCGTTGATCGGACTGGTTACAGCCGCTGCTTTTCTGGGGGTATTATTTACGCGGAAGGAGTTTGATATAGAATTGGCTCTGAAATCCTCGATCAAGACATTGGTCGCTTCGTTCGGTGGTTTTTATCTGGGGGCTTACCTGTTGAATGAGCTTTGGCAGGGATTCTTTAAAAGAACGAAAGATATGAAACTTTGCCAACGCTTTGTCGGTTATTCCTCTTCATTGATGTTTGCACTGAACATCGTCCTGATGCTGTTGCCGGAGTTTTTCTTTCTGCGTATTTTTATACTTTATACCTTTTATATCGTATGGGAAGGAGCAGGGCCTTATATGCAGGTGGCAGAGAATGAACGCCTGAAGTTTGCCGGTATAGCAACCGTAGTTATTTTACTGACGCCAGCCGTGATCGAATTTGTACTATTCATGTTGATGCCGGGCTTGCGTTATTGACAGATAGAAAAAGATGAAAGAAAAGATTAGTAATAATATACAGATAAAGAATAAGCGGGCCACATTCGATTTCGAACTGCTCGAAACATTCACCGCCGGGATCGTATTGACCGGGACGGAGATCAAATCGATCCGCCTGGGAAAAGCCAGTCTGGTGGATACTTTTTGTATTATGGAAAGAGGCGAGTTATGGGTAAAGAACATGTATATCGCCGAATATTTCTATGGTACGTATAATAATCATGTGGCACGCCGCGACCGTAAGCTGTTGCTGACGAAGAAGGAGTTGCGCAAGATTGACGGTGCAGCCCGCAACAGCGGTTTCACTATTGTTCCTACCCGCATGTTTATCAATGAGAAGGGACTAGCCAAAGTCGTTGTTGCTATCGCCAAAGGTAAGAAAGAATACGATAAGCGCGATTCGATCAAGGCCCGTGACGATAAGCGGGAGATGGACAGAGCATTTAAACGGTAAGATATATTGACTTGCCGTTTTTCTTATCACCAAGAAAAAACATATCTATGAATAAAGAAACTTTTATACGGTCCCTGCAGGAGCGTATCCTGATTCTGGATGGTGGTATGGGTACCATGATCCAGGGCTTCAAACTGAATGAACAGGATTACCGCGGCGATCGTTTTGCCGATTTCCCCGGACAGTTGAAAGGGAACAACGACCTGTTGTGTATTACCCGTCCGGATGTCATCAAATCCATTCACCGTCAATACCTGGATGCCGGAGCGGATATCTTTGCAACGAACACCTTCAATGCCAATGCGATCTCTATGGAAGATTATGCTATGCAGGAGTTTGTACGCGAGATCAACCTGGCAGCCGGAAAGTTGGGACGTGAAGTGGCTGACGAGTTTATGGCGGAACATCCGGACCGGACTATCTTTGTGGCCGGTTCAATCGGTCCGACCAATAAAACCGCTTCCATGAGTCCCGATGTCAGTAACCCTGCTTATCGTGCGGTTACCTATAAAGATGTCTATAAGGCATATAAGGAACAGGTGGAAGCACTGGTCGACGGAGGGGTAGATATTATCCTTTTTGAAACGACTTTCGATACTTTGAACGTGAAAGCCGGATTGGAAGCGGCAGAAACTGTTTTAAAAGAAAAGGGAAAAGAACTGCCGATCATGTTGTCGCTGACGCTTTCTGCCCAGGGTGGACGGACGCTTTCCGGTCAGACATTAGGAGCCTGCCTGGCTTCGGTCCAACATATCAACCTGGTTAGTATAGGTCTGAACTGTTCTTTCGGAGCAGCCGATATGAAGCCCTTCCTGGCAGATTTGGCAAAACATGCCCCCTATTATATAAGCGCGTATCCGAATGCGGGATTACCCAATACCTTCGGTACTTATGACGAGACACCGGAAAAGATGGCCGGACATGTAAAGCCGTTTATCGAAGAAGGATTAGTAAATATATTGGGAGGATGTTGTGGAACGACCCCCGCCCATATCGCACAGTATCCAGCCTTGATAAAAGGAGCGAAACCGCATGTACCTGTTGCAAAACCGGATTGCTTGTGGTTGTCCGGTCTTGAATTGCTCGAAGTAAAGAAAGAAAATAACTTTATCAATATAGGTGAACGTTGTAACGTAGCCGGTTCGCGTAAATTCCTGCGCCTGATCAAAGAAGGAAGTTATGAAGAGGCGCTGACCATCGCCCGTAAGCAGGTGGAAGACGGGGCTCAGGTGATCGATATCAATATGGATGACGGAATGCTCGATGCAGTGAAGGAAATGACAACCTTCCTGAATCTCGTGGCATCCGAACCGGATATTGCCCGTGTACCAGTCATGATCGACTCTTCCAAATGGGAAGTGATCGAAGAAGGCCTGATGTGCGTACAGGGTAAAAGTATCGTCAACTCGATCTCGTTGAAAGAAGGAGAAGAGGTATTCCTGGCCCATGCCGCCCGTATCAAACAGTTGGGAGCAGCTGTTGTCGTGATGGCTTTCGATGAGAAAGGACAGGCGGATACCTTCGAACGGAAAGCGGAAGTCTGCGGACGTGCTTACCGTTTGCTTCGGGAGAAAATAGACTTCGATCCGTATGGAATTATATTCGACCCGAATGTATTGGCTATCGCTACCGGTATGGAAGAACATAACGGATACGGTTTGGACTTTATCCGTGCGGTCGAGTGGATCAAACAGAATCTGCCGGGTGCGAAGGTTAGTGGCGGTATCAGCAACCTTTCGTTCTCGTTCCGTGGAAATAATTATGTACGTGAAGCGATGCATTCCGTATTCCTCTACCATGCGATCAGTAAAGGGTTGGATATGGGTATTGTCAATCCCTCTTCGGCCGTACTTTATGAAGATATAGAACCGGAATTCCGTGATTTACTGGAAGATGTGATCCTGTACCGTCGTCCGGAAGCTGCCGAAGAATTGATCACCTATGCCCAGAACCTGCATGTGGAAAAGCAGGGCGGTGCGGAAGAAAAGCATGAAGCCTGGCGCGAACAACCGCTGAAAGAGCGTTTGGAACACGCCTTGATCAAAGGTATAGGCGATCATCTGGAAGAAGACCTGGCGGAAGCACTTACTCTTTATCCGCGTGCAGTGGATATTATCGACGGTCCGCTGATGAGCGGGATGAATAAGGTCGGCGAATTGTTCGGTGCCGGTAAAATGTTCCTGCCGCAAGTGGTGAAGACAGCTCGTACGATGAAAAAGGCTGTTGCTATCCTGCAACCTGCTATTGAAGCGGAAAAATCGGCATCCGGTTCGGCTAAAGCCGGAAAGGTAGTCTTTGCTACTGTAAAAGGGGATGTACACGATATCGGAAAGAATATTGTATCGATCGTTCTGGCATGTAATAATTATGAAGTGATCGACCTGGGAGTAATGGTTCCGGCCGAAGTGATCATACAGACAGCCATAAAAGAAAAGCCCGACCTGGTTTGCCTGTCCGGCCTGATTACTCCTTCACTAGAAGAAATGGTGCATGTTACTGACGAAATGCAGAAGGCCGGACTTACGATACCTGTTATGGTAGGCGGAGCGACGACCTCGAAGCTGCATACGGCCATTAAAATAGCACCTCATTACGATTATCCTGTCATTCACGTGCTCGATGCTTCGCAGAATCCATTGATTGCGGCAAAATTGCTGAATCCCGATACCCGTGAAGCATATATCGAAGGACTGAATAAAGAATATGAGGCCCTCCGTGCCTCCATGGAGAAGAAAAAAGAAATATTGGTTCCGTTGTCGGAAGCCCGTCTAAACCCGCAGAAGATCGACTGGTCTGCGTGGACACCGGTTGTTCCGAATCACCCGGGTGTTCATGTGATACCTTATATTCCGTTGGAGGAGATCATTCCTTATATACACTGGACCTTCTTCTTTAGTGCCTGGAAACTGAACGGACGTTTTGCTGCCATCACACAGATCCATGGTTGTGATGCTTGTCGTGCAGCCTGGTTGGCAGACTTTCCGGAAGCTGAACGTCCGAAAGCGGCAGAGGCCATGCAGTTGTATAAAGATGCTGTTAAACTGCTGGATCAGTTGGTAGATATGAAGGCTGAATATTGTAAAGCTATTTACGGTTTCTTCCCCGCTAACAGTGACGGTGATAACATTAAAATGGGAGATATTGTACTTCCGGTATTACGTCAACAGTCGAAGAAGGAGGAAGGTATCTACAAATCGCTGGCCGACTATGTCATGCCGGCTTCCGAAGGTCGTACGGATTATGCCGGTGCATTTGTCGTGACGGCCGGTGCCGGAGCCGAAGAACTGAAGAATAAACTGGAAAAAGAAGGCGACACGTATAGCTCCATGTTGCTCCAGACGCTGACAGACCGTTTGGCTGAAGCAGTTGCAGAGTATCTTCATGAAAAGGTACGAAAGGAATATTGGGGATATGCCCCGGATGAATCGTTGTCGATTTCCGATCTGTATAAAGTGAAATATCAGGGTATCCGTCCAGCGGTAGGTTATCCCTCGTTGCCCGACCAGTTGCTTAATTATACATTGGATAATCTGTTGGATATGTCCCGAATCGGTGTTAAGCTGACGGAGAATGGAGCGATGTATCCTACGGCAACAGTCAGCGGTATTTATTTCGCCCATCCTGATTCGCAATATTTCATGATCGGTTCGATCGATGAAGAACAGATGAAGGATTATTCTGCTCGTCGTAACCTGTCGGAAGCGGATGTCAGGAAGTTGTTGAATAAAAATATCATCTAAGTGACTGTGATGGTGAAAGATTGGATCAAAAAGATACGTATTCGCTGGATTGTTCTGGCCGTATCCCTGATTTTGATATGGGTTATAATGGCTTTGCCTGCATGGGGAGAAGGTTATGCCCGTACGATTTATCCATTCTTTTCGGCTGTCTTGTCACGTATATCTTCTGTATTTCCTTTTTCCATAGGCGATTGTTTTATTTACGGAAGTATTGCCGGGTTGGTTATCTATTGGGTATATGCTATTGTGAAACGTCGCTCATGGAAAACGGTAATCGGGCGTACTGTCGAATATCTGTTATGGGTTTATATCTGGTTTTACATGGCTTGGGGGTTAAACTATTTCCGGGAGAACTTTTTTGACCGGACAGAGATCCCTTACCTTGCTTATTCCGAAGATGACTTCCGTTCTTTCCTGTCGGCTTATACCGACTCGTTGAATGTCTCTTTTACTCCTGTGGAAAAGATCGACCGGGCTGTTGTGGCAGAGGAAGTAGAAAGCGGCTATCGCGAAATAGCCGGACAATTCGGCCTGGTTTCTCCTGCCTCTTATCTTCATCCGAAGCCGATGCTGATTCCATCCCTGATGAGCGGTGTCGGGGTATTGGGATATATAGGCCCTTTCTTCATCGAATATAATCTGAATCCGGACCTCCTTCCGGTGCAGTATCCTTTTACCTATGCGCATGAAATGGCGCATGTCTTGGGGATTTCGAGTGAAGCGGAAGCCAACTTGTATGGATTTCTGGTGTGTTCCCGTTCCGGCAACCCTGAAATACGCTTCTCCGCTTATTTTGCCCTCTTGCCTTATGTGCTGGGCAACGCTTATCAGCTATTGCCGGAAGAAGAATTCGAGCAATGGAAGGAGACGATATCCCCGGAAGTAAAAAAGGCTTACAACGATAAGGTAGCTTATTGGCAGGCACTGTATAATCCGACGATCGGTGAGATCCAGGATACCGTTTACAACTGGTTCCTGAAAGGAAATAATATCCCCTCAGGACGGAAGAATTATTCGGAAGTCGTGGCCCTCCTGATGGCAGTTAATGCATCACAGCCGGAAAAATAATTGGCCGGTCAAACCTCGAATGAAATATTTTCCTACATTTGTAACGGCTTCTTTTACAATAGATTTTATATAATACTTTAAAACTAATAGAATGAAAAATCAAGTACTAGCATATATGCTGGCCGGTATTGCCGTTTTAGGACTGGCTAGTTGTACTCCGCAATCGACGACAATTGAAGGAAAAGTCTCGAATATTTCCGGTAATACCATCATCTATTGGCCGACGGCGGATGGTGTATATAACTCTACCCGGCGGGATACACTGTTTGTACAGGCGGATAGTACGTATCATATAACGCTTCCTGGTAGCGGGAATGAAAAAATATCTTTTTATGTCTATGGACAGAGATATCTGGGGACGATATATGTAGGACCCGGAACGAATAAGCTCGATATCGATGCCTCCCTTGAACACTCCCTGAACATAGAGAATAAACTGGTGAAAGAGAATGAAATTGTGAAGGAGCTTTCCCAGGTGCAGGAGGATGTTTTCAATTTAAGAGCTCGTAAAGGCGACGTTTTCGACGTGGAAAAAGATACGGTGGCCTCTTCTGTTTATCAAAAGTTGACCGATTATGGGGCGTCGATTGAACAGAAAATAGTCGGTGTAGACGAGCTCTTCAAGAAAAGAGCCGTTCAGGATATACGTATGCAGATGCTATTGGCTTTTATGAACCAGTATTTCGGGATCAATTACCGGGGATCGGAAGAAGCGAAGAAGGAATGGGAGACTGTTTATCCGAAAATGCTGGCGTATACAGATATAAACCAGCCGGAGAATGTCTTTTCCGAAGCGTTCGCCGATGTCATAGGGAGTGCTGCCGGAATCGAACTATATATGAAGACCGGACAACAACCGACCAGCCGGAATGAAAGTAATCAGAAATTGTTCGATTGGTATAAGGTTAACCTGAAAGGACGTGTACAGGAAGTTGCGATGAGTAATATTATCCTGGAAGATGCCTCGAACGAAACCTTTTCTACCGATATCCCTTCCTTGTATGGACAGTTTAAAGAATTGTATCCGTCCAGTAAGCTGATCCCTGCCCTGGATGAGGCTGTACAGAAAAATATATCGTTCAACAAGCTTGATCTCCCGGAAGGTATCCATATTTTGAATACGGACAGTGTACGTTCCTTTAAAGAAATAACCGACCGGTATTTGGGTAAAGTTATTTTTATAGATATCTGGGCTACCTGGTGTGGTCCCTGCCGTGCTTCGTTTGCCCATGTGAAACCTTTACAGCAGTATGCAAAAGAAAATGATATCGTATTGTTGTATGTTTCTATCGACCGTCCGATGAATGCGGATCTATGGAAAAAGATGGCCGGCTATTACGACCTTAAAGGCGATCATGTTATTATTAATGAGTATTTTAAGATGGATATTTATAATACCTATGGCAATAACGGAATGTTAAGTATCCCTCATTGTGCCATTATCAACAAAAAAGGAGAACTGCAATTTAAAGGAGCCGCAAGCCCTGAAAATATGGATAAGCTGGCTGAACAGTTGCAGGAAGCGGCCCAATAAGTTTTAAAAAGCATATAGAATTTCAATAAGCCTTTACGAAAGCAGGTTTTTGGGAAACAACAATAAGATTAACGGCAGGTAATCTTTTAAAGTAACCCGTAGCTGTTTCAAGGCTTGTTGGATTCTGTAATTCACTGTTTGGGGCGATACTTGTAAGATATCGGCGATCTCCTTGTAACTTTTATTTTCGAAGCGATGCATGACAAAAGCCTCCCGGTAGCTGGCGGGTAAGGCTTGTATGGCCTGGCTGATATGTTTCTTCAAATCTTCCGTCTGTGAGAAATCGCTGTCTTGCAGCATTTCCAGCATATACTCATAATAGCGCGTTTCCGCCCGCAGTTGCGACTGTTGGCGGGTAAGCTGGTTGATGCTTCTGTGGTAGACTGTTTTGTACAGATACTGGCTGAAAGAGGTATTGAATATTTGTGCCTCCCTGTTTTCCCATAACCATAACATGATATCCTGCACGATCTCTTCGGCATCTTCCAGACTGACAAACCGGTTCGCATACGTACACAACATCGGGTAGTATCTTCTGAATAAGGTACCATAGGCTTTTTTATCTCCACGTTGCATGGCCGATAACAGGAATGAATCGTCTGTTGCTTGTGAGGTTTTTTTCATACTACTGTCTCCTTGTCGGCAAAGTTAGCTTTTTTGTTGAATAAAAAAAATATCAAAAAAAAGTGGACTTCCGTTTAGTAATCCGTCGGAGTTCCCTTGTCTAATATATAAACAGGCATAAAAATGCAAATGGAAACATTCAATATAGATCAGATAGAAGAACTTCTTCCCCGGTATTGTTCCGGCGAAGCGACGGTAGAGGAATGCCGGATGGTGGAGGAATGGATCGGGCAATCGGAAGATAATTACCGGATTGTCAAACAAATCTATGCCATCGATCAGGTAATGGGTACGGCACAGATGGAATCGAAACTGGATACCGAAAAGGCTTTAGCATCTGTTTGTGGCAGAATGACAAAGAAGTCCCAAGTAAACATGTTTACTTGGCTGCAACGCGTTGCAGCCATCCTCTTTATTCCTCTTCTTATTATTTGGGGGATCGAACATTTTACTCCTCGAATCGAACTGGCTCAAATGATTGAGATAAAAACAAATCCGGGAATGACGACCACCGTCGATCTTCCGGACGGATCTAAAGTATACCTCAATTCGGAATCATCTTTGACCTATCCTTCTTTTTTCAGTGGAGACAAGAGATGCGTGCAGTTGAAAGGGGAGGCTTTCTTCGAAGTACAAAAAGACCCCGAACATCGTTTCATTGTTTCAGCCCCCAACCATACGCAGATCGAGGTGTTGGGTACATCCTTTAATGTGGAAGCTTTTGAGAGAGACTCATTTGTATCCACTACGCTGGTTGAAGGTAAGGTTTGCTTCGCTTATCAGAAGAACCTGCAGCCTGCCACGGTAGTAATGAAACCCGGACAAAAATTAATCTACAATACAACTTCTTCGCAGGTCAAGCTGATCCAGACAAGCGGTGAAACCGAAACGGCCTGGAAAGACGGAAAGATCGTTTTCCTGGCAACTCCGCTGCCGGAAGCGTTACGGATGTTGGAGAAGCGGTTTAATGTCGACTTCGTGTTATCCAATAACCGTCTTCGTACAGAGGCATTCAATGGCTCTTTCACCAATCAGCGACTGGAACGTATATTGGAAATATTTAAAATATCATCGAATATAAAATGGCGTTATCTGGATACCCGGAATACGACTAATGAGAGAACGAGAATAGAAATTTATTAACCTAATTGAAAAAATCATGAAAAGCAGATCACCTTAAAGAAAAACATCCGGAGAAATATTGGAGTATTTCACCGGATGGAAAGAATTCATTTAAAAACGCTTGTTTGGAGACAAGCATAGTAAACCATTTTTTATTAATTAGATCAGTACAAAGTTATGCAAAAACATTTTAATACCCAACAGTTTTGGGTAGCAGAGTTTCTGCGGTTTATCTTAAATAAAATACCAAGAGTTATGAAGTTATCAGTCTTCTTACTAATATGTTCTATTGGTTTGGCGCAAGCAACAGGTAGCTATGCTCAGAAAGCTACTGTAAGTCTGGAGATGCGGAACCAAACGGTAAAGGAGGTATTGGATGAGATCGAGGAACAGTCTGATTTCTCTTTCTTCTTCAATATCAAACATGTCGACCTGGATCGGAGGGTCTCTGTCGTGGCTAAGAAAAGCGATATATTTAAAGTATTGGAAACCGTATTTGCCGGTACGAATGTTCGTTATTCGGTGGTGGATAGAAAGATTATTCTGTCGACAGAGAAGCCGGATGTTCAACAGGCTAAAGAAGAGAGAAAAATTAAGGGTGTTGTCAAAGATCAAAATGGAGAGCCGGTTATCGGAGCAAATGTGTCTGTGAAAGGTACAACTTTAGGAACAATCACCGGTCTCGATGGTGATTTTGTGCTGGAAGTTCCGGAAAATGCTCTAATCCAGGTTTCTTATATCGGTTATGTCTCTCAGGAGCTTCGTTTGGGAGGCCGGAACCACTTGGATGTTGTGTTGAAGGAAGACTCTCAAGCGTTGGAAGAAGTCGTTGTCGTGGGATATGGCGTACAGAAAAAAGTAAATCTGACAGGTTCGGTATCTTCTATTAAAAGTGAGGAATTAGAACGTCAACCGATCGTTACGATGAAAGATGCTTTGTCTGGTTTGGCTCCGGGTTTGACTGTCGTGAAGTCGTCGGGACAACCGGGGTCAAGTAATCCTACTATCACGGTACGTGGAGTGGGTACATGGAAAAATTCAGGTCCTCTGGTATTGGTAGACGGTATGTCGATGAGTATTGCGGATGTTTTACCTAATGATATTGAGAGCATATCGGTATTAAAAGATGCAGCTTCGGCTGCCATTTACGGTTCACGTGCTGCCAATGGAGTCATATTGATTACTACTAAAAAAGGTAAGGTCGGTAAGATACAAGTAAATTATAATGGCAATGTCGGTTGGCAACAGGCTACGCGCCAACCTAAATCAGCTACAGGCTGGCAATATGCAGAGTTGTATAATCGTGCTATGTTAGCCGATGGAAAGGCATTACCTGACGGAACTACTTTAACATTCCCACAGGATATGATTGATCGTATGAAAGACGGTACGGGGAATATTGACCATAATGAAGCTAACACTGACTGGTATGATGAATTGTTGCAAACAGCTTTACAACATACTCATGATCTGTCTGTTTCGGGAGGAAACGACCGTTTACAATATGTTGGTACAGTTGGTTATGCAAAACAGGATGGTATTATCAAATCTTCTTATGAACGGTATAATACGCGCTTGAATACGACGGCTAATTTAGCTGATTGGCTGACTCTTCAGTCTAATATTGCTTATATTAATGATGTCAGCAAAGAAAGCCCTGGTCTTGGTTATGCTTATTATTATGCACCTCGTGCTTATCCGAATATGCCGGTTCAATATTCAGACGGAACCTGGTCGTTTCATTCTACACCTAAAAATCCGGTACGAATGACGACTGACGATTATGGTTATCAACGATATGAAACGGATAAATTATCATTGTTATTTTCTCCGGAAATCAAATTGTTCGATAATTCATTCTTCTTGAAAGGCGTATTGGGATATGAAAGTAAAACATCTTATGTTGATAAGTTTGAAAAGAAAGTTATTTATGATGCTTTTGAGCCGGCCGGACAAGGAGAGAATATTTTTGTGGCACGTAATACCAAAACTGATACCTGGTATCGGAACAGGAATCTGACATTGAGTGCAACGGCTAATTATGTAAAAAGTTTTGGAGATCATGATATTAATTTGTTATTGGGAGCATCACGCGAACAGTTCAGGTATAATACAACTGTGGCTTCACGAAAAGATTTCCCAACCGATGATTTCGAAGTGATCGATCCGGGTGATGCTTCTACGGCTACAGCGAGCGGGAATAAAACGTATGATGCGTTAGTCTCTGTATTCGGTAGGGTAAACTATTCTTACAAAGACCGCTATCTGTTTGAAGCCAATATCCGTCGTGACGGTTCTTCTAAGTTTGCACGCGGCCACCGTTGGGGTACGTTCCCTTCTTTTTCTGCAGCCTGGAGAATCTCGGAGGAATCATTTTTCAATCCGCTTAAAAATGCTGTGCAGAACCTTAAGTTACGTGCATCGTGGGGTAAGTTGGGTAACCAGAGTATTGACAGGTATCTGAGTATGTCTACTTACAATGTGGTTCCGGGAAGTACCCGTTTTTATATGTTTGACGGAACGGTTCAAACATTGATGTCTGAAAGTGTCATGGGGAATAATATTATCACATGGGAGACCAGTACAAACCTTAATTTCGGTCTCGATGTCAATGTGCTTGATAACCGGTTAGGCTTTACTTTCGATTGGTATAACCGGGATACGGATGATATTTTGTTGAGTCTCGAAGCGCCCAGCCTGTTGGGAATTACGCCGCCAATTTCGAATGCAGGAAAAGTAAGAAATAGGGGATGGGAGTTAACTATCAACTGGCAGGATCAAATAAACGAAGACTTCAGTTATAATGTCAATTTCATGTTGTCTGATGTCAGGAATAAAATTCTGGATATGAATGGTTACAAGTCGCCGACATCCAGCCTGACCACCCGTATTGAAGGTGAACCGATCGATGCTCTGTTCGGTTGGAAAACACTGGGACTTGCCGATACACAGGAAAAGTATGAGCAATATAAAGAGGTTATGTCGACATATAATTCTGATTTCTCGATGGGAGATATCATTATTGAGGATTTGGATAAAGACGGAAAAATAACGGAAGCCGACAAGACGATTATCGGTAACCAGATACCTCGTTATACTTTCAGTTTAAACCTGGGATTCAATTATAAGGCTTTTGACTTCTCTGCCATGTTTCAAGGAGTAGGCAAAGTCGATGGTTTCCTGGGACGCGACATCATCGAGCCATTAGGTTCTCAGACGGCTATGGAAGAACATTATTATGATTCTTTCGATCCGTCTAATCCCACTACCGGTAAATATTATCCACGTATGACAATGGCTAACCGCCTCAATTATGCTAATATGTCGCATTGGGTACAAGATGCTTCTTATCTGCGTTTGAAAAACTTGCAGGTAGGTTATACATTTAAGTTCGGCGAGAAGATTCCGGTGGAGAGAGTTAGAGTATATTTCTCGGGATCTAATTTGTTTACGTTGACGAAATATAGAGTCTTTGATCCAGAGAACGGATTGAATACTACTTCTTTCCCGAATGTGAGAGTATATAGTGTCGGTGCTAGTGTTACATTTTAAAAACAGCAATTATCATGAAAAATAAATTTTTATCAATAGCCATTTTATTAGGATGCACGTTATGTTCTTGCGACGATATGTTGGATGCATTACCAGAAGATAAATTACCGCAGGAAACTTTTTGGCAAACGCCTGGTAATCTCCGTGCATTTGTGGCAGACGTATATTCCCGTTCTTTTCCACTGGAATACGAAATGCACCCCTGTTTTGATGAAGCGATGTCTGATAATACTTATATGGTATGGGAAGGATGGTATACTGATCTCAAACTGATAGGTAACGGATCATATCTTACAACGACCTCTGTTATAAATAATAATTGGGCATATGCCTATACAAATATTCGTATGGCTTGGCAGTTCCTGGAAAATGTAGAGAAGTGTACAGAGTTGGATGCCACTGAAAGAGAGGCTCTCACCGGACAAATCCGCTTTTTCCTGGCTTATAGCTATATCCGTTTAGTAGCCCTATACGGGGATGTACCATTAGTAGAGAAAGTCTTGAATGAAGAAGAGGCTAAGAATCAGGTCAGAACACCTAAGGCCGAAGTGTTGGCCTTTGCTCACAATCAGCTCGATCAGGCCATAAAGGAACTGGATGGTAAAACGTTTGAAAAAGGACGTGTTACGGCAGGTGCATGTAAGGCTTTGAAAGCACGTGCTTATTTATGGGATAATGATTTCAGTAACTTGTTGACGGTTACATCGGAATTGATAGGTAAATATTCACTCAACACTGCTGGCGAGACACCTTATGCCGACCTGTTCAATGGAAATGCCGAAGATTCGAATGAGATAATCCTGGCACGTGAACATGCTCATACAACTGGAAGTATCTCGACAGGTAATAGCTTGAATCAAGCATTCTTTTTAAAAGAAATGTCAGGAGGAGATGCATTTCGTGCGCTTACACCCACTGGAAGTCTGGTCGATGCTTATCCTATGGCCGATGGGCGGTTGATACATGAAAATGGTTCCACTTATAATCCAAAAGACCCTTATAAAGACAGAGATCCTCGTTTGGCACAATCTATTATCTATCCGACTTCTACTATCCGTGAATCAAAAACGATGACATGGGTGCTCTATGATCCGGAATCTGAAGAAAGTATTCCGGGACAACGTTACGACGCAAAAGAGCCTTCGCCAACCGGATATATGTGGAAGAAATATTGCGATTGGAGTGATCATGCCATGGTACAAATATTGGATGGTGGTGTAGATGTTATTTACTTCCGCTATGCTGATGTTCTGTTGATGCATGCCGAAGCATTACTCGAAACGAAAGGTGTTGCTGCTTCATCTGAGATTTTTGCCCTTATCAATCAATTACGCGATCGTTGTGGCGGAGGACGTGTGCTGGAAGCCAATTATACATCGGAAGATGCGCTGCGGACATTGGTGCGTAACGAACGTCGCGTTGAATTGGCCAATGAAGGTTTACGTTTCTTCGATATACGGCGCTGGAAGGTAGCTGAAAAAACAACGGCTGTCTCTGGTGAAGGAATGAATGGTGAACTTTACGGTGCATTCATGCGTCTGGACGGTGTAGGTGCTACCGATAGAACAGTAACCGTCGATGGTGCGCCGCGTCGTTATGTGGAAAAGCGTAACTTTGATCCTGCTAAGCATTACCTCTTCCCGGTACCGTCTAAAGATATTGATCTATCTAATGGAACGTTAACTCAAAATCCGGGATGGAACTAATTATAAACTTATAAGTTTCAATTTTTATATGAACTATTATTCTTTGGCCGTAACCCTGCTCATGTCAGGGCTACTGGCCGGATGTCAAGCCCGTGAAAAGAAGGTATTGGACGGGAATGGTGAAAATGCCGTTCCTGTATCGACCCATAGGATGCTTAATCCGATAGCACCTCCGGGAGTATATATTGCTGATCCGGAAGTGAGGCAGATGCCTGACGGGCGTATCTATGTCTATGGGTCGCGTGATGAACCTGGTAATGACTGGTGCTCGCACTCTTATCATGTACTTTCTTCTTCTGACCTTGTGAATTGGCATGTGGAACAATTTTCTTTTGCCACTGAAGGTTTAGGGAAGCAAGTCGATTATACAGACAGGCTTTTATATGCTCCGGATTGTATCTATAAGGATGGAAAATACTATCTCTACTATTGCCTGGCCGGAGGTGGAGATGATGAAGGCGTTGCAGTCTCTTCTTCTCCTTACGGTCCGTTCAGAGATGGGAAAAAAATAGAAGGGATAAGTGGTATCGACCCGTCTGTATTCATCGACGATGACGGGCAGGGCTATCTGTTCTGGGGACAATGGCATGCCAGGGGAGCAAAATTGAGTAAAGATATGCTCTCTATAGAAGGGGCTGTCCATGACAGTCTGCTGACATACAATACGCATTTTTTCAATGAAGGCAGTTCTGTCCGGAAAAGGAACGGCATCTATTATTTGGTATATGGAAGCCATTCCCGGCATGGCAAATCCAACTGTGCGACTTTGGATTATGCGACAGCGACATCTCCGTTAGGTCCTTATACGTATAGAGGGGTTATTGTCGATAATTGGGGAAGCGACAGGAATCTGGTGAATAACCATGGTTGTATAACCGAAATAAACGGACAATGGTATATTGCTTATCACCGCCCTACCCATGCGACTGCAACCGGAACCATGCGGAAAGCCTGCCTGGAGCCTATCACTTTTAATCCGGACGGCACGATTCCGGAAGTGGAAATGACCACGCAGGGAATCGGCGGTCCTATCTCTCCTTTTTATCGGATGGATGCGGCGAGAGCTTGTCTGATGTCGGGAAATGTGATGGTTTCGGTACGTAGACCGGAGAATGATATCCCTGTGGAGTATTTGTCTGCCATTCGTGACGGCGATCATGCTTATTGGAAATATTATGATTTTACCGATACGGATGTCAGCCATTTTGTTTGTAAGACATGGAATGAAAACAGGGCTGCAAAAATAGAGATTCGTCTGGATAGTCCGCACGGCGAGTTACTCGGAGTATGCGATATTGCCCCGATGAATGGCCAGGTGGCTTATGCTATACATGAAACAAAAATTAAACCGGTTACAGGAAAACATGCCTTGGTACTGGTCTTTAAATCGGTTGAACCGGAAATGAAGGAGGTTGATTTAATGAATCTGGAATGGTTTGTTTTTGAGAAAAGAGAATAGGGTGAAATTACAGTTTCAGGCAAACAGGACTATTGTGTTATCGAAGATAGCATTATAGTCCTGCTTGTTTGTATATTATTGTATATGGTAAAAGTTATAACAAAAGTTTTATAATAATAATCCTTCATTCCTTCATCTGTGTGTATTATCGTCTTTGTAATCATTTGTTTACAGCTGAAGGAAATGAATAAACCCTTGTGCTCTTATACCCGCCTTTCTCCAATTTTCCTTCATCTATCAGTTTTTTCAGATCTTCCAATGCACGGTATTTGGAGCAACCTGTCAGCTCCCGGTAGTCGCTGCAAGTGATATAATGATGTGTGTTCAAGTATTCTGTCAGCCTGCGCACACGTTCTTCGAAAGAAGGCAGAACGCCTTTTCCTTCCGGTATACGTTCCAGGTGCATTGACTTTAGCTTGCTTTTCAGGTATTTTCCGCACCGGAAATTCACATTGCGGAAATGGATCGACTCGCTGCGGATTTCTTTTTTATCCATTACCGGACGCGAAGCTAGTGAAACGCTGAAAAAGCCGATACCGTCCAATTCTACATTATATCCTTCATCCAATCGGAAAGCCATCATATCGGCAATGACTTGCAAAGCCCTTTTGATATCGGCTCCCGAAATTCCGGAACGGCCTTCCGCTTCCTTTATCAGATCATTGGTATGGATTGTCCCGTAAGGTACTACACGCGGATGTAACGCCTGTTTTTTCTTGTCTCCCGTGGGGTTCGGATTGCGAACCATTCGATATCTTGCACACATATCAGTATTTGTTTAAGGTAAAACTATGCATCCCGTAATTCCGAAGTGCCTTACTCTGTTTTGTTTGTCAATTGTCGTATGCTTGTCCGGCAGCTGCCAAACTTCCTCGGATCGTTTTCGGTGCAGAATTGAAAAAGAAAAATGAGACTTTGGAGATTAAAGCTTACAACGGTCTTGTTCTATTGGAAGTCGATAACCTGTCGGGCGATACGACGGCGGATGCTTTGCTGGTACGATTAGCAGAGAATTGCCTTCGTGCAGGCATGCCGGAAGAAGATGTGGTGAAATGGGCGAATGGCTTCCTGCTACCGAGATTATGCAACGTATCTGCAAGCGTAGCCACCTGACTTTTAGCAACACAACCATAAATGCTTTCGGACGCCTATTGCGTCGTAACAATGTCCCGAGCCGGCATACAGAACGAGGAAACTTGTATCACGTGAAGGAAATAAAGTGATTTGTCTGATTGAATAGGTTTCTT
Organism: Parabacteroides leei; assembly: GCF_023369805.1. NCBI lineage: Bacteria > Pseudomonadati > Bacteroidota > Bacteroidia > Bacteroidales > Tannerellaceae > Parabacteroides > Parabacteroides leei. The sequence goes on from NZ_JAMBQG010000004.1 coordinate 77,308, forward strand.
GTTGGCAAAGATATAAAATATGCCTAATAAAATCAGCACTTTTATAAGAAAACTGCTGGCTGGGATCAGCAATTTTAGGTATGCCAATGCCTGATTGGTGCGGCAACGATGAAGTTGTTTTGTTAGATGCAACTGCTGCATTTTTTACAACAGATCAAAAAAGCCATCCCACTCTCACGAGCCGGGTGGCTTATAACTGCTATACAGTTTCAGAAAAAATTATTAGGTTTTACTTCTTAGTTATCTCTTTATATAGTTCACAATGACCGTTCGGGGCAAAGATCCCTTTTCTTATTAATTCACTTTCCAGCCTGCTTAATGATATACACCCGAAGTATCGATGTTCCTTTAGAGCAGCAAGCCCATTGGTTGAAGCGAACTTCAATAAATCTTCCAAGGTGTATATATCGAATACTTTACAAGTATTTATAGTCCTCTTCTCCAAATTAAGACATTTGGTTAATGGCTTGTTTAATAACGCTTTTTGTCTGGTATAAGGGATTTTGGAAGGCGCTTTCTTTGGGGCAGGTTGTTTGATTTCCTTCTCATCCAATAACGCCTGTAATGTTTGTATCCTTGATTTTAGTTGATTGATTTCTCTCTCTTTTTGAATGCGGCTATTGATATGGTCTCTGACAAATCCTGACTGGAGACTTATATCCGTGATTGCATTTTGAAATATCTGTTTTACTTCCTGGGGAGTGATTCCTAAATGTTCCGCAACTTCTTCGACGCTTAACTTGGTAGCCAATGCATGGAATACTATCTTTTTAAGATCGGAATTAAGTAAGTTCCTCATTTCCGATACGATCAATAAATACTCGGGTGACAAGCTTTTAAACGCTTCAATAATGAAATCACTTTCTTTATCCTTATTCTCTTCCGGAGGTTGCTCATTAGCCGTCGGAATATTTACAGATGAAGATACGACACTGGCATCTTCCCATGTCGTCGCTTTGTGATCTGTGAGTGCATTGCTCAAAAAGGTTGGCTTCTGGTCGTCGGGGAGGAGAAGTTTTACATAATCACGTATTTTAGTCAACAAGTTTATCATAATACAAGTGTTTTATCTGAATATATATTAACGCTATACAATAGATACTACCCTATTCTCCCGAACCGGACAGTTGCAGAGTCCCCTCTTCACTATCCCTTTTTACTGAATTGTATGATTGTTTAACATATTAATGCGTTATTGTAAAAAGTATAGCTTGAAAAAAGGCATAAAAAAAAACGTGAAACTGTTGCCGTTCTCAGACCTAAAGGGTTATCCCTTCCCCCTCACACTGATAGTAGACAACAGCCCACGTCATATCATATATAATAAATATATACAAACAACATGGGCATTTTGTTGCTACTATCTCAGTCGTGATTAAAAATGGGATAATTTTTAGGTACTGAGATAATATTTTAAAATGCCTTATTCTAAATATTTCTACAGAACAGAGGTTAACGCTATAACATCTGCACTTTCTGTAATACTGCAAAGATAGTAGATACGATTAAATAAACAATAGTTTATAACGAAAAAATGCCTATTGGGCTTAAAAATCATGTGTTCTGTTTTACTTCCGCTCTTTCATTTCGCTTTGAAGTAGTTCCGGATTACGTCTACAATCCCAAAGCATATGAATATATAGATATTTATCGTGGATGGTATAAATTATTTTAATATGACCGGAAACTAATGAGCGGTAGGTGAGTTGGTCGATATTATCAAGGCTGGTTTCACAAAATCCCTTCAGGCCTTACTTATTTCTTTATTGCCTAATTAGAATTAAATCACTAACTTTGCGGCATTTTTAGAAGATTGATAAAAATAACGCGATATGAGTAAGAAATTTGCCGAATACTCTAAGTTCGACTTGTCGAACGTCAATAAAGAGGTGTTGAAGAAATGGCAGGATGGCGACATCTTCCATAAGAGTCTTGAAATCCGTGAAGGATACCCCTCGTTTGTATTTTATGAAGGTCCGCCTTCTGCAAACGGAATGCCGGGTATTCACCATGTTATTGCTCGTTCGATTAAAGATATTTTCTGCCGTTACAAGACCATGAAAGGATATCTGGTGAACCGTAAGGCAGGATGGGATACTCATGGCCTGCCGGTTGAGCTGGGCGTAGAGAAATCTATGGGTATAACCAAGGAAGATATCGGTAAAAAGATTTCTGTCGCTGACTATAACGCAGCTTGCCGCCGCGATGTGATGAAGTTTACCAAAGAATGGGAAGACCTCACCGACAAGATGGGCTACTGGGTGGATATGGAAAATCCGTATATCACCTACGATAACCGTTACATCGAAACATTGTGGTATCTGCTGAAAGAATTATATAAGAAAGGTTTACTGTACAAGGGATATACCATCCAGCCGTATTCACCGGCTGCCGGGACAGGTCTTAGCTCGCACGAGTTAAACCAGCCGGGTTGCTACCGCGACGTGAAGGATACGACTTGTACGGCACAATTCCATATCCTCGATCCGAAACCGGAAATGGCGCAGTTCGGCGATCCGTTCTTCCTGGCATGGACGACTACTCCGTGGACATTGCCTTCCAATACGGCTCTCTGTATGGGACCGAACATCACTTATGTGGCTGTTCAGACTTATAACCCCTATACCGGTATGCCGATGACGGTAGTGCTGGCGAAGGATTTGATGGGTGCGCATTTCAATCCGAAAGCTGCCGATTTGGAATTGTCGGATTACAAGATCGGTGACAAGCTGATCCCGTTTAAGGTGGTTGGCGAATGGAAAGGTTCGGAACTGGCCGGTATGCATTACGAACAGTTAATCCCGTGGGTAAACCCGGGTGAAGGTGCTTTCCGTGTGATCAACGGTGATTTTGTGACTATCGAAGACGGTACTGGTATCGTTCATATCGCTCCTACATTCGGTGCGGACGATGACCGTGTGGCGAAAGCCAGCGGTGTGCCACCTTTGATGATGGTCGATAAGGATGGTAATAACCGTCCGATGGTGGATATGACCGGTAAGTTCTATCTATTGGAAGATCTTGATCCTGAATTTGTACAAACGCGTATGAATGCAGCCGATTACGATCCGTTCCAGGGCAAGTTCGTAAAGAATGCTTACGATCCGGAAAAAACGGATAAAGACGAAACATTGGATATCGAGATATGTATGATGTTGAAGGTGCAGAACCGTGTGTTCCGTATCGAAAAGCATGTACACAACTACCCGCATTGCTGGCGTACCGACAAACCTGTATTATACTATCCGCTGGATAGCTGGTTTATCCGTACCACTGCCTGTCGCGACCGTATGATCGAACTGAACAATACGATCAACTGGAAACCGCAGAGTACAGGTACAGGTCGTTTCGGTAAATGGTTGGAAAACCTGCAGGACTGGAACCTGAGCCGTAGCCGCTACTGGGGTACTCCGCTGCCTATCTGGCGTACGGAAGACGGTACGGAAGAAAAATGTATCGGTTCGGTAGAAGAACTGTACAATGAAATAGAAAAAGCCGTTAAGAAAGGATATATGGAATCGAATCCGTATAAGGACAGAGGTTTCAATCCGGGCGAATACAATAAGGACAATTACGAAAAGATCGACCTGCACCGTCCGTATGTGGATGAGGTGATCCTTGTTTCTGAAAGCGGCAAGCCGATGAAACGTGAGACCGACCTGATCGACGTTTGGTTCGACTCGGGTGCGATGCCTTATGCCCAGATCCATTATCCGTTCGAGAATAAGGAGTTACTGGATAGTCGTGAGGTATATCCGGCAGACTTTATCGCCGAAGGTGTAGACCAGACGCGTGGCTGGTTCTTTACCCTGCATGCACTGGCAACGATGGTGTTCGACAGTGTGGCTTATAAAGCGGTTGTGTCTAATGGTCTTGTATTGGATAAGAACGGTAACAAGATGTCCAAACGTCTGGGTAATGCAGTCGATCCGTTCTCTACGATCGAACAGTATGGTTCCGACCCGTTGCGCTGGTATATGATTACTAATGCTTCTCCGTGGGATAATATCAAGTTCGATATCGATGGTATGGATGAAGTGCGCCGTAAATTTTTCGGTACATTATATAATACGTATTCGTTCTTTGCTCTGTATGCAAACGTGGACGGATTCGATTATTCGGAACCGGATGTTCCTCTGAAAGAACGCCCGGAAATCGACCGTTGGATCCTTTCATTGCTGAATACGTTGGTGAAGGATGTGGACGGGTTCTATGATACTTACGAACCGACACGTGCCGGACGTGCTATCTCTGAATTCGTGAACGATAACCTGAGTAACTGGTACGTACGCCTGAACCGCCGCCGTTTCTGGGGGGGAGGCATGACAACGGATAAGTTGTCTGCTTACCAGACATTATATACTTGTCTGGAAACAATCGCCAAGTTGATGTCACCGATCGCTCCGTTCTATGGAGATCAGTTGTTCTGTGACCTGATCGCCGTTACCGGACGTGAGACGGTAGAGTCTGTTCACTTGTCAGACTTCCCAAAATATGATGAAGCATTGATTGACAAGGATCTGGAAGAACGTATGAAGATGGCACAGGATGTCTCTTCTATGGTATTGGCTTTGCGTCGTAAGGTGAATATTAAAGTTCGCCAGCCGTTGCAGACCATCATGGTGCCTGTAGCCGATGCCCACCAGCAGGAAAGTATCGAGGCGGTAAAGAACCTGATCCTGAACGAGGTGAATGTAAAGGAACTGAAGTTTGTCGATAATGCTGCCGGTATTTTGGTGAAACGTATCAAGCCGGACTTTAAGAAGTTAGGCCCGCGTTACGGTAAGATCATGAAGAGTCTGGCTGCTGCCATCCAGAGCATGAGCCAGGAAAATATCCTTGCTTTCGAAGCTGCCGGAACATTCACATTGAATGTGGAAGGACAGGATGCAACAGTCGAACTGGCTGATGTGGAAATCATTTCGGAAGATATCCCCGGATGGCTGGTTGCCAACGAAGGACGCCTGACGGTGGCACTGGATATCACAGTGACGGAAGACTTGCGTAAGGAAGGATTGGCCCGCGAACTGGTGAACCGTATCCAGAACCTGCGTAAGAGCAATGGGTATGATATCACGGATAAAATTACTGTTACGGTTCTTTCTTCCGATGAAATGGATGAAGCGATTAAAGAGTATAATGAATATATAGCAAACCAGGTTCTGGCTGTGTCGGTTGAAATTACAGATCATGCAATAAGCGATGCAACCGTGCTTGATTTTGAAGACTTCAACCTGTCGGTTCGTATCGAAAAGGAATAATATTGAATGAATAATGAATAATGAATAATGAATAATTCAGGAATTGTTTATATTTGTAGGCAATAGAGAGAGAAATTCTCGGAGTTTTCATTATTCATTCTTAATTGTTAATTATTAATTTAAAAAGCCATGGCAGAAAAGACAAGATATTCGGATGCTGAACTCGAGGAGTTCCGCGCCATTATTTTAGAGAAGTTGGAGGTAGCAAAAAAGGATTACGAGTTGTTGAGATCGGGTGTAACCAATTCTGACGGTAACGACGTGGCTGATACATCACCTACATTCAAGGTGTTGGAAGAAGGTGCCGCAACCTTATCGAAAGAAGAGGCCGGACGTTTGGCACAGCGTCAGATGAAGTTCATACAGAACTTACAGGCGGCTTTGATCCGTATCGAAAATAAGACTTACGGTATTTGTCGTGAAACGGGTAAACTGATCCCGAAAGAAAGACTGCGTGCTGTACCTCATGCTACTTTAAGTATTGAGGCAAAACAAGGAGGTAAAAGATAAATGAAATTTTCAAAAGGTTGGGGAGCAGTGTTTATTGTAATGCTGCTCCTTCTTCTTGATCAGGCTCTCAAAATTTGGATCAAGACACATATGCAGCTGCATGAAAGTATAGAGATTACCCCGTGGTTTTATCTGTACTTTACCGAAAACCCGGGAATGGCTTTCGGGATTGAAGTGATTGGTAAATTGTTCTTATCTCTATTTCGTATCGTTGCGGTCGGCTTTATCGGTTATTACCTGTATAAGCTGGTGAAGGAGAAGTACAGTTTCGGTTTTATTGCTTGTGTCTCGTTGATATTTGCAGGGGCTATCGGTAATATAATAGATTCTATTTTTTATGGAGTCATATTCGACCATAGTTTTGGTCAGGTCGCTTCACTTATGCCCGCTGAGGGTGGGTATGCTACCTGGCTACACGGGAAAGTGGTGGATATGTTTTACTTCCCGTTGATTCAGACAGAGTTTCCGGACTGGTTCCCGATCTGGGGAGGAGAAGAGTTCGTCTTCTTCCGTCCGATCTTCAACCTGGCAGATTCGGCTATCTGTGTAGGTGTTTTTCTGTTGTTGATATTTTATAGGCATACTTTGTCGGACAGTCTCTCGAAAGAAAAAGAAAAGAAATAAATGCGGAACAATTTGCGCAGATATGGCGTCGCTTTGTTAGTGGTTACTTTATTGGTTTCATGCAGTAAGGTTCCCGACGGAATTCTCTCTGAAAAGGAGATGAAGGCCGTCTTGCTCGATATGCAGCTGGCAGAGGCTATGATCAATACCGATTATAAGACTTATAGTGATGATGCAAAAAAGGAGGCGCTTTATCAGGGGGTGTTCCGCAAACATAAAATAGAACAGGCCGTCTACGACAGTTCGCTGGTATGGTATGGCCGTAACCTGGATATATATATGCAGGTGTACGATCTGGTACTGGCGGAATTGAATGAACGTCAGAAAGCGCTGGGAGACGTACAGGCCAGTGCTGCTCCGGTATCGAAACAGGATTCTGTGGATATCTGGCCGCGACTGACTTATCTTACCTTTGAACCGAATGCCTTGTTTAACGGAGTGACGATCGATATCAAACCGGAGACAAACTATCCTTCCGGCAGTACTTTCGTCCTGGGAATGCGTGTCTGGGGATTGAATGCTAATATGAAGAATCATCCGGAAATTCGCTTGAGCGCTAATCAAGGGGATACGATCATTACCGTGAATGATGAGGTGTTGAAAGACGGTTATCATGAGACGACTTTGCGTACGCTGCCGACCAAGCAGGTGAAGAGCGTATATGGCTTTATCCGTCTGGATGGGAAAGATGACTCAACCTCTTATTTCAAAGTCTATGTGGATAGCCTGAACCTGATGCGGTACAATTACGGGCGGTTGTCTGCTCCTAAAGACTCTGTAAACATAGCCAATAAAGATTCTGTAAAATAATCCTTGTATGCGCAGGGTTGCTTCGCATTATATATACTGGAAGAAATGGTTCCGTATGCATTACCTCGAGTTGGATGCGGAAGGATGTTTCGTCGGTGTATATCCTCTGGAACAGGAAATAGCAAATACCGAATTTTATGATGGTACATTAATCCCTGTACCGGCAGGTATAACTGTTCCGGTAGGTGGAAATTTTGTGCCTGACCAATGGGTGTCGGCGGCCGATAACGTAACGGAGGGCAGTCCGGTTTTCGTCTTCCGGTTAACTCATTTTACTCCCGCGACGTCTGAACTCGGCACAGACGACTGCGGTCGCGATTGCCACATTCAACGACTCTGAGGTTTCCCGCTCCTGCGGATAGTTGGGGATATATAACTTTTCGTTTACAAGTGCTTCGATGTTCGGGCGGATGCCGTTTCCTTCGTTTCCCATAATGAGGATGCCTGTGCCGGATAATTCTTTCGTATACATATTCTCTCCATCGAGGAAGGTGCCGTACAGGGGGATTTTCTTTTCATGTTGCGCCTGCAGGTATGTTTGTAGGTCGGTGTAATGCACTTTTACATGGACCAGGGCACCCATGGTCGCCTGTACGGTCTTGGGGCTGAATACGTCTGCCGTATCCTGACTGCATACGATATGTTCGATCCCGAACCAATCGGCCAGCCGTATAATCGTACCCAAATTGCCAGGGTCTTGTATCCCGTCGAGAGCGATGATCAGTTGGTTTGCCGGGTCTGCTTCTTCCAGCGACCAGACGGGACGTTTAAAGACGGCAAGTACATCCTGCGGGTTTTTCAGGAAGCTGGCTTTGCGGATATCTTCATCGTCGGCCTCCAGTAACTCTTTAGCTGGGATATCTCCCTGTGTCGCCATCCAGGAAGGTTTGGCTATCAGGAGGTCGCATTCGAATGCGACCAACATATCGGCCACGAGCTTATTCCCTTCGGCAACAAATGCATTTAACTCGTTACGAAACTTCTTTAATTCAAGCGAACGGATCTGTTTTACTTTAGATTTACTCAGCATCTTTACTCTTTTTACAAAGCAAAAGTAAGGGAATTTATTTAATTTCAGCTACATTTGCGTGCGTAAAAGTTGAATGATGAAGGGAATCCTCCATATACTATATTTCCTATGCTTTGCTTGGATACTGGCCGCTTGCAGTACGACAAAATATGTCGGTGACGGAGAATATCTGCTGGATAAAGTAGAAATCGTTTCCGATAATAAATCCTATAAAGCCAATGAGTTGAAGCCTTATCTGAGGCAGCAGCCTAACTTTAAGGTGTTCGGACTAATGAAGTGGCAGCTTTTTGTATACGATTGGTCGGGGCGGAATGAGAAACGGTGGCTGAGTAAACAGCTTCGCCGTATTGGTGAACCGCCTGTTATTCTCGATACAGCTCTGGTGGATCAGTCGGCGGATGAGTTGAGGCGTTTCTTTATTAACAAAGGATATGTGAATGCTGAGGTCGCAGTTACGATAGATACGTCCAGGCAAAAAAAGGCGGTAGTCACTTATCGGATTAACTCGAATGAACCTTACCGGATACATAATTATACGATGAATTTGGATGATCCGAAGATCGACAGTGTCGCTCATCTGAAAGCACCCCGGCGCTCAGCCGTGTCATCGGCTTTTCGTATTTCTCCGGAAGATTATAATTCCCTGATAAAGGATAGTGCACTCTTTGACCGGGATGTCCTGGATAAGGAACGTCAGCGGATCACAACCTTGCTTCGCAGGAGGGGGTATTATGCTTTCAATCGCGACTATCTGGCTTATCTGGCCGATAGCTCTTATAATCGGAATATTGTGGATCTGGATATGGTCCTGAAGCCGTACCGCCAGCTTAAACCGGATGGTTCGGTTATCGATACGCTGCATCGCCAGTATTATATAAAGGATGTCACGATCGTTACGGATTATGACCCGTTGAATCAGGTGCAGAGTGATTTAAAACTGACTTCGTCCGATACGGTGAAAGTCGGTGATCTACAGATATTATATGGTAAGAGCGGAAGAAGTATTCGTCCGAGTGTTTTGCGTAAGAGTACTTATATTACTCCGGGTCGCCTGTTCAACGAGCGGGGGGTGGAACAGACTTATTCTTCTTTTGCCGCTCTTCGGGCACTGAGAAATGTAAACATACGTTTTTCGGAAGTGGAGGAAGGGGATACGATGAAGCTGAATTGTACGATTCTGACTTCGCCGGCCAAACTGCAAGGCTTTGGTGTCGACCTGGAAGGTACGAACTCGGCCGGAGATTTTGGTTTTGCTTCGAGTGTGAATTATCAGCACAGGAATTTATTTAAAGGGTCGGAAGTATTTTCTGCTAAGGTGCGCGGTGCTTATGAAGCGTTGTCTTCCCAGTCGGATGGAAGTAGTTATTGGGAATTGGGGGCTGAGTCTTCCATTTTGTTCCCTCGCTTTTTGTTTCCTTTCATAAGTGATAATTTTAAGCGGAAGATTCGTGCATCCACCGAATTTAAGGTTAGTTACGGTATTCAGACACGTCCGGAATATCGCCGTGCTATCCTGTCCGGAGGGTGGAGTTATATCTGGCAGGATCGTTCAAATATGCAGGCGCGTCATACATTTAAGTTATTGGACATAGATTATGTGCATATCCCGAAGATCGATTCTACTTTTCAGGCGACTTTGCCTGAGTCGATGAAACGTTATAATTTCACCGACCAGTTTGTAGTAGGCTCCGGATATACTTATTCATTCAGCAATTATAATCCTCAGAACCGATTAAGAAATACGCATTCGTTGCGTGTATCGTTTGAAATGGCGGGAAATATGCTTTATGCGATTTCTAAACTGACAAATGCGAAGAAGGATGAGGATGGCCTGTATCGTTTATTCGGTATCAATTACTCCCAGTTTATAAAAGGAGATGTCGATTTCAGTAGAAGTATTGTGTTGGACAGTCGTAATAAACTGGCTTTTCATGCGGGAGTAGGAGTCGGCTATCCTTATGGAAATGCGAGGATGTTACCGTTCGAACGCAGTTACTTTTCAGGAGGTGCAAATAGTGTACGTGGATGGTCTGTCCGCTCACTGGGGCCGGGAAGTATGAAGATCAGTCCGGATGGTACTTTTGCCGACCAGGTAGGTGATATACGGTTGGACCTGAATATGGAGTATCGTACAAAGATGTTCTGGAAATTTGAAATGGCTGCTTATGTGGATGCCGGAAATATCTGGACTATGCACAAGGACAAGGATCGTGAAAATGCTAATTTCGATTTTTCCCGTTTTTATAAAGAGATAGCTGTCTCTTATGGTTTAGGTTTGCGTCTTGATTTCGACTTCTTCCTGATTCGTTTTGATACGGGTATGAAGGCGTATAATCCTCAGGAAAGGGGTAAAGATCGCTGGGCTATTTTGAATCCTAATCTTAAGGGCAATTTTGCCTGGCATTTTGCCGTAGGTTATCCCTTCTAATGAAAAAAAAGGCTTTCCGGTTTGCATATTAAAAAAATAGTACTACCTTTGCACCGCAAATAAGGATGGTTCCGTAGCTCAGCTGGATAGAGCAACGCCCTTCTAAGGCGTGGGTCGAGCGTTCGAATCGCTCCGGAATCACAATTTGAGAAACACCTTGCAATTTAATGTTGCAGGGTGTTTTTTTTATATATAATTCGATAGGCCGTTTAAGCAAAATAAAGAATTAAATTTAGTGTTTAATGCGTGAATATTAAATAAAAGATTGCTTTATTAAGGAAATATTGAATCTTTATGTATCTTTGATCTCTGTAAAAACAATCAATGAATTTAGGGATGAGCAGTAACAACGACGATATTTTATTGCTGAAACTGATAAAGCAGGGTGATCAAATCGCTTTTAAGCATTTGTTTTATCAGTATACCGATTCGTTGGAGCGTTTCATTACCTATTATATTCATGACCGGGAAAAGTCGCAGGAGTTGGTATTGGATATTTTTACTTATATATGGGAGAATCGCGAACGTTTTGAGATAAAGTTAACATTAAAAGCCTATCTTTTTCAGGCTGCCCGTAATAAGGCTTTTACTTATATCCGTGATAAAAAAATCCCGGTTTATTTAGAGGATCTCTCTGTCAGTGAAGTGGCGCAAGATTATAATTCGGATCTCGAATTTCAGGAATTGTACCGTTTGGTAGAGGAGGCCGTATGCCTTTTACCGGAAAAGTGTAGGGAGGTATTCAGGAAAAGTCGGGAAGAGAATTTAACCAATAAAGAGATTGCCGAACAACTTCATATTTCAGAGAAGACGGTGGAGGGACAAATAACAATAGCACTTAAGAAGATCAGAGTTTATTTGGGAGATTCTTATTCATATTTGTGGTGAAAAAAACTTTATTTTTTAGGGGATACAGCGTTCTTTTGAGTCTATATTTGTAAAAGAAAACGTTTTATAAATAATTCTCAATTCCATGAATAAATTATTGTTACTATTTGGGGTATTTTGGGGGATAGGAGTTGCTTCTATCCACGGGCTAAATATTAATTTGGCTGATCCTACGATCTTTTATGAAAACGGAACTATGCGTTATGTATTCCACATCCACCATTCGAATCCGGGAGTGGCTCCCAGACAAACGTTTTTCTTCCCGCAATTGATAAATCAATAAACCTTCCGGCACACTGTCTATCCGGAAATAAAATAATTATATTATGAAGAAAAGTATATTGTTCCTTTCTCTGATTTGTGGTGCTTGTACGGCACCACAAGACACTTTAGTGGAGCAGGTTGATAGATTATCAACTTCAACACAGAATGATTATTATGTGAGTAACAGGGCTCCTTTACAACCGCAACAATTTATTAAACTCCCTGCCGGTACCATTCAGCCGGAAGGATGGTTGAAGCAACAACTGGAGTTGCAGAAAAATGGTTTGAACGGACATTTGGGAGAGATCAGTGCCTGGCTACAAAAGAAGGATAATGCCTGGTTGAAAACCGGTGGACAGTGGGGCTGGGAGGAAGTTCCTTATTGGCTCCGCGGATATGCAAACCTTGCTTATATCGTTCAGGATAACCAGATGTTGAATGAAGCTAAATTCTGGATTGAAAGTATCTTGAAAAGTCAGCGGGAAGATGGAAACTTCGGTCCAATGCATCTGAATGACGGTAAACAGGATTTTTGGCCGAATATGATCGTCCTGTGGATTATGCAGTCTTATTATGAATATTCGAACGATGAACGGATTATCGATTTTATGACAAAGTATTGTAATTATCTGCTTACTGTACCGGATGAAGATTTCTTATATAGTTATTGGGAGAATAGCCGTGGCGGAGACAATCTTTGGAGTGTCGTATGGCTATATAATCACACCGGATATAAGAATTTACTTACGCTAGGTGAAAAAATACATAAAAATACGGCTGACTGGACGAAATCGACTCAATTACCTAACTGGCATAATGTAAATGTAGCACAGTGTTTCCGTGAACCGGCTACTTATTATCTGTTTTCAGGAGATTCTTCTATGTTATCAGCCAGTTATAATGTGCAAAGCCTGGTACGCAGGGCATTCGGGCAAGTTCCAGGAGGAATGTTCGGGGCAGATGAAAATGCGCGTATCGGCTTTTTTGATCCCCGACAAGGTACTGAAACCTGCGGCTTCGTGGAACAGATGGCTTCTGATGAAATTATGCTTCAGATCAGTGGTGATCCTTACTGGGCTGAAAACTGTGAGGATGTAGCATTTAATAGCTATCCGGCGGCGTTAATGCCTGATTACAAAGCCCTTCGTTATATAACCAGCCCGAATCATATTGTAAGTGACTCTAAAAATCATCATCCGGGTATTGATAATAGCGGACCATTTCTTTCTATGAATCCGTTCAGTAGCCGTTGTTGCCAGCATAATCATGGCTTCGGTTGGCCTTATTATACCGAAAATCTTATTTATGCGACACCGGATAACGGAATGGCTGCTGTCTTATATAATGCTTGTCAGGCGAAAGTCAAAGTCGGAGGCGGAACTGAAGTGACAATAAAAGAACAAACAAATTATCCTTTTGAGGAAACGGTTCGTTTTACTTTGACGACTCCGGAAAATGTGACATTCCCACTCTATTTACGTATTCCGTCATGGTGCAAAGATGCATCGGTTGCTGTGAATGGTCAGAAGCTGGGTGTTGATTTGATAGCTGGTAAATATGTAAAAATTACGCGTGAATGGTCGGATGCGGATGAAATCGTTCTCACGGTTCCCATGACATTTAATTATCGCCAGTGGCAGGTTAATAAAAATAGTGTCAGTGTCGATTATGGTCCTCTGACTTTGTCTTTAAAGATAGATGAAGATTATCAACAGAAAGACAGTCGTGAAACTGCTATCGGCGATTCAAAATGGCAGGAGGGGGCCGATGCCTCTGCATGGCCAACTTATGAGATTTATCCGGCAAGCCCGTGGAACTATGCTCTGCAGATCAATGCTCCAATCTCTGTTCTACGCAAAGAGTGGCCTTTTGATAATAATCCATTTACATTGACAAATGTTCCTTTGATATTTAAGACACAGGGACGTCTTATTCCGGAATGGAAGATCGATGAATGCGGTTTATGCGGTGTGCTGCCATATGAAGATGCCAAGAAATCAGATACATTAGATGAAATAACATTGGTTCCGATGGGAGCTGCCCGTCTACGTATTGCATCATTTCCGACAACGGAATAGGAATTGTAATCGATTTCTTTAGCTATGAAACTTATTTTGTACGGATTATTTATGTATAGAAAGTATATGTAAATATTGGAATCTTCTGTTTATCTTTGCTTCGTACAGCAAAAGGAAAGCGTAACCGGCTGTACAATGTACGAGTAAAGCATAAGCGTTTAAGATACTATCCGATTCTGAAATCTGGACAATTTCACTATGACCGGATAAGGTACAACAAACGTTCATGCTCTTTTCTTGTTATATACCTAAGTTATTGCGTATACCAAGATAAAGAGCGTGGGCTGTTGTATATATTGGTCATAGGGGCAGTCCAGAGCCTCAGAATCGATATGTCAACAGTTTCCACGCTTCTTTTTTTTATTATCCAATTCGGAAACTGGTGGATCTGGTAACCGTTTTGAATATGAGCAATTTATCTTTCCACGATCTTCCCGGATCAAATTTTTTCAAAGAAAAACACAATCCTTTTAGGGGGTAGCTATTCTTTTTGAGTCTCACGATGTATAAGATGCAAAAAATGGATAGAAACATACCTTGGGATATTATAATAAAGGGATTTAAACATGAAATCTCGTTAGAAGAGCAAATCGATTTGGAGCGATGGCTTGCTGACGAGAAAAATCTATCTGTATATAAAGATTTACAATCTCTTTGGTTGACTATAATAGAAGAAGGTACGACTTTTGAATCGAATGTGGATGCTTTATGGGCAAAGATGGAGCTTCGCATGAAGAAAAATGAACCTAAAATAATAAAATTCTCGCAAGCTTCTTTCCGTTGGTTCTCCGGGGCTGCGTGTGTTTTAATCCTCGCTTTATTGTCTTTAACCGGATATATCTCTCTTGAAACATATAAAGGAGGACCAGTTTATACTTATTCTTCTCTGACAGGCAAATCGAAAGTAATACTTCCTGATGGTTCGCGGGTTTGGTTAAATACTGAATCTACGTTGGAATATTCTGCTTCAATCTGGAATAAAACAAGAAATGTAAAATTGAAGGGTGAGGCCTATTTTGATGTTAAGAAGGATCCGGATCGTCCTTTTATAGTCAAGAGTAATAATTTTGATGTTAGAGTACATGGTACTACTTTTAATGTGGCAGCACGTGATAATGAGCCGAATATAAATGTAAGCCTGTTGTCTGGATCTGTAGTTGTAGCCAATGGTTCAGTATCAAAAAAGATAGTACCGGGTGAAACGGCTGTCTGTTCCAAAAGTCAAGGCAGTATCCTGACAAAGAAAAATGATGTCCTTTTTGCTGCCATGTGGGCGAATGAGTCTATTCATTTTGAGCGTAAATCAATTAAGGAATTATCCAAATATTTATCTAAATGGTATGGTGTAAAGATTATACTGGACCCTCTTATTCCTGAAGATCAGGCTTATACTTTTTCGATCAGGCATGAACCTCTTGAAGAGATCCTTCGTTTAATGGCCCGGACAAATCCTATCCAATATAGTTTTGATGAAAAGAATATTGTGAAAATTATGAATAAGTAAAACCTTTAAAATCAAATGCCTATGAAGTAACAGGAAAGAAAAAGTAATAATGTTTTAACCTTTTTATTAATTAATTTATTTCGATAATAATCTTAAAATAAGAGCTTATGAAGAAGCAAATGTTTTATGAGGCCAGTGGGAAAATCTGGAGAATCCCCTTGTTTATCGGTCTCTTTTTCCTTGCCTCTAGTTTGTATGGATACTCAAACGGGCAAGCGAAATCTTTCTCAATTCAATTAGAAAATGTATTGTTAAGTGAAGCGATCGACCAGATCGAAAAAGCGAGTGGTTACTCTTTTTTTTATGATGAGAATAAAATAGATTTTTCTCATCGGGTCAGTGTAAATGCAAAGAACCAGACTGTAGCAAGTATTTTGGATAGTATTCTGAAATCAACGGGATTAGATTATGAGATTTCGAATAATCAGATCGTTTTATTGCCGGCAGAGAAGAAAGCAACAAGCAGGAATGGATCAGGACCAATTGCAACAAAGGCACAACAGCAAAAAACTACGATAAAAGGAACTGTTGTCGATAATTTGGGAGAGCCTGTAATTGGGGCGAATGTTGTTGAAAAAGGAACAACAAATGGTACCATTACAGATATGAATGGAAACTTTTCTTTGAGTACATCTCCAAATGCAACTTTGGAAGTTTCATTTATCGGGTATATAACTCAGCGTACACCAGTTAAGGGCTCAACTGTAAATATAACATTGAGAGAAGATGCGCAGGCTTTGGATGAAGTTGTTATTACCGGTTTCGGTATGTCACAAAAGAAAGAATCTCTGACTAGTGCAATTTCTTTGATTGACTCCAAGGATATAGCCCGTTCTTCTGCATCTACATCTTCTGGTGCATTGGTTGGTAAGATTGCTGGTGTGAACTCTCGTCAGACGGATGGCCGTCCGGGGGCAAGTACCGGTCTTCAGATTCGTAATATGGGTACTCCGTTGTATGTTATAGATGGTATTCAGACAGACGAAGGTCAGTTTAATAATATTGACTTTAATGATATTGAAGCGATCTCTATATTAAAGGATGCTTCTGCTTCTATCTATGGTGTACGTGCTGCCAATGGTGTAGTAGTTGTAACTACGAAGAAAGGTCGCAGAAATACAAAGAATACGGTAACTATTAACGCACGTTATGGCTGGCAATCTGCATCTGCATTCCCTAAACCGGCGGATGCTGCGACTTATGTTTCCAATTGGATACAATCAGAAACATTACAAGGGGTCGAAGAGCAGAACCGTAAGTACACAATGGAAGATTTGGGCAAATGGCAACAAGGAACGGAGAAGGGTTATCAATCATTTGACTGGTATGATTTTATCTGGGAAACATCTCCTCAGTCTTATGTTTCAGCCAATGTATCCGGTGGATCTGATAAGGTAAATTATTATTTCTCTTTAGGATATATCGATCAAGATGCTATGATTCGTAATTATGGCGGTTTCAAACGATATAATACGCAGATGAATATTGATGCTCAGATTACTGAACGTTTTAAAATGAGTGCATCTATGAACGGACGTATCGAATCGCGTGTCAATCCAGGTGTTCCGGGTGCTGACGACTATTGGTTGCCGGTATTTGGTACTTATCGAAATCTTCCGACAGTTCGTCCTTTTGCAAACGATAATCCTAAATATCCTGCATTAACATCTGGTAATAAGGAGGTAAATTTCGGCCTGTTGAATTATGAGACCTCCGGTAAATTTCAGAATGACTGGCGCGTAATGCAACTTACGTTCAATGGTGAATATAAAATTATTGATGGATTGACAGCAAAAGCTCAGTTTGGTTTCTATTATGCTCAGCAGGAACAAAACAATCAGGAAAATGAATGGGATTTGTATCGTTATGATGAGGATAAGGATGAATATATTGTAGTGGATGGTATGCACAATCCTTACCGGGACAGAACGATCAAGAGAGTTCAGGATATTACGACAAATATTCAGTTGAATTACAAGAAAAGTTTTGATGATCATCATCTTGATGTAATGGCTGGTATGGAGTCTATAAAACGTGATCAGCCAGAACATTTTGTTCATTCCACTCCCACATCCAATACGTTACATTTAATTGATTTAGATGAAATTGTTGAATTTAAAGATTATGGAAATAGAACGGAAGCTCGTTTGGGTTATACTTTCAGAGCCAATTATGATTTTGCATCTAAATATCTGTTAGAATTTTCCGGACGTTATGACGGTTCATGGAAATTCCCGCCTAATCACCGTTGGGGATTCTTCCCTTCGGGATCTGCCGGATGGCGTATCTCAGAAGAAAGTTTCTGGAAAGACAGTAAGTTATCGAATATCGTAAATGACTTTAAAATCCGTGGATCTTATGGTTTATTAGGAGACGATAATTTAGGTAAAGATGGCGATAAAGAATACTATAGTCCATTTGATTATTTGGGAGGATATAACTACAAAGATGGTGGCTCGACTATTGATGGCGCTTATGTTGTAGGCTCTGTACCTCGTGGTCTTCCTGTTACGACTATTTCATGGATAAAAGCAAAGATTCTGGACATTGGTTTTGATGTATCGTTCCTTAACAATCGTTTGTCCGGTCAGTTTGACTTTTTCCGTCGTACACGTGATGGTTTGCCTGATCGCCGTTATGATGTATTGATCCCGGCTGAAGCAGGTTTTGATTTACCTTATGAAAATCTGAAATCAGACGTACATACAGGTTATGACTTGTCTATCCGTTGGAATGATAATGTAGAAGATTTTTATTACTCAATCGGAGCGAATATGACTTATTCACGCTTCCTGGATTGGAATCAGTATAAACCTCGTTTCGGTAACTCATGGCATTATTATCGTAATTCTATTGATGAACGTTATGGTAACCTGAACTGGATGCTGGAATCTGACGGACAATTCCAGAGTTGGGAGGAAATTGCTGCCTGGCCGATTGATAACGACCGCCAGGGTAACAAAACGATTCGCCCGGGAGATATTAAATATGTCGATCAGAATGGTGATGGTGTAATTAACGGTATGGATGAACGTCCTTTAGGATATAGAGAAGGTGGTACTCCTATTGTAAACTTCGGTCTTAACTTCAGCTTTCAGTGGAAAGGTTTTGACCTGGCATTCGATTTGACAGGTGGTGGTTTGAATAGTAGATATCAGGATTTTGAGCAACGTAATCCGTTCCATGACGGAGGTAATAATGCACAGTATTATATGGAAGATACCTGGCATTTAGCTGATATCACAGATCCGAACAGTGCTTTGATCCCCGGTAAATATCCGACTTTATTGATCGGTAACTCTGGGCATAGTAACTATTGGAAGAGTGATTTCTGGATGCATAATGTGCGTTATATGAAGCTGAGAAATCTTGAATTCGGTTATTCATTGCCGAAATCGATACTGGCTAAAGCTTTTATTACTGATCTACGTTTGTATGTTTCAGGACAGAACTTACTGACTTTGACCAATACTCATGGTATAGACCCGGAAATTGAGAATTCGGCAGGTCTGGCTTATCCTACAACACGTATTGTTAATTTAGGTCTTACTCTTAAATTCTAATTAGTATGAAAAAGAAATATATTTATTCTGCCTGTTTAGCTTTTACATTGGCATTTTGCGGATGTTCCGATTTCCTGGATCGGGATCCGGACCGTATATTGTCTGATGAACAGGTGTTTAGTGATGAAAAAATGATTACTTCCGTTCTGGCGAACTTCTATGGTCGTATGGAATGGGGACAACGTATAACAGATGTAGGTTCTTATGTTTGTTTGGACGAAGCACTGCGTTCGAGTGGTGGTCCTGATTTATTCCGCACTTTCGGTGACGATCATTGGCGTGTTTATGATTATGGGTTGATACGTAATATCAACCAGTTTTTGGCTAGTTTGAATAATACAAATGTAATTTCTGAAGACAGGAAGAACCAGTTACGCGGTGAAGTCCGTTTTCTGCGTGCCTACACTTATTTCTGCATGTGTAGATGTATGGGAGGAATGCCAATTGTTGGTGATGAAGTGTTTACGTATGAAACCGGAATGGATATCACAACTTTACAATATGCCCGTTCGACAGAAGCAGAGATGTATGATTACATTATTAAAGAATGTACCGAAATAGCAGCAGATGGAATGTTACCATCAGAAGCTTCCAAGAATTCAGCGCGTGCAACCAAATGGGCCGCTTTGGCATTAAAAGCTCGTGCAGCTATTTATGCCGGTTCTATTGCCAATTATAATAACAAAATGGAGAATCCGGTTTCTACTCCGGGTAGCGAAGTCGGCATTCCGGCATCTAAAGCTTCTGAATATTATAAGATAGCATATGATGCTGCGAAAGCAGTGATTGATGGAGGTGTGTATGTGTTACAGAATAACATATCAGATAAAGCAGATAATTTCTATGCAGCAACTACATTGAAGGATGGTAATACAGAGGTGATCTGGGCACGCGATTATAAAGGCCCGTCTAATTATCAGGGCTGGACTCGTGATAATGTACCTTCGTCACATGCTGAAGATATCGACCAGGCAAATTTAGGTCCGGTATTAAATCTTGTTGAAGATTTTGAATATATCAGTAATCGTGATGGAAAGCTAAAAATCAAGAATTCTGACGGCAGTTATATCGCTTATGATAAGGCGATAGACCTGTTCAAGGATAAAGATCCCCGTTTGTTTGCTACAGTAATGGTTCCGGGGTCTTCTTTCAGAGGTTCGGAAGTCGTATTGCGTGCAGGCGTTAAACGTAATGAGGGCGGCGAGTGGAAAAGCTATCATGGTAAACGTGGGCAGGATGTAACTTCAAGAGGTTGGGTTATCACTCCGGTAAATGGTCCGATGACAACCGGTGACGACCAATATGTAAACAAATCAGGCTTCTTTGTCAGAAAGTTTATGGATGAAACAGTCGGTGCAACGACCCGTGGCCGTGGTTCCGAAGTATGGTTCCCCCGTTTCCGTGTATCGGAAATGTATTTGATTGCTGCTGAAGCTGCCATGGAAATGAACGATCAGGATAATGCACGTCGTTATTTGAATGCAGTTCGTGAACGTGCAGGTATCCAACCGTTGAGCGGGACTATCACATTGAATGATATTGTTCGTGAAAATCGTGTGGAATTTGCTTTTGAGAACCATCGTTTCTATGATCTGAAGCGTTGGAGACTGGCAGATAAGCTTTGGGATAACAATGATAACACTTCGACAGCTGTTCATCGTGTATTGTTCCCTTATCAGATTGATCAGGTGGGCGATCCGAATGATTTGAAATGGGTTTTTGATGCTACAACTACTTATATGTCTCCGTATCCTCGTTATTTCCAACTGAAGAATTATTATAACTTTATTAACCAGGATTGGATTAACAGGAATCCTAAGATGGTGAAGAATCCGTATCAATCTTAATTAAAAGTAATGAGAATGAAAAAGATAATATATAATATAGCCTTATTATTGTTGTTGGCTGTTTTCGCCACTAGTTGTGGTTTGGATAATTACGATGCACCTGAATCTAAGTTGTATGGTCAGATCCTGTACAAAGATGCCGGTGGCGTAGAACATCCTTTACAGGTTAAAGGTACCGGAGAAGCCATAAAACTTTCGTTATATCAGTATGGCTGGCAGTTATCAGATGGTATTACGTTGTATGCCGATCAGGATGCAAAGTTTGAAGCCATTCTTTTTGACGGCGATTATCACATGATTACAAACAATAATAATGGTCCCTGGAAAACTGTACAGATATCTGAAGTAAAAAGAGATACAGTCGATTTTACATTGAAGGGAAGTACTGAAGTCAAGATCTATGTGACTCCTTATTTTATGATAGAAAATGCATCTATCAGTCTGAATGGAGCTAATGTATCGGCTACCTGTGCTGTAAAACAGATTATTCCTGATGCAGCGGTAAATACGCAAAGTGTGTTTATCAGTTCTACCCGGTTTGTGGATGAGCAGACGAATTTCGCTCGTATGGACTTTTCGGAGGAGAAGTCTGCCGGAAATAAAAACTTCTCATTCACGATAACGGATGCATCACAGCTGAAATCATTGGAGAATGCAAAGAATCGTACAGGTAAAGTGTATGCTCGTATAGGTGTTAAGGCAGAAGGAGCAGATCAATTTATTTATTCCGAGGTCTTCGAACTTTCGGTAAAGTAAATAGTCTTGCAGGGGTGTGTCATTAGAGAAAACGATGACACCCCCTTTTTTATTGTAATCTTAAAAGTGTCTGATGATGAATGCACATCTCTTTTGTGTTTGTATTAATATCGAAATTTTCAGACAATGAATTCTAAATAGTGGTAACGGTTGATTTTACTTTGAGTGGAGTTTGAAATAAGTAAGTGGATATTTCTGAAGAAAGAGCTATCCATTTTACTGAGTAGCTCTTTCCACCTTTTAAGTTATCTTAAAAGGTCGTTTAATGACAATGATTCAGAATTATCGTTCTATAGTGAAACAATAGGTTTGAACATTGGGACCACTTTCTCCAGGAACACTGATCCTGAATCTGTCTCCCAGAATAGAAACCTGTGTTGTTCCTTGGGAGTAATACTTCGCACCACCACCTTGATCCCATTGCCAATCAATGCGAAAACTTGTGTTTGCCCCCATTGTGAAAATAAGGTTTAATTGACTTTGATCGATGTAAATGACATCACTTGAAAGACGATTTCCACAAGTTTGTACAAGTGTTGGTGTTGAGGCGGTAACTTCAATTTCTGTACTTTCTGTTTTGTCTTCTTTTTCTGTAAAAGAACTCAGTCCAAGTGATAATAAACTTAGACATGCAATCATTGTAATTTGTTTCATAATTGAATAAAATTATAGGTGAATAATATGTTATCATATATTTAGACTCTAAAAAGAAGGGGATCCCCTAAATGATTATGCATAAAAATCAAATATTAATTAGTTTTATCATGAAAAAAGTAGTGTTTATTACTCTGGCTTTCTGTTTCTTAATGGGAGGAGTGTTTACTATGAAGGCTCAAAGTGCAGGGCTATTCACCTTGCCGACCCCCTGGACGGATAAAGCTTTGCAAGCATCTGTTCCTCTGCCGGAATATCCGCGGCCACAGATGGTGAGGGCAGATTGGTTGAATCTGAATGGTATGTGGGATTATATGGGAGGGAAGGAGTTGCAGGATCCGGTATCGGCGACTACCGTTCCGACGTTTCCTGCTAAGCCGGAACAGATCCGGATTCCTTTTCCGCCTGAGGCAGAATTGTCGGGTATTGCTCGTAAAGGAGATACTTGTTTATGGTATCGTCGGAGTTTTACGATCCCAGCGGAGTGGAAAGGTAAAAATATCTTGTTGAATTTTGGTGCGGTAGATCGTATTTCGACTGTTTTTGTGAATGGTAAGAAGGTCGGAACACATACGGGAGGTTATGATGCCTTTACTTTTGATATCACTGATTTCCTGAAGTCGGGAGAGAACTCGCTTGTTGTCGGCGCCTACGACCCCAACGATGGAAGGGCAGCCTCCGGTAAAAACGGACCCCGTGGCGATTATACCTTTACCTCCGGTATCTGGCAGACTGTCTGGTTGGAACCGGTGGAGAAACAATATGTTTCTCAGGTCAAACTGATCCCGGATCTAAAGAATAACCGTTTGGAAGTGATTGTTTGTGCAGATAACGACGGATTAAAAGTTTCGGCAGTAGCTAAAGACGGTGTGACGGAAGTAGCGAAAGCGGAAGGAACCGTTAATAATAAGTTTTATATCCCTATACAGAACCCTCGTCTCTGGTCTCCTGAAGATCCTTTCTTATATGATTTGAAGTTACAGTTGAAGAATACGAAAGGTAAGATTGTAGATGAAGTTGCATCTTATTTTGGGATGCGTTCCGTGTCTTTGGGAAAGATGGAAGGAGTAAACCGTCCTTTGTTGAATGGTCAGTTTGTATTTCAGATAGGACTGCTGGATCAGGGATACTGGCCGGATGGCATTTTCACGGCTCCTACGGATGAAGCTTTATTGTATGATATCGAATTGGCCAAACGAGCCGGCTTTAATGTGATCCGTAAGCATATAAAGGTAGAGCCGCAGCGCTGGTATTATCATTGCGACCGTCTGGGATTGATGGTATGGCAGGATATGCCTAATCTGTGGGAACCGGATGATACGGATTCTGTTGCTGTCCGTAAGCAGTTTCGTGAAGAATTGAAGGTGATGATCGATCAGCATATCAGTTCACCCTCTATTGTGATGTGGGTTCCTTTTAATGAAAACTGGGGAGCGTTTGAAGCTACCGATATAACGGATTGGGTGAAGAAATATGATCCGAGCCGTCTGGTTAATGGTCTGTCCGGTTACAATTATGCTCCGGGTTATCGTCCGGCCTATGGCGATCCGGGTAATGGCGATTTCGTCGATCTGCATCATTATGGTAAGATAGAATCGAAGGCGATGCCTCGTCCGGATGAGAAGAGGGCGGCATCTCTCGGTGAGTTTGGTGGAAAAGGATTGTTTGTCAGAGGGCATTTGTGGCCTGTGCGGAATGATGCCTATGAAATGATGTTGAATAAAGAGGTTTTGACTGACACCTATATTCTCATGCTTAACGAATTAGAGCAGATGATTAAATATTTCGGCTTGAGCACGGCTATCTACACACAGACAACGGATGTGGAGCATGAGATAAACGGACTGGTCACTTACGATCGTTGGGTTGAGAAGATGAATCTGGAAAAGGTCAAACAAATCAATCAGGAGGTAATAGAAGGTACGCGACAAAAATAAGTAGCATGCCAGTGTAAAGAAGGTAGCACTATAGTGCTGACGAACCTGAGTCTATAGTGCTACCTTATCCTTTAGCTGTTGTTTGAATAACTGTTTTAATGAAGCGAACCGGTATTTTCATCCAGGCTGAATACGGAAGACATGGTTTGTATCCCTTCCTGATCCTTTAATGTACAGAGGATGTTTTTATCCCTGTCTACCAGAAACAGATGATCCCGTTTGTCCGGATTCACATGGCCGACCCAGTTTGTGAAGAGCAAACGCCCGTCGGGGAAATATTGCATACCTCCCAGAAACTTTAAAGGCTCTCCGGGAATATCCTTGTTCGATATTTCCCATACGGTGTTGCCTTTTTTGTCTAATTCGACGATACGGGGATTCTGTGTCTTATCGGCAACGGCGACCAGTGTGTGGCCGTTCGGTAATCGGATCACAGAATGAGGACCGCCGGGAACCTGTGCCTGCCAGACTACTTCCCCTTTTGAATCGTATTCTTTGACATATTCCCCTCCGTAATGCGCTACAAGATAATTACCGTTATCCAGTTTGCGGGCATTACGCATAAAGGCAAATGTTCCGTCCGAAACACCTTCCGGCAGGATGCATACCTCACTTACGATTTTTCCCCCGGGAGAAACTTCCAGTAAACGTCCGGCATTGCATTCACCGATAAAAGTATTCCCGTTTTTCAGACGCTGGCAGGCGAAGACGGGACTTTCTGATGCGTAATAAAAGACGGTATCGTTTTGCCGGGTCACTTCCAGTACTCCTTTACCAACCGAAAACAATAAGTTCCCATTCGGAAGTACCCAGAGATCATTCGATTCCGGAGCCTCATGTTGCCAGACGATCTTGTTGTTTTCCATAATGAAAACGATCCCCTGGGAATAATCGGCTCCGGCAAAGTTCCCGCATTGTGCCAGTACACTAAAGCAGTGAATGCAGGAAAGTACAAATATATAAGCGAAATGTTTCATAATTCTTTTTTTATAGTGATAAGACATATTCTGCCAGATCGCCCTGTTCTTTATCTGATAAAGTTTCGGCAGGGCCGTGGACTTTCAACATTTCCAGCATGGTATAACTGCGCCCGTCATACAGATAGGGGGCTGTTCTCCATACTTCGTTCAAGGCGGGAACATCCATTTTCACATTCTTATCCGGCCCGTTCGTCCAGTTTACCTTGTACTGTTTCATATCCGTATAATAAGTTCCGGAATGACAGGACGCACAGTTCTTCTCGAAATGTTCTTTCCCTCTTTGGGCGGCTTCGGATAAATTACCGTTTACCAGATAAGGGCTTGGAACCGGTGACAATGACTTCAGGTACACATCGATGGCCGGAGCTATTTCTTCTGTCGAAGCAGCAAATAAGATATACTTGATACCTGAGATAACAGCCGTTTCTGCATCTTTACGAATACCGGAAACCATGCAGGGAGGAGTCTGGTGGGATAAAACCAATGTCTTGGTATTCTTAGGATTCCCCATGCCGTCGTTCAGCAAATCCCAGTTCAAGCCGTCCATGCGGGCATCGTTGGGGTGGCAACTGGCACAGCTCTGCCATTCCTGGAAGCCGATGGAAGCATCGTGGAAATACATATCGCCTTTCCCTTTTTGAGTGGATGCGAGTGCCGTACCCAATGAGGAAGAAACCATATTTTTGCCGTTTCCGTTGAAGGCAACCAACTCTCCGGTATAATAATTCGCCGTATAGACTTTATCCGGTGTGACGTACAGGGCACGGGGACCTTTCCCCTGCGTTTTGTAGAAATCGCGTATACCGTATAAGAAACCCGCATCATCCGGGATATGCGCGTAATCTTTGGTTGAAGGAGTTACTTTTTCGCCCTCTTTTGCCCGTGCCAGGCGGTCGTGCAATGCGATTCTGTCTACACATACCAGTTCGTGAGATCCGGAGACAGATATCCATATTTTACTATCATCCGGAGAGACGATAACGTTCCACGGATTGGAGGCGCCTTTCTGCGGAGTGTCCAACAGAACTGTATTCTCCACTTCCTGTGTATGCAGGTTAATGACGGACAGGACATTCGTACTCATCCATCCCCGGTCTACCTGGTTGGTAGGGAGCTGGTAGCGTGCCAATAAATGGACGGCATATGCGTAATTGCCTTTGCTGTCTGTAGCTAATGCTTTTACATCTGTGGAACCGTTTGGAAGCTGTAAGCGTTTCACTACCTTTTTACTGTTTACATCGACAATATCCAGTTGGCAGGCAATCGGATAAGTGAGCGATGACATTTCCGGCAGGTTGTTGGCAACCAGTAATAAGCTGTCGCCAGCGAATGAAACGATGTCTACCGGTTCGCGGCCTACGCTGATCCGGTTCAACACTTCTTTTGTCTCCGGAGATATTTCCCACAGTTCATTATTGAAGCGTTGGGTTGTCCATAAAGAACCTGTCTGCCGGTTGAATAAGAGGGCAGAAGGAGTATGTCCCAAGGCTGTTTGAGAGATAACGGACAGGTCTTTCCCATCCAACTCGCATAAAGAGCCTCCGACGCCGTCGCATACCACCCAGATATGCCGGTCGGGCGTTTCCGTCAGGTCGTTGGCGGCAGTTGGCAATGTTGTTTTGATACCTGTATTCTTTAGATGGGTATCGATGAGGCATATTTCTTTTTTATCCCGGTTTGTCACCAGAAGTCCGTCTTCTTGTCCGGCACTCCATATATGATCGGGGGCAAAAACATCATTTCCGTTGCATCCTGTCAGGGCAATGAGGCACAGGCAGGCTATATAAGTCCAGTTTATTTTCATAATCTTTACTTCTTTGCTTTTAATGATTGAAGATACTGACGGATGTTTTCTTTCTCGGCAGCCCGGGATGTTTCCCGCTTCTTCTCATAATATGTATAGTAATCCTTCTCCTCCTGTGTCCAGTTGTTTGCTTCCCGGTAGTCACCGATGAAGGGCACGCAGAGGTCGATCCATAAAGCGATCGTTTCCATTTCTTCTTTATTCAGGTTACATCCGCCGTGTCCGTTCTCTAGCCGTTTGATCAGGTTGCTAGTGTTGGAGCCGGCAAAATAAGGGGCAAGCAATGTCGGTTCGGACAGGTTGCTTATCCAGTTTACTTCCGGGTGATGAGCGTCTCCCTGCCAGGAGTCGTTGCCTTCGGTCATTTTACGCGCGTGAGTCAAATTCAGATAGGAGTCTGAGAACTTGCGCTTTGTTTGCTGGTCGACTACTTTCAACTCGCCTTTCAGGCTCAGCTTGCTTTTCACTCCGTCATGACAGGATATACAATGGGCATCCCAGATAGGTTGCACTTCTTTGATATAGCTGAATGAACGGTCTCCAATCCCTTCCGGCTCGATCTTTTGGATACCGGTGTTCATAGCCATAGATACCGGATGTGAAGACAGCGGCACTGTATTCTTGTGTTCATGGCATCCTACGCAACTCTGTGTTTCTCCCGGCTGCAAGGTCGACCAGCTACGCATGGTCTGTACAACCCGGTTGTTTTCATCCAATGCCTGGAAGTATAAAGGTGTGCGGCAAGGCACTGTGAAGAAGGCCGAACCGTCCGGCTGCACATCTACCGTACCGAGTATCCGTTTAACATCCCAGCTGGCATTACCGACTCCCACCGGAGAGAAGGCATGTCCGCCGCCCCCTGCGTCAAAGCCGAAAGCGGCACCGATACTGGCTACACGGTAGATGGGTTCGACGATACGCAGTTTCTTGATTGTTCCCGGCCGGATACCTTTCAAACCGTTCCCTTCGTAAATATTCTGCATATAGTAGACACCTTCCTCTTTCGTGTAATCCACATTGTTTACACGCTCGAAAGGACGTTCATGTTCGGCCAGCAGGACAGGCTGATTGCAGGACAGGCTGGCATCCGAAACCAATAGTTCGCGTTCTCCGGCCGGTGTCATCCAGTAGATGCCGAATTCCATCGGGTGACCTACATGATAGCCCAGCGGCGTATAGGAAATCAGGAACTCTTCTTCATTCAAGGGGTAAGGGTGCTGGAACTGATCGCCGAACTGTCCGTAGGCATCTACTTTTACAGCTTCCGGCCTGTGAAGCGGAGCAACCAGCATAACACCCTCGTTTTCATCACGTCCGGCTTCGGGATCGATGATGCATAATTTACCGTGTTGAGGGGTATGATGACCGAGGATGGTTGCCATCACCTTTCGTGTCCCGGGGATTTGACGGGTATGCGTGACGGTGGTAGGGAAGAAGCTGTTTCCTCCATAATACTCGGCCTGTCCGGTACCGTCCGGGTTCATCTGGCAGAGCGGTTGCATAAATACCTGGCCACGGTCGTTGTATTCCCAACGGGTATAGACCACGCGACCGTCGTCGAGCAGTGTCGGATTGGAGGTATGTACCTGGTCGAATCCGACTTGCCGCATATAACGTCCTTCGCGGTCACAGAGATAGAGGTTGCTGACTTCTACGGTCCAGCAATCTACGGAGCTACCGTTGCGGGTCGAGTTGAACATGATATTTTCATCCGGCAGGTAGATAGGCTCTATGTCTGCAAATCCGAGACCGGAGGTGATCTGTTTTAGTTTCCGCGAGGGCATTTCCATTTCATACAGGTGGAAGTCATCTTCTTTCTGCGACTTCTTCCATGCAAATACTACATGCTTTCCATCGAAATGTACGTCCGGATCACGGAAAACGCCGGCTGTATCTTTCAATAAAGTTTGTTCTTTTGCCCAGATGCCATCCATTTTAAAGTATCCCAACTCGCCTCCGGCAAAGAAATTACATTCTGCACGGGCATCGGACAAACCTTCCGTATAGGCAAAGAAAGACGGACGCAGTGTACGGAATTTGGTAAACACAACTTCGGGAGTACTTTTTATAAATGAGGCCAGTCGCTGTTCCCTTCTTTTCGTACAGGCATCGAGGTAGGAAGACAAAGCCTGTGTGATGCTTTCCGGGGTGTCGGTTACTTTTGTTTCCAGTTGCAGTTTGTGCAGGCGTTCGTTGATCTGACTGGAAAAAGTCCCGTCAAACCATTTCACATTGCTTCCATCTTGTAGCCACCAGTCGTAATAGACCGGATAATGATGATATAAATGCAGATGCGCCTCCCGGATCAGGGTTGCGGTACTGTCTTTTGAGACAATCCCTTCGGTTGCCTTTATTTTATTGAATTGGTTTTGTATTTCGGCTATAAATTCCTGCTTATCGACAGGATGGTGATCCTTATACGTCGTTTCCTTGTTCTGGCAGGCTGCCATTACAACGAGTATAAGTCCTATTCCTATTTTGTGTAAGTTATTCATGATACTCCCTTCTTTGTTAATAATCCGGTTACCGGAATAGACTGAAACGATGCTTTGTTTCAGTTTGTTTCTTCCGGGTGAAACTATTGTTTCATCCGGAAGAAACTTTAGTTTCACTTGCGGGAAACTTTGTAGGCCTCTACGATTGAGACTCCGCTAGACGTACCGATGCGGGTAGCGCCTGCTTTAATCATGGCTAATGCTGTATCCAGGTCGCGGATACCGCCTGCAGCTTTCACTCCGATTTCAGGGCCGACCACGCGACGCATCAGGGCAACGTCTTCCACGGTGGCTCCGGCTGTTCCGAAACCGGTAGAGGTCTTCACGAAATCGACACCTGCTTCTTTGGCGATTTGGCAGACTGTTTCCTTTTCTGCATCAGACAGATAGCAGGTTTCCAGAATTACTTTACAGATCACACCTGCCGGACGGCAGATGGTTACCATATCTTCGATTTCTTTCTTTACGATATCGAGCCGACCTTTCTGTAGGGCGCGGACATTGATCACTGTATCGATTTCCGTTGCTCCTTTTTCGATGGCATCGCGTGTTTCGAACGCTTTGCATTCGGTAGTCGTCTGGCCTAACGGAAAGCCGATGGCTGCACCGACACGAACGGGCGAACCTTCCAGTAACTTAACGCAGGTTTCTACTTCTGCCGGATTGATGGCTACCATTGCGAATTCATATTTCCGTGCTTCGGCACAAAGCTTTTCGATGTTCTCTGCCGTGCCGAAAGGTTTCAGGAAGGTATGGTCGATCATTCCTGCTAATTGTTCTACTGTTAGGTTTGCGATTATTTCGTTCATGATAAATGATGTTTAGAATGTTAATACTGTTTTTATTACTTCGTTACGTTTTACGGCTTCCAGAGCCTCGTTTATTTGTTCAATCTTAAAGCGATGGGAGATAAAGTCGGAGGCAGACAACCGACCTTCGCGTATCCACTCGGTCAGTGCAATCATGGCCCGTTTCTCTTCCGAACGGGTCGGCCAGCGGTGGATGTAGAGGTTGAAGTTGTACGGAGCCTGATCTAAATCGATCGTCGGATTTTTGGTCATCACACCATAGACACAGATGTCGCCGGCCATTTTGATAAGCGGCA
Source organism: Parabacteroides leei (assembly GCF_023369805.1). Classification (NCBI taxonomy): domain Bacteria; kingdom Pseudomonadati; phylum Bacteroidota; class Bacteroidia; order Bacteroidales; family Tannerellaceae; genus Parabacteroides; species Parabacteroides leei. Next base: position 107,846 of record NZ_JAMBQG010000004.1, read on the forward strand.
GAGCCGAGTTAACGATGGATGGCAAACCGACTGCGTCGATGATCGTGTCGTACGAACGGTTGGCGGCCGCTATAAATTCAGGGTTGGCGATTTCTGCCGGAGTATACCCGTTGTCGGCTCCCATCTTTTTGGCCAGTTCCAGTTTGGCGGGAAGCATGTCGACGATATCTACCTGTCCCAGACCGAACAGTTTGCCTAGTTTGACGAAACTCAGTCCGACGGGACCGGCACCGAATACCATAACTTTCTTGCCCGGAGCCAGGCGGAAGTCTTTAAATGCACCGACTATCTCACGCCAGGTACAAGCGATTACTGCTTCTTCCGGCTGTATATCGGCAGGTACGGCATTCTGAATTTCAAAGCTGTCCCAGCAACCCTGTTCCGGTGTGGCGAGGCCTTCTTCCTTCAATACTTCGAAATCGTTCACGACGACATATTCACTGAAACCACCCCAGGCACTATTCAATCCCGGAGTTGTAAAAGTGGCATTCAATCCGCCGATGGCCCTGTCGCCCACACGGAAGTTGCGGACTTTCGCCCCGACTTCCACTACAATACCTACATTCTCATGTCCCAAAGCCATCGGGAACTGGTCTGCTCCGGGAAAATGCCCGGATATCAGTTTACTGTCAGTTGCATTACACAAGGCTACCATCTCAGTTTTCACTAAAGCCTGATAGGGTGTGATAGCCGGTATATCTATCTCCCGGATCTCTACTACGCCGGGAGCTGTTGCGATTACGCTTTTCATTTGTCCTTTCATATTCTTTCTTATAGATTTAAATTCGATAAGTCGGCATAGACTTCTTTCAAATGGTCGTACGTCTTATCGAATACTCCGATTAATTCCTGATATTTCTTTACATTGGCAGGGATAGGGCTGATCTTCTTATCGATATGGATAAAGCGGTCGGTTACGCTGAAGTCCTTGAACAGTCCGGCTCCGATACCGGCCAGGATAGCGGCACCCATCGAGGTGGCTTCTTCCAGGTAGTTCGGTATCTTTATTTCTGTCTGATAGATGTCGGCCATCATCTGTTGCCAGATGGGATTTTTGGCACAGCCGCCTATCACGGTCATATTCTCAACCGGCACGTGGTTGCGGAATATATTTACGATCAGTCCCAGGTTGAGGGTGATACCTTCCATGACGGAACGAAGCATATCGGCATGCGTATGTCCCACAGTCAGACCGATAAAGGCACCTTTGGCATTTACATTCCAACGCGGAGAACGTTCACCCATCAGATAGGGCAGGAACAATAGTTTGTTGGAGCCTATCGGTGATTTCCGGATCTGTTCGTCGATCAGTTCATATACATTTCCTTTCCGGAGACGGGCCTCTTCCAGTTCCTGCCTGCACAGTTGCTGAACCATCCAGTTGTAGCTGGCTCCTGCCGTTTGCATGGTGCCGGACGGATGAAGCATACCGGGTACGACATGCGCCCAGTTCATCGTGCGCCGTTGTTCGTCGACAACGGGTTTTTCTACGGTCAGAGCCACCCATGAGGAAGATCCCAGGTAGTTGTAAGATGTTCCCGGAGCTACGCATCCAACGCCTACTCCGGCACAACTGCCATCGCCGCCTCCGCAAATGACCGGTGTCCCTTTTCGGAGTCCGGTAGCTTTGGCTGCCTCTTCTGTAACTTCGCCTATTACGTCGATGGAGGAACGTACTTCCGGAAACAATGAAATGTCCAGTCCGGCGGCCTCGATGATCTCTTCACTCCAGGCCCAGCGATTCAGATCGTAGGCATTCGTGCCGGAAGCATCCGACGGATCGGTGGCTATCGTGCCGCAAAGGCGGAAATTGATATAATCCTTTGCATTGAGCATCTTATAAGTATTCGCAAATACTTCCGGCTGATGTTTCCGTATCCACATGAGCTTTTCTATCGAATAAGAGGCACTGATGCGATGGCCTGTTATCTCGTAGAAATGAAGCGGGTCGATTTTTCCTGCCAGGAACGCTTCCTCCTCCTGCGAACGCTGGTCGCAATATAATAGGTGGGGATACAACGGATTTCCTTTTTTATCGACGCATAAACAGCCCATCATTTGTCCGCTCAGGGCAACCCCGGCAATATCTTCCGGTGAAACGATTTGCAGTAAAGCGTTGGTTGTTTCAACGATCGCCTTCCACCAGTCGGCAGGATTTTGTTCTGCCCGGTTGCCAGCAGCATAATCGGTACGATAAGAGGCAACATGGGAGGCAACCAACATACCTTCTTCGTTGAATAAAGTCGCCTTGTTACCACTCGTTCCTAAGTCGTGTGCAATAACGTATTTTGACATGGTCTATAGAATATTATTTATAATGCAGCATTCGTATATCCGGTCAGTCCGACCAGAATACCTCCAACGATTCCTCCGGCTATGATAACCACCCAGCGCGGGAATGCTTCTTTCAATAAGCCCGGGCGCTGACCTTTCGGTGCACAGAGCGTATCGCAAACCACAAATCCCATCGCAATGGCCCAACCCATATCTACCCACGGAGCACTACCGCGTGCACCTTGATGAATCAGGCTGAACTGCATCGGCAGCCCGTTTGCATCCAGGGCCAGGCCGGTGGAGAAACCGAAGCCGGGCAGTTTATGGTTTACCAGCCAGAATGTTCCTATAATTAATGCGGCGGCGATAAAGCCCCCTTTTGCTCCGAAGTCTCTGACCAGTTTAGGCCAGCAGAATATAACCGTGAATGTGACGGCGAAAGAACCGAATATACTCGTGATGATACCGGCATTGTACATACCGAATAGTTCATTGTAAGTCTGTAACCACTCGCTCATACAGCCTCCTCCTCTTTTGACAGGCGGTTACCGCATGATCGCATCGCCCAGATGGTCAGACCGGCTAACGCTCCCCCGATCAGACAACAAAGCAGTGTAGGAGCGGCCAGAAAGAATTGTGTGATGTCGCCCTGGAAACGGACGATCCCCCAGGCTATACCGGCAGAACCGATACACCATCCCTGGTCGAGCCATATCTTTCCTTCCGGATTCAATATGGCTCCGTTGTAATGGTTCATGTACCACATGATCCCGATGATAAGTGTAGCCGCCAGCCATCCTCCCATGAGACCGTAGGTTTTCCAAAGCTCCGGCCAGATGCCGAAAGCAAAACCTCCGCATATGGCCGATCCGGCAAATGTAGATAAGTAATGTTTCATGATATTAGGGTTAATTTGTTAGTTGAGTTGCAATTTTGCTAGTGTAAAAGGCTTGTCGTGTCCGGTATTTACTTTGTCGGGGCCTGTTACGATATCGAAGCAGGAAACGATTACCTGGCCGTTCCATACGATCGGTTCTCCCGGTTGGTCGAGCCCGCCGTCGCTTCCGTCGCCATCCGGACTCTGGGCGATACGCTGAATGCGACCGTTCTTATCGATACGGGCAACTGCATTTTCCGAGAAATCGGCTACCCAGATATTTCCGTCATCGTCGATACACATTCCATCGGTGGTACGTAGCTGTGAGGGATCCTGCGCCCAGATCTCATTGCCGGTAACGCTGCCGTTGGCATCCATTGTTATTCGGTGGATCGTACCGTCACCGAAGTTGCCGACATATAAATTTCCTTCCTTATCGAAAACAATACCGTCCAGTCCGTACTGTACATCCTTGTTCTTGGTGATGACGGTGGTGATCAGGTTTTTATCAGCTCTCGTATTGGTTACTTTTATGTTCTTGTCATTCTTGTCAAAACAATATACGCCGCTGACCAGTAATCCCGACGGGTCCTGAATGGAAGAGAGGGAACTTTGTGTGACATATAGCTTTCCATCGCGAAAACGAACCCCATTGGGATGCTCCATTCCTGAAGCAACCACAATGGTTTCGTCTAACCTGCCATCTTTCAGCTTTAAACACAACAATCTTCCTTTGTTTTGGGCTTTGGGGGCACCACTCCATCCCTGGTTATCACAGATAAATAAATTACCCTCGTCGTCGAATGTGATTCCCATCGGAGCGGCCCAGCCCGTTTCCGGTAATACCGGTACATCTAACCATTTATCAATCTTCCCATCTTTCGTGATACGCATCAGGCAAGCCGGCTTAGACAAATCGGCGAAGTTCGGACAAGACAGGATCAGATCACCGTTCGGAGCAATCGCCATACCGTCGGGGGTCGGGCAATTGTCCGGTAATTCCATAAATAGTTCACTTTTCTGCATGGCAGGTGCATCGGTCAAAGAAGGAGCCGCCACCGGGGCTCCCTTATACATTTGTTTTTCAAGCATCTTCATAAACAAACCGCCTACAACCGAACGGGCACGGAAACCGACTGAATTTGCGTTGGTCGTCTCATACCAGTCGCTTAACGGCATGCGGGTATTTGTTTCGTTTGCATATTTGTAAACCGGTGATACCAGTTGGGTGAAATCGTTCATATTGTCTGTCAGGCAAGCTGTCCAGAGGATCCAGTCTGCTTTCGTATAGGTCTTACGGCTGTCGAGTGGCAGACCGTAGGTATTCTGTTGGGTCAGGTAGTAAGCCATTTCTTTTCCGGCAATTTCCTGTGGGAAGATACCCATTCCGAATAATTTATCCCATACCAGGTTATATTTCTGGCTCCAGGTGGCCGGTTGGTCGAAGGTCAGGCGATAGTGATCACCGGCATTTGCCATGGCAGCCCATTTCATTGCCATCTCTTTAGCGGCGGAAATATATTTTTCGGCAGTAACCTTATCGCCCAGCATATCGGCCAGTTTACCGTATCCGGCTATTCCCATGATCGCTTTGATGGAAAGGTTTGCATTGTGTGCGAAATGGCCGGCGAAGTCGTCCGTACAAAGCTGGTTCTCAGGATCGAGGCCTTCTTTAAGCAGATAGTTCGCCCAGGTTGTCAATGTCTCCCAGTGTTTCCTGGCAAATTCGGCATTTCCTTCACGAAGGGCGATAGCGGTTGTCAGGATCAGCATGTTGCCGCTTTCTTCCACCGGCATGTCGCCACCGTAAGTCTGGCCGTTAGCCAACGGATAAGTACCTACATCGTGGGCTGCAAACGGTTTATTCCACCTGCCGCTTTCACTGTAATAGAAAATAGGTGTCATCATTCCTTTCAGTAATTCAGGATTGTATATCAGGTACAAAGGTGACGAAGGATAGGTAATATCGACCGTACCGATAGAGCCGTTGCTGAAGTTCTCTTTGGAAAGGAACAACAGATTGCCGTCTTTGTCTTCCACCAGTTTATGTGCAGCAATGGATTGACGGTAGGATATTGCACAAAGTTCGGCGTATTCCTTACCGCCGGCTTTCTCTGCGTCGTTCATCATCTGTGTATCGAACTGACGGCAACGTTTCATGATCGAAGCATAATCGTTGTTTGCTTCTTCAAATGCCTGCTCGATATTTTTCTGGCCGTTGTGTTTCCAATAGGCCATGCGGTTGTCGTTGAAATATTGGATAGCATACAGGTCGTCATACCCGATCATCAGGTAATTGCTGACGGGAGCGGATACGGCTCCCAGGTCGTGGCAGTAGGCCAATACGCTCATATCATTTTGCATGTCGGATGAAAGTCCTTCTGCTGTTGTGTTGACAGGCAGTTTTCCGTTAGCGGCAAAGTCTTGTTTGGTTGTATGGTACTGTCCCATTGTCATGGTTGTATTGGCATCTGTACCGGCTGCCAGGTAGAAATATCCCCAGTCGATACGTACATCATCTCCTTTACGGCCCAGTACAGGCTGTTCGATTGTTCCTGTTTTCAGATAGGTGATATTATTTTTCTCATCCCGGTCGAAAGATACTGACTGGTTATCGGTGTTGACCGCCAATTGGGGAGTGGCCTCCATATAAATCTGTACGTCATGCTGCTGGCCATCCAACGATTTAGCCTGGTAAGAGATATAATTGACCGGACGTGTCATCAAGTCCAGATCATCCATTAATAGAGGGGAAGTGAAAATAACGTCCAGTTCGACCGGTCCGCATTCGAAGGTATAGAAAGTCTGGGTAGGCAGTACGTTGACCGACTTCTGGATGGCAGCTTCATTGAAGAATGTTTTGTTTTCTTCTTTGGTGAACAGACCGAAGTCTACGTATCCTCCTCCGGTTTTGTTATGGCAATGAGCGGCAATTACATTTTTGCCGGGTTTCAATGTTGCCTTTACTTCAGCGGGAAGTTCGGATAATACATTGTTTTTCCATACATAGCCGGTAGAGATTACTTGTATGCCGTTAATATATAATTCAAAGATATCGTCGTGAGAATATTCGAGATATACGGATTGTGCAGTGTAATCATCCGAGAGATCGAATGTTCTTCTTACCCAGATGTCCTTGCTGTTCCAGGGGGTGGACAGGTCGGGCATATCAGGAGTACCGAAAGCGGCTTGTCCTTTGGTCCATGCAGCATCGTTGAAGTCCGGTTTTACCCAGTTGGCTGCCGGTTCCTTTTCCGTATAGGCGGCTTCCCATTTCTCTTTGGCCGCTGTGGGAATAATTACTTTCAGAGGAAGGTCTTCTACTCCCATAAAACGGAAAGATTGACCGTCTACGCGGACAACACCGAATAACGGAGCTTTTTTACCTGTCCAATGACGGGTTGCATCCTCATTCAGTTTATCGGTAAACGACCAGATGCTGGTATATGGATCGATCGTTACCAGAGGAAAGGAAGGTGCACGAAGTGCATTTTGTTTTTCGGGTTCAAAATAGTTTGAAGGTCCGCTGCAAGCTGAGAGCAGCCACGAAAACAAGATACATAATAAAGATACATTTCTCATGATATATAGCATTTTTCATTTATTGTCCTTACCGTTGACAGGAGCGATCTTAATAATGTGATTCAGAAAAGGGCTGTATCCCTTAAATGAGTGCATCATTTTAACTATTTTTTTGTAGGCAAAGGAACATAAATTCATATTGACCGGGTTACAGTTATCGGTCAAAAGCTTTCAAATTTCAATCAGAGAAGCTGTAAATCTGTTATTTATTTGTTTTTATAACCTCTGGTCGCAGGATGTGTTTCAACATCCCTCTTACTACCAGATGATGGAAAGGAGCTATCGCATAGAAGTAGGCATATCCCAGCCAGTAATGAAAACGTACGACGGTGATACATCTGATCTTTTTTCGGTTTCCTTCAAATTCTTCGAGGTGAATGGATAGATAAGCACAGAGGTGTTTGTCGTCCAACTGCATAATGGTTTCGTTTGGAGATTTGTCGGTGACGTTGGCTAAAGGGGTTTTTTCTCCTGTCCGGATACATCTTTCAATGTCCGGCTTTTCCTTTTCTCCGGCTTGGAGGCCGAATGGTTTTACCAATAAATTACGCAGTTTGAATAGTTTGTTAATCCAAGCCGGCATATCTGTCCAGAGTGAGATCAGAATATCATCCGCAGTGATCTTTTTCTTCGTGGTTATTTCACATTCAAATGCATCCGAGTAGCTTGCCGGGAGATATTTGTTTATCAGGCTGTCGGTAGGAATAGTGGAATTTCTTACTTTCATGGTGTCTCATTTTTGTTGAAACCGGAACAAATATAGTTTATTTCTGGAATATCTCCGGGTATTTGCGAATGAAATAAGTCGGTGTACAACTCCATGCATGACAATAGCTATTAATAGGAAAGAAATTGTATGGAGATAAGTATTCGTTTTGAGGATCATACACTTCCCAGAAGGTATCGGCTCCTTTATGGATCATATCCCCCCAATAGGTTGCGACTTCTTTTTTGGCATCTTCCGCCAATCCGCTTTTTATCAAGGCTTCTATATAATAGTGGAATAAATAAGGTGCCCCCGGGATACATACATTCTCAGTTGTTTTCAAGGCTCTTAATGCCCGTTGAGCCTCCTTTTGTGTGGGTACTTCTCCTAATATCATCCAGATTTGAGAAGCATACGAAACCTGATCGTTCAGTAACCCTGCGAACAGACCCGTTTTAGGATTGTAGAAATGTTTGCGGGCTGCCTTTTTCATCTTCCGGATAAGGGCGGGTAGTTGGGCTACTTCATTTTCTTTGTTCAGTAACTGTGCCAGTTCGTAAGTTTCTTTGAAGGCAAAGATTGTGACACCATGAAAGGCCACTTCCCGGTGTAGTCCGTCTTTCCAGTCGAAGAATATCCACCATTCACGGGAAGCCTGTTCGTAATTCATGGTTCCGTCGTCCTGTAGATAAGCATAGGCCGATTCGAGTTGTTTTTTGACGACAGGCCAGAGGTCTTCGGCTGTTTCACGGTCTCCGGTTTCCAGTAAATAGTCTTTGAGGGTAACGCCGAACAGGAAGGAGTAATCATATAAATGTTGTTTGGCTTGCGGTTTGGGTACCGGCGCTTCAAAGACGGTGGCGTTCAGTTTTCCGTTAGGTTCGCTAAGCGCGGCCAACAGATAAAGGCAGCGTTTGGTCAGGTTATATTGTTTGAAAGAATAGTTATTGGCTAAGGCTTCGAGGTAAAGGTCTCCCAGCCAGAGGCGCTGGTCTCTTTTGGGGCCATCTTCATAAACGGTCTGCATACATTCTTTAAGGGTGTTTAAACTTACATGGTCTATATCTTTGAAAATCTGTGGCGTGGTGGATAACAGTTCTTCCGGATGGTTGACAGCAGAAGTCACGGCATTACACTTCATATCCGAGATGCAGAAATCGTAACCGGGAGGTGTTGCTATCAGTTCAATCTTTACATATCTGAAAGAAAGGCGGTGCGGAATGGTGGTGGTCGCAGGCATTGTCATTACGGTAACCGTTTCGTCTTGCAACCAGGCCCGGCTGAGCCCTCCTTTGTAAGGATCGAAGGGTGTGACAAGTTCGGCCGGAACTTCTCCGAAGGTCAGTTTAAAGCGGGCCGGCGCATCGGAGTCTGCCTTTAGCAGATCCGTACTGAAGCTGAAACTGCCAGTCATATGTTCGCCAAAATCTACGATAACCGTCTTTTTGTCTTTAAAAGAACTATTGTATAAGACCTCCATAGGACCTTCCTGTACCGCTTTGTATCCCTGGAATCCCTCTTTGTCTTCTATTATATTGACTAATCCGGTCGGTTTCTTTTCTGTTACAGTTAACCGGGGTTTATTTTGTTCGGCTTTTTGCAACCAGGAACTGCGTTGGGTTGCATAGAAGTCTTGCCCGTAGGCCGTGATAAAACAGCAGATGAAGGTATAATATAAAAAGAGTTTTGTCAGGGTTGTCTTCATATTCCAGTCGATTTAAGCAATATATAAGAAGCCTTTAAAGCATAAATTGGGAGTAAAAGTAGTCTTTATCAAGGGAATGGATGTTGCATAAATGATATTTAATGTTACAAAAATGACACGATGTTCAATGTTTGCTTATTTTTTTATTTTTAGAGTATGTGCTGGTTTGTATTATAAAGTTTTTATCTACATTTACGATGTTAACTTTTTGCTAATCAATAATTCATAGATATGACTCTTTCAAGAAGAACTTTTATTAAATCGAGTGTGATGTCTGCTCTTAGCTTACCTTTTATTCAGGGATGCCGCTTTGTTGACAGTGATAATGATGAAAATGACAGACTCTTCATGTTGTTTCAGAACCCGCCTGTCACTTCAAAACCCTTTGTTCGTTGGTGGTGGAACGGAGATAAAGTGACCGCAAAGGAAATTCTGCGTGAGCTTGATGTGATGAAAGCTGCCGGTATCGGAGGTGTCGAAATTAATCCGATCCGTTTCCCCGGAGGTGATGATTTAGGGATTCCTTCTTTGGAGTGGCTGAGTCCTGAATGGATCGAGATGGTAAAAACAGCTTTGAAAGGAGCAGAAGAACGGGGGATGATTTGCGATATTATCGTTGGTTCGGGATGGCCTTTCGGTGGCGAGTTCCTGCAACCGGAGGAGCAAACCCAATTGATGACACAGACGGCAATGAAAGTTAGTGGGCCGGCAAAAATAGAGTTGAAAGCGGCGGACTTATTGAAAGATGCTTCCCCGCAAGTCGCTTCCAAATATGAAGGTTCAACCAGTGAGTTATATTCTTTCTGCCTGGCTCCGGTGGAGATGTCAACCTTTGCTCCCGCACAAGACATTCCTTTCGATAAAGGAGCGGAGGTGATCGCGATCGATATACCGGAAGGCGAATATATACTGTATGTATTGGTGAAAGTGACCGGTTTCCAAGCCGTGATCAATGGGGCACCCGGTGCTGCCGGGCCTGTATTGAATCATTATAATCAGGCGGCTGTGGAGAAGTTCCTGAAAAGGATGTCGGATAATCTGTTTCCGGCCATCAGCGGCCTGAAAGGTTTTCGGGCCATGTTCTGCGACAGTATGGAGCTGGAAGGGGCCAACTGGTGTCATGATTTTCTTGAAGAGTTTCGTTCACGCCGGGGATATGATGTGGAACCTTATCTGCCTTTTATCCTTTATAAAGTCGGTCATATGGGACATGCCATCGAAGGAGCGGTTGCGACTATCCTGACCAGTCAGGCGAAAGAGGAGGTTGACCGGGTCAGATATGATTTCTTTGTCACTTGTATGGATATCGTCCGAGATCGTTTCCTGAAACCATATACGCAATGGTGTAATAAATATAATTTCAAATCGCGGGTACAGACCTATGGCCGCGAGTTTCATCCGCTGGAAGCCTCTATGGAGGTGGATATCCCCGAATGCGAAACCTGGTTCTGGAATGCGGACAGTTGTGAAAAGGATGCATTCATAAAGTCTCCTACCGATACGAACGTAAATAAGTTTGTGGCATCGGCTGCCCATTACTCAGGAAAGAGGCTGGTCAGTTGTGAAGAGATAACCAATACCAATAATGTATTTAATGCAACGTTGGAAAAGATAAAGATGACGGGTGACCAGAGTAATCTTTCCGGTGTAACCCATTCGATACTGCATGGTTTCAATTATACTCCGCTGGAAGCTCCGTTCCCCGGATGGATCATGTACGGGGCCTTTTTGAATGAACGGAATACCTGGTGGCCTTATTTTAATTTGTGGGCTGCCTACAAATCCCGTGTTTCGACCGTGCTCCAGGAGTCTGATTTCTTTGCAGATATTGCGGTGATGCACCCGTTGGCCGATATGTGGACGATACACGGGCCACAACGTGATCCGTTTCCCGGACTGCATTATCCGGCCTATCAATATAAAGTATGGGAAGCGATCCACCGTAATGGGAATAGTTGCGATTATATAAGTGAAGGGATCATCCAAAAGAGTAGTTTTAAGAAAGGCTATTTGATTTTCAATAAACGGAAGTATCATACATTGATGTTGCTGGAAGTCGAGTCGATGATGCCTGCAACGGCAGAAGCCTTGTTTGAATTTGTAAAAGCGGGGGGCAAACTGATCTTTGTAGGAAAAGAACCTTATAAATCTCCCGGATACAAAGATCACAAGGTCAATGACGAAAAGGTGAAACAGACGATCGGCTGCATCCGGCAGTCTTATCCGTCCCTGGTGTTTAACGTGGAGGCTCCGGTTGAAATGGTACCCTGGTTTCGTCAGGTACAACAGCAATGTAACATTGTCCCTTATATGAAGATTGATGTTCCGAACCCTTATGTCAGCCAGATACGCCACCAAACGGAGGATAAGGATATTTACTTTATAACGAACTGTAACCCGGAAGAAGAGATCCGGATACAGGCTAACTTTGCCGATAACGGTAAAACTCCCTGGCTTTGGAATGCGGAGACGGGCGAACGTACTCCTTATCCTACCTCTTCCGCTCCTGGTTTACAGATTGTCTTGGGACCGGCTGCTTCCCAACTGATTGTTTTTGAAAAAAAGAAAGCGGATAAGGTCACTATTCCGGCTCTACCGGTAAAAAGCCTGACCCCTCTTAGTATCAACAGATGGAATGTGCGAATGGAACATATAAACGGGGATACGAAAAAACTGGAGATCGAGACATTGGTTGATTGGTCGACTGATCCGGTGACCCGTGACTTTGCAGGTGTATTGTATTATGAGAAGACTATCGAGAATGCTGCCGGCTTTTATTATCTGGATCTGGGAAAGGTCTACGGTGTTTCGGAAGTAATTTTGAATGGAGAGAGTCTGGGATGTAAATGGTACGGTAACCGTGTTTATCAGTTGCCGGAACATCTGGCACAGGCTCCGGTGAAAATGTTACAGATAAAGATTACGACTACAGTAGGTAATTATCTGAAATCGACACCGGATAATAAAATAGGTCAGGCATGGACACATTATCAGAAATGGTTGCCGACAGGAATGATAGGACCCGTTAAATTCGTGTGATTATGAAAAGAACAATACTGCTTATTTGTTTTCTGTCCGGTTGGGTCTTTCTTGCGGGGGCTGAACCTTTACGATTGAAAAGACTGACTTGCGAATATATAGAAAATCCGTTGGGGGTAGATGCTTTTAACCCGGTACTTGGCTGGCAACTGGAGTCGTCGGCCCGTAATCAGGTGCAATCAGCTTATGAGATACAAGTAGCTTTAACAGAAGACGATCTTAAGAATGGGAAAGGGCTGGTTTGGAAAAGTGGAAAAGTCGGTAGCCGTCAGAATGTAAACATTGTTTATTCCGGTAAGAGATTAAAACCTTTCACTCGTTATTACTGGCGTGTTCGTACTTATAATCAGGATGGAGCGGTATCCGATTGGAGTCAACCCGCTTTTTGGGAAACATCCATGTTGTCTCCGGCAGACTGGAAAGCCCAATGGATTACCGACGGTTCGAAAGCACCGGAAAGAGAAGAAGACTTTTATAAAGATGATCCGGCTCCCTTGTTCCGAAAGATGTTCCGCCCTGCTAAAACAGTAAAAGAAGCTCGTTTATACATTGCCGGTATCGGATATTATGAAGCCAGTTTGAACGGGAAACGTATCGGCGATCATATCCTTGATCCGGGTTGGACCAACTATGGAAAACAGATATTATATAGTACCTACGATATTACCTCTTTGATCGGTTCCGGAGAAAATGCCATAGGGGTCATGCTTGGCAACGGATATTATAATCCGCTGCCTATGCGTGTCTTCAAACCATTGAGAGAATACCTGACTATCGGACGTCCCTGTTTAAAGGCTCAGCTTCGTATACAATATACAGATGGCTCGGGAGAAACTATCTGTACGGATGAAAGTTGGAAAACGGCACCTGGTCCGGTAATGCGTAACAATGTCTATCTTGGAGAACATTATGATGCCCGTAACGAAATACTCGGTTGGGATACCTGTCCCTTTGACGATAGCCATTGGAAACAGGCTGTGCAGGTCGTGAATGCTCCTACCGGACAACTGACAGCCCAGATGCAGCCACCTATCCGGGAGATAGAGATTATTAAACCGGTGAGAATGACGGAAACCCGCCCCGGAGAATTCATTTTCGATATGGGGCAGAATTTTGCAGGGGTAGCACGCCTCAAGGTCAGAGGGGAGAAGGGTACGACGATAAAGATTCGTTACGGTGAAGATATTTATTCGGACGGAAGCCTGAATGTGATGACTTCGGTTGCCGGACAGCAAAAGAAAGTATGGGATGCCGATTGGGAGACCCACGGACAACCGCAGACTGCCTGGCAGGAGGATACCTATACCTTGAAAGGAGAGAGAGAAGAAATCTGGTCGCCCCGCTTTACGTTCCACGGTTTCCGGTATATCGAGATAACCGGCTGGCCGGGGCGTCCTTCCTTGTCGGATGTGGAGGGGATCCGTTTGAGTGCCGATTTGCAAAAGAACGGCTTTTTTGAATGTTCTAATCCGATGTTGAACCGTTTGAATAAAGTCTTGGATTATACCTTCCATAGTAACCTGTTCAGTGTTCAGTCCGACTGTCCGGCTCGTGAGAAATTCGGTTATGGTGGCGATATTGTCGGCACGGCACGTACTTTCTGTTGGTTCTACGATATGGAAAATTTCTATCGGAAGGCCCTGCATGATTTTGCCAACGACCAGCGTCCCGAGGGAGGAATGACGGAGACTGCCCCTTATAACGGAATAGCAGATATGGGGTTGGGCGATGACTCCGGACCGATCGGTTGGCAATTGGCATTTGCTTTTATGCAGAAGCAATTATATGAATATTATGGTGATCTGCGAACTATAAAAGCCTATTATCCGACTTTACGCAGGCAAGTGGAGTTTCTCCGTTCAAAAGCAAAAGATAACCTGATCGATACGTGTATCAATGATCATGAAAGTTTGGAAGAACGTGTACCCGCTTTGTTTGCTACTGCCCATTATTACCATCATGTAATCTTGTTGGCTGAGTTTGCTCTACTGACTGGCCAGTCGAAAGATACACAAGTATATTCCCGGTTGGCAACGGATGTAAAGAATGCATTTATTAAAGAGTTTCTGAAACGGGGAACCGGTCAAGTGGCAAATGCTACCCAGGCAGCCCAAGCCTTTGCTTTGTTCTATGATCTCGTACCGGAAAGTGAGAAGGAAGCCGTTTTTACGGTATTCCTGCAGGCAATGGAAAAATGGGACGGACATATTGCTTCCGGGATTTTCGGTGTTCCAATTATTTTGGAAGTACTGCGTCTGAATAACAGGAATGATATCGCTTATGAAATGGTTACGAAAAAGACTTTTCCCGGCTGGGGGTATATGCTTGAGTCCGGAGCTACTACTTTATGGGAAACCTGGAAATATTCCGATAATGTATATTCTCAAAACCATCCGATGTTCGGTAGTGTGGGAGAGTGGTTTTATCAGTCATTGGGAGGAATAAATCAAGCCGCTCCCGGTTTCAGTAAGATACAAATCAAACCGCAACCTGCGGGTGATCTGGCATGGGTAAACAGTTCCTACCAATCCGTAAACGGACCGATAGTAAGCAACTGGAGGAAGGGGAATAAAACGTTTGAACTTCAGGTCACGATTCCGGTCAATACAACGGCGCAAATCTGGCTACCTTCTTTAGACGGAGCAGAAATTACGGAGAGCGGTTCTTTATTGAATGCTGTACCGGATATAAAAATAATCGGCTATATGGATGGTTTTACCTGTCTCGAGGTCGGTTCGGGTTTGTATAAGTTCACTGTCAAAGATAAGTAGTATAAAATTGTGCTGATCATCAGAAATACGGATAAGCTTTTCATTATCGGACATACTGTTCATTATCGGACACCTGTTGCTTTGCCTACTTGGCAGTAAATCAGATGGATATCTTTTTGGCATAGCTTTTGCCTAGGGGTGGCTAAACATATATTACAATGAAAAAGATCTATATAGCCATTACTTCTTTATTCTTGATGAGCTTTGGTTTACAGGCCGGGGAGCAGGAAAATATAGTAAGACTGACTCTGAAAGAGGCTATTAACCTGGCCCAACTACAGTCGGTGGATGCGGCTGTTGCCCTTAACGAACTGAAGACATCCTACTGGGAATACCGTACACATGTAGCAGACCAGTTGCCTGAGGTTAATTTCAAAGGGACGATACCTAGTTACAGCAAGCAATATTCCCGTTACCAACAGTCGGACGGAACCTATGCTTTTGTGCAGGATAACAACCTGTCGATGAACGGTGCGATCTCCGTCGACCAGAATATAGCGTTGACCGGTGGTAAAATATCATTGAATTCTTCCCTTAATTTCTCCCGCCAGTTGGGGGATGGAGCTTTCAATGAATATATGAGTATACCGATCGGCTTGACCCTGACGCAACCGATCTTTGGAGTGAACGACCAGAAATGGAACCGCCGGATTGAACCTGTCCGTTACCAGGAGGCAAAGGCGGCCTATATCGAAAGTGTGGAAAGTGTAACGATCTCTACAATCGCTTATTTCTTCAATCTGTTGCTAGCGAAAGAGAATCTGGTAACCTCTATCCAGAACCTGAATAATGCGAACAAACTCTATGATATTGCGATCGCCAAACGAAAGATCGGACATATATCGGAAAGCGAACTGATGCAATTGAAATTGTCGGCTTTGCAGGCAAAAGGTAAATTGACGGAGGCACAATCCAATCTGAATGCCAAGATGTTCCAGTTGCGCTCTTTCCTTGGTTTGAGCGAGGACGATATGATAGAGCCGGTCGTTCCCGAGTCCGTTCCCGATATGCGTCTGATATATCAGGATGTACTGGGGAAAGCTTTGGAAAACAACTCGTTTGCCAAACGTATTCTGCGCGAACAACTGGAAGCCGATTATGCCGTGGCGACAGCGAAAGGAAAACGTCGCGATATCAATCTGTTTGCATCCGTAGGATATACCGGAAAAGACAGTGACTTCAGAGGGGCTTATAATCCGCTGCGGGACAATCAGGTAGTCGAGGTTGGCTTTAGTATCCCTTTATTGGATTGGGGGAAGCGGAAAGGTAAAGTAAAGGTTGCCGAGTCCAATCGTGAAGTCGTGCTCTCCAGGAACCGACAGGACCAGATGACCTTCAATCAGAATATTTTCCTGCTAGTAGAAAACTTTAACAACCAGGCCGCCCAGCTCGAAATTGCAGCCGAGGCCGACGAGATTGCCCAGAAGCGTTATCAGACATCTATCGAAACATTTATGATCGGAAAGATCAATATTCTCGACCTGAACGACGCCCAACAATCGAAAGACGATGCCAAGCAAAAGCATATTCAGGAGTTGTATGGGTTTTGGAGTTATTTCTATAATGTTCGTAGTGTGACGCTCTACGATTTCCAGAACGATCGTAATCTGGATGCCGATTTCGAGGAAATAGTAAGAAGATAATTCGTATCTTTACAAACCTAAAAAGAAACCTATATGATATTAATTGTTGATGACGACGCTGCTGTTCGTTCTTCGCTTACCTTTTTATTGAAACGGGCAGGCTTTGAACCGGAAGCCGTCCCGGGGCCTGAAGAGGCATTGGCAATTGTGCGCCGGGAAGCACCGCAGCTGATCCTGATGGATATGAACTTTACCTTGACTACGACGGGAGAAGAAGGAATTCAATTATTGAAACAGGTAAAAATATTTCAACCTGATGTGCCGGTCATCCTGATGACTGCCTGGGGGTCCATCTCGCTGGCTGTGCAGGGAATGCAGGCCGGCGCTTTCGATTTTATAACCAAGCCCTGGAATAATCTGGTCCTGCTTAAGTCGATCCGTACGGCTCTCGAACTGAATGAGCAGAAGAAGATGCAGACTGCTCCGCTGAACCGCAACGATGCGGATAATAAATTCCATTTTGCAAAGATCATCGGGCAGAGTAATGCGCTGATGGAAGTGCTGGGTACCGTTTCTCGTATTGCTCCGACAAATGCCTCGGTACTGATTACCGGTGAAAGCGGGACAGGGAAGGAATTGATCGCAGAAGCAATCCATGCCAACAGTCCACGAATGAAAGAAGCTTTTGTGAAGGTAAACCTGGGTGGATTATCGCAAAGCCTTTTTGAAAGTGAAATGTTCGGACATAAGAAGGGAGCTTTTACGGATGCCTATATCGACCGTACCGGACGTTTTGAAATGGCAAACAAGGGTACGATCTTTCTGGATGAGATTGGCGACCTGGAGTTGTCGTGTCAGGTGAAGCTGTTGCGTGTATTACAGGATCAGACCTTTGAGGTGCTGGGTGACAGCCGCCCCCGTAAGGTGGATATTCGTGTGGTCAGTGCAACAAACTGTAACCTGCCGGAAATGGTAGCGGCCCGTACCTTCCGCGAAGATCTGTTCTACCGTATTAACCTGATCACGATTCATCTGCCTGCCCTGCGGGAGCGGAAAGACGATATACCTCTGCTGGCCCGCTATTTTGCCGATAAGCAATCGGAGGTGAACGGCTTACCTCATGTGGACTTTTCAGCCGATGCAAAAGTATTTCTGCAACGTCTTCCTTATCCCGGAAATATACGCGAATTGAAGAATCTGGTGGAAAGAACAATGCTGGTATCCGGCAAATCCTTATTAGACGTAGCCGATTTTGAAAGTCAGTGCCTTAATATGGGAAATCCCCAACCTGTACCCAAAGGTGGTGCTGCCAGTTTCGAAGGGATGACACTGGATGAAATAGAACGGCAAACGATCCTGCAGGCACTTGAAACGCATAACGGTAACCTGTCGCATGTAGCATCGGCATTGGGTATCAGCCGGGCAGCTTTATACCGTCGTTTAGAGAAATATGATATTCCTACCGATAAATAAGGTATACGGATGAGAGTAAAAGGGTTGTTCTGGATTTTAACCGGGTTGTTGTTGACTGTGTTGGGAGTGATGACCTGGCATGTATTTTACAATTTCTCGTCTGCCATGTTTTTCATGGTGGAAGGGCTGGTACTTGTTACAATCTTTTATCTGATCCTGTTTTATCGTCGTATTATCAAGCCGTTGAATATTATTGGAAATGGTATGGAACTATTGAAGGAACAGGATTTTAGTTCACGCCTGAGCCGGGTAGGGCAGAAGGAGGCCGACCGTATTGTCGACATCTTCAATAAGATGATGGAGCAGCTTAAAAACGAACGCCTGCATCTGAGAGAGCAGAACCATTTCCTCGACTTGTTGATCAATGCTTCTCCTATGGGAGTGATCATGTTGAACCTGGACAATGAGATCATATCGCTTAACCCGGCCGCACATAAAATGCTCGGACAACCGACCTCTGTTGTTTTCGAAGGGAAATCTCTGACAGATATAGATTCCCCTTTAGCTATCGAATTGGCAAATATACCTTTATATGAGTCACAGACAGTGCGACTGAATGATGCCAATATTTATAAATGTACGCATTCCTCTTTCGTTGACCGTGGGTTCCATCATTCATTCTATTTAGTGGAAGGTTTGACACAGGAAGTATTCAAGGCAGAAAAGAAAGCGTATGAAAAGGTGATCCGTATGATTGCCCATGAGGTGAATAATACGACTGCCGGTATCACTTCTACATTGGATACGCTTGAATCGACCTTTAGCGAACTGGAAAATACGGAAGATATATGCGAAGTACTGCGTGTTTCCATCGAACGTTGTTACAGCATGAGCCATTTCATCACGAATTTCGCAGATGTGGTACGTATACCGGAACCTCAGACGGTTTCTTGTGAACTGAATGCAGTCGTTACTTCCTGTAAGCGGTTTATGGAAACGATCTGCCGGAATCGTAATATCCGGATTGTCATGGAGCTTGATGAAGTTTCTCCTGTTGTAAAGCTCGACAGTTCTCTTTTTGAACAAGTATTAGTCAATATCATAAAGAATGCTGCCGAATCTATCGATCACGACGGCCATATTTACATACGTACTTCACATAATCCGGTCTGCCTGGAGATAGCGGATACCGGCAAAGGTATTGATAAAGAGACAGAAACCAAACTGTTCAGCCCCTTCTTCTCTACCAAACCGAACGGACAGGGCATCGGCCTGATCTTTATACGTGAGGTTTTACAGAAACAAAACTGTTCTTTCTCCCTGCGTACTTATGCCGATGGCCTGACTCGCTTCCGTATCCTTTTTGAATGAGTTTATTTACTCGATCTGTAATTGCCGGCTTATTCCGCAAAGGAATAGACAGTCGATATATTCACAATGTCCGGATGGAGGGGTAATGTCCAAACGACCTGATTGTCCGGATTGATTTCGACCAGTAACGGTTGTGATTTATTTTTACTGTGACCGTTCCAGTTGCTTATTAGCGTATTGCTGTTTTTATACCGTACCAGTTCTGCCACGAAGAGAAGCGTTATATCCTCTACATCGTCATCGCCTACATTTCTAACGATCTGCTTTCGGGCCGGATCGATTTCCACGAAGTTATGCGCATCGCCGCAGGATACGAGCCAGTTTCCATTGTCGAGTATCTGGATGGCAAAAGGGTTACCTCCGCAATGTACCCGGTTGACGATCTCTTTGTCTTTGTTCATTTCAATTACTTCCCCTTTTCCCATTAATGGGATCAGATAGGTGTTTTGCGGGGTTTTCACGATCTGCCGGAACTGGTCGTGTACGCCGGTTATACTGGTGTCGAATGATAGTTCATCGATCAGTTTCCCATTCGTATCGAGTTCGACGATACGGGAAGGAGTACCGCAGATAGCCAGCATATAGTTGCCGGAGGGGAGACGGGTGGCAGTGAAAAGCTCTTCGCCCTTTTGGGCTTTGAAATCCCAGACAGTTTGTTGATCGCGGGTAATCAGCCGGGCACCGGAGGTATATGCATAGAGGATATGACCATCTGCTGTCATTTCTACATCGTTACAATCTTCTCCCGGGTTTAGCGGGTGGCTCCATTCGATCGCTCCGGTCGCTTTGTCGAGGATCGCTACCTGCTTCCAGCCGCAGCCGGAAACAAGTAACTTCTCTTTGGTATTGTTACATGAGCAATAAGTGCTAATAATTGCTATGAAAAACAAGTATCTGAAATAGCGCTTTATCATTCTTCTGTCATTACTACACGGAATCCTACATTATATACTTTCTGGTATTCACGGTAAGGCAGGCGGAAAGAAGAAGTTGCCCGGTAAGGACGGTCGTACCAGGAACCGCCGCGTGCAACACGCTTACCATTTTCAGATACCAGCTCGTTGCGGCCGTCGTTTTCATTGTACGGATAAGGCTGGTAACTGGATAAGGTCCATTCCCAAACATTTCCGTGCATATCGAACAGATCCCACGGGTTGCGGATATAGCGGCCGACAGGTTCGGAGATAAATCCACCGTCATTATAGGTGGTATCGCGTGGAATCCAATCGTCGTATTTATTGGGATTTTCAATTACCATAGCACTTTCGTAGAACTTATAGGCGGTGCAGGCGGCAAACTCTTTCAATTTAATATCTCCCAGGTTGGCATAGGTCGAGAAGTCGGCAGACATATTCCCGTACCAGAACGGCGTATCGCTTCCGGCGCGGCAAGCCCATTCCCATTGCGCTTCGGTAGGGAGTGAGAACTTCATACCAGTTTTTTCCGATAACCATTTGCAGTAATCCATCGCCTCCTGCCAGGAGATTCGTACCGCCGGTTGGTCGGGGTGGTTCATCGAATATCCCCTACGTCCGAACTGATATCCGTGGCGGTGTTCGTCGCGGCTGTCGTGTTCCGGATCGTATGCCCTGAACTGTGCGTTGGTGATTTCGAAACGTCCCATCCAGAACGCTTTGTCTACCTGTACGATCGTTTGCGGCAACTCGTCCGGATGGCGATCGCTACCCATGATAAAGGAACCAGCCGGTATTTTTACCAGTTCCAGGGTTATGCCGTTACCCAGCGGGATACTCTTCTGGAAATTACCCAAAGCCAGTTGTTTCCATTGGGTGTCTCCCCATTGGGAATAAGCTTTTTGGCTAGGATCGTATACCGGCCATTTGTCAAGTACGGTATCACCAAGAGGCTTTTGTTCTTTTTCGAATCTGACCGGCTCGATGTTTTGAGGGATCTCCGGCAACCATTCGGCCGTCGATTTAGGGGCACCGAACATTTCACGATATAGTTCCCGTAGTTCGTTACTTTTCTGCGTATCCGGGAAGTTCGGAATATCCGAACGACGTCCGTGGAAAGGTGCGTTGAAGTCGATCCAGCAGGCCAGTTTCTCTATCGACTCTTTATCCAGTTGTACATTATAATGTCCTTTCTGAAGGATTTGCATCAACTCCGTCTGGTCGGCATGTACATCCATCGGAACCAGCATGTGCATGTCGCTTTCGATACCCGGCCGGCGTACATACCGGTGCAGGTTGGCATACGACAGGGTGAAATGACCTCCGTAATCTGATCCGGCTCGACCACTGATCTGTGAAGTCCAGTCCGTGATCCATCGATCGCCTTTCAGGTAGGGCTTTCCCGGTTTATCCTGATTGTGGCAGGAGATACAATATTTATCCAATACCGGTTGTACCTCATGGCGATAGCTGAAACCACGTTCCTTACCGTACCATTCTTTGATCGGTTGCGGGCTTTTCTTTGAAGCCGTGGTCATTTTGGGAACAGGTATGGTATTCTTGTCTTCATGGCAGCCGATGCAGGAAAGCGTTTCGCCCGGCATTCCGGTAAACCAGCTACGCATTACCTGAAGAGCTTTTCCTTCTTCGTCGAGCGGTTGAATAAAGATCGGCGTATTGGCCGGAACGGTGAACATGGCAGAACCGTCCTCTTCTACATCTACTTCGCCGAGAATACGTTTAATATCCCAAGGGCCATCCATACCGATCGTACCTAACAAACCTCCCTGGTTCAGCGGACTGAAACTAAAGGAACCGACGCGAAGTTTCTTCACTGCCCCGCGGGGAATGCCTTTCAGGCCATCGCCATGATAGACATCCTGCATGAAGACGGTTGTGGTGGTAGATGCCAGGTCTATGCGGTCGGGGATGATAGCCGGGGCTTTTCTGGCTTCCATCAGTACCGGATCGAGATAGGCGATGTTTTCTTCTTCGGCTATCAGGGTACGGTTGTCGTAGATATCTACCAGATAGATACCCCACAGGCTTTCGGGGCTATCCTTCATAGATACCAGATAATAGGTGTCGTTCAGGGGGTAAGGTTGCAGGAACTGAGGCCATACGCCATCCGGCAAGCGGTCGCGTACCAGTGGTTCCACTTTTCGTCCGGCATGGGGGATCTCGGCGATTACTCCGTCTGCTTCGTGTCTTCCTTTACGGGTATCGATCACGAGCAGACGTCCGCTGCGGGATACGCTGTGGTGTCCGGTCGCTACTCCGACAATGGCTGACGGACGTCCGGGGATAGGGCGGGCACTAAAGAATGACGTAGGAAAATAGGAGTTCGAACCATAGAAGGCCGATTGCGAAGTGCCGTCCGGGTTCATGGTGAACATGACGCGTGAGTTGGAATGGGGCAGGTCTGCATATTCCCAACGCTGATAGAGCAGCATACCGTTTTCCATCATAACCGGGTCCCAATTACTGTCCTGGTCGTAGGTCAACTGACGAGTCAGTTGTGTTTTGGGGTCGTAAAGATACAGGCCGCACATTTTGTTTCCTCCGTTTGTACAGGGAAGTCCGAGGAATGTCCCTGTGGAGCAGAAGATATACCGTCCGTCGGGAGTATAGCAACCGTCGAAACTGTCGAAATCTTTATAGCTATCGGGTGTCAATTGCCGTGTCTTTCCGGTTTTCATATCCAGTTCGAACAGATGCCAGCGGTCGGAGGTTCCGATGGAGGAATACATTAGTCGGTTTCCATCGAAGTGAGGTTCCGGATCAGTGATGATCATGCCCTGTTCCGGTTTATAGATAGTGGTTTGTTTTATTTTGCCGGGGGTAATATTCAGGGATACGAATTCGTTCGTCCATCCTGTTTTAGGGTTTCCTATCTCGGAGTTATTCTGGAAGTTGGAAGGGGCGATACCTAATCCGCCACTCATGGCTTTACGGGCATTATCGCCTAATGTTCTCCGGATGGCAACGACCTGTTTGCCGGCCAGTAGCGGGTTGGCCAATAAAGCGGCATCCAGTTGTTGCAGTAGCTTTTGGGCTTGTTTCTCCGCTTTCGGATCTTTGGCTTTCAAACCTTTGATAAGTGTTTCCTTATCTGCCTTCAGTTCTTCGAGAGCCTTTTCGAAATCTTTATCCGGACGATAACTATCCGGATATTTCTTCTTCAGATTATCTGTTGCCAATTTGTATTTTTCCGGTGAATAATAGGTAAGCCGGTTAATCAGGCTTTGCCAGGAGTCTTGTGCGGAAAGTAAGAACGGACAACATAGTCCGGCCAAAATAAACAGAGCTGTAATGATCCGTTTCATAGTGTGTTAGTATTATGTTATAAGATGAAGTTTAGTAGTTACAAAAATAAAGCATCTCTTTTTCTTAACTTTGACAAAATAAGATGAATACTTTGCATAATCCGATATTGTGATTTGAATATAATTCCTATATTTGCGACGGTTAACTAATAAACATCTGATATGCTTGTCTCTTATTCTCCGTATGACTTGTCGCTGCCTTTGCTTTATGCCGATCATTCCCGGGTGGAAACCTGGTGGAATTATCAGGATGTCATCAGCCCTTTTTACCGGCTTTATTTGATAACCAAAGGAAAAGGTAAAGTTTATATCAATCAGAAAGGATATGAACTGTTACCCGGCCAACTGTTCCTGATACCTAAGTTTGCTTTTCATAGTTATGAATGCGATGATTTTATGGAGCATTATTATATCTGTTTCTTTGACGAAACGAAAGGAGGGAAGGGCATCAGTAATCCGATGAAAATGAATTTGCAGGTGGAAGCTACTCCAATGGATTATTCTTTGATGGAGCGTTTTCTGGCTCTAAATCCTTATAAATCGTTACCGACGTCAGATCCTAAACATTATGATAATGACCGGAATATTTATACCAAGGAGGAGGAGATATCTGTTTCGACATTTTCCAACCTGGTAGAAAGTAGCGGTATTCTGCTGCAACTTTTTTCCCGTTTTATAACAGAAGAGTGTCTGCTTTTTCCGGAGGCGAACAGTTTGTATGAGAAGCTGGATGTGGCGATACAATATATAAATAAACATCTGGACCGACGTATTTCTGTTTCGATGCTGGCTGATCTGATGTGTATTACTTCCGACCACTTCTCTAAGGTATTCAAACGGATAATAGGTATGCCTCCTTGTGAGTATATTCAGATGAAACGGATTGAACGGGCGCAGACTCTATTGCTTACTTCTCATATGTCTATCATTGAAATAGCGGAAAAAGTAGGGATCAGTAACCTTTCCCAGTTTTCCCGCCTGTTTTCGAAGATGGTCCGTTGTTCCCCGAGAGAATACCGCTTAAGACAATTCAATGCACTGAAATCCGAGAATCATAGATGACCTGACGTGGCATTTAGTCAAACGGCTTTAGCACTATAGTGACGCAACCATCAGCACTATAGTGCCAGCCATAGTAGGACTATAGTGCTGGCACTTTGAGATGCAACAGCACTATGACTTACTGGCTTTTGGCCTGATAATCCGTCTTGTTTTTATTTGTTGAGTCTGATTCCTTCCGGTGTCCCTTTGGTGATGTAACGAATAATTACTTCCGGTGCGTCTTCGCTGGTCTGTTCGCAAGAAAAAGCGACAGCCGATGAACCGGCAGGAAGCAGGGCTTTACCTTGAGGTTGCACTTCGCTGATCACATTGTAATTCTTATCGGTCACTACCGCTTTACCATCAAAAGTATAAAGCAGGTACTGGCGGTCGGAGATCTCGCAAGGGAACTTTATTACTCCTTTAGGGGTTGTGAATGACGGATCTTTGATCGTGCCGTCTCCATCTACTTTCAAACGGATTGCATACATACTTTCGTAAGGACTTTCCCATGACCAGTCTGCTCCGCCTGGTTGTCCCGGTTGCATTTCTGCCAGGTTACAACGATAATGTTTGGAGATATGGAGCGGATAAAGGTTGTAGTTTTCTTCACTTACTTTTTCCAGATGCCATTCAGTCAGCGGATCTCTCAGTAGAGTTTTTTGTTCTTCAGTGAAAGCTTCTGCCTCGCGTAGCTTGTCCCAGTTTTTGATAGTTTCCAGTAATTTATCGATCTGTCCGTGACGGCGTAATGTGTTACTGTTGATCGTCATGGCATAGCCGGCATCAAAACCGGCTGATTCGGATAATGCCCACTCCAGGTCCTCCAGGGAAGAACATTCGAAGTTACGGTCTGCCAGGCGGATCAGGAACCATCCCAACATACGCGGAAAAAGATTACGTTTGAAGAATGCCTGGTTCTTGATACGGTTCTCTACCTGCCCTGTACGCATCGCTTCTCCCCAAGGCTCGCCCCAGTTCATGCGGGTATGGATATGCCATAAGTTATGGCTGAGGCGGCTGGCGTCGTTCAATACGTTATGATTCAGTTGATTGTACCAGCGATAGACAAAGCGGTTGTTTGCATATTCGTCTTGTCCGGTGTAAGAGCATCCTTCCAGACCGTCGAAAGAGATCTGGCAAAGTCCTGTTTTATTCATAATCTCAGCCAAGCGGTCGGAGAATTTATCTTGCAGGACCAGGTCGGGGAACAGGGTTTTATACGGATAATCCCATAATTTGTAAAGCGGGGTCTTTTGTGAATGAGCAGTAGCTGTCGTACCGTATGCGCCTCTTTTACAGTTTTTCAGCAGAAGAGTTTCTCCTTTATCCTCCGTGTTTCCGTAAGTAATCAGCTCCTGGTCGATCTGCATGGCGTTCAGTGTCATGGGTCTATCGAACAGGCTAGACTTTTTGATTGTGATTTCTGTCTGGTCTTTGTCCAGGTCGGCAGTGAGTGATAAAACGCCTTGCTTCAGCAGGTGTTCGGTAGGGACAGGAGTGACATACGCATCGTTGGTTGTCATAAAGTTGCTGAGCGTATGTACGCCGACGGCAATGCCTTCAGCCTTTGCCTTGTCTACCATTTTCCTGACACCCTCATCACCGCTTTTCGTGAATTTAGGATCCCAGTTGAAATGTCCCCAGTCTAGGAACGGACCGCTATGGTATACATATTTGAATCCGGCAATCTTAGCTTTATCGAGGATCATGTCAAAATTATTTTCCGAGAAGTCGGAGATCAGATAAGACTTCATGGCAGCACGGGCGGTTTTGCCCCATTCGCCGTCGAACAAAGGATGTGGCAAACCTTGCTCCAGTTCGATTTCTCCGATACGGGCAAGAGCTTCTGTATTTTTACTTCCGAAGAAAGCTATTTTAGCCCCTTTGATCAGACCGTCTGCTCCTTCGACCGGGAGAACCAGTGAGTTATTCAGTCCTTGTACCTGACGGTATTCCTGTTTATTTCTTCTGCGGGCGGAGAAATGGAATACTGTACCATCGGAGATATCGGCAGCCGCCAGTTTGTAATCAGGGATGCTGGCAACGGATAATTCGGCAGCTTTTCCGGTGTAACCATAAGTTTGTGTAACCAACTGGCCGTACTCTTCCGGTATTCCTGCATTTGTCTTGATGTTCAGCGCCTGTATGCCGAAAGCAACGCCGTTGCCCTGAGCGACACCGACCACATCGCCGACCATTTCATTGATATTAACGGCTAATGGACCGAATAGCAATACTTCATATTTTTCCGGGATATTGGCTACTTCCAACGTAATGCAGACTTCGCTTTCCTTATGTTTCAGGGAGATAGTCCCCCCATCGGACATGGTCAGTTTAAGTTGATTGCCACTGGAAGTCAATTTTGTCGGGGTCACCAGTTTGTTATCTATACAGGCCGTTACGAGCGGGTACTTTCCTGTGTGTAAAATATCTTTTCCTTCTATCTGGATAGAAGAAAAGTAGCCATTGTTGTCGATCCCGATTTGGGTTGAACGGGTTTTCAGGTTTACATTCTGTGCACCGGCCTGAAAGACGAACGCGAATGTAAAAAGCAAAACGATTCTACCGATTAAAGAGAGGTGTTTCATGTTTGTTTATTTAATATGTTAACCTTTTATTTTTGATATAGGGCCTTTACTAATGCCGGGTCTAACGAAGCAGACGGATTGAAACGGTCGGATGCCATATATTGCAGGATACTCTGTCGGAACTGGCGTGCTGCCGGACGTTTATCCAGGTCTTTTTGAAGGTCTGCACTGCATACCATCAGTTTTCCGTTACCTATTTTGCCTTCCAGCAGGATTCCCAGTTTCCGGTTCGTGAACCAGTCATCTACCAGTTGCACTATCGGACGGTAATCTGCCGGGAAGTCATCCAATACCATTGCATTGCAATTGCTTACCAGATCCCACCACTGATAATCGCTGTATCCTTCGGTAGGGAAGGCTGCCAGTGCCGGGTGTGCCGGATTGCAGAGGATTCCCAGCGTATGGGGAGGTTGCTTGTTCGTCCAGGCTGTATTCCAGAAGATGGAAGAGAAACCGACACGGATATCTCCGCCTTTTTCCGGCAGGATACTTCCGGGAGCTAACAGGAGCAGCACATTTTCTCCTTTGTCGAGGCGTTCCATCGTCTGGTTGTCGAGTGTAGAGGTTATATAGGGCTGTTGCTCTACGGCTTCCTGTTTGGCGGGGTATACCCAGATATTCCATTGGTTCTTACTGTTTGTCTCTTTCACTTCCACGCTGACGAGCAGTTGCGATGGTTCACCGATACCGGAGAGGGCATATTCGATTTCACCTGCCGGGATACAGTTGGTTACCGGAAGGTCTTTCGTGAAACAGCCTTGTGCCAGTTTAGTACCGGCCCGGTCGCTGATCTGCCAGTTGATATTGGCTGCCTGTAAAGGTTTTTCTCCGAAATGGGCTATTTCGACCGGGACACTTAATGTCTCATTATTCAACCAGACCATTTTGGGGAAACGGATAAGCGGAACTGTCTTGTTACAGAATGTGCTGTATTCATCACCTGTTACATATCCTTTTTCATCCCAGAACGGATCGAGAACGCCTACAAGCGCTGTCCCCTGCCCCGGAAAATCATGCAGGTCGAGTAACTGGAAACCGGCAAAGCCCGGAGTACGTAACGCTGCTTCTATATCGGCTTTGTAACAAAGCGTTTGTAACCGGCCGGAAGCATAAAGAAATGCATCGGCAAGGTCGTCCATGTGATGATCTTTCAATGTTTCTCGGAATATCTCGAAGTTTTTAGCTTTCAGGATGCCGGTGTATTTATCTATTTCCTTTAAGTTCGGATATACACACCATTGTCCGATCTCATGGCTGACGGTCGGCATATTTTTTCGGATGATATCGGCGAAGTCATAATCGGTACGGGGAGGTTGTGCGTTGATTACACTGCGCAAACCTTCTCCCCATCGCTGGATACGCGGATCCATTGGGTCCCAGTAGTCTGCATTGTCCACATAAGGCCATCCACCGGCGGTGGTATAGACATGGCGAAGGTCTTTCGATTTCCAGTAGTCGATCAAACCGGACAGGTATTCGGCTTGGTTCGCTCCACCCGGTTCGTTTCCATAGGCCATCAAGCAGAAAGAAGGATGGTTGCCGTATTCTTTCAGGATGCGGTCGCTTTCTTCGCGGAACCACTGGTCGGAGTAACCACCGTTTCCTACGGTTGCCCAACCTGCACATTCGACCTGCAGATAGAATCCCATACTGTCGGCAACGGCGAAGGCTGCTTCGGGAGGACACCAGGAGTGGAAACGGACATGGTTCAGACCGTATGCTTTGCACTGATTATATATTTTTGTCCAGTAAGCACGATCCATGGCGGGATATCCGGTCAGCGGGAATATACAGCATTCCAGAGTTCCCCGGAGGAATACCGGATGGCCGTTTACTTCGAAACGTGTACCGTTTGCCTTGAACTCGCGGAGACCGAAAGTACGGTATTGCTCCTCTTTCTTTCCGTCACTCTCTACGACAGCACACAGTGTGTAGAGGTTCGGATTGTGCTCCGACCAGAGCAGGGCATCTTCTCCCATAGATAGAGTGACTTCCTGCTTCATCCCGGCTTCGGGGTTGATGGTGACTTTATGAGGTTTGCCAACCACACCGCCGTCTTTTTTCTCTATCTGAAGAAGGAGGGTGGCATCGTTTGTTTCGGTTGTGCCATCCAATGATACGGCTACCTTAATCGTTTTATCGGTGATGTTCGGGTATATCTGTATGTCGTCTATATAAAGGGACGGTTTGGCTGTCAGGCTGATCGTTCCGATTACACCGTTCCAGTTCGACTGTGTATGGTCGGAAACGCTATGTGCATTCACGCCGACTTCAATATTGACCCGGTTGTCTACGCGAAGGGTCAGCGTATGTTTACCGGGTGCCAACTCTTTGAACGTATAGCGATAGGGAGTAGACAATGATTCGTGTTTCCCCATTTCGACACCGTCCAGAAAAAGTGTCGTTTCCCAATGCGTGCGTTCCAGTTCGAGTTGTACCGGATTACCACTCCATGAGGCAGGTATGTCGATCTCCTTCTGGTACCAAGCGACTCCTACATAATGTTTGTCCGGATTCAGCCAGAAAGGTACTTTGATATTTCCCGGCTGGCGGAATTTCTCATATAAAGGGGAATCATACCATGACTTGTCGACGATCTGTCCGGTCCAGGGTGTTTCAATCCCGACCTCATCGCCGTATCCCTGCTCCTGAAGCGAACCGGGCAGATGGATCGTGTCGGTCAATGACCGGGTGTACCATTGCTCTGCCAGTCCACGGTCGTTCCGGTCGAGGGCAAAGCGCCATTCACCTTGCAGGGATTGTTTATTATCTGCCTGACGGCAGGCTATAAGGGTCAAAAAGGAGAGTAAAATCAAGAAACTCTTTTTCATAAGTACTTTATTTGTGTAAGTTAGATATACAGTTGTCTTTATTTTGCAAAGAAAAGTGTTTACGAAGAGAGATTAAATAGATAATAATATCTAATAGATGGACTATCTTACGATTGGAGGGGAAGGAACAAAAAAATCCCAAAAGTAAGATGATATACTTTTGGGATCTTATAAATTCTGGTTTGCTACTATTTTACAGCCATTCTTTCATAAAACTGTCCATCTCTTCTGCGTGTTCTTCCAGGCTTTGCAGCAGTTTGAACTGAGCTTTAGTACGGATCAGGTTATGTTTCGGGCTATGGATCTTATAATAAGTATCGCCGTTGATATAGTCTGTCAGGAAGCGTACGGTCTGCATATAAGTCAATAGACGACCGCCATAAGGAAGCAGGCTGATTTCAAGCGGAGAAAGGAATGCCTTGGCTGTTTCCATATAACCACGGGTATATGCTTTGAAGATATCCATGTTCACATTTACGTTGTCCAGGTTTTCATCGTCTTCTGCACCGGTGTTTGCTCCTGTACGGATAAAGTCACCGATATCCGACAAAACGAATCCCGGCATAACGGTATCGAGGTCGATCACACAGAGCACTTTGTCTGTGTCGGCATCGAACATCATGTTGTTCACCTTTGTATCGCAATGGTTTGTACGTTTCTGAAGTTTGCCTTCACGATATAAACGTTCCTGGATACACATGGCATCCGCACGTTTTTCTACTTCTTCGATCAGGTCTTTCACTTCTTCCAGACGTCCGGCAGCATTAGCCTTAACTGCATCGTGGAATTGTTGCAGGCGGAATTCCATATTATGGAAGTTAGGAATTGTTTCACCCAGTGATCCTTCCGGCAGGTCTGACAGCATGGATTGGAAATCACCGAAAGCTTTTCCTGCTTCATAAGACAGTTCGGGAGTTACTTCTTCGTAGCTTTTGCTGTTCGGGATGAACAGGCATACACGCCAGTAACTGTCGCCGTCGAAGTAATAAGGTTTGCCCTCTTTTGTCGGAAGGAAAGTCAGTACTTTACGGTCGATATCGCTTTCGCCTTTGGCTTCCAGTTTCTTACGGATATGTGTCGTTACAGTGTTGATATTGTTCTGTAACATATCTACATTTGTAAAGATCAGATGGTTGATACGTTGTAATACGTATTTGATTTCACCTTTTTCGTTCGTTACTTTCAGCGTATCGTTAATGTGTCCGTTTCCGAAAGGTTCAGCGGAAACTACTTTTTCTGCCAGTGTGAACTGGTCGAGAATGTTCAGTAATTCTTCTTTTGTTTTTGCCATGGTATTTTATTCGATTAATATAGCTTTTAACAAGCTACAAATATAGGAATATTTTTAATTTCCCCTCTTTCTAATTCCGAAAATGGGGAGAGCATAAAAAAAGGCTGCGAACTAAATCGCAACCTTTTTTCATTTCCTTGCAGGAAATGATTATTTCTTATTACGGTTACCGTAACGGCTCATGAACTTATCAACACGTCCAGCAGTATCCACCAGTTTAGACTTACCAGTGTAGAACGGGTGTGAAGTGTTAGAGATTTCGACCTTTACCAGTGGGTATTCAACACCGTCGATTTCGATTGTTTCTTTTGCATTAATAGTTGAACGAGTGATAAATACATCATCGTTTGACATGTCCTTGAATACTACAGGACGATAGTTTTCAGGATGGATTCCTTTTTTCATTGCTTCTTTATCTAATTTAATTTATACTCTTATTAGTTTGGTAACCGGTAAATTGGCTTGCAAAGGTATGGATTTGCTCTAAACAAACAAAGAAATTCTGACTATTTTTTCCGAAACCTTGACTTTTGTGTTATTTTATATGCTTAATAGCATAATATATTTGGATAGTTTTTATCTTTGTACAAGATTTTCAATCATTAACGTAATAACATATACAACAATGGTAAATTACAAAGACTTAGGTTTGGTAAACACTAAAGAAATGTTTGCTAAAGCCATCAAAGGCGGATATGCAATTCCGGCTTTCAACTTCAATAACATGGAACAGATGCAGGCTATCATCAAGGCTGCTGTTGAAACAAAATCTCCGGTTATCCTGCAGGTATCTAAAGGTGCTCGTCAGTATGCTAATGCGACTCTGTTGCGTTACATGGCTCAGGGTGCAGTTGAATATGCAAAGGAATTAGGTTGTGCTAATCCGCAGATCGTTCTTCACCTGGATCATGGTGATACTTTTGAAACTTGCAAGAGCTGTATCGATTCAGGTTTCTCTTCTGTAATGATTGACGGTTCTCACCTGCCTTACGAAGAAAACGTAGCTTTGACAAAGAAAGTTGTTGACTACGCTCACCAGTTCGATGTAACAGTTGAAGGTGAACTAGGTGTATTGGCTGGTGTTGAAGATGAAGTTTCTTCTGACCATCACACATATACTGACCCTGAAGAAGTAATCGATTTCGCTACTCGCACAGGTTGCGATTCTTTGGCTATCTCAATCGGTACTTCTCACGGTGCTTACAAATTTACTCCGGAACAGTGCCATATCGATCCGAAGACTGGCAAGATGGTTCCCCCTCCATTGGCATTCGAAGTATTGGACGCTGTAATGGAAAAACTTCCGGGATTCCCCATCGTACTTCACGGTTCTTCTTCTGTTCCTGAAGAAGAAGTTGAAACAATCAACAAATACGGTGGTGCTTTGAAAGCTGCTATCGGTATTCCTGAAGAAGAATTGCGTAAGGCTGCTAAGTCTGCTGTTTGCAAGATCAACATCGACTCAGACTCTCGTCTGGCTATGACTGCTGCAATCCGTAAGACTTTCGCTGAAAAACCAGCTGAATTCGATCCTCGTAAATATCTGGGCCCGGCTCGTGATAATATGGAAAAATTGTACAAACACAAAATTCTTAACGTTTTGGGTTCTGACAACAAACTTTAATTCAGGTTACAGATTAAATATAGGAAGTCACTCTGCATTTGCAGGGTGGCTTTTTTATTTGAATCCTTTCAATGGGCGTGGTTGTGAAATTCTCAGGCAGCTGACTACTGCGGCAACAACAGCAAAACCGGTAGCTAAATATAGACACGCTTGCGAACTATTGGTCGGGATTAAGTTGAATATCATGGCAACTAATGTCGCTCCCAATGTTTGTCCCAGTAAGCGTGCCGTTCCCAACATCCCGCTTGCTCCGCCACTTCGGTTGGATGGAGCAGAAGAGATAATAGTACTGTTGTTGGGTGTCTGGAATAAGCCGAATCCTGCACCACAGATGAACAGACGCCATACAATATCCATATTTGTTGGATCAGAGGGGAGAATGGCTAAAAGGAAGAGCCCTGTTGCAAATATGGTCATGCCGATTCCTCCCAATATACCTGCATGGATACGTTCAACCAGGCGTCCCGCAAGGGGAGCCATGATCATAGTGCCCAGTGGCCAGGGTGTCAGAAGTAATCCGGTTGTTACATCGCTACGTCCCAACGAACCTTGCAGGAAAAAAGGAAGGGAGATCATCGCTAGCATTTGTCCGGTGAAGGAACAGATAGATGTGCCGATCGACATGGAGAAGATCGGGATACGCATCAGGTCGACGGGAAGTAATGGAAATTGCTGTTTCAACTGGCGGCGGACAAAGAAATATCCGGTCACGCATAAAGCAATGATCCCTCCTATGATCAGTGAAAGGTTTTCTTTATGAGCAATACCTTCAAGTGAGAAAATCAACAATCCGAAGGTAAAAGCGTTCATTACACAACTGATTTTATCGAAGAGCCTGCCAGTTACCTTTACCGGATTTGCGGGTAAGTGCATCATCCCGATCACTAAAGCTGCGATCCCGATCGGGATATTGATTGCAAAGAGCCAGTGCCAGGAACCTAGTGATAAAATGATAGAGGCTATAGTTGGTCCTGCGGCGATGGATACTGCGACAACCAGTGCATTAATACCCATCCCACGACCTAGAAAACGTTTTGGATAAATGATCCGGAGCAGCGCCGTATTCACGCTGGTGATGGCAGCAGCTCCGAATCCCTGTAATATACGTGCAGCAGTCAACATCCAGAACGAATCGGCCAAAGCGCAGATAGCAGATGTGATGCTGAACAGCAAGATTCCTGATAAGTAAATCCTCCGATAACCGTAAATGTCTCCCAATGAAGAGAAAGAGAGAAGCGAAATGGTGATGGCCAGCTGATAGGCATTGACTACCCAGATCGTTACGGACGGTGATGTTCCCAGGTCGCGTGCTATGGTCGGTAATGCAACGTTGGCAATGGTTCCGTCTATCACCGACATTCCTACTCCTAAAGCTGTGGCTAAGATGGCCCAGTAACGCTTGGGTAACGGCAATCCGTCGTTTTCATTTACAGTTGTGGCGTGATTTGACAATATCATTTTATCTTATTTACTTGATAACTTCTCTTACTGCTTCCAGCATGGGTTCGACTGTGAGCGGACTTCCGGTTGCCAGTATCATCCATTGGTTCGGTGTAAGGCGTCCCTGGCGGAAGATACGTTCGACTTCGTTGGCAAAATCCTTGCCTTCCAGATACTGGTCGAGTTGGAATTCGATGATCTGTCCGAAGGCATAGGCCGACAAATACAGCGGATAACTGATCATATGCGAATAAACAGCCAATACTGTTTCATCTTTTACACCGAATACCGGTGCATAATATTTATTCCATATTTCTTTCGATAATCCGATTGTTGCCTCCTTCAGTTGCTCGACAGTTGCTTCCGGGTGGGCATACATCCATTTCCAAACGGAAATATCCAACATGGAAACACCACATATTTCGTACATGCTCCATATCTTATCCAGGATATCCATCGCTTTTTTATCCGGATTCGGATCGGTAATGCCTAATATTTCAAGGTCACGTTTCTGGAATACAAAGGCCAGTGCTTCGGTAAAGGCTGTGTTCGGAACACCGCTCAACATATAATAATCTACGTCATAAAGTGATAGTGTTTGTTCCACATTATGGCCGAATTCATGGATAGCTATGTTGTATCCTTTGTAATTCATTCCGGTTGCCGGAATACGGGTACGCAGGTGTGATTGCTGCCCTTTCATAGCTGCTCCCCAAGCATGTCCTGAACCACGAGCTGCATCTACGATGATCTTGTCGGCCAGATAATTGGCACGTTCGGCACTGAAGCCAAGTTTCATCAGGATATCCGGCAGTTTCTTATCCAGTGTGGCAGCATCCGGATAAAGGGCTTGGGTTTGTGCATCCAGTTTTGTTTCGTCGAGGTTACTGCGTGCTTTGAAACCGTCGTACCAGATATCATAGGCTTCCAGTTTTCGTCCGAGCCGTTTGGAAATCATTTTGCCGACCTCTTTTAGTTCAGGGGCAGACAGAAATTCGTCGAATAACTTTTCAACGTCCTGAAGGGAAACTTCCATGTTGTCGTTGAAATTTCGGTCGATAAAAGTATCGCCGGTATATTTATCGATACCCTGCATTGCTTTGAAGTTGTTCAGCATTTTCTGATAACGGACAGTCGACTCAGGAGTTGCTTTAACTTCTTTATTGTCCTGACTGATCGTGTTACGATACGGGTTCCATTCGCAGGCACCCGAGTTAATCACTTCGACCGGAATCTCCTGTGATACGATCCGTTTCATTACCTCATAAACGGTACGTTGTTTATCCAGCCCCTCTTTTCCTTTATTATAGTTAGCCTTGATCTCATCGCGCAGATTCCAGTGCGATAGCAATATCATGTCTTTAGGAAACAAGAACTGATCCTTTTTGTTTTGTACATGTCCCATATAAATATTGTACTGGGAAATATAAATGTCGGCATCACTTCCGGCATTGGCTACTACTTGTTTCAGAGAAGCCGGGATACGTTCGGTGAACAAGTCACCCATGCGGGCATAGGCCCAGGCTTTACGGTCGGGACCGAGTGCCTCTTTTTCTTCCAGTGTAAGATGAGGAAAGTTAAGGGCAATGATGAAAGCGATCTTGTTGTTATATAAATCGTCGCTGAGGTGAGTCGACGGACTGTAGGAACCGAACTTCTCGTCGATAGGAAGCAGCGGGCCATTATCCAGATGCAGGCTTTTTTGCAGGCGTAAAGACATTTCGTTGAAATGTCCGTTGATACCTTCCAGGTAGTCACTGATCTTGAGGAATACCTGATACTTCTCGTCCGGATTGGCGATGTAGTTTGCTTCGCAGAAGGTTTGGAAGGCCGCGTTGTCTCCATCTGCCTGTTGCCAGAGACGGGCTACTTGTGTGACACCTTTTTCAATACCGGATTTGTTGCTGTTGTCTTTGGCTGTCAGCGCCTTGATTGTAGATTGCACAACTGACGGGTCGATTGCCGCTTGTCCGTTCAGATACGCTAATGAGCAAATAAGCATGATGAAAGTGCGTTTAATTAGATTTCTCATAAGACTTATGTTATTAAGTTTAAGATCTTCCCCTATGTAAATAAAAGCAAGAAACAAATGTAGGGATAATATTTGTATCTTTGTATGTTTTAAAAAAGAGTAAAACTAGAGATATGAAAAAAGTGTGGATTATAATGGTTGCAGTATGCAGCCTGCTGTCTGTATCCGGTCAGGTTTACGGACAATCGTTGAAAGACCTGTTGAACTCGTCTACAGTAAAAGATGCAGTGACTTCCGTGACGGGAGGTAAGAAACTGACCGTTGATAATCTGGCGGGAACCTGGACGTATACGAATCCGGCTGTTCAGCTGGAAGGAGATAACGCCTTGAAGAATGTTGCCGGAAGTGTAGCTGCCGGTGAACTGGAAAAGAAGCTGAAAACATATTGTGCTAAGGTTGGTATCGTTGAGGGTATGTTCAATTATGTATTCAATAGTGACAGCACATTTACGAATGCATTGAAGAAGAAAACCTTGAAAGGTACTTTCTCTGTTAATCCGGATGAGAAGACGGTTGAACTGAAATATGCTTTGGGTGGAAAACTGAAAGTGACCACTTTGACAGCTCATGTCGTTATCTCCGGCGATGAGTTATCGTTATTGTTCAATGCAGATAAGTTGCTTGATTTTCTAACTAAAATATCCTCTATATCCGATAACTCTACGTTGAAAATGGTTAATAAATTGGCCAGTGAGTACGATGGAATGATGTTAGGGTTTGAATTGAAGAAATAGAAATAAATGTAAAATAGAGAAAGGTCATCTATCACAAGATGACCTTTCTTTTTTGGTTAGATTTCAGCATCCGGTGCTTCCGGATCGATGATTGTTCGTATTACGTTGTAAAACTTGAATTCGCTCATGGTCCAATAAACTGTATTATTGTTTGTTTTATTCACAATGAGACGAATGTAACTAAACGGTTGTGAAACCTTAATGACAGGGGATGTATAGTCATCTGAAGCGGTAATTGGCAATCCGTCGTTTTCCTGGGTAAAATTCTTGATTAAAAACCAGTTTATTCCATCCTTACTACCCATCAGATCGAAATCGGTCGGCTTATTGCTCGCATTATTTCGTGGAGCATAATAAAATTTAAAGTGATCATCCACTGTTTGTTTTAAATTTATTTGCATCCAATGAGGTGCTTCGACTGATATACTCCAAGCCGTATGGAAATAGGTCGCAGTATTGTTATCCAGTAAATTTTCGATACTTCCTTCCGATGGTTCCTGGGCATTTGTACTCAGATCGTTGGCTGAGAGTTTTATTTGTTCACTTTTTTCTTCGACAGTAATAGGAGCGGCTTCAGAAGTCGCCTCGATTGTTTGTACTTTCCCTCCGGTATCCGTATAACTGAACGGCTGTACTGTGAATGAATAAGTACCGTATTTTTTGCGGGTATTCGGAATCAGGAGACTGTCGCTGTAAATGCTTGCCAGCCTGGTTACCTCTTTCCCTTGTAATTTATCATAATAAGATACTTTTGTGTAACGGATAGTCTCATCACTGGGCAATTCCCAATATAAAGAGATTTGTCCCGGACTGCTTTGAGTTTGTAGATTTGTTATGTCTGAAGGGATCATTTCCTCTTTCTTTTCGCAACCTGCTAAACCAAAATATAACAGGCTGATTAATATGTTGATTATAGTTATTCTCATATAATTGATCGATTAATATCCTGGATTCTGTACTAAATTCTCGTTTTTGTTTACGTCGCTGATCGGTATAGGCAATAGATATTGCGTCGGACTTTCAAATTTACGTTCAAAGATCACTTCTTCTGTTTTGGCATATTCTTCGAGAGTCGCAGCTTCTATATTCATTCCCTGTGCCTTATTATTGAAATACTTTTCTGCAAGTTTCCATCGTCGCATATCCCAGAAATTCTGATTTTCAAGATAGAATTCGATCATTCTTTCCTGGCGAACAATATCCCGCAGTTTATCCTGCGTCAACGTGGCGATTTTGTTCCATGCAGTTTCTACTGTCGGTATACCGGCGCGTTCTCTAACTTTGTTCAGGTAGATTTTTCCGTTTACAAGATCATTCGTTTCGATACAAGCTTCTGCATATCCAAGGTACAGGTCTGCTAACCTGACGATTGGCCACGGATAATCAAGAGGTCCCTGCAGGCTCTTGGATACGGCATAGCCTGGGTCGACTCCTTTTTTATTGAGAAATCCGGTTGGGGAATAGTTGTTTGCACGAAGATTTCCAACGCTGCCGCGTGCTGTATTTCCACCCAGTACGAAGTCACAAACCAATTTCCCCTTGTTGTCGGCAGGACTGTATTTTTGGTAGCTGGAATCATCAGTATAGGCACCATTGGTTGGTGCACTTAGTATTTCATAAAAACCATTTTGGAAAGCAACCCATGCATAAAAACGGGGCTCCCTGTTCAGATTGAATTTAAGTGTTTGTGATCCTTTATCTGCGATATTCGCATGTTCATCATCTACTGTTATCAGGTTGAACATGGTAGAGAGATCGAAATCCGGGTCCTCTTCGATCGGGAGCCCATTTTTCGTATAAAATCGTTTAAGCATGCTGAGAGTCGGAGCGATGCCATTCCAGGCACTTCCATTACAGAATGGGATCGATTTATTCTGAATGCCGTAAGCTCCTTCATCTCTGCTGTCAGCCCAGATAATCTCTTTATTGCCGGCTTCTATGATATTGTAGCGCAGGCAATGTTGTGTAGGATCTGTCGGTTCCAGGTTTCCACCATTATATCCGGTGTTTGTATACAAAGCGTGACCGGCAGTTTCTGCCAAATTTATAGCCTCTTTATAAGCCTCTTTGGCTTTACCCCATTTATTGGCATCATAACTGAGAGGCATCAGTGGAGTTCCGTCTTTATTAACAAAATTGTTGTAAAACTCACTGTTTCCATTAAACAGTGGTGAGGCTGCATATAATAACATTTTGGCTTTTAAAGCTTTGGCGGCAACATTCGTGGCAAGTCCGTACTGTCGTACCGGACGTGTTTCCGGTAGGCTGGCTGCTGCTTCATCGAATAGGTCGCACACATATTGAACACATTCGTCTAACGGACTTCTTCCCAGATATTCGGAAGGAGGTGTTATCAGTGAGGGTTCTTCTTTTATCAGAATGACCGGGCCATAGCAACGTATGAGTAGAAAATGATAATAGGCGATGAGGAATTTGGCCTGAGCCACATAATCGTCTCGTGTGTTTTGTGGTAGATTAGGGACCTGATCGATATTATTGAGCATGATGTAACATTGTCTTAACCCTTGGAAGAACGTATTCCAATAGGAAATAACCGGTGTAGATGCTGTGTAGTTTCCTTTGGGGAAAGAGGCGAATGTTTCATGTTCGAAGGCCGTAACAACTTCGTCTCCTGTCATTAAGTCGAGTGATGAGGTACCGCTCCTGGGAGCAGGCAGATAGGAATAGCAGGAGTACATGAACCGTTCTGCCGCATTAGTGTCTTCGAAGGCATCCTTTTCTGTCGGTTTCTCATCCGGAACCACGTCCAGATAGTTACATGAAGTAAAGCAGATAACAAACAGTATCGATATTGAAAATCTATGTAATATATTCATTTTATCTATATTATTTTAATGTCATTTGAAAACCTATATTATACACTCTTTGAGTGGGATAGCTTAACCCTTTTCCTCCTCCCATTTCCGGATCCCAGTATTTGAAAGGAGCGAAAGTCAGTAGGTTGGTGCCGCTCAGATATATCCTCATGTTTTTGAAAGAATATCCGATTTCGGCATTTTTCAATTTAAGGAATGCTGCATTTCGTAACCAGAAATCGGAAGTCTGACTATTATGGTCGTTGTTATATTTTGTCAGTCTCGGATATTTCGCATTGATATTCTGGTTGGTATCTGACCAGTAATCATCGGCTACAAACTGTAGTACATTCCGGTTGTACTGTGTACCGAAAGGGTGGAAACCACTCATCATCAGCGAAGTGTTGGCAACTCCCTGAAAGAAAAATGAGAAGTCCCATTTCTTCCATTGGATGGAAGGACCGAAGCCATAGACTATTTCCGGGACAGTGGGAAAACCCAAAGGCACGCGGTCGTCTGAAGTGATCTTTCCGTCATAGTTCCCTTCGGTGTCCGGTTGGTCTACATATTTAATATCTCCCGGTGCGATGGCTATATTTCCGAGTGTGGAAGTCGGGCTGTTGGCTATGTCCGCATAATCGATAAATAACTTATCGGTTATGTAACCGTAGTACGTATTTAACTTCTTGCCGACTTGTGAAAGTGAGGAACGTAATCCCGGAGCTTCATCATATTCCAATACTTTATTGCGGGCAAAAGTGAACGTCCCTTTGAATTGAATCGACAAATCTCTGGTTAGTTGTTCTCCATAATCAATGGACGCATCGAATCCCCAGTTTTTGACTTTTGCCAGGTTCCCGTAAACGACAGTTCCGGCTGTCCCCAGGTAATTGGGTATGGATTTTTTCTGTTGGAAGATGTCGCGTCTTATTTCACGGAAACCATCGATGGTAAAATTTATGGAGTTCAGTAACTGTAAATCCATTCCGACATTGAGCTTTTCTCCGACTTCCCAGGTAATGGAATTGTTTTGATAACGGTTGTAAGTCGGTCCTTTGTACGACACTTTATTATTCCCATATCCGGTGGTGAAATCTGCCGTGTTTTGTAAATTTATATCGGATAAATAAATGAATCGCACGAGTACATTATCCTGGGTGATCTGGTCGTTTCCTACTAATCCATATGAACCGCGTAATTTTAAGTTAGAGATAACGGGGGTTATGGGTTTGAAGAAATTCTCTTGTGCTACATTCCAGCCGATAGCTATTGACGGAAAGAATCCCCAGCGGTTACCGGATGCAAAATTCTCCGAACCGTTATATCCGGCATTGACCTCTATCATATAGCGATGTCCGTAATCATAAGAAAGACGTCCGGCTATTCCCATTTTTCGTCGAGGCAATGATTGTATTAGATCCGATCCCGGTACGTTATTATCGTATTGGTCGAGGTTCCATAAAGCCATTCCATTTACATGATGATCCCCGAAAGAATGTGTATAATCCAGGTAGGCCTGTGCATAAATACGACGGTCCCCGTAAACGTTGCTGGTTGTACTTAGTGTCGGTTTAGTCGGGTTACCCATCGGAGATATTTCATACGAATAGGTGCCGTCTTCATTTTTGCTATAACTGTTTAATGTATAGCGGTTATATCCTTGTGAACGGAATGTTTCGGTCTTATTCCAATTCTTGAAGGAAAACAGTGCCTTAAATCGCAGTCCTTCTGTGATAAAGTCCAGTTTTTGGTCGAAGTCGATGTTTGCAAGCACGGTACTTTCGAAGAGGCTTTTATATCCATTGGTAAATAAAGCCATTGGATTGGTTGCTCCCTGGTCGTTTCCTCCGGCATAGGCACCCCATTTGATCCAGTTGGAAGAATTGTCTTTTGGATAAGATACCGGGAAATCGACCGGGTTGGAGTTCATAATAGAACTATATATATCGTTGACGGCGGTGTTAGGGGAGTTCATGTCATTTAATTGTACATTCAGATGTAATGAAATGGTGGAGGTCCTGCTCATATGGAAATCGATGTTGTTCTGGAAAGCATACTTTTTCAGGTCTATATTGTTGTTGTAGGAAAACAGATCCGCAGTACGATTCTTTAGCATACCGGTTTCATGGTTGACACCTATATTCATGAAATAGGTGATCTTTTTGGTACCTCCCCGAATATTGAAATTTGCTTTTTGGTTGAATGCCAGATTTTTGAATATTTCATCATACCAGTCGACATTAGGAAAAACATATGGATTCAGGTTATTCCGGGTCCCGTAGATCTGCTCGTCGGTAAACATGACGTCACCCGTTCCCTGGTTGGTGATCGCTTCATTAAACATCTCCATATATCTGGCCCCGTCGACAAATTTGGGTACTTTGGTCGGGGTGGACACATTGCCTTCTATACGGAATCCAATAATCGGTTTTTCAAGGTCTGCTCCACTTTTGGTTGTGACTATCATTACTCCATTGGCACCTCTGGTTCCGTACATTGCAGTAGCTGTGGCATCTTTCAAGATAGAAAAACCGTCTATGATCTCAGGATCGAGTGCATTAAGATCGGCGGAACTGACTTCCACACCATCCAGGATAATTAATGGAGAAGTGATGCCGCTCAACGTTGATACTCCCCGGATAAAGAAGTCTGCACTGTTACTTCCCGGTTGTCCGCTTCTTTGATAGGCAACGACTCCTGAAAGTCGGCCGGCAAATGAGGTGGAGAGGTTGGAAGACGGTACTTTTAAATCTCCCGGACGTATTGTTTGGACAGAACCTACAATACTTTCCTTTTTCTGACCGGCACCAAAGGCTGTGACTACGACTTCATCAAGCATTTCGGTGTCTTCCTCTAATCTGATGGTGAAGATGGTATTTTTACCGACTTTTATTTCCTGGGATGTATATCCTATAAAGGAAATAACGAGTGTATTCTCGGATGAGCATGAGATATTGAACTTACCATCAATATCAGTAATGACACCTGTCGTCGTTCCTTTTACCTGTATAGTGGCATTAATGACCGGCTCATTTGTTTTGGCATCTAAAACAACACCTGTAATGTTTTTTTTCTGCTGTATCGAAGGTAAGGAAACATTTGGTTCTGTCTCTTTGGCTGCGAGATTTCCTATCCCTGAAAGAAAATAACATATAGCGAGAGAAATAAATACTTTATTCATACATACTTTCATTTCGTATTAAATTAGATTGGTAAATAAATTCTACGTTGGCAGAATGTGAGTTGTGAACTCTGAAGGGGTTACCCAATAGGGCAACGGGTAGATAATTGGTACTCAAGTCTTTCTTTCCATATTCATGATGTATTAGGTTAAAAATAATAAATGATACATGCACGATTGTTTGAAATGGTTGAATCTTAGTTCTCGAAGAACTCAATTAAAATGTTTGCTTTTTTCTTTGGAAAACGATATGTTTGGGTATTGAAAAGATAAACATAGAGACTCGTTTTTATGGCTTTGTTACGGGTTTTGCAAATCTGGCATGAGGATATGATAATAGAGAGTGAAAACTGTGTTTTTATGTGATCTTGTGGCTTTGATTTTATATTTCGGCATGAAATATTACAATAAATAAAAAATATTTGATTTATATATGGTAATTGTTGTATAAATAGTTGTATATTTGTCGCATCGATTGTAAAACAACGGAAGATTTCTTATTTTGAATTTAAGAACAAGAAATAACTACATAGTTCTTCGAGAACTATGGTAAGTTGATTTTTACGTATTTTGTTGTGATTTAGCTGTTTAGATAATAGCGATA
The DNA here is from genome assembly GCF_023369805.1 of Parabacteroides leei. NCBI lineage: Bacteria > Pseudomonadati > Bacteroidota > Bacteroidia > Bacteroidales > Tannerellaceae > Parabacteroides > Parabacteroides leei. The sequence continues at coordinate 151,592 of NZ_JAMBQG010000004.1, forward strand.
AATAAGATTCTTTGTATACTATTTATTTTAAACCAGGCAATAATCTGTAAAGCGTTTTTCTTGTCATAATCCTCTTATTCAGAAAGCTAACAATATATCCGGTTATACAGGCTGCAATAAGTGATCCTTCGCGTATACCTTCGATCCCTTGAGTGAATATAAGTGAAATTAGTATAGCTAAAGTAACTAATGTGACATCAAAATAAACCTTGAACTTTCCAAACTCTTTGTTATAACAACGGGAGGCATACTTAACAAACGCTTCTGCACTCATCATCGCGACTTTCGGTTTAATTTCGAGTACAACACCGACCGACTGCACAAGACATCCAATAAGTAATAATGCCATCGACATTCCATAGCCGGACGGATGTAAATTGCCAGTCAACGCCATGTTGAAGTCGATAAATGCAGAAAAAAGAAGGGAGAATGGTAATTGAAGAAGTATTTCTATTATATCCTGTCGGCTCCTGTCTTTTCTGATAAGCCAGAATTGTCCCAAAATCAAAACCACATTCACTATAAATGTCCATGTCCCTAATGATAAGGGCGTATTCAGACTTAACACATAATTTACACTGGATATAGGGGTGGTTCCCAAAGCGGAACGAACAATCAGTACAATACCTACAGCTAAAAAGTATAATCCCAAAATGAATACCGAATACTTCTTTAGTATCTCTTTTATTTCCATATCAAATCTCTATTTGTATATCTTCTTCACAGTTTCCGAAAAAGACATACAAATATACGATTTTTTTGTTAAATAAAGAGGAGATGTTACTCCTGTTTTTTTGTATATTCCTTTACAAGTCCCAGTAGTATACTTCCATAGTTTTCGATGATCTTCTTTCCGATCCCGGGTATTGCCAGTAGTTCCCTTGAATTGGTAGGTAACGTGTTTACAATTCCCAGTAATGCTTTTTGTTGCAGGATTGTGTAGGGAGGTAATTCTTTTTCTGTTGCCAGTTCATATCTCCACCGTTTGATACTGTTGTAAAGCTCCGGATGCAGTATGTCGCTAGAGACAGCCACCTTAGCCGGTTGCGAAGAACGTTCGGAACGTTTCTTTGCCGAAGCTGGTGGTTCGATTGCTGCTTTCGATCTGGCTGAGAGATACCGGGCGACACTGAAACCCTCTTTGCATGCTTTCAACGTCTCCTGTTTCAGATGAAGCTCCTCAGTGAATTTGCCGATCGCATTGTTTACTGCTTTCCGGCTCTCCTTATTGTCTATTTCAACGGCAGAGTTCTCTTCCAGGGAAGAGCACAGGCTGTCGATGTGTTCTATGAAGTAAGCAACTCCTTTCCTGACACGTTCCTGGATCATTTCATCCTGCTGGTAATTCGGATTTCCCGAAATCATACGACTTAACTGTTGTTGGAAACGTCCCCCCACTTCTGTTATTACATCGCGGAATGCATCGCGGGTATTGGCATATTGTGTGTTGAGTTCCGGGTATAACTTTTGCAAATGAGTATAAACCATATAAGCCGCATATTGCAGGCGTTGTTGTATAGAAGTGAAATTAAAAAGATCAGTTACTAATTCTTCGAAATAGTGCTGCTGTGCCTTTTCAAGCTGTTCTTTCCCCGGTTGCTTATCGGCTACGGAAGAGGAAAACTCTTGTATCCGTAAGTCCTTGATCATGGCGTTACGGGTGATCGGACTGCTTAATACCAAACCTTCCAATGTTTTGCAACGGCTAAGTGCTACATATACCTGACCGTGCGAGAAAGCGGCAGAAGCATCGATAATGGCATGTTCGAAGGTAAGTCCCTGACTTTTATGGATCGTGATGGCCCAAGCCGTTTTCAATGGATATTGGCTGAATGTTCCGGCAATCGTTTCCGTAATCTCTTTCGTTTCCGGATTGATCGTGTATTTAACGTTACTCCAGGTCTCTTTTTCAACCTGTATCTCATTTCCGTCTTCTCCCACGACGGTGATTTTGTTTGGGTTGATAAAGACAATCTTTCCGATTTTCCCGTTATAGTAACGATGATCGCCCGAAGAATCATTCTTCACAAACATCACCTGGGCACCGCATTTCAGTTCCAGGTTATCGTCTGTCGGATAGGAGTATTCCGGGAAATCGTTATTTATCTCGGCCGTGAACCTGTATGATTTACCGGGTAATTCGGCCAGCTTCCGCTTGTTGATTTGCTGGGCCTGATAGTTATGTGTCGTAAGAGTGATATACCCCAGTTTGTCATCAGGTCTGAAATCGGGAACATACCGCTGGTTAAGCATCCGGAGGGTTTCGTCATCGAAGCAGTTCTCACGGATATTGTTCAACAGGTTGATAAATACACTGTCGCTTTGGCGGTAGACATGTGTGAGTTCGATACTGAAATAAGTACTTTCGGAGAGTGCTTTGCTGTCGAAGAAGAAAGTAGAAGCATAATGCTCTTTCAGCAGGTTCCATTCTTCATCTTTGGCAACGGGCGCAAGCTGTTGCAGGTCACCGATAAGCAGTAACTGCACGCCTCCAAAGGGTTTTGAATGATCTTTGTAACGGCAAAGTACATCACTTATCGCATCCAGCAGATCGGCACGTACCATGCTGACCTCGTCTATCACCAGTAAATCCATGCTGCGGATAATATTGATTTTATCCCGGCTGAATTTATTAGAGAAGTTATTCGACTGGCTCCCGGCTTTGTTGGCCGAAGGAATATAAGGGCCGAAAGGCAACTGGAAGAAAGAGTGGATCGTAACGCCACCGGCATTAATAGCCGCTACTCCTGTGGGAGCTACAACGATCATTCGCTTGGGGGAGACCTCTTTTAATCTTTTCAGAAATGTTGTTTTTCCGGTTCCTGCCTTTCCTGTCAGGAAGAGGTGGGTACCGGTGTTCTGCAGGAAGTTGAAGGCAAGGTCAAATTGTTGGTTCATTTGCATAGTCATAGAAATGTTGTTTATGGTATCTGCAAATATAAGATAAAAAATATGAAACAAAGGCTCACAATCTAAAAATCAAGCTTGCAAGCCTTTGTTTTTTTATAATGGGGAGAGATTAGACGATCAAACCGGCAATTAATTGGATAAACAGGATCAGGAATACCATCGCGATCGGGTAAACTGTTGCGTAAGCAATGCTCGGGGCCGAACTATCGGTCATCGAGTCGGCTGCTGCAAGTCCGGGTGTACTGGTCATACCTCCGGCAATCGTTCCGATCAGGTCGAGGATGTTGATCTTGAAAACCCAGTATCCGAAACCGACGGCGATAAGCATCGGTACTATGGTTATTGCCATACCTACTCCAAACAAGGTCCATCCGCTCTCCTGAAAGGTCGATACCAGGTTTACGCCGGCCGACGTACCGACTTCAGCGAGGAACAATAACAGACCTAACTGACGGAGCAATTGGTTGGCTGATCCGGACATGGACCAAACGATCGGACCTGTTTTCCCTATTGCACTTAATATAAGGGCTATCATCAGAATACCTCCGGTAAGACCCGGAGAGAATGAAAACGAGTCGGAGAATGACAAGTTCAACTTTCCGAACAAAACGCCTAATACAATACCTGCGGCAATCGGGAAGAAGTCGGTATCGGAAAGTCTTTTTTCGTCATTACCGAGTACCTGTCCAACTTCTATCAAATCTTCTTTTTCACCGGCAATCATCAGTTTATCACCAAATTTCAGAGCCAGGGAAGGTTCGGGAGGAAGATCGATACCGCTTCGGCGGATGCGGGTAACCGTACAGTTGAAGTTCCCTTGTAAATTCAGATAACCGAGTGTCTTGTTGATTACACTTTTGTTCGTGATCAGCATAGACTGAAGCTCCTGAGTGCTGCCGAAAGGCAGATCGTCTTTAATGCGTTCGCCTACCAATATCTCCAGTTGCTCCAGCGATTTGTCGTTACCGACGGCTTTGATCAGGTCGCCTTCAACCAACACAGTCTGGGCAGTAGGGATAGATGTTATTTCGTTATGTTTGATACGTGACACAACAGCTCCCGTCATGCTGCGGATCTGTAACTGAGCCAGTGTCTTGCCACAGATATTGCTGTTTACGATGCGAAACGCAGCCGTATGCAAGGGAGGGTATTTCCCTTTTCTTTTAGCCTCGAGAGCTTTTGCTTCAGCCATCAAGTCGATATGTAATATTTTCGGCAATAGTTTGACAAATAAGATAACTCCGATCACCCCGAACGGATAAGCGATACCATAAGCAATGGATGCCGAGGATGATTGAGTCGAATCGATTGCAACGGCAAGACCGGGGGTACTGGTCAATGCTCCGGCTATCAACCCGACGAGGCTGGGCGTATCTATATCCAGAAGATACTTGAATACGAGTCCGGTGATACAGGAAGAGCCGACGATCAATAAGGTTAGTATGATCAATGTTTTCCCTTTCGACCGGAACGAATCAAAGAATCCGGGACCGGCCTGTATGCCAATGGTAAAGATGAATAACACCAGTCCAAAGTTTCCAAGTTCTTTAGGAATAATCACTCCGAAATGACCAAATAAAAGTGCAATAAAGATGACGGCAGAGACGTCGAGTGATAAACCCTTAATCTGTATCCTGCCTAAAATGAATCCTAATGCAACGATCAGGAACAAGGAGAAATAGGAGGACTGAAGCAATGTTTCAAACATGTCAGATAGTTTTGTTTTAACGATTTGAGAGCGCAAAAGTACACTTTTTTGAGCGTTCAGGCAATCTCCTGGCGAGAATTCTGTTACCTTTGCACCGAATAATAAAAAGCAAATAGATCCGGACGTGAATCGCTACTTTATATATCTTGGATATAACGGTAAGAATTTCAGTGGTTGGCAAGTGCAACCCAATGGTATAACCGTGCAGCAATGCATAGAAGAGGCACTGGCCACTTTGTTTCGCCGTCCTGTTCCCATCGTTGGGGCCGGGCGTACGGATGCCGGTGTACATGCCCGTACGATGATTGCTCATTTCGATTGGGACGAGCCGATTGCTGATCTGCCTTTCCTGGCGGAGAAGCTGAACCGTCTGCTTCCGAAAGATATTGCCATTTACCGGATCGTCCCGGTGCGGCCGGAAGCGCATGCCCGTTTCGATGCCACTTCCCGTACCTATAAATATTATATCACTACTCATAAAGACCCGTTCAATTACGACCTGGTTTATAAAATGACCGGTAAACTGGACTTTGATGCGATGAATGAAGCCTGTAAAGTTTTATTCGACTTTGTCGATTTTACCAGTTTCAGTAAGTTGCATACGGATGTGAAGACGAATAACTGCCGTATCTATAAGGCCGGATGGGAGCAGGAGGGGGATGTCTGGGTTTTTACCGTACAGGCAGATCGTTTTCTGCGTAATATGGTGCGGGCTATCGTCGGCACTCTGTTGGAAGTGGGACGGGGCAAATTGACAATAGAAGGTTTTCGTAAAGTAATAGAGGCAAAAGACAGATGCAAAGCCGGTACTTCCGTGCCCGGGCATGCACTTTATCTCGTGGATGTAACCTATCCCGAAGAATTGTTTAATAGTTAATATTTATGTGGGTAGCATTAGCATTTGCCTCCGCATTCCTGCTGGGATGCTATGAGGTGAATAAAAAGATTTCCTTGAATGGGAATGCCGTAATTCCGGTATTGTTCCTGAATACGTTGATAAGCAGTCTTATCTTCGTTCCTTTTATAATCCTGTCGTTTAGTACATCCGTATTGGACGATACGATGTTTTATGTGCCGCGTGTATCCTTCCAAACACATGTGGCCGTATTTATCAAGGCTGTCATCGTCTTATCCTCATGGATATCCGGTTACTTTGCCTTAAAGCACCTGCCGCTAACCATAACGGGGCCCATCAAGGCGACACAGCCCGTTCTAACCTTGGTCGGAGCAATGGTTATATTCGGCGAACGGCTGAATTTGTATCAATGGATCGGGGTACTGCTCTCGATCGCTTCTTTCTATCTGCTTTCATCTTCGGGAAAGAAGGAGGGGATTCACTTCACTCATAACAAATGGATCTTTTTTACGGTGATCTCCATCCTGACCGGAGCTATGAGCGGTTTATACGACAAGCACCTGATGGGAACGATGGATGTGATGACGGTGCAGGTTTGGTTCAATGTTTATCAGTGCCTTATCATGTTGCCGATCCTGCTGTTGCTGTGGTATCCTCAACGGAAAAAGAGTACACCGTTCGTTTGGCACTGGAATATAGTCTTTATCTCCGTCTTTCTGATCATTGCCGATTGGATTTACTTCTACGCCTTAAGTTTCCCCGACTCGATGATCTCGATCGTATCCATGATACGTCGTAGTAACGTACTTGTCACTTTCATTGCCGGAGCGATCTTCTTCCATGAAAAAAACTTAAAGAGCAAGGCGATAGACTTATTCCTTGTGTTGTTAGGAATGATATTCCTATATTTGGGGACGAAATAGACATTAGAATATGAAACGACTTATTTTTTCTATATTGATTTGTGCTTTCGCTTTGGGTGTGAAGGCACAGGAGATGGATGCTTTATTTATCTCGATACCCGACCAGAACATTCCCCAGCTGGAAAATGCCTGGCGTAAGGATTTGGTTGATTTGTATAAATCTGGTAAAGATGCTACGTTGAAGAATACAATGAACGGTTCTTCCTCGCTGAAGAAGCTGACTTCGGATTATTTGTTATTGCAGGCTACCGAGCGGAGCTCAATAGAAATGAAGCTCTTACCTTTGGTGAATAACACGAATGTTATCTGTATGATAAGAACGGTAAACGGTCCGGTAGCAGACAGCCGGATCGAGTTTTATACCACAGACTGGCAGCCGTTGGCTGTATCCGACCTGTTTACACCGGTAGATGCAGATTGGTTTATCAAAGACGATACCGACAAAAACAGTAATGCGTTTCAGGATGCCGCATCCCGTTTGGATATGGACCTGATACAGTATACCTTGAGCCCGGATAACCAGACATTGACAGCTACTTATACCACTCCTTTATACCTGAGCCGGGAGGACCGGAAAGCGGTAATTCCTTTTATAAAGGAATCTCCCAAAGTATATACCTGGGAGAAGTACCATTTTAAATGAATTTGATTGTAACTTATAAATAATAGCCTCCCCGGTACGGCAGTCATGTTTTACCGGGGAGGCTATTTTGTTCGTTAGGCATTTAATCCTTTTGCCATGCCTTTGGCAAAACTCTGCCATGCCTTTGGCAAAACTCTGCCATGCCTTTGGCAAAACTCTGCCATGCCTTTGGCAAAACTCTGCCATGCCTTTGGCAAAACTCTGCCATGCCTTTGGCAAAACTGTAAGCTCGTTATTCTATGAGTTGTCCTTCCGAGTCGAAAGTCAGCTTTACTTCATTATTGTCCATCTTCAGTTCGAATACATAGAACATGCCTGTGGGTTTTTCTATGGCATCTACTTCTTCAATTTTGTACTGATTGTAAGCGGAACTGGCCAGTTCATCCATCACGACAACCGGAACATCTTCCGCACGGATATCCCATTTGGTATATATCCATTCGTTGTTAGTATTGAACAGGACTTCCTTGCGAATGCCCTTGTCTTGTATATCGACTTCCGGACCGCTTTTTTCTTTGTCAAATTCCAGTATGGTTGCGTCCGGATACTTTTGCGAGAGGATCTTTTGAATGGCCTGGGGGACTTCAACGGTATTCTTTACTTTCTTTTGATTATTGTTGCAACCGATAAACAGCGAGATGCAACATACGAGAACTGCTAAAACAGATAGTTTTCCTTTCATGACTTTTTACTTTAATTGTTTAAAAAGAAAACACGAATACAATGAAGGTTCACCATTGTATTCGTGTAGTTTATTCTCGTAAGAAACAAATTCACGCTATGCAAAGTTCTCTTTTACATAGTTAATCTTTACGGGTGTTTTCGATATTTCCTTCGGCACTGATGGTCAGGTCTATTTCCCGTTCCCCTTGTTCCAGTTCGAAGAGGTAGAAGATACCGGCCGGCTTCTCGATCAGGTCGATGTCGTCGATCTTATAGTCTTTATATTCAGATGCTTTTAGTGCATTCATGACGATGGTGGGCACATCAGCTATTTTAATATCCCATTCCGTATAGATCCATTGGTTTTCAGAGTTGAAGTATACATCCTTGTAGATATTGTTGTGAAGGATATCTACTTCGAAACCATTCTTTTCCTGATCGAACTCAACAATGGTTGCACCTGCATACATTTCGTTGATCGCATCTTTTATGGCCTGCGGGATTACAACGGGTTGGAAGTTGTTGTCATCATCGGGTACTGCTTTTAAAAGGGTACCGTTTTCAGTGTAATATAAGTCGAACTCCTGTTCCCCTTGTTCCACCTCTATAACATAGACTGTGGCGGTGTTGGAGCGTTCCAGTTTGTCAAAGTCTTTTTTATTCCAGTTTTTATATTCACTGCTGTTCAGGCTTAAGCGTACCGGTTCGGGAAGCAGGCCGAAGTTGATTTCTGTCTTTGTCATCAACCAGTTGCCTTTATTGTCAAACCAGGCTTCGGTGTCATTTCCACTTAGATGGAAGTCTGCCACTTCGTAACCATTCTTTGTTTCCCATTCTACTTTTCCGGCATTCGGATATTTCTCATCGAACGCTTTTGTAACTGTCTGGTCAGGTAGGTAGTTGTTGTCGTCATCATTGTCGCAGCTGCTGAAAGTCAGTAAACTGCACATTGCTAAAGCTACTACGGATAATTTTGTTTTCATACTTATTTCTTTTTGTTGTTTTATTAATCGAATTTCTTGAAGTTGCCGTTACGATCGAATTTGAGTTCAAGGTCGTTGTTTAGCTTGAGTTCGTATTCGCGTGTGTCCTTATCTACCGATATTACCGTGTTGTCGGGAAAGTTTTTCCTGATATAATCGGCTATTCTTTGAGGTAAAGCAGTCAGTGGGATAAAGCTATGACGTGCTTCGATCTCTTTCCATTCGCCGGCCTTGTCGAACTCTACGTTTACTCCGTTCGTCAGGATCACATCGTATCCTTTCGTTCCCAACAGATTACTTTCTATCTTGATGTGAGAAATGTCTGTCTGTCCGAAATTGGCAGAAAGGAAGTTGCGTGACACGGAAGGTAATACCGATTTGTCTCTTGTAATCTTTTCGTTATCAGCAAAAAGGGCCATTGTCGACAGTAACAAACTGACCAGAATTAATCCAAACTGTTTCATAATATCTTTCTTTTAATTTATACTGCAAAGAAAAGGGAACATTTGGGAAAGATTTGGGAAAACCATCCGTTAGAATGTTAAAATGAATTTATGCAGGCCGTTATATTCATATTTTATATCTATTCCATAAATGGATGTGATAGATTTAACGATGGCAAGTCCCAATCCTGTCGATTCTTTCTTGTGCGTTTGCTTTTCGAAACGATTGAATAAGGTCGCTTCGTTCAGTCTGGTGCTTTCACTGCTGTTTGATATTGTCAGTGTCCGGCCGGTTACGGAAATGGCGATCGATCCGTTTTCTATATTATGTATAAAAGCATTCTTTAAAAGATTGCTGAGCAGGGTAGAGGCCAGCGATTCATTCATTGTATATATTAATGTGCCGGTTTCGGAATAGGTGACATGTATATTCTTGTATTCATGCATATCTTCGAAGTCCGGCAAATATTTATTGATCAGTTTATTGAAGTCTATCTCGGAAGTATCGGGGAACTGTTTGTTGTCGATACGCGAAAGAAGCAGCAAAGACTTGTTCATCTTGATGATGCCCCGAATCGTATGGTTGATCCCGGCTATTTCGGAGAGCTGCTCTTCCGTGCAATCGGGATTTTCGCTGAGTAGTTCCAGTTTATTCATGCAGATGGCCAATGGTGTCTGTAATTCGTGAGATGCATTTTCAACAAATTGTTTTTGCTGGTTATACATTTCCGTGCTCCGGTTGATAGTCGTCTGGATAGCTTTGTTGAGGATATCGAACTCTTCTACCTGTGTTTTGTTGACCAGTGGAGTGGTATGTTTCCCCAACCGGTATTCTTTCAACCATTTTACCAACGTATAAAGTGGTCGGAAGCTGGACTTGAATACGAAATGCGATACCAGCAGGATGCAACACAAAAGGCTTACATATAGAATAATGATACTCACAAAGATTGCTTCCGCCATATCCTCTTTTTCGAGGGTGGAGGTTTCGATCGTCAGTTCGTAATATTTCCGGTCGGCTGTCATGAACCAGGTACGTAACACACGTACCGGTTCATCTTCCATCTCTATTTCGATGTAAGTTGTCGAATCGAAGAACTCGTCTTTATCCAGATCGGCTTCTGATTCGGGGACTTCGCGGATATAATATTTAGTCATTATATCCACCTGGTCATGCAGGAGCGTGCTGTCGGCAAGTACCGTCTTGATGATGATTTCCTTGTAATTTTCCAGGCTGTCGTTGGTCTCGTCGTCTATTTCATGCATGATAACGAAATAGAAACAACATGCCCAGGCCGTTAGAATGATCAACAGCGGGATGGACAGGTTGCGGAATGTATAATGGATCAGTTTCATCGGCTATTCTTCATTTACCATTTTATAGCCATAACCGTATACGGCTTTTATTTCCGGGACAGCCCCGGCTGACTTCAACTTCTTACGCAGATTCTTCACCTGGCTGTAGATGAAGTCGAAACTATCTGCCTGGTCGATATAATCTCCCCAGATGGACTCGGCAAGCGCTCCTTTACTGATCAGGCGGTCGGGATTGGTGACAAAATAATACAACAGGTCGAACTCCTTCCGGTTAAAAGCCAGTTCCTCTTCATTAATATATACGGTACGACGATCCGGGTAGACGGTGATGTTGGACAGGTTGATATGCAGTTCGCCATCCTGTTGCTTGCGGCGGATGATACATTTGATACGCGCATTCAGTTCCGCCAGGTGGAACGGCTTCGTCAGGTAATCGTCCGCACCCAGGTCGAGGCCCGTCACTTTGTCTTCGATCGAGTCTTTGGCAGAAACGATGATGACACTATCCTTTTTCCGCATCTTTTTAAGTTCTTCAAGCAGGTCGAGCCCGCTGCCACCCGGCAGCATGATGTCCAACACGATACAGTCGTAATCATAATCATTGATCTTCAGTAATGCTTCGTTATAGTTGGCGGCACTTTCCACGACGTAACGTTCCTTCTCCAACGAACGGATCATTATTTCACGTAAAGAATCTTCGTCTTCTACAATCAGAATTTTCATGAGCTATCTTGTTTGTTTACAAAGTTATGCAATAATTCTGGCAAAAAACTGGAATATTGATGTTATGTTTTCTTTCCTTTGCCGTCATATAAACAGAATGGAACTTGAAACGTTTAAAATAACCGTACTGCCACTCCGGGAAAAGCTGATCAACTTTTCCCTGAAACTGACGCAGGAGAGAGCCGACGCCGAGGATATCGTGCAGGAGGCTTTCCTGAAGCTCTGGTATATCCGCGAGAAGCTGGACGGTTATCATAGTGTGGAAGCCCTGGCGATGCAAGTCACCAAGAATCTGACGCTGGATAAACTGAGAGCACGCCGTCCGGAAGGCCCCGACATCGACACCTTGTCGATCGACTCGGGAAGCCGTTCGCCGGCAGAGCAGTTGGAACAAAAGGATGCCGCCGCCCGTATCCGGGAACTGATTGCCCAACTGCCCACTGTGCAGCAGACTATCATCCGGATGAAAGACGTGGAAGGCTACGAACTGTCCGAGATCGCGGAAATAACAGGATCAGCCATCGAAGCCGTCCGCAGCAACCTTTCAAGGGCCAGAAAAAAGATACGGGAACAATTTTTACAGTTAAACAAACAGGAGCAGTTATGAATATAGAAGAGGTATTAAACCGGTATTTTGAAGGAGAAACTTCGGCAGCCGAGGAACGCGAACTCCGCCGTTTCTTTGCCGGGGCGAACGTTCCGGATCATCTGTCGGCCTACCGTCCGCTGTTCGCATACTTTGATGAGGAGATTGCAGTGCAGCATGATCCGGCAGAAGAGATATGGGCGGAAGTGACAGCCACGACAGAACCAGCCAAGCGTTTTACACTCAGTCGACGGTCGATCGTATATCTTCTGTCTACGGTGGCAGCTTGTGTGGTGGCACTGCTGGGGATCAGCCAGTTGTTATATCCGACCGATCCCTGTTTCTGTTCGGATAATTATGTGGTGATAAACGGTCGGTGCTATACCGATATCCATAAGGTACGGTCTTCTGCTTTCGAGGCGTTGCATGAGGTGGCCACTCCTGCCGACGAATATTTCCCCGGGGAAGACAGCGATGAAGCCGACCGTCGGATTATTGATAACCAGTTAAAGGAACTCGGTTCCATATTTAGTGAAGACGAATAAAAACATGTAACGATGAAACAGATAAGATACACATTACTCGTATTGCTGGCAGCCCTTTTTCTGTTCCCTTCCGGAGCAGGGGCAACAGATGCAGAGGTTCTGCAAAAAGACCTGAAGATACAGGATGTTTTCCTGCGTTACGGCCGGAAGAAAAATGTAACGATGGTCGAACTTTCCAATGAGATGCTCGAAACCTACGGCATGACCCGGTATAAGAGCATCACGATCAAGAACGATCCCGACGCCCTGCGCTTCACCCGCCAATGCCTGGAAGCCGACCAGAAGGGAGCCCGGAAGATTAAGGAAGTGACCGACGATGGCGGCGTTATCTCCGCCTACTACCAGCTACCCGGTAAGGAGGCAGACATCAACCGCTTCGTCCTCTTCAAGGTTAGCTCCAAAGGAGTGATCACCCTGGTTTATATCGAAGGAGATCTGGACAGTGACGACCTGATCACGATCCTCTTCACCAAAAAAGATTTATAAACGAATAAAACAATACAAAGATGAAAAGATTATTACTGATCGTGGCAGCTTTTCTCCCTGTGATGGGCTTGCTGGCAGCCGAAGTCGGACCGATGCCGACCGATACAATCTTCCGGTTGGAAAAGAAACGCATAGAAGTGAAAGATAACGGCGACCGTATGAAAGTACGCGTCTATGAAGAACAGGAAGACGGCACCGAGGTAGACGACGAAATGGTCTTCGAAGGACAATACCGTGACGGCCAGAGCTATGAGCGACGCAAACATATCAAGACGCTGAACATTCCTCTTCCAACTTGGGATCGTGATTTCTCCGCACACTGGGCGGGCTTCGGTATGGGCTTCAACAGCTTCACAGGAGACGATGTGTCTCTGCGCAAAGGAAACTCGCTGGAATACAATCTTAACTTTATGGAATTCAGCCTTCCTTTCTCCCGCTACAACTGGGCGGTAGTGACCGGTGCCGGTCTGCGCTGGAACCGTTACCGCATCGACGGGAATGTTCATTTTCAGGAGGTGGACGGTGTCACTCTGTTAGTTCCTGCCGCCGATGGTATCACCTATAAGAAAAGCAAGCTGAATATGACCAGTGTCACCATCCCCGTCCTGCTGGAGTGGCAGACCAAGAAGGTACGGCATCGCCCGCGTTTCTTTATCTCCGGTGGCGTTGTTGCCGTAATCAAGACAACCTCTTCATCCAAAGTTGTTTATGAAGACGGAAGTGGAAAGACCAAGAAGCAGAAGATGGATGGCGGCATGAACCTACGCCCTGTGACAATGGATCTCCTTTTTCAAGCGGGTGTCGGTTGTATGGGCGTTTACTGCAAATATTCTCCTATCGAAATGTTTGAGAATAATAAAGGTCCGGCACTCCATCCGGTTTCTTTCGGGTTGCAGATACACTTATAACATAATTTGACATTTTTATTCCGATGATGTACTAACTTTGTGCCCGAAAAGTTTAGGTTATCGGTTATGAAGAAAAGTCTTATCGCCCTGGCGTTCGGTACGCTGGGGCTCGGTTTGTCCGAGTTTGTGATGATGGGGATACTGCCCGATGTGGCGAATGACCTGGGTATATCTATCCCCAGTGCCGGACATCTTATCTCCGCTTATGCGCTGGGTGTTTGTGCCGGTGCTCCCTTACTGGTTTTACTGGCCCGTACACGACCGTTGAAGCAAATCCTGCTTGCGCTGGTCGCTATCTTTATCGTTGGGAATCTGTTTGTCTCGCTTTCACCTGACTACTGGACGATGATGGCGATGCGGTTTATTTCCGGATTGCCTCACGGGGCCTTTTTCGGTGTAGGCTCTATCGTGGCGGAACGATTGGCGGCGGAAGGGAAGAAGTCGGAGGCGGTGGCTATTATGATCTCCGGGATGACGGTGGCGAACCTGCTGGCTGTGCCGCTCGGTACTTATATAAGTCATGCCCTTTCGTGGCGGGCTACCTTTTTCGGTGCTGCCTGCTGGGGACTGGTGGTATTTTGGTTTATCTGGCGATGGGTGCCGTACGTGGCTGCTTTGCCGGATAATGGGTTTAGGGGGCAGTTTCGTTTTCTGCGCAACCCAGCTCCGTGGTTGTTGATCTTTGCTACGATGTTCGGTAACGGCGGGTTCTTTTGCCTGTACAGCTATATCACGCCACTGCTTACGAATGTTTCCGGTGTTCCTGTTGCCGACATGACCTTTATCATGGTGCTTGCCGGGCTGGGTATGTGCATCGGTAATATGCTGGGAGGGAAGCTTTCCGACCTTTATACTCCGGGGCGCGTGGCGGCTGTTACGCAGGGAGTGATGTGCCTGGCTTTACTGATGTTGTTCTTTTGGTCAGCCAATCCGTGGATGTCCGTCTTGTTGATGTGTGTCGGCACGACTTGTTTGTTTGCCGTTTCGGCACCGCAACAGTTGCTGCTCATACAGAATGCCAAGGGGGGAGAGATGCTTGGAGCTGCAAGTGTGCAGATCGCTTTCAATCTCGGGAATGCGCTGGGGGCTTATTGCGGCGGACTGCCCATAGAAGCTGGCTACAGCTATCAATATGCGGCTCTTCCGGGGGCGGCTTCGGCTTTGGCGGGATTTTTGTTGTTAAGTTATTTTAGCCGTAGGTTTGAATGTCGACGTATTTCTGCTACTTGTATTCCGGCCTAAATTATTTATCTTTGCTAGCGGAGGGGTGGTTTACAAACTGCCTGTACGATAAAAAAGAATGAGTATGAGTAGAAATAGGATTGAAGATGTGCCTTTCGAAGAGGTGCACGAAGTACAAAAGTACGGTACGTATTATTCGGATAACCGCTTTTGGAAAAAGATAGAACGGGTGGCGAAGAAGGTCGGCTCTACGGTGCTGCTGCCTGTTTTCACACTCTATTATACATTGCAGGATGAGAAAGTGCCGGTGAAGCATAAAGCGTATATCATCGGTGCACTCGGTTATTTTATCCTGCCGATAGACCTGATACCCGATGGGATTCTTCCGGTGATCGGTTTTACCGACGATATTGCGGTCATGACCCTCGTCATCAGCATGATCAAGGATAGCATCACCCCGGAAATCAAAGCCCGTGCCAATGAACGCGTGGCAGAGATTATGGGAACGGATAGGGTGTAAAGCCTATAACAGCCTCTGTATGGGCGGCTCGTGGACCGCCCATTATGCACGAGATTGTTCGGCAAAGTCTCATAAATACAATCCTGGCTTTACAGATTGGTCTGTTCTAGTTTTGCTGTACCTGTTTCTTTTTCTTCCGAGAGGAGGAAGAGATTCGTACCCGGCCATTCGCGACGGAGATATTGACGCAGATAATCCAGGGTGTTGTCTTCTATCAACCGGTCGATCTGCGGATATAGATTATATATGACACTGTCCACCGTAATACCCTGCTGCCGACAGGCGTAGAGACTGAGCAGTGTATGGTTGATACTACCTAGTTTGCCGGAAGTGACCAGTACGAGTGGGTAATTTTGCTCCTTCACATAGTCGATCGTCAACGATTCGAAATCGTTCGGCACCATCAGTCCGCCTGCCCCTTCGAGAAGGACGTAGTCGTAATGTTCCTGTAATTCATGTGTCGCACGGGTGATCGTGGAAAGTTCGATCCGGCGACCGTCGCGTTCGGCTGCCATGTGCGGCGAACAAGGGTAAGTGAAGATGTAAGGGCAGGTGAGGCCTGCACGGTCTTCTTCGGTAAAGGGGATTCCCATCAGGCGGCGGTGCATTTCGATATCTTCCGAGACGTCGGTACATCCGGTCTGGATCATTTTCTGGGTGATGACTTTGTGGCCTTCAGCGGCCAGCTGGCGGGCAAGGATACCAGTGGCAAATGTCTTGCCGACATTGGTGTCGATACCTGAGATAAAAAGTACTTTTCCTTTCATTTGTTATTCATTTTCTTACTGCCACGATGTAAAGCGGGCGGTATGTGAGTGTTACTTTATTGTCGGCGGTGCCATACAGGGTGGTGTAGTGGCGGCAGAAATCCGTTTGCTGTCCGCGTGTCCAGGAGCCGTTGCCGGTGGCGGTTACGCCCGTATTTTTCAGGTGGCGGAGTATATCCATCGGGGTGTCGAAGGTCAGCGTGATCTCTTCTTCCCGGAGGTGAAGCAGGTGGTAGTCTGCCGTCAGCCATTCTGTCAGGCGGTCTGCCGTGGGATAATCGAGGCCTTTACCGGTGAGTTGACGGACTTCCCGCAGATTGCCGGGTGCAAAGGTGTTGAATACCAGTGTGCCGGCGGGAGAGAGCTTCGCGGCCAGTCGGTGCAGGAACGTTTCCGGTTGCTGTATCCACTGAAAAGCGGAGGCTGAGACGATCAGGTCGAAACAACCTGGGAACTCGGTCTCTTCCGCATTCCCGGTGATGAAAAAGGGTGACTGACCGGGAAAAAGCCCGGCGATCTTCTCGCGGCAACCTTCACAAAGGTCGTTGAGATACCATTCGTCGATGATGCAACTTTCTTTTAGTAAACGGGTGAAACCGCCTGTTCCGCAGCCGATTTCGAGGACACGACGGAAATGCATGGCTGTGTAACGGGAGAGCAGTCCGGTGAGCCGGCGGCTGATCTGCTGTTGTGCCACAGCCTGTCGGTCGTAACTGTCGAGGGCACGGGTGAAGCGGGTTATAATTCGTTCCATTGTTTCCATAGGTGAAAAGGGTAATGAGGTGAAGAAATTTGGGTAACGTTGCAGCGACCGCTCCAGTAGGCGAGTTGGTTGGCTACGGGAAAGATTCGGTCGTCGCTTCCGACGAGGGCGCGTGTCCAGGGGATAGGATTGCCGGCAGAGGAGGAACAGCGGTCGTAAATGGCTTGCAGTTCATCCCTGACTTCGTCCAATGGGCGGGCGGCGACGGTTTGATAGTGGGTATGTATCTCACGTGTGCCGCACATCCGGCGGTTGAAACGGTGGAGACCTTCGGCTGTCAGGTTGTCGAGTGTGCCACGGAAAATGTCGACGGGGATACCGTATGCGTCATCGATCGGGCAGGGTGTTCCGTTGATGGCAGTGGCGGTAGCGAATGTGTATTTGCTGCCTAAAGCGAGTTCCGCCATCCGTACGCCCATCGACCAGGCGACGAGGTGTATCTCATCGTACCGGGTAAGGTCTTCCTCAAATGCCATCTCCCTGTAATCGTAGCAGATCATAATGTCTGTTTCTTCCCTGGCCTCCAACCGGGTGAATAGTTCCGGAGATGCGGACCAGCCGGAGAAAAAGAGGAGGAGACGTGCGGCGTGATTATCCGTTTGTTTTATTATTTTCATATTGGGTAATTAATGTATAACGGTATCCTCGTAGGGGCGGGGGGTACCCGCCCCTACAAGGCCTGTATTAACTGTTGTATGTCTTCGGTTGTTACATCTGCTGTCAACGAGAAACGTATCCGTGCCGTTCCTTTCGGTACTGTCGGGGGACGGACGGGGAGGCAGTAGAAACCTTTGCGTTGCAGTTCTTCTGCTTTGAGGATGCAATCTTTATTATCGCCTATTATATAAGGTATGATATGGCTTCCGCTGATTTCTCCGCCTTTTCCGCTCAATGCATCTATTAAAAGGTGGCTTGTTGTGGCCAATCGCTCGCGTTCTTCAGAGAACTCCGGAAGCCTTTCAAAGATAAATTGTGTCCATGCGATCTGCGCAGGAGGCAATGCTGTACTGAATATCAGCGGACGCATGCAGTTGATCAAGTATTCACGGATAACGCGGCTACAAATCACATAGGCTCCCATGGAAGCCAGTGCTTTACCGAAGGTACCGACGAGAAGGTCTATTTCTTGTATGCAATCTTGTTCTTCTGCAATTCCCAGCCCGTTTTTTCCGCGTACACCGATGGCGTGCGCTTCATCTACATAGAGGCAGACATCCGGATAACTTTTCTTCAGACTGACAAGACGGCGGAGGTCGGCTACATCGCCGTCCATGCTAAAGATGCTTTCTGTTACAATGAATATTTGTTCGTACTGCCCGGTATTCTTTTGTAAAAGTGTCTCCAGTTGGTCATAGTCATTGTGGCGAAAACGTTGGAAGGGTGCGTTGCTTAGCAGTATCCCGTCGATAATGCTGGCGTGAACAAGTTTGTCGGCAAGGATCAATGTTTGCTTATCGGCGAGAGCCGGAAGTATCCCGGTGTTTGCGTGATAGCCGCTGTTGAATAATAGGGTGGCTTCACGGTTGAATCGCTCCGCGATAACTTGTTCGAGTTCGGTATAAATACGGAAGTTGCCGGTCAATAGACGAGAAGAAGAGGAGGAGAAAGGATATTGCTTCTCTTGCCATTCCTCCAGGAATGCTTGCTGCAGGTCACGGCGAGAAGCCAGTCCCAGGTAATCGTTAGAGGAGAGGTTGAGCATTGTGAGACCGCCTTTTTCAACGAGATTACCTTTATGGACAATCTCCGGCAGACGGCGCAGGTTGCCTGAATTTTCCAGTTCTTGTAATATTGAATTATAATCTTTCATTTATCAGTCTTATTTTATCGTTAAATAGCATCCGGAGTACTTTTTCCCCTTTCGAGAGGGGAAAAAGGGTGTGTTAGCTATCAGTTCCCAATACATTTTAAAACCCCTTTCGTCAACCGTGACAACTGCTCCGGCCTGATAACAAACGGCGGCATCAAATAAACCAGCTTGCCGAAAGGCCGTACCCAAATACCTTCCTCTACGAATCGTCGTTGAAGGACTGCCATATCGACCGGCTCCTTCATTTCAATTACCCCGATAGCTCCGAGTACGCGTACCTCCTTCACATTACTGTATGACCGGGCAGGAGCCAGTTCTTGCTGAAGTTGTGCCTCGATCGCTTTTACTTTTTCTTGCCAACCACTTTCCAATAACAACGATACGGAAGCTGAGGCAATAGCACAAGCCAGTGGATTACCCATAAATGTCGGACCATGCATGAAACAACCTGCTTCACCGGAGCAAATCGTATCGGCAACCTGTTTGGTCGTCAGTGTAGCCGATAAGGTCAGATAGCCACCGGTCAATGCCTTACCTATACACATAATGTCGGGAACAACATTTGCATGTTCCCAGGCAAACAGTTTACCTGTACGACCGAATCCTGTCGCTATTTCATCAAAGATGAATAATACGTCATATTGTTTACAGAGTTCTTTTGCCCGAACCAGAAAGGTGGGAGAGTAAAAATACATTCCTCCGGCCCCCTGTACAATCGGCTCCAGTATTAAAGCTGCAATATCACCGGCATGTTGCTCCAACAGATCTGTCAAAGGCCGCATAGCTTTCTCATCCCATTCTTCCCCGAACTTAACAGAAGGCTGAGGAATAAAATATTGTACCGGGAGGCTTCCCGAGAATATCCCGTGCATCCCGGTTACCGGATCGCAGACCGACATCGCATGCCATGTATCACCGTGGTAACCGCTACGGATAGTCGCAAATCCATACTTTCCGCTCTTCCCTTGTGACTGCCAGTACTGGATGGCCATCTTCATCGCTACCTCGACGGCAACGGAACCGCTGTCGGCGAAGAATATCTTTTCCAGTTCCGGAGGGAGAATGCCGAGTAGCTTCTCTGCCAGTTCAACAGCCGGTTCATGTGTGATACCGCCGAACATGATATGGCTCATCTTTTCCAACTGTTTTTTTGCTGCGGCATTTAATACCGGATGATTATACCCGTGTACGGTAGCCCACCAGGACGACATACCGTCGATTAACCGTCTGCCGTCTTTTAATATTATTTCTACTCCTTCCGCCCCGTCTACCGGATATACAGGAAGAGGAGCGATTGTTGAAGTATAAGGGTGCCAGATATGCTCTTTGTCGTATTGTAGTAATTCTTCTGTTGTCATTTTGTCTTTTTTATCCGACCCAGTCGGTTTCTCTTGTTAATGAATAGCCTGCAGTAGTAAATAATTCACGGTCTTCCTCCACACAGCTGCCGATCGTAGTAAGCAGGTCGCCGATAATGGCTGCATTTATACCTATATATAAGGCTTTCTGTTGTGCTTCTTTACTCAACAGTGAACGGCCACCTGAGAAGCGAAGGTAGGCTTCCGGATTAATGAAGCGGAATAAAGCGACTGTTGTCAGGAATTCCTCTTCTGGCAGTTTGGGAGTTCCGGCAAGCGGTGTACCCGGAATCGGTTGCAGCAGGTTTAAAGGAATAGAGTGTACCTGTTCTTTTTGGAGCAGTAAAGCCATTTCAATACGTTGTTCCATTGTTTCACCCATGCCGATGATACCGCCGGAGCAAATGCGGAAACCTTCTTCACGTGCCATGTTGATCGTTTCCAACTTTTGCTCGATCGTATGTGTGGTGCATAGGGTACGGAAATAGGAGGGGGCTGTTTCTATGTTACAGTGATAATTCTCGACTCCACTTTCTCGTAATTCCTTTAATTGTTCCCTGTTTAATAAGCCAAGGGAAGCACAGCATTTTATGTCGCTGGTCTGTTTGATATAACGGACTGTTTCAGTTATTTTTCTGATTTCTCCATCCGATAGACGTTTGCCGCTTGTCACCAGACCGAAACGCTCGATCCCTTGTTGCCGGTTGTGTAATGCCTGGTGGACACACTCTTCGGCAGGTAGTAAAGGATATAAGGCTACAACCGTGTTGTAATGTCCTGATTGTGCACACCATTTGCAATTCTCGCTACAATTGCCGCTTTTGGCATTGATGATGGAGCAGGTATCGAACTTATCTCCCATAAAATGACGTGTGATTTGATGGGCCGCTTCATACAAAGCTTCCTTGTCCGTACATTGTGACAGGGCTATTGCCTGCTCTTCGTTTATCGATCCCCCTTCAATAACAATCTTTTTAAGTGTTTCAATCATATACTTTATCTTTAATAAATAAAAAAGCGAAAAGTTTCAGCCTATACTGAAACTTTCCGCTTTAGGAAATATAAATTATTAATGTCAGCAGACGAATCCGCTGACGATGTCTGTTTTACCGTCAAAACCTCTGCGAACGTTTGTTCCTGGGAGGGTTCGCCCGCGTCTTCTTTTTCTTCTTTTACTGTCTGGTCCGCAAACAGGACAGACGCGTGTATCGAGCCGTTCTTTGTCTGGAATCTTTCCGATACATTCGAAGATAGCTGACCGATCGTAACAGCTCGTTGAATACTGATAAAAGCAGCATACTTCTTCCTGCTCCATCTTTTAAAACGGAGTGCGGTTGAATGGAATGTCTGCTGCTTTTTCATTCGTACTTATTATTTAGCTACTTTTTCCAATCGTTTCATGATAGAGAATATGAACAGTGCCGATAACAGACAGCACACGATCAGTACGCTCCATACCATCCACAACTGCATTCCTCCCCACAAGTAACCGATGATAGCCACCAGATAGTTACCGATAGCCGTAGCAACGAACCATCCTCCCATCATCATACCTTTATATTTAGGAGGTGCAACTTTGGATACGAATGAAATACCCATCGGTGATAATAATAACTCGGCGAAGGTCAATACCAGGTAAGTAGAGATCAACCAGTTAGGAGAAACCAATACATCTGCAGAAATACCATTCGCTTCAACAGCAGCCGGTGTCGGTAATCCTAAAGATCCTAATGCCATGATAAGGAAACCGCAAGCAGCGATAACCATACCGATACCGATCTTACGGGGAGCAGAAGGTTCTTTCTTTTTCTTTGCCAGATAACCGAATACTGCCAGCGATACCGGAGTCAGCACAATTACAAAGAACGGGTTGAACTGCTGGAAGATCTGTGGCAGGATAGTCACTGTCGAATCCATAGAACTATAGCTCCATCCCAATAAGCCCAGCATGATTATCAACACACCGGCTGAGATGCCTTTAGCCTTACCTGTCTTTGACTGGAACAGGGAGAATGCTGAATAAACAACAACCAGTAGGAAAGTGAGGTTTACGATATTGAATCCTAAACGATTCAGACCTGTTACAGCCTGTGCGGTATAGTCACGTGCAAAGAACGTCAGAGTTAAACCGTTCTGGTGGAATGCCATCCAGAAGAAAATAACAACGGCAAATACCAGTAATAAAGCCTGGATGCGTGCTTTTGTCTGTTCCGGTGTCAGTTCTTCTTCCTGTACGTTGGCAGGTTTAGCCTGTTTAGAGTTGTAATCGGCATGTTTGAATGTCGGGCGGAACACCACGTAGATCAACATGGATACAACCAGGGAGATACAAGCAATAGCGAAGCCGTAGTTGTATGCCTCGGATAATTTGTCGATATAGGTTGTACAGAAAGTAGCTGTGTCGCCAACGAAATTCTGGGCAGCCTGTAAGCCGCTCAGTGTTGTAGCTCCTTCTTCTGTAATCGTTCCGTTCAGGAATTGATGGGCGAGTGAAGGGATCTGCGGCACATAAGTGAATCCGGCTTTTCCCAACATCTTGTTAGTGATCATAGTAGCTGCTGTCGGAGCATACATCGCACCGATGTTGATCGCCATATAGAATATACTGAATGCGGTATCACGTTTTGCTCTGTATTCGGGAGCATCGTATAGGTTACCTACCATTACCTGCAAGTTCCCCTTGAAAAGGCCTGTACCACAGGCAATCAGGGCTAAAGCACCGAACATCAGTACTTTTCCGGTAGAAGAGGGTGTAGGAATAGATAACAATACATATCCGATGAACATCACAATGATACCTGTTGTTACCATTTTTCCATATCCGAACTTATCGGCGAGGATACCTCCGATAAGCGGCATGAAATACACTGCTGCTAAGAAAGAACCGAAGATGGTTGATGTCTCGGCGGCTGTAAAGCCGAACTTAGCTTGTAAGAATAAAGTAAAAATCGCGAGCATCGTGTAATACCCGAAACGCTCGCCGGTATTCGCTAAGGCTAACGCGTATAAACCTTTAGGTTGTCCTTCAAACATAGAAATTTAAATTAGATTATTATTGAATTATTTGTTTTATGGCGCCGGTCTCCGGATAGAAATAGACTTTCACCGGAGCTTTTTTGTCTTCAAACATAACAGGAGCAAGGCCTTCGCGTGAACCGAACTGAGTGATTTGGGCTTCTCCTTTATATAGTGTTTTCTTGTTCATGCTGATTTCGATACTAGCTTTTCCCGGTACATTATAAATAATACCTTTCATGGATTTTTCTTTCTTTTCGGCTTCTTTGGGATCTAGTATCGGAGCTCGTTCGGTAGCTTTCAAGTTCATATATACAGGAACTCCGCCTAAATCGTCGGCGTCGACAATTCCCATCAGGTTGGAGAAACGGAATAGAACTTCTTTATCCAGGTTATCATAAGGGGTAATGTTTACCTCATAGTGGGTCGTTTCTTTGGTTACAATACCGGTGAACAGATTGGTTAATGCTTTTTCCTGTTCTTCCAACTGCTGGATAACCAGCTTCATCGCTTCACCGTCAGGAGGCAGATTATCCGCGTCTCCGGTTAATATATTCAAGCGGCTTTCACGGATACGATAGATCTGTTTGGCTGCAACTTCAGCTTGTCTGGCAGTCGATCCGGCCATGAGTAATTCTTCTGAGAATACAGATGCGTCGGTCACTTTAACCGGTGCTTGTCCACTTTTCTTGATCGTTTCGAGTTCTGACTCTTCAGGAGTGTATTCGGCATTGATGGAACATAATAATCCTTCTTCTGTCAGATAAGCGTACGGAGCTACTGTCCCGCTTTTAAATTCAACGATATAAGTATTGTCAGGATCAGGTATTCCCTTGTTGACAAGCGATACTTTACCTAACTCATAATATACTTTATCTTCTGTTATTGCATCTTTTACTCCGAGGTATTTTTCTGCATATTTGTAATAAGGCCCGGCTTTACAGGTAACCTTTGTTACTTCAGAATCTACGATTAGTTGTGTTTTCGGTAATGAATAGGTAATACCGAAATTATTAGCTTTGACGGCATTTTTCTTTACCACTTTGGTTTGAGCCATGAGCGGCAAGCTAAACAAAAGACATGCTATTGTGATCAGATTTTTCATATCCAAACAAATTATTTTATCTCAATTATGATTGTACAAAACTAGGAAATATTTTGTTAGAAACCAACCGTAAAGCGTTCTTTTAGTCTTTTGTAATGCAGATGATACGTTTGATTTGTAGTATCTTGGTCTGGTAAGAGAGGTTTATATAAAGCATAGTTAAAGTTTTGATTAGTTAGAGCAACTTGTGAAAGGAAAAGGAGATCGAGATATGAAGGTTGGTTAAATTATCCTCACAAATTGCTCTAAAAACATAAATTTCAGTACGATGCAAAGTTATTCAATAACAAATGAGCCAGTTAAGGTCCCATAGTTATGGATTAAACTTAATGTATACTCTCCACTCTGAACGCTCAATGGTATTGTATAACTTTGCGGGGTCGATACAGATATATTTTCTTCATAGACTACCGCGCCTGTATTGTCTGTTACTTTTACTGTCAGGTTGCTTAATGGATCAGCAAATTCGATTCTTAAGTCATTTCCTTCAATAAATGCTACTGGTGGTGCAGGAATAATGGAACGAACGTCTTCTTGTCCCCATTTGCCTTTTGAAGGGATTCGATCAGCGTATATTGACTGAACACAGAACATTCCACAAATCACTAAAAATAAAGCTGCGATTAACCGTTTCATAATCCTATTAATTTAAATTGTCAGTTGATAAAATTGATAATGCTCCACAAAATTATAATTCGTATCTTAATACCTACTATTTTTTTGTTGACAAAATGGTGACAATGTATAAACTGTTATAAACCAGCTATGAAAGAGTCGAATTTCTCTGCGTTTTCAGCTTCTTTGGTTAGTTTTTTGTATAATCTTCTGCGGCATTGGGACACTCCTGAGCTAGTAATGTTCATGAGTATGGCTATTCTTTTTACTGGAATATTAATTTTAACAAGGTAACAAATGCGCAGTTCTTCGAGGGATATTCGTGAGCAAAGTTCTAAAAGACCTTTCTTGAAATTAGGATAGGTTGCATCTACTAAAAGGAAAAGTTCAGACCATTCACTGTCACTCAGTTTTTCTTCTGTTTGGTGAATCTTTGTATATAAAGTCGATTTTCTAAGATCTTGTTCTACCAGAAGCATTGTGTCATGTTTCAATGAAATTTGTCTGTTCTCCATTTCAAGCATCAATTTTCTGGTTTCAAAGAGTTGTCTTTTTACATCACCGATTGTTTCCTGACCAGACGAAAGTTCTTGTTCCAGCAAAGCTATCTTCTTTTTGTTCTCTTCAAGATATTCCAAACTTTGTTTATATAACTTTTCCTTTAAGTCTAATAGCCTTTTCTTTTTCTGTTGTTCTTTCTTGAAAAAGAAGAAGAATATGATCAATAGAGCAGTAATGATGATAAGTATCTGATATATTATGATCATTCTCTGTGTAGCTTCCTGCTCATATTTATTTTTCTCATCGGATATGCGTTGATAATTAAACATGCTTTGTGCTATCCGAATGTTTTCAAAATGCGAATCGTGATCGATAGAGTCTCTTAGCTGTTCATATTGATCCCAATACTTCAGATAGTTCTTAAAATCAAGTTTTTGTTTTTCTATCTGAGCAAGAAAATATAAACTTCCTGCTTGAGTGTATAATATAGGACTTTGCAAACTACGATTCAGATAATGTTGTGCAGAGTCGTGTTGCATAGTCTTATAGTAGTACTCTCCTAAATTGAGGTAAAAAGGATATAGTAACTTAGGGCTGTTACAAGATTGAATTGCTTTTTGAATACAAATATAAGCTTCATCGTATTTTTCCATTTGAAGATATAAGCTGCCCAATCCATTTTGAAGAGCTGATATACTTTGAGGTGTGGCTATTTTTATTGCTTGTTCATAATAATAAATAGCACTGTCCGGTTGATGGGTTTCTGTGAATACACGTGCGATATTGCGTAGAACAAAAGACATATTTGTTGAATCATTTGTATTCTCGAAAAGAGGTAATGTCTTTTTGTAAAGAGGTAAAGCCATTTCATAAATATCCTGATAACTATAAAGAGTTCCGAGATTACTATTGATCTTTATCAACAGTTCAGGTAAATTGAGACTCTCTCCTAAAGCAAGTGCCTTTAAATAATATTGTTGAGCTTGTAAAGCATCCTGCATATCTGAATATACACGTCCTGCGTAGTAGTAGGATAAAGCCAGAGGTAATAAATCATTATGTTTCTCATAATAATTTGTGGCTATCATAATTAATGAATCCGAGTCATGTATGTAGTAGTTCTTATCCAGTGCCTGAGTAAGTAGCAGGCAATAGGCGGCATATTCTTTTTCAGATAGTTTTTCGGGAGAGGTTATATTATCGAGTATGGCTAATGAACTGTCCGAGGCCATTTCCATTAACGACCTGGCCTTATTGAGCTCAGTTGAAACAGAAGTTCTGTTGGAACATGAAACTAAGCATAATAAGCTAATTACAAATGATATTTGTAAAACAATATTTCCAGGTTTATTTATCATCTCTCCTTTTCTTATAGATGTCGAATATACAGCTTTTTTTGAAAAAGAAGGTTAGTGGTATTTATAATAATTTGCTAAAAATGTGGCAAGGGGAATAAAGCGATTGATTTTTATAGCTGGAGTATTGGCATCATTACTAAAATATGGCCAGCCTGTTTCTTCTGAACAAAAACAGGCTGGCCATATGAGTTATTCACTAATCCGGGGATTAATTTATTTGATCTGTTTGAATGCTTTTCCCAGCATATCCGTAATATCTCCGGCTATCATACTTTCTTCTGAGCGGTAGACTGCTGCTAGGTCTCCAGCTGTGCCATGCAGGAATACACCGGCAACGGCGGCTGTTTCGGGTTCGGCTCCCTGAGCTAACAGACCGAGAATAATACCGGTCAGCACATCGCCGCTACCGGCCGTGGCCATACCCGGGTTGCCGCAGCTGTTGAAGTAAACGTTTCCGGTAGCTGTACAGATAGCTGTATAAGTCCCTTTGAGGATAACACAAAGCTTATGCTCGGTGGCGAAAGCCTGTGCCTTCTTTAGCCGTTCGTACATCGTATTACTTTCTCCTGCAATGCGGTCGAACTCTTTGGGATGCGGCGTCAGGATGCTTCTCGGCGGAATGCGGTTCAACAGGTCTTTATTGGAAGCAAGCAGGTTAAGAGCATCTGCATCCAGGACGACAGGTTTCTCGGTTGTTTGGAGCAAACGTTCCAGTGCTGCTGCCGATTCCAGATGTTGTCCCAGGCCGGGGCCGACACCGATTGCTGAATAGGGAGCTATTTCCGGTACTGTCGTGAAATAATCCTGATGAGGATCGAAGCTGACCATTGCTTCCGGAAAAGCAGCCTGCATAATCACTTCCCCACGTTGCGGGATATGTACGGTCAGTAATCCGGTGCCGCTTCTCAGGCAGGAACGGGCGGCTAGTAAAGCAGCTCCCATCTTGCCTTTACTTCCGGCGATGAGTAATGCGTGACCGTAGGTTCCCTTATGGGAGAACTTTTCACGAGGTTGCAATACTTCGGCTATATCCTCTTCGGTAACCATCATATATGGAGTGGGAGTATTGTCGACAATATCAGGATGGATACCGATATCCAATACTTTCCATTCGCCGACATATTGTGCATTCTCCGGGAAGAAGAAGGCCAGTTTCGGGAAACCGAACGTAAGTGTCAGGCTGGCTTTTATGATAGAGTCCGGATCATTTGTCTGGTTGTTCTCACCGAACAGTCCCGAAGGAATATCGATCGATACGACGGTAGCATCCGACTGGTTTATATATTTCACCATTGCAGCAAAACCTCCGGTAATCGGGCGATTCAGGCCTGATCCGAACAAACCGTCGATCACGACATCGCGGTCGGTCAGTACAGGCGGAACAAAGTCGGCAATAACTTCCGTGAATTCTACTTTTTCCAGTCCGAGTATCCGTTGCTTATTCATTTCGCAATCGAAAGAAAGATGTTCGGTCGGGTTGAACAAATAGGTCTCTACCTTATAACACTCGTCTTTCAATAGACGTGCGATGGCAAGTGCATCCGCCCCGTTGTTCCCTTGTCCGGCAAAGACGATGATACGTGTTTGTTTGGAATAACGGCGGCAAAATTCATGTACAAATACAGTAGAGGCGCGTTCGACGAGATCGATAGAACTGATCGGTTCATTTTGAATGGTGTATTGATCGAGTTCTTTAACTTTGTCTGTTGGAAATATCTTTATCATACTTGTCGGATATCTAATGTTTATTCTGCATACAAATGTATAACAAACTTTGCTATGTTGTAGCTACTTATTCCAAAAAGGGGAGAAGGCATTTACTCCGGTCAGGGAAAAGTAAGCAGGAAACGGCTTCCTTGTCCGGCTTCGGAAATAACGGTGAGGCTACCTTTATGCATGTGCATGATCTGCCTGGAAATACTGAGTCCGATGCCCGAACCTGTTGGTTTGGTGGTGAAGAACGGGATGAAGATACGTTCCTGTACATCTGCCGGGATGCCTGTACCGTTGTCACTGACCTGGATATATGTTTTCCCTTCCGCATTAATCCCAGCCGACAGTTCAATCGATGGCTCACTGCAATTCTGAGTGGCGTCGACGGCGTTTCGGATCAGGTTGATCAGTATCTGTTCGATCATTGCTTTATCCGCTATTATCTGCAAATGGGAGGTTACGGGAAGTATCTTGACGATGTCCGATTTCTCTTTGAATAATACGACGGCACTGTTCAGCAGGCTATCGACGGTAATGATTTCGACGGCAGGTGCGGGAAGTCCTGTCACTTTTCTGTAATTCTCTACAAAACGGACCAGCCCGCTACTTCTCCGGAAAATCGTATCGACTGCCTGGTTTACCTCTTCCCGGTCTTCTTCATTGTTATCACCGGATACTTGTTTGTTTTTCAATAGTTCGGACAAAGATACGATCGGAGTCATGGAGTTCATGATTTCGTGTGTGAGCACCCGTATCAGTTTTTGCCATGCTTCCGTTTCCTTGTTCTCCAGTACGGAACGGATGTTTTTCATACTTACGACAGTCAACGGCTTACCCAATACCACGAATGACATGGCCGACAGGATCAGTTGTGAATACCCCTCTTTCCGGCGGACTTGCAGGATGGAAAGCTCCCCGGGATGTAAAATACGCAGGCGGGCAGGAAGTTCCGGATGATAGACGGCCAGATCGTCTACCGTTTCGGCAAAGTTCAGTCCCGTTTGTATCCTGGCTGCCTGGTTCATCCATTCTATCTTCCCTGTTTCGGAGGAGTAGACCAGGACCGAAAGGTCGATATGATTTGCCAAAGCCTGGAAGTATTGCAACTGGCTTTCCTTCTGTTGCAGGTTCTTTTTATAATGCTGCAACGCTTCCTCCATCGCATCGATCAACTCTTGTGGCAAGGCCTCCGGTCTGTTTGCCGACGGGATACCGGAAGACAGGAAGTCGGAATAACGGACAGACCAGATAAATTGCCGGAACAGACGGTCGCTTTTCCCCATCAGGCGGAAAAGGTAATATACTTCAATCAGTATGACGCCCATGACGACAAATGCAGAGATATAAAACTTCCCGGTGACCAGAAATGCAAATACCAGGCAGGTAATCACCAGTAAAAGGATCAGCCCGGCAGCCTTTTTCGAATACTGTTTCATAGTCCGTATTTTTCGAGTCGCCTATATAAAGATGTACGTGTAATACCCAATAGCTCGGCAGTCTGTGTCATATTGCCGGAACAATGACGCAACGCATCCTGTATGGTATTCTTTTCCAGCTCTTCGAGATTGAACTTTTCCTCTTTCTCCTGAGAGGATCGAACCGGTATGCGGAGCATGAAGTCATCGTATTGTAACTGTTTACGGTCGGAAAGGATCACGGCGCGTTCGATGATATGTTGCAGCTCACGCACATTCCCCGGCCAGTGATACTGCTTTAGAAGCTGACGCGCTTCCTGGGAGAAACCTTCGATCTCCTTCTTATATTTATGGCAGTAGTGCCGCAGGAAATGGTTGGCCAGGAGAGAGACGTCGTTCCCCCTTTCACGTAATGGAGGAATAGTAATTTCGATTGTATTGATGCGATAAAGCAGATCCTGGCGGAAACTCCCGTCCTGTACGGCGGCGTGAAGGTCGGTATTTGTGGCACATATCAGGCGGACATCGATCTGTGTCTCCCGGGTCGATCCGAGCCGGTTGATCTTTTGCTGTTCGATAACGGTGAGCAGCTTCGACTGGAGGGTAAGCGGCAGGTTTCCGATCTCGTTGAGAAACAGTGTGCCGCCCGATGCAATCTCGAAACGGCCCGCTTTGCTTTTTCCGGCATCTGTAAAGGCTCCTTTTTCGTATCCGAACAATTCGCTTTCGAACAGGTTATGAGGAATACTACCCAAGTCGATCGGGATGAAAGCCTCCTGGCTACGGGACGATTGTTTATGCAACGTGTAGGCTATCAGGTCTTTTCCCGTACCGTTTTCGCCGAGCAGGAGGATGTTGGCATCCGTATTCTTTACTTTTTCCAGGGTGTTGAATACGCTCTTCATGGCAGGCGAGTTGCCGATTAGTTCTATTTCCGGCTCTGTGGTGGTAAGAACAGACTTTTGTTCCTTCAGCGCTTGTACTTCCGTTCGCCGCAGGCTGAGTTCGAGGGCCGACGAGACAGTGGCCAGCATCTTCTCATTCTGCCAGGGTTTCGGTATAAAGTCGGTGGCCCCGGCTTTGATAGCCCGCACGGCTTTCTCTGTATCCGAATAGGCTGTGATAAGTATGACTACCGTGTCGGGCGAAATCTCCCGGATACGTTCCAGCCAGTAAAAGCCTTCTTTCCCGCTGACGGCATCGGCCGTGAAGTTCATATCGAGCAGGATAACGTCGTATTTGGTTCTTGATACCAGGGAGTTGATCTCTTTTGGGTCGGTACAGGTCGTGATGCTTTCCACTCGTGGGCGAAGCAGCATTTTCAGGGTGAAGAGGATATCTTCGTTATCATCTATTACCAGTATTTTTCCTTGTCGTACAGCCATAGCCTTGTTCTTCGTATATTATAGAGTCCCCCAAACTTAGGTAAAATTTCCGGATAGCCGGCATATTAGTCCGAACTATCCGAACTTTTAATAAATTACTCCCTGATGTGTACTGGTAATCCCGTAAGTCTTCGGTGCAGTGCATACAGGAAAAACATTTTGCCACTGCCTTGGCAGAGCTTTGCCACCCTATTGGCAGAACTCTGCCATGCCGATGGCAAGACTCTGCCAATAGGATGGCAAAACATATTGTCCCTGGCAGACAACGAATACCTGCGTGATATCTGCACGATCTGCAATAGAATCGTGCGGAATTGTATAGGAAGTGTACGATATCGTACGGTTGCCACTTCTTTGAGGATGTTTATATATTTAGTTTTTAGTGTTTTATGAAACTGGCATGGATATTGAATGTTTCTAATCAGATATTGGCAATTATAAAAGAAGTAACCATGTTTAAACATTACATCAAAGTAGCCATCCGCCAGGTTAAACGGAGTTTTCTGTTTTCCTCCATCAACATATTGGGATTTGTGTTGGGGATGACAGCTGCTTTCCTTATCTACTTATGGATTGTGGATGAACTGACGTTTGAAGATTTCAATAAGAACGGTGATTCTATCTATCGGGTGATCCGGGAAGAGCAAACCGCTAACGGGCAGGTACCTTCTACGGTCACTCCGCTTAGTGAAACGTTCCGGAAAGAATATCCGAAGGTGGAGAATGCGACCTTTATAAAGTATGGTGGTAAATATGACATTCGTACAAAGGAGGTAGCTATAGATGTTAACTATGCATTTGTCGATACGACCTTCTTTGATGTATTCACTTTCCCCGTTGTGGCAGGCGATCCGTCCCTGCTGAAGAAAGATCCGCAACAGATCGTGCTGTCGGAAGAGACAGCCGGGAAACTGTTCGGTAAAACATCGGCTATAGGAAAAGAAATCGAGTGTAAATCGAGTAATAAATATTATAAGGTAGCAGCTGTCTTGAAAGTACCGCGCAAAAGCCATATCCAGTTTGAGGTATTAGGTAGCTGGGATGCTTATAAATGGCCGGAAATAGAGAATGAAGTATGGAGCTTTTCTGAAAGAATGCACGTCTTTATTCAACTGAAGAAAGGGAATACATTGACGGATGCAGACCGGTTGGCCATGCGCGATCTCTGGATGAAGCATTCGCAATGGGGGAAACCCTTGGCGTTTCAGCCGTTGAAAGATATCCATCTGCACACATCTTTCAAGGAACCCAACGATGTATTCAACCACGGAAATATGCAACAGATTTACCTCTTTGCTGTGTTGGCTATCCTGATCGTCTTTATGGGAGCGTTTAACTTTATGACGTTGTCTACGGCTCGTGCATCCATGCGCTCAAAGGAGATCGGTGTCAGGAAGGTGACCGGGGCAAAAAAGAAAAAGCTGATTGTGCAGTTCCTGTCGGAAAGTCTGGTACAGGCTTTTATCTCGTTATTGCTGGCATTGGCACTGACGGAATTGCTGTTACCCTTTTTCAATATGTTTGTCGGAAAGGATATTACTTTGCAGTTCAATTGGCAGACTTTGTTGTTTGTATTGTTCGGTATTGTCGGTGTAGGTTGTCTGGCCGGGGCTTTCCCTGCTTTCTATATGTCGTCGTTCAGTCCGTTATTGGCTTTCAAAGGAGGGCAGGCAGCCGGTAAGAAGGGGACATTGATCAAGGGACTGGTTTGTGTACAGTTCGTGATCGCAATAACCATGATCGTTTGTACGACTCTCATATTCAAGCAACTTCATTATCTGCAAAATGCCGATCTGGGGTTGGATAAAGAGCATCTGATCGAAGTGGATGTTGTGGACTGGCGCCGGGGAGCAGACGGGTTTAAACAGGAGATACTTAAAAATCCGTATGTAAAGAGCGTAGCGTTGGGCGTGGAGATCACAAACTATCTGCAAGGGTATGGCTTTGAACAAAGTATGTTCAGTTGGGAAGATGAGTACGGAAAAACGGACTCGGTGAAGATGGTCGGAATGGTCGGAGACAGCGACTTTATCTCTGCTTTGGGACTGACTTTACTGAAAGGGGAAACTTTCGGAGCGAATCCCGACCATTACTGGGATGGTTCCTATGCAAAGGAATCGCCGATTGTTATCAATGAAACGGCATGGAAGATACTGAAGGTCGAGAATCCGGTCGGCATGTTGCTGACGGGCGGGGGCATCGGTATCCGTAATTCCAGGGTCGTAGGTGTTGTGAAAGACTTTAACTTCCAGCCCTTGAGAGAAAAGATTAAACCTGCATTCTTCTATTATACGGTTCAGTTATTTAATTATATGTATATCCGTATCTCGGCAGATAACCAGACCGAGACGTTGAAGTTCCTGAAAGAGAAATATGAGGAAGCACGTCCGGATATGCTCTTCAACTACCGTTTCCTGACGGATGTATTGAGTGATAGTTATGCCCGTGAACGGCAGCAAAGCCAGATGTTCCTGATTTTTACGGTTCTGGCGATTATCGTTGCCATGATGGGAGTATTTGGATTGGTTGCCCTTTCTACGGTGCAGCGGACAAAAGAAATAGGTGTCCGCAAGGTGAATGGGGCGCATTCCGACCGGATCGTAAAGATGTTTTGCCGTGAATATATGATTTGGGTGGGTGTTGCTTTCGTGATCTCCTGTCCGCTAGCCTATCTGTTCATGTTGGAATGGTTGAGTAATTTTGCCTATCAGACTGCGATCAGTTGGTGGCTCTTTCCGTTGGCCGGCGGCATAATACTGCTGATAACCATATTGACAGTCATAGCCCAGACCTGGCGTGCCGCTTCCCGGAATCCGGTGGAATCTTTACGGTATGAATAAAATAACAAATAAACGATAACGATATGTTGAAGCATTATGTAAAAGTAGCCCTTCGGTTGATAAAGAGAAGTTTCCTGTTCTCGTCCATCAATATGCTGGGTTTTGTACTGGGGATGACGGCTGCTTTCCTTATTTACCTCTGGATCGTGGATGAACTGACTTTCGAGAATTTCCATAAGAACGGCGATTCCATCTACCGTGTGGTCGCCGTAAACCGGGAAGACGGCGGATTGGTCAAAGAATCGGCTTATACGGTAGCACCCTTAAGCAAAGCATTCCGTGAAGATTTCCCTCAAGTGGAGAATGCAACCTTTGTGCTTAATTTCGGTACGCTGAACCTGCATTCGGGTGCTAACCTGATCGAAGCTAAATATACATATATAGATACTACTTTCTTTGATGTATTCAGTTTCCCGGTCCTGTCCGGTGATCCGAACCTGTTGAAGAAAGACCCGCAACAGATTGTATTGGCCAAGTCTGCGGCAGAAAAGCTGTTCGGACAATCGACGGCTGTCGGGAAAGAGGTCACCTGTCAATTCCTGGGACAACTCAACCGCTATAAAGTGGCTGCGGTGTTGGATGTACCTCGTAAAAGTCATATTCAGTTTGAAGTGTTACTGAGTGAACAGGCTTATTTCGAGCCGATGACCTGGGATTATGTGGAAGGGACAAATGTATATATCCAACTGCGAAAAGGTTCCGTTCTATCGGATACCGACCGGCAAGCCATGAGCCATGCCTGGCAGAACAGACAGAAAAATGGCCTGGTGTTGGAGTTCCAACCGTTGAAAGATATTCATTTGCATACATGGTTTAAAGATCCGGAAGTCAGCAACTATGGGAGTATGTCGCAGATATGGTTGTTCACGGCATTAGCTTTATTAATTATCTTCATGGGAGCTTTCAACTTCACCACTTTGTCGACGGCGCGTGCTTCGTTGCGTTATAAAGAGATCGGTATCCGGAAGGTGACAGGGGCGAAACGTAAAATGCTGATTGTGCAGTTCCTGTCGGAAAGTCTGGTACAGGCTTTTCTTTCGCTGATTCTGGCGTTGGCACTGACGGAGTTGTTACTGCCTTTCTTCAACCAGTTTGTCGGGAAAGATATTGTTTTGCAGTTTAGCTGGCAGACTTTGTTGTTTATCCTTTTCGGGATTGTTGGAGTCGGCAGCCTGGCAGGAGCTTTTCCGGCCTTTTATATGTCGTCGTTCAATCCGTTGCTAGCTTTCAAAGGTGGAAAGGCTACCGGTAAGAAAGGCACATTGATCAAAGGATTGGTTTGCATACAGTTTATCATAGCCATAACAATGCTTTTCTCCACCTCTGTTGTATTCAAACAACTTCATTACCTGCAAAATGCAGATCTGGGGTTGGATAAAGAAGATATGGTAGTCGTTAACTGCGGGGAGTTCGAGTTGATGTCTTATTATGGTGGTCTCGGGATAGACGATTACAGGCAGGAAGTGATGAAGAATCCGAATGTCAGGAATGTGGCAGGCGGTGTGGAACTGTCAAATTATCTCCGTGGACACAAAACGGAAGAAACGGTGTTCAGTTGGCAGGGTGAAAGCGGCCGGGTGGATTCGTTGAAACTGGTCGGTGTAGTGGGCGACAGTAACTTAATGGAGACTTTAGGCCTGGTATTGCTTAAAGGTGAGGTGTTTGGGGCCGATAAGAATGATTATATGGAAGGTGCATATCGTAAAGAGTCGCCTGTTGTGATCAACGAAACGGCTTGGAAGATGATGAATGTGAAAGATCCCGTCGGTAGGATCGTTCAGAATAACGGATGGTTCGGTGAGACGTCGAGGATCGTTGGTATAGTAAAAGATTTCCATTTCCAGCCGTTGCGGGAGAAGGTGAAACCGGCCTACCTGTATTATGCCCGTCAACTATTGAATACATTGTATATCAAGATTTCTCCGGAGAATAAGATGGAAACATTGAAATTCCTGAAAGACAAATATG
Organism: Parabacteroides leei; assembly: GCF_023369805.1. Lineage (NCBI taxonomy): Bacteria > Pseudomonadati > Bacteroidota > Bacteroidia > Bacteroidales > Tannerellaceae > Parabacteroides > Parabacteroides leei. The sequence goes on from NZ_JAMBQG010000004.1 coordinate 187,601, forward strand.
AAGAAATGCGCCCCGACAATGTCTTCTCTTACCGTTTCTTCTCGGATGCCCTGAACCGGAACTATGTGCATGAACGACAACAGGCGCATATGTTTCTGATATTTACGGTACTGGCTATTGTTGTCGCCATGATGGGGGTATTGGGATTGGTTGCCCTTGCCACTGTGCAACGGACGAAAGAAATCGGTATCCGTAAGGTGAACGGGGCACATTCCGACCGGATCGTGCGGATGTTCTGTCGGGAATATATGCTTTGGGGCGGGATTGCCTTCCTGGTAGCCTGTCCGTTCGGTTATCTCTTGATGGTTCGTTGGCTGAGTAACTTTGCTTATCAGACAAACATTAGCTGGTGGCTCTTCCCGTCAGCGGGCCTGGTCATTTTGTTAATCACCGTCCTTACAGTGATACTGCAAACCTGGCGTGCCGCTTCCCGGAATCCGGTGGAATCGTTGAGATATGAATAAAACAATAAGAATAATAATCAGAAGATCATGATAAAAGCAGTAAATTTAACGAAAGTATTTCGTACGGAAAGTGTTGAGACAACGGCCCTTAACGGCATCAACCTGGAAATAAACCAAGGGGAGTTCCTGGCTATTATGGGACCTTCCGGTTGTGGTAAATCTACCTTATTGAATCTGTTGGGCTTATTAGACAATCCTACTTCCGGCGAATTATGGTTTATGGGAGAGGAAGTTTCCGGCTATACGGAAAACAACCGTACCGACCTGCGGAATGGTAACCTGGGATTTGTCTTCCAAAGCTTCAACCTGATAGACGAACTGACCGTGTTTGAAAATGTGGAGTTACCCTTGTTGTATGCCGGAGTTTCGACAAAAGAACGGGTAATGCGGGTGAACGCGGCACTCGACCGGATGCAGATAGCCCATCGCTCGGAACATTATCCGCAGCAGCTCTCCGGCGGTCAGCAGCAACGTGTAGCTATTGCCCGTGCCATCGTTACGAATCCCAAGGTCATCCTTGCGGACGAACCGACCGGAAACCTGGACTCTGTAAACGGCAGTGAGGTGATGAATCTTCTTCTCGAATTGAACAAAGAAGGGTCGACCGTCGTTATGGTAACCCATTCGGAAGAAAATGCCCGGATGGCAGGACGGCTGATCCGTATGATGGACGGAAATATCCTGACGGAAAGCCATAAATAATGAACCCGCTTTGAAGCCCGTATGAATCCGAAAACCAGAGCCGGGTTCATACGGTAAGAACCGATAATCAATGAGCAAAACCCTGTTATGAATGCGTGAAACCTAAAACGTAAAACAATGTTTGTGCTTCGCTGAAAATGTTGTACCTTTGCTCCCTCGAAAAATAAACGGCATATGGATAAGATCCGATTAAAAGATAAAGAATTCGAACTGTTTATCCCGGAGAAGGAGATCAATGAGGCCATTGCGATGATGGCTGAACAGATTAAAGCAGATGTGGGGGATAGCAATCCTCTGTTTGTAGGCGTATTGAACGGAGCGTTTATGTTTACCGCCGAACTGATGAGGCAGATGGATACGCACTATGAAATTACATTTGCCCGTTACTCTTCTTATCGGGGACTCAATACCACCGGAGTTGTTCGCGAGATCATGCCGGTGCAGGCCGATGTGAGGGGACGTACCCTGATCCTCCTGGAAGATATTATCGATACCGGCTATACCATGCAGTTTGTGATGGATAAGTTACGGAATGACGGCGCTGCCGATGTAAAGCTGGCAACCATGTTGTTTAAACCGGATTCCCTGAAATGTGATTTGAAACCCGACTATGTCGGCCTGCAGATTCCCAGTGATTTTATCGTAGGTTACGGCCTGGATTATGACGAGATGGGACGTGCTTACCGGGATATATATAAAGTGATAGGTTAAAAGGATATACATTTATATAAATAAGAAACAATATTATGTTGAACGTTGTTATTTTTGGAGCTCCGGGTTCAGGAAAAGGAACACAGAGCGAGTTGATTATTAAAGAATATGGTTTGGATCACATTTCAACAGGTGATGTGTTGCGTGCTGAAATGAAAGGTGAAACCGAACTTGGTAAGATCGCAAAAGATTATATCGAAAAAGGTCAACTTGTACCGGATGAACTGATCGTCGATATGCTGGCGAAAGTATTAGACAGCAAAGTTGGTTCTAAGGGTGTTATTTTCGATGGTTTCCCCCGTACTATTCCGCAGGCAAAAGCATTGAAAGAAATGTTGAACAAACGTGGTACTGATGTATCTGTGATGTTGAACCTGCAGGTAGAAGAAGAAGAACTGATCAACCGTCTGTTGGAACGCGGTAAAGTATCCGGACGTTCTGACGACAACTTGGAGACAATTAAATCCAGACTGGATGTATACCACAATCAGACAGCTCCTTTGGCTGACTACTATGTAGGTGAAGGCAAGCACGTGGCTATTCACGGTATGGGTACAGTCGAAGAAATCTTCGGACGTATTAAAGAAGCAGTAAATAAAGTAAAATAAGAAAGAAATAAAAAATGGCTGAATCAAACTTTGTAGATTACGTAAAGATCTATTGCCGCTCGGGGAAGGGCGGAAGAGGGTCTTCTCACTTTCGTCGTGAGAAATATATTCCGAAAGGAGGCCCCGACGGAGGCGACGGAGGGCGAGGAGGCCATGTGTATCTTCGCGGTAACCGGAATTACTGGACGCTCCTCCACCTGAAGTTCGAACGTCATATTATGGCGACAAGCGGTGAAGGTGGCGGTGCCAAACGTAGTTTTGGTAAAGACGGTGAAGACCGTGTGATTGAAGTGCCTTGTGGAACTGTTGTATACGATGCTGAAACAGGTGAATACATCTGCGACGTAACAGAAGACGGTCAGGAAGTCATGCTGCTGAAAGGCGGACGTGGCGGACAGGGTAACTGGCATTTCAAAACATCAACCAATCAGGCTCCCCGTTATGCTCAACCGGGCGAACCGGCTCAGGAACGCAAAGTGATCCTGCAATTGAAGCTGCTTGCCGACGTTGGTCTGGTAGGTTTCCCGAATGCAGGAAAGTCGACTTTGTTGTCTGTCGTATCGGCAGCCAAACCGAAGATCGCAAACTATCCGTTTACGACACTCGAACCGAACCTGGGTATCGTTAGCTATCGTGACCACCGCTCATTTGTGATGGCCGATATTCCCGGTATTATCGAAGGAGCCAGTGAAGGCAAAGGACTCGGACTTCGCTTTCTTCGTCATATCGAGCGTAACTCGTTACTTCTTTTTATGATCCCGGCAGACTCTGACGATATAAAGAAAGAGTATGAGATCCTTCATAACGAACTGGTTAAATACAATCCGGAATTGCTGACTAAAAGTCGTGTATTAGCTATTACTAAAAGTGATATGCTGGACAACGAGTTGATGGAAGCACTGGAACAGGAATTACCGGAAGGTGTTCCGCATGTGTTTATCTCTTCGATCACCCAACAGGGCATTACCGAACTGAAAGACTTACTCTGGAAGGAACTGAACAAGGAAACCTTCCATGAAGTCGAACGTATCGTTCATAAAGATATCGATGTAAGTTCGATACCGTTTGACGATGACGACGATGATTACGTATTTCCTGTTGAAGAGGATGATCCGGATGAAGAATATGAAGAGTATGAATGGGATGACGACGATGAAGAAACTGAAAAGTAATAAAGTTGAAATGTTGCAATTCTCCGGATTAAGCGGAGAATGCAACATTTCTCATTTTATAACGACCCGTCACGGCGGAGTGAGCGAGGATAACTATGCCTCTATGAATCCGGGGGAGTATAGTGGCGACGATCCTGTGTTCGTCCGGATGAACCGACAACTTCTCTCGGATGCAATCGGAATTTCTCCCGAAAGGATTTTTGTCCCTTTCCAGGTACATGAAGCGGAGATCGGTTGTATTAATGCCGATTTTCTTTCGTTGACTACCGCTCGGCAGAAAGAAGAAATGAACGGGAAAGATGCTCTGGTCACTGATATGCCCGGAATATGTATCGCTGTTTCAACGGCCGATTGTGTCCCTGTTCTGGTGTATGCTCCTGATAAGAATGTGGTAGCTGCTATTCATGCCGGATGGCGTGGTACTGTAAAGCAGGTCGTGGCTAAGACAATCGGATATATGGTTGCTCATTACGGTTGTGAACCTTCATGTATGTTGGCCGGTATTGCCCCGTCGATCTGTAAGGATTCTTTTGAGGTAGGAGACGAGGTGGTGGAAGCGTTCCAGGCAACCGGAGTCGATATGAACCGTATTGTGGAACGGAATATTCAGACAGGCAAGGCACATATCGATCTTTGGGAAGCAAACCGGATTCAGTTGCTTCAATCCGGTTTACGACCGGAACATATAGAAATATCCGGAATCTGCACATTCCGGTACCACAATGACTTTTTCTCTGCCCGCCGGTTGGGTATCAAAAGCGGACGTATCCTGTCCGGAATAATGATTAAAGACTAACAGTATTATGATACATGTTTCCATCTCGGAAGAAATAATAAAAGCCTGTCCGGATCTGCATGTGGCAGTTGTGGCTTGCGACGTAAAAAATACAATATCTGACGAACAGTTATGGAAGGAGATAGCTGAAGTGGAAAATAAGATACGTATGTCCGGAAAGCTGGAGGATATAAATAAATTCCCTCCCATACAAGCTACCCGGCAAGCTTATAAGCGTCTGGGGAAAGATCCGAACCGTTACCGCCCTTCCGCAGAGGCACTTCGTAGGCGTATATTCCGGAACCTGCCTTTATATAAGATCGATACATTAGTCGATATAATCAATCTGTTGTCTATCCAAAGCGGTTATTCTATCGGAGGATTTGATGCGGCAAAGATAGACGGCGACCTGGTGTTAGGCGTAGGCAAAGAAGGAGAGATTTACCACGGGATAGGTCGTGGCGAACTGAATATTGCCGGGCTTCCTGTCTACCGCGATAATCGGGGAGGCGTTGGAACGCCGACCAGCGACGAAGAACGAACCAAGATCGACATGGATACAAGAAAGCTGTTAATGATTATAAACGGCTACTCGGGAAAGGAGGGCTTGCAGGAGGCTGTTGCTTATGGGGTATCTCTTTTAACCCGATATGTATCAACAACTAATTTGGAAATAGAGTTAATTGCGCCTGAAAGTAGAGTTAAATTATTGTTATAAACGTGTTAATTATGTTTACAAACCTCAAAAGTGGCCGGTTTTATGCTAAAAAACATCTATTTCCTTTTGTAGTAACCGATTAATCTATAAATTTGCTCCCGTTAACGAATTAACAAAACGAAAAGAAAATGATCGAATTGATTGGAACAAACGCCGGCCTCGTTTGGACAGTATTGAACGAAGGCGGAAAAATGAGTGTTAAGGCAGTAAAGAAAGCAACTAAGATCAAAGCAGAAAAAGACATGTATGCTGCGTTTGGTTGGTTAGCTAAAGAAGGCAAACTTGCTTTCGAAGAGATTGAAGGTGAATTATTTGTTGCGCTGATCTAATCACGTAACCGATACTAGGTAAAGGAGGGCTGTTCGGATGATATTTGGACGGCCTTTTGTGTGTCCTGACGTTTTCGGTTCAAAAAAACGGACTGACTGTTGCTTTATTCAATTCTAAATTTTACTTTTGTGTAGAATTTGGTGTGAAATGACCGAAGATCAAAAGAGATTGTTGGCAGTATTTGAGGTAAGAGTTCGTGATTTGATGGAATTATGTAATAAGCAAAACCATAAGATTGACGAGCTCACGACTACTTTGTTTCAAAAAGAAGCGGAGTTGAAGCTGGCAAAGAATACGATTGAAGAGTTGAATACCAAGTGCGATAAGTTGCTGACGGCAAGAGTAGTTTCTGTAAACGAAGGAGAAATGAAAAGTGCGCGGATGCGATTATCGAAGTTAGTGCGGGAAGTAGACAAGTGCATTGCATTATTAAATGAATAGAAGCGATGGACGATAAATTTCTTATACATTTAGAAATAGCCGAAAAGAGTTACGGCCTTTGGATCGATCGAAAGGATGAGAAACTTGCGCGGGATGCCGCCAAGCAGATTCGTAATAAGATCAACCAGTATCGGCAAAATTTTGCTCAATCCGATGTGGATGTAAAAGATTTGTTAGCCATGGTAGCTTTTCAGTTGTCTATGAATAATTTGCAATTGGAAGATAAAAACGATACAAGTCCTATTACAGATAAGATACAGGAACTCACGGGTGAGTTGGAACAGTATTTGAAGGATAAGTAATTCTATTATAATTGTAAGAAGAGTTTCCGCACTGCTCTGCACGGTTTATCGTGTATTGTAGTGCTTTTTTTGTTTTTATATATAAATGAATTTAAACTATAAGTAAAATGACAGTGTATATAATCATATCATCAATTGTAGCTCTCCTGATAGGAGGGTTGTTGACATGGTTGAGCATGCGTTTTCTTCTGAAGTCGAGATACGATTCCGTATTGAGAGAAGCTGAGAAGGAAGCGGAAGTGATCAAGAAAAATAAGTTGTTGGAAGTAAAGGAAAAGTTTCTGCACCTGAAAGCGGATCTGGAAAAACAAGTGTCGGCTAGGAATGCCAAGATCCAGTCGGTTGAAGGAAAGCTGAAACAACGTGAATTAACACTTAACCAGCGTCAGGAAGATTTGCAGCGTAAAAACTGTGAGGTAGACGCTGTAAAAGAAAACCTGGCAGCCCAGTTGGAACTGGTAGATAAGAAGAAACTGGATCTGGAAAAACTTCATCAGCGGGAAATCGAACAACTGGAAGCCCTTTCCGGACTTTCTGCAGACGAAGCAAAAGAACGACTGATCGAGTCGTTGAAAGATGAAGCTAAATCGGAGGCAACTTCTTTTATCAATGAAATAATGGAAGAAGCCAAGATGACTGCTAATAAGGAAGCGAAAAAGATCGTTATCCAGTCTATCCAGCGTGTGGCTACTGAAACAGCTATTGAAAACTCTATTACTGTATTCCATATTGATTCGGATGAGATCAAGGGACGTATTATTGGTCGTGAAGGTCGTAATATCCGTGCTTTGGAAGCTGCAACAGGTATTGAGATTGTTGTGGACGATACTCCTGAAGCAATCGTTCTTTCCGGATTTGACCCTGTTCGTCGTGAAATAGCTCGTTTGGCATTGCACCAGTTGGTTCAGGACGGACGTATCCATCCGGCCCGTATCGAAGAAGTGGTTACCAAAGTTAAGAAACAGGTGGAAGACGAAGTGGTTGAAACCGGTAAGCGTACCGTGATCGACTTGGGTGTACATGGTCTGCATCCTGAATTGATCCGTATGATCGGTAAAATGAAATACCGTTCTTCTTATGGTCAGAACTTGTTGCAGCATGCCCGTGAAACGGCTAATCTTTGTGCAGTGATGGCTTCTGAGCTTGGACTGAACCCGAAAAAAGCAAAACGCGCAGGTTTGTTACACGATATCGGTAAAGTGCCTGATGACGAACCGGAATTGCCGCACGCTATTCTGGGTATGAAACTTTGTGAAAAATACAAAGAAAAACCGGACATCTGCAATGCAGTCGGTGCTCACCATGATGAGGTTGAAATGCAAACACTGCTGGCTCCGATCGTTCAGGTTTGTGATGCTATCTCCGGTGCTCGTCCGGGTGCTCGCCGTGAGATTGTAGAAGCTTATATCAAGCGTTTGAATGATCTTGAACAGTTGGCTCTTTCTTATCCGGGTGTTGTTAAGACCTATGCTATCCAAGCTGGTCGCGAACTCCGCGTAATTGTAGGAGCTGACAAGATTGACGACAAGGATACAGAAAGCCTGTCAAATGAAATAGCAAAGAAGATACAGGATGAAATGACTTATCCGGGACAGGTAAAGATCACGGTTATTCGTGAAACTCGTGCTGTAAGTTATGCTAAATAAAGTATTTAAAGAGATTTTGCATACAAAAATAAAAATGGCTGATCTTTCCGGATCGGCCATTTTTATTTTATGTAGCTGTTTGTAATAGGATGCTTTTGCCTTCCCCCCCATTCGCATCAACAGAATTAGCGCTTGCCTAAATCGTCATATAGGGTTTGTAGAAGCACTTTTCCTTTATCCAGGCGGGTTTGGCTGTCTGTTGAAGGTTCTTCCTGCAATGGCCTGTTGCTTTCATTGTCGTAGACTGAGACGCCAGTACTGTCTATAAATCCAAAACCGTTTGAGAATGTATAGAAGGAATACTTCGGATAACCCGCATCAAGTATGTCACGGCTGAATGTAAACTGATCGTGCGGCAGGTTCAACTGGCTTAATAGTGTAGCGGCCAGGTCTGTTTGATTAGCATATATGTCGATGATTGCCGGTTCTTTGACCGCTCCGCCCAGCCATATCATCGGGATATGGAAACGGCGAGGTTCATAATCAAGCATGGGGGAAGGGTAACGATAGCCGTGGTCGGATATCAATACGATCAACGTATTCTTCCAAACAGGCAGTTCTTTCAGTTTGTCGACAAAGCTACCGATACAACTGTCCGTGAAAGCAACAGAGTTGAGGTAAGGATCTTCCAGGTGGTGGAAAGGTACTTCAAATGGTTCATGGCTGCTTAACGTCAGGAAAGTACTGAGCCACGGAGTCTTTTCGTCCCTCTCCCTGATCGATTCGTACAGATGAGAAAAAGTAATATCATCGTTAGCTCCCCATTTGCTTAGGCGGCTGCTTAGCGGAAAGTCGCGGTCGGCCGTGATCTTGCTGTATCCGGAACCGAAGAAATAGCTCTGCATATTGGTGAAGTTGATATCTCCGCCATAAAGCATATCGGCTGTGTATCCCTGTTCACCAAGGCTTTTGGCAATGGATGGGAGTGTCTGGCTTTTAGCCGGATATTTCATGATGGAAGTTGTAGGTTGTGCCAGGTATCCGTTCAGTACAGCCACTAGTCCGCGATCGGTACGGAAAGAGTTGGCATACATATTAGTGAATGTAATCCCTTCTTTACTTAGCTTGTTCAGATTGGGAGTGATGCCTGCTTCTCCACCGACAGCTTCAATAGCATTGGCCGTGAAGCTTTCCAAAAGAATGATCAGGATATTGGGACGGTCGGTAGTCAGTAGTTTGATCTTTTCAGCATTGTTTGTCAGGCTATCGTTATATTGGGTAAGTGTAGCGTAACGTTCCTGTCTTTCTTCTTCGGGAAAGAAATTGAACTGTGCGGCAAAGTCCTGTTGTTTACTCATCGATGCGATCAGGCTGAATGTAGGGTTGATGGCAGCATGGTTCAGGAATTGGTTTTTGCTGAAATAGACCATGCCGACATTTGCCGTAGAAGTAGTTATACCTCCCCGGATAGGGATGAACAGGATACCGCCTACCAGCAGGATACCGATTGTTCCGCCTAATCGCCTGCGAACCGGGGTCGAGGGAAACAATGGTATGATCAACCGTTTGAATAGCCAGTAGATGACCCATGCGTAGGCTGCGAACATCACCAGTTGCAGGGCGAAAGTCTTTAGCGGCACGCTGGCCATCGCATCTTTGGGTGATTGCAGGTAAAAGAACAAGGTCGCATCCAGTCGAAATCCCCAATAACCGTATAATGCGACATCGACGGCATAGATTGCTGCAACAAGGATGGCAATAATAAGGAAGTAACCTTTCAATATTTTTTTATAGACAGTGCCCGGCAGCCAGATCGACACCAGTACACAAAGAAGAGGTATGACAGTCAAATATCCGCTGATCGTACAATCCAGTAATACTCCGTGTAGGATTACCTGTAGGTAATCAGTTAGAGAACTGCTGTTCTCTAAAGCATGGTATAACATGAACAACGGTTTCTGGATAGCAAAAACCGGAAGCCAGAGGGCGAACACTGCCAAAAGGAAGATCAATCGTTTACTCATAATGTCGGATATGTGGTCTATTAAGAAACGAAGGGCGACTGAAACAGCCGCCCTTCATCTGATTATTTATATAACTTTTCGCGTAGTTCGGCTACCATCGGATCGGTGATGTAATCATCGTAATCCATCATCTTGTCGATGATGCCGTTAGGAGTCAGTTCAATAATACGGTTTGCCACAGTCTGGATAAACTCGTGGTCATGACTGGAGAACAACACATTGCCTCTGAATGACTGCAATGTATTATTGAAAGCCTGGATTGATTCCAGGTCCAGGTGATTGGTCGGTGTATCCAGGATCAGGCAGTTTGCGTCCGTCAACATCATACGGGAAATCATACAACGCATTTTTTCACCTCCGGATAATACACTCACCTTTTTCAATAGTTCTTCACCCGAGAACAACATACGGCCAAGGAACCCTTTCAGGAATACTTCGTTGGTATCGCCTGCAAACTGGCTCAACCAGTCGATCAGGTTATAATCGGAGTCGAAATATTTGGCATTATCCAGCGGCAGATAAGTGGTAGTGATCGTTTGTCCCCATTGGAAAGTACCGGCATCCGGCTTTTCTTCCCCGTTGATGATCTGGAAAAGAGCCGTCATGGCACGAGGATCGCGGCTGATAAAGACAATCTTATCATCTTTTTCTACATTGAAGTTTAAATCCTTGAACAAGGTCTTGCCTTCAATGCTTTTAGTCAGTCCTTTCACTTCGAGTATCTGGTTACCCGGTTCGCGGTTCGGTGTGAAGATAATACCCGGATAACGGCGTGAAGAAGGCTTGATCTCTTCGATATTCAGCTTTTCGATCATCTTCTTACGGCTGGTAGTCTGTTTGGATTTCGCTACGTTGGCACTGAAACGGCGAATAAACTCTTCCAGTTCCTTTTTCTTTTCTTCTGCTTTCTTATTCTGGTTCTGCTGCTGACGTAGTGCCAGCTGGCTTGATTCGTACCAGAAGCTATAGTTACCTGCAAACATCTGCAACTTGTTGAAGTCGATGTCTACGGTATGTGTACAAACAGAGTCGAGGAAGTGACGGTCGTGGCTCACAACCAGAATCGTATGTTCCGAGTTAGACAGATAGTTTTCCAACCAGCCAACTGTTTCCAGGTCGAGGTCATTGGTCGGCTCATCCAAAAGCAGGTTGTCCGGTTGTCCGAAAAGTGCACGTGCCAGTAATATACGTACCTTTTGCTTACCGCTCAGGTCTTTCATCATGCTGTAATGATACTCTTCGGCAATCCCCAGGCCGCTTAAAAGATTGGCCGCATCACTCTCGGCATTCCATCCTTCCATTTCTGCAAACTTCTCTTCCAGTTCCGAAACACGGATACCGTCGGCATCACTGAAATCCGGCTTTTCGTAAAGAGCATTCTTTTCGCTCATCACTTCCCATAGCGTGGTGTGTCCCATCAGGACCGTATCCATAACTGTATGTTCGTCGAAAGCAAAGTGGTCCTGGCTTAATACCGAGAGACGTTCTCCCGGACCTAAAGTAACTGTACCGCGTGTCGGATCGAGCTGTTTGCTGATCACACGGAGGAAAGTTGATTTTCCGGCACCATTGGCACCAATAATACCGTAGCAGTTGCCCGGCGTAAACTTCATATTTACATCCTGAAAGAGGATACGTTTACCGAACTGTACGTCCAGATTATTTACCGTTATCATATATTGAATATCTATTAAATTTCAAATGAGTGTGCAAAGATACTAAAACGGGCGTTTTGTACCAACCGGAATCGCTTTAATCGTAGTTGTCCCATCAAAATATCATATCTGAAGTTATGATATAGGCATACCGGACAATCCTTTTTTATAAATATTGCTTTTGTGGATGTGGTCTAATGGAAATAAAGTTTTACTTTAGCATTATTAATTATCCATAGTTGATATGCTCAAACTACCGTTAAGTCTTTTTCTTTTGTTGATAGCCTGTAATGGAAAAAATGAGGTAGCTTCCCTGTTAACAGGGGCCGAAAGCTGTATGGCCGCAAAGCCGGATAGTGCCTTATGTCTTTTAGACAGTATAAAACATCCGGAAGAATTGTCTCGTAAGGAACAGGCTCTTTGGTGTTTGTTGCATACGCAGGCACGGGATAAGAACCGGATAAAACATGTATCCGATTCTTTGATACGAATAGCTGTCAGATATTATGAAAAGACCGACTTGGAAGAGCGAAAAATGCAGGCATATTATTATTGTGGCAGGGTTTACCAGGATTTAAACGATGCACCTCAAGCCCAGGAATATTATCTGAAGGCTTATGACGTAGGAAAGAATTTGAATACTCCCTCTTTGCAGGGACAATTGTGTGCTAATTTAGGCTCTTTATATACCCTTCAAAAGCTTTATCAACCCGCTTTGACTTATCAGAAAAAAGCCGTTGACTATTTTTTCCAGGATACAGATACAGTTAGTTTGTCTGTGACTCTCCGGAATATCGCTCGTATTTATGTGTGCGATAATAAGTTGGATAGTGCAATTATCTATTATTCGATAGCCCTGGCTCATACTACCGATTCGCATAAGCTTTATATGTCGAATGAATTAGCGGATGCGTATAGTCGGGTGGGAGAGTATGAAAGAGGCTTGTCTTCCGCCTGGCAAGCATATTCAAAAATAGAGACTATGGATGATTCCTGTCTGGTTAGTTTAACTTTAGGAGATTTGTATTTAAAAACAGGGGAGATGGATTCTGCTTATCATTATTTTTCTTTTGCCAGGAAGAGCTCTGATCTTTATACTATGTGCGGTGCATATCGTAATTTGTCACGCTTCGAGAAATCCAGGAAAAATTGGCAGGCCTATGCCGATTTCCAGAAACAATATGAGATATTGAGAGATTCGATTGATAAACAAACATATATGGAGGCATTGGCCCGGTTGCAAAGTTTGTATGATTATCGATTGGTAGAAAAAGATAAAGAGTATTACAGGCAGGAGTCGGACCGTAAAACGAATTATCTATACAGGTTTTTGGGAGGAGGTTCTTCATTATTATTGGTAGCGGTATGTATTGCTTTTTATTTGTTTAAGAAAAAGAGGAAAAAAGAAGAACAGTTGGACCAGTCATTGCGTCTTCAGGAACAGAAATATAAAGAAAGCCAGGGGTATCTGAAAGAGCGAAATATGACTATTGCCAAATTGGAACAACAAATAACTGCAGAACAAAAAAAGATAGAAGAAAACACTTTGCAGTCTGAAAGCGAGTTGGCGGAGGATACGTTTTTTATTTCAGACTTATACCTGGGATTATGTACAAAGTGGAAAAAGTTAGATGAGGCACAATGGCCCGAAGTGGTTAAGGCTATAGATCATGTGTTGTACAGAGATTTTACCAGCAAGATAAGAATGTTGTATCCCCGAATCTCTGAGTTGGATTTGGTTGTATGTTGTTTGACCAGGCTGGATATTCCGGTAGGACGTATAGCATCATTATTATCGGTAAATAGCCAGGCGATATCTAATAAGCGTAAACGTTTATATGAAAAACTGACTCACCAGAAGGGAGCGGCACAGGACTTTGATGAATTTATAAGAGCTTTTTAATAACTGGTTTTGTCTTCAATCTGCTGTTTATTAGCTTCTTGTGAAATGTGACATATTTGTGACATGAAAGCTTTGGCGGGTTTTAGGGTGGCTCTTACTTTTGTGTAAAATCATTCAAATTTATTACGATGAAAAACTATTTCTTGAATAAAACATTTGTTTTTGTAGTCCTATTAACATTAATGGGATGTGGAGGCGGTAAGTTTACCACCGACAGTTTTATCACAGTGGATGTCACTGCAAACTATCCAAAGAAGGATTTGATACTTCAAGATTTCATGAATGTGGAGTATATTCCGTTGAAGACGACGGATGAGTTTATAATTAAAGGTAAGGTAGCTGATGTTGGGAAAAATATCCTGATATTGACAAATGTGCGTCAGGGAGAAATTTTAATTTTCGACCGGTCTACCGGTCAGGGATTGAAGAAGATTAATCGCAGAGGGCAGGGGCCGGAGGAATATATACTGCCTTTTAATGTTCATTTAAATAAGGAAGAGAACGAACTATTTGTGAATGACGGCCCTTCGAGTAAGATTCAGGTTTACGACTTGGAGGGTAATTATAAAAAAACGATCTTTTATAAAAAAGGAGCACTTGTTACGAATCTCTACGATTATGACGATCATCATTTTCTTTCTCAAAATGTTTATGCTCCGGAGAACGAATCTTCCACGAGTACATTCTTCCTATTGTCTAAAGAAGATGGAGGCTGGACGGATATCGAACTTCCATACGGAAAAAGAATATCGCCGGTAATAGTGAAACGTGTGGCGGATAGGGTTTATGCAAGTGTTCCCGGTAATAGCTTTATTTCCTCTTATCAGGGCGACTGGATTTTGAGTGAGCCTTCTTCCGATACTATTTACGCTGAACGCCCGGGTGGAGATCTTCGCCCTTTTATCGTCAGAACTCCTTCCGTACAGGTGATGGAACCGGAAATATTTCTTTTCCCGGGAGTACTGACGGAACGTTACTACTTTATGCAGACGGTGAAAAAAGAATGTGACTTCGAAAAGGATACAGAAATGCCTAAAGTCGATTTGGTATACGACAAGCAGGAAAAAAAGATTTATAACAGTGTCGTTTATAATGCTGATTTCGATCAGAGAAAAGAAGACATGTCAGCTTGTTCATTAAACGAGGAGATTGCTTTTTCAGTACAATTGGAAGCGGCGGAATTGTTGGAAGCCAACGAAAAAGGAAAGCTGAAAGGAAAACTGAAAGAAGTCGTAACCGATTTAAACGAAGAGGATAATCCGGTAATCATGCTGGTAAAGCTAAAAAAAGAATGATTGAAGATGTTTTTTTACTGTTCCCACAGTTTTCAACAGATTCTAAGTTTTATTAAAGAATTCGCCCGGGAATAAAATAGTTACATTAATGTACATATTGAAAATAATTGTCTACTTTTGTGCTCTAAAACATTAAAATAAACTCAACAAAGATGGCTGCAACAAAACGTATTAAGCGTGCATTAGTCTCTGTATTCCATAAAGAGGGACTGGATGAAATCTTAAAAAAGCTTCATAGCGAGGGCGTTAGCTTCGTTTCAACAGGGGGGACACAAACATTTATCGAATCATTAGGCATTCCTTGTGATGCGGTGGAAGACCTGACCGGATATCCTTCAATTTTAGGAGGACGTGTTAAGACTCTTCACCCGAAAGTTTTCGGTGGTATCCTTAACCGTAGAGACAACGATGGCGACAAAGCACAGATTGCAGAATATGAAATTCCTGAAATTGATCTGGTGATTGTAGACTTGTATCCGTTTGAAGAAACAGTAGCTTCTGGTGCGGAAGAACAGGCAATCATCGAAAAGATAGATATAGGCGGTATCTCTTTGATACGTGCCGCTGCAAAGAACTTTAAGGATGTCGTGATCGTAGCTTCAAAAGCACAGTATCAGCCGTTGATGCAAGTGCTGAATGAAAAAGGGGCAGAAACTTCCCTGGAAGACCGTAAATGGTTCGCCAAAGAAGCTTTTGCCGTTTCATCAGGCTATGATTCTGCTATTTTCAATTATTTTGACGGACGCGAAGGCTCACACTTTCGTGCTGCCGTAGACCAGCCGATGAACCTGCGTTATGGTGAAAATCCTCACCAGGCCGCTAAGTTCTATGGAAAGTTCAGCGATATGTTCGACCAGATACACGGCAAAGAGATTTCTTACAATAACTTGTTGGATATCGATGCTGCCGTCAGCCTGATTGACGAGTTCAACGAATTGACATTCGCTATCCTCAAACATAATAACGCTTGTGGTATCGCATCCCGTCCAACCGTGCTGGAAGCATGGAAAGATGCATTGGCCGGTGACCCGGTTTCTGCATTCGGCGGTATTCTGATTGCTAACAGCACAATTGATAAAGAAGTAGCTGAAGAGATCAACAAGATTTTCTTCGAAGTGATCATCGCCCCGGAATATACAAAAGACGCTTTGGATGTGTTGATGCAGAAGAAAAACCGCATCATCCTGATCCGTAAGGAGACAAAGACTTGTCCGATGCAGTTCCGTTCACTGTTGAATGGTGCATTAATGCAGGAAAAAGACCTCAGTATCCAGACTGTCGCAGATCTGGAACCGATGACAGACAAACATCCCTCTTCTCAGGAAGTGGAAGACCTGTTGTTCGCCAATAAACTGGTGAAACACAGTAAGTCGAACGCTATCACGCTGGTAAAGAATAAACAGCTTTGCGCAAGTGGTATCGGTCAGACATCGCGTGTAGACTCTTTGAAACAGGCTATTGAAAAGGCAAACTCTTTCGAGTTCGATCTGAAAGGTGCCGTTATGGCTTCGGATGCATTTTTCCCATTCCCAGACTGTGTTGAAATTGCTGATAAGGCAGGTATTACTGCTGTTATTCAGCCGGGTGGTTCTGTAAATGACAAGTTATCCGTTGAGTATTGCAACGCGCATGGCTTGGCTATGGTTAAGACGGGAGTCCGTCATTTCAAACATTAAAAAACACCTTATTAAAAAATGGGATTATTTTCTTTCACACAAGAAATAGCGATGGACCTGGGTACTGCGAATACCATCATCATCAGTGGTGGTAAAGTAGTAGTAGATCAGCCATCGGTAGTTGCCCTCGACAGGCGTACTGACAAAGTATTGGCTGTTGGCGAGAAGGCACGCCAGATGCACGGAAAGACGCATGAGAACATTCGTACGATCCGTCCGCTTCGCGACGGTGTGATTGCCGACTTCTTTGCTGCGGAGCAGATGATACGCGGCCTGATCAAAATGATCAATCCGAAACACCGCTGGTTTTCTCCTTCACTCCGTGTAGTGGTATGTATCCCTTCCGGTAGTACAGAGGTTGAGATTCGTGCCGTACGCGACTCCGCCGAACATGCCGGAGGCCGTGATGTATATATGATCTATGAACCTATGGCTGCAGCGATCGGTATCGGTATCGATGTCGAAGCTCCCGAAGGTAACATGATCGTAGATATAGGCGGTGGAACAACCGAGATCGCTGTTATCTCGCTGGGAGGTATCGTATCCAATAAATCGATCCGTATTGCCGGTGACGACCTAACGGCTGATATTATGGAATATATGCGTCGCCAGCACAACGTGAAGGTCGGTGAACGTACGGCTGAACTGATCAAGATCAATGTCGGTTCTGCATTAACGTTCCTGGATAATCCTCCTGAAGATTATATCGTACACGGTCCGAACCAGATGACAGCTCTTCCGATGGAAGTTCCTGTCTCTTATCAGGAAATCGCACACTGTCTGGAGAAATCGATCTCGAAGATGGAAGCGGCTATCCTGAGTGCACTGGAACAGACGCCGCCTGAACTGTATGCCGATATCGTACGTAACGGTATCTATCTGGCCGGTGGTGGTGCTCTGATGCGCGGACTCGACAAACGTTTGACAGATAAGATCAACATTCCGTTCCATATCGCTGAAGACCCGTTGCATGCGGTTGCGATAGGAACGGGTGTGGCGTTGAAGAATATAGATAAGTTTAATTTCCTTATTCGATAAAATAGTAGGCAGTTGACAAGTGACAGTTGACAGTTTAGTTTTTCTATTCTAATTGTCAACTGTCACTTGTCAACTGTCAACTTGTTAAATAGATTATGCGTAAACTGCTGGACTTCCTGGTAAGAAAGAGGCATTGGTTTCTGTTCGTTTTGCTCGAGATTGTTTCGGTGATGCTGATTTATCGCAATAGTGCATATCAGCGGAACATAATCTTCAGTTCGGCAAATGTATTGACAGGACACATTGCGTCTGTTTCCGGTTATGTAAGGTCCTATCTTGACTTGCGTGAAATAAACAAGGAACTGCTGGAGAGGAACGGACAACTGGAAATGGATTTGCTGGAGTTGCAGGATCGCCTGGATATGATGATGGCCGATACGGTGAACTTTGCCGGATTCGCTCCCGATTCGGTCGAACAGTTTCCGTATAGTTTTATCTTAGCCGAGGTGGCGAATAACAGTGTAAGTCACCTCTCGAACTATATCACTGTAAATAAAGGACGTAAAGACGGCATCGCTCCGGATATGGGGGTTGTTTCCGAACGGGGAGTTGTCGGGATCGTTTCAACGGTGGCTGATCATTATTCCGTAGTTATTCCGTTACTTAATCCTAAGTCGAGACTTAGTTGCAAGGTGTTAGGAAGTAGCTACTTTGGTTCATTGAGCTGGAAGGGACGTAATACGCGCTATGCCGATTTGGAAGAATTGCCGAGGCATGTGGAGTTTCAGAAAGGCGATACGATCGTGACCAGCGGTTTTTCAAGTGTATTCCCTGCAGGGATTATAGTGGGGACGGTCGCTGATTTTGAAAAACAGCATGACGATAACTTCTTTACACTGAAAGTGGAGTTGGCGACGGATTTCCAGTCGCTGAACAATGTCCGTATCATTAAGAACTTTAATCAGGAAGAACAGATAAGGGTAGAACAAGAAGCAAGAAGAAATGATTAATAATTTAATAAGGGGATTGCTTTATTTTGTTGTATTGGTGTTGGTCCAGGTACTGATCCTGAATAATATTCATTTTCTGCGGATAGCAACACCATTCCTGTATCTTTATTTTATTATAAAGATGCCGGTCGGTTCGTCACGCGATCTGGTCGTTCTTTTCTCATTCCTTATCGGTCTGGTGATCGATTTGTTTTCAAATACTCCCGGAATGCATGCAGCAGCATGTACCCTGACCGGATTTATCCGTGAGCCGCTGATACGTTTTTATATGGGAAAGGATCTTCCCGATGGAATATATCCTTCTTATAAGACATTCGGTTATGGCGGTTTTTTTCGGTATGTACTGTCGTTAGTGCTGATTCATCATGTAACGCTGTTTCTGATCGAATCCCTGACCTTATTCGATCCGTTATTCCTTATTATCCGTATCGGAGCGAGTGTAATAACGACTACATTATTAATTTGTACAATAGAAGCATTCAATATAGAGACCCAAAAGAGTGGAGACTAATGCAAAGTATACACTTGAGAACAGGCGCTATGTTATTATAGGTGCCGTAGTTCTGTTGGTCATCGTTTTTATTATCCGTTTGTTCTACCTTCAGGTGGTGGAGAACGATTATAAAGCGTGGGCTGACAGTAATGCGTTCCTAAAAAAGACTTTATTGCCTTCCCGTGGTATAATTTATGACCGCAATGGGAAATTACTTGTTTATAACCAGCCCGCTTATGAAGTAATGCTTATCATGCGGGAGGTCCAGCCTTTCGATACGCTCGATTTCTGTAATATCTTGAGTATAACCAAAGAACAATTTGAAAAGAGGATTGCCGATTTGAAGAACCGCCAGTTGAATCCGGGGTATTCGTCGTATGTTCCACAGGTGTTTATGAACAATCTTTCTGCACAGGAGTGCGGGGTATTGCAGGAGAAGTTATATAAATTCCCCGGATTTTATATCCGTAACCGGACGATCCGGCAGTACGAGTATCCTTACGCTGCCCATATTCTCGGAAATATCGGTGAAGTAGACCGGAAAGATATTAAAGCGGACGATTATTATGTGCAAGGTGATTACTCCGGTCGTGCGGGTGTCGAACGCTCGTATGAGAAAGAGTTGCGTGGTGTAAAAGGAGTGGAGATCCTACTCCGGGACGTACATGGGCGTATCAAAGGTAAATATGACGAGGGCAACAGCGATGTTGCTCCGGTATCCGGGAAGAACCTGACGCTTGCCATCGATATGGACTTGCAGGCTTATGGCGAAAAGCTCATGAAGAATAAAGTCGGAAGTATCGTGATGATCGAACCGGCCACCGGCGAGGTACTTTGTATGGTATCTTCTCCTAACTATGATCCCAGCCTGTTGATAGGACGTCAGAGGGGAAAGAACCATCACCTTTTGAGTCAAGATCCTCAGAAGCCGCTTATCGACCGCGCTATAACTGGATTTTATCCTCCCGGATCGACATTCAAACCGACGCAAGGGCTTATCTTTTTACAGGAAGGGGTTATTACTCCCGAAACGATGTACACCTGTGCGCATGGTTACACTTATTCCTCCAAACGGAAGCCGGCTTGCCACGGGCACTTATCTCCCTTAAGTCTGGTTCCGGCTTTGGCAACTTCGTGTAACTCTTATTTTTGCTGGGGGCTGCACGATATGCTGGATAACCGCCGGCGGTATCCGACCATACAAAATGCGTTTGAAGTATGGAAGAATCATTTGGTCTCCATGGGGTATGGCTATCAGTTGGGGATCGACTTACCCGGGGAACGGAGAGGCTTTATTCCGAACAGCAAGTTTTATGATAAGGTCTATTCGCGCTGGAACTCCACCACAGTCATCTCCATCGCGATCGGGCAGGGAGAAATAGCAGCAACGCCGTTGCAGATATGTAATCTGGCAGCAACGATTGCCAACCGAGGCTATTTTATTACTCCCCATGTGGTAAAGGAAATTCAGGATACTCCGTTAGATACGCTTTATACTAATAGGCGCTATCCGACAGTGGATGCCAAATATTATGATGTAGTAGCGGAAGGTATGCGTAATGCGGTACTTGGCGGTACTTGCTGGGCGGCTGCAATACCCGGCATCGAGGTATGCGGTAAGACCGGTACGGCCGAAAACCCTCATGGGAAGGATCACTCCGCCTTTATCGGCTTTGCTCCGTATAAAGATCCGAAAGTAGCTATTTGTGTCTATGTACAAAACGGCGGTTTCGGTGCGGCATTTGGAGTGCCTATCGGTAAATTAATGATGGAACTGTATCTGAAAGGTGAGATTGCACCCGAAGATAAGGCTTTGGAAGAAAGAATGATTAATTCGGTGGTTACCGAAGATCGCGTTTATTTATTATCGGATAGTGGGATATAGAAAGACTGAAATATGGAAAACCGTTGACTGGTTTACTATCATACTTTATTTGTTGATGATAGTGGCTGGTTGGTTTACGATTTGTGGCGCCAGCTTCGAGTTTGACAGCATGAGTTTATTTGATGTAAACGGACGTCCCGGGTCGCAGTTGATGTGGATTGGCATATCAATGGTGGTTATATTTATCATATTGATGCTGGAAAGTGACTTCTTTGATGTTTTTGCCTATCTGATTTATGCGGCTGTCATCCTCCTGTTGATTGCTACCATCTTCCTGGCACCTGATATAAAAGGATCGCATTCCTGGTTGAAACTGGGTTCTTTTCGTATTCAGCCGGCTGAGTTTGCCAAGTTTGCTACTGCGCTGGCTATCGCAAAGTTCATGAACTCCTATGGGTTCCAACTGACTACTGTTAAGAACTTTTCCATAACGCTTATGCTTATTTTCCTGCCGATGATCTGTATCATTCTGCAGAAGGAAACGGGGTCGGCGCTGGTTTACTTAGCTTTCTTCCTGATGTTATACCGGGAGGGGATGTCTGGATATATCCTGATGGCAGGCGTTTGTGCGGTGGCATTCTTCGTGACGACCATGAAGTTTTCGGATGTGGTCGTGGGGGCTACCGATATGGGAGAGTTGATCGTTTCATCCATGATACTGGTTATCTCCTTTATTCTTGTCACGGTGGTGCGCAGGGACAGGATGGCGCTACAGGTTATGTTGGGCGGGACGGCGGTCGTTTATCTGGTTGCCTATATCACCTCCTTATTTGTAACAGTCAATTTTGCCTGGGTTTCGATGGGGCTGGTAGGACTGGCTGTTATCTACCTGGTTTATCTTTCCGTAAGAAACTGGGTGTGGCACTATGCACTGATCGCTGCTTTTGCTTTGGGTTCATTGGCATTTATGTATTCCGTGGATTATGTGTTTGATGAAATACTGGAGCCCCACCAGCAAATTCGCATCAAGGTATCATTAGGCATGGAAGATGATCCTAGTGGTGCAGGTTATAACGTGAACCAGTCGAAGATCGCCATCGGATCAGGCGGACTGACGGGTAAAGGATTCTTGAACGGGACACAGACCAAATTGAAATATGTGCCGGAACAGGAAACGGATTTTATCTTTTGCACGGTGGGAGAGGAGCACGGATTTGTCGGTTCCACCATTGTGCTTATTTTGTTCGGTATTTTTATAATCCGGCTGGTAGTTCTTTCTGAAAGGCAGAATACGGCATTCGGCCGGGTGTATGGATATGGTGTAGCCTCCATATTCTTCTTTCATCTGGCGATAAATGTCGGGATGGTGACCGGGATAACCCCGGTAATCGGTATCCCTTTGCCTTTTTTCAGTTATGGAGGCTCTTCCCTGCTTGGGTTTACGATCCTGTTATTTATTTTTCTTCGTCTGGATGCTTCCCGTAGAGAACGATGATTATCTCGCTTTCTCTACACGGAAACCTATTTCTTGGATTCCTTTCAATGTACTGTCTCGCATTCCCTGGCGGAAACTGAAGGTGTACATTCCCGGATGTTCGAATGTATAGTTTTCCCGTATGGGAAAGCTGGATTGAAATAAAGAAATACCATGTCCATACCACTTCCCGAACTCGTCTGCCAATATGCATTCTATGGTATCCTGTTTAAGTGGACCTATCGGTTGTTCTTCGTTACAGAATAACCAAAGGTTCTGGTAAGGATACATATTATTATTACGTACCTCGAGCGTTAGATTGTAAGGACTGGAAATGTCGTCTACCTGAAAAGAGAAATAATATTCCTTATCCTTCTCCCACGCAGTCTTGTCAATGGCCTGGTACTGGTCGTACAAGGCCTGTTGACCGCAGGAGAAGCATAAGAATGTAAATAGAACGACAATGAGTCCTTTAAGCTTCGGGCTTGTTCTCCGGTTTATTTGTCGGTTTAGCCGGTTGCTGAGGTCTGTCATTATTCGCAGGCTTGTCATTATTTCCTTTAGGCTTTTGTTTGTTTCTGTTATTCCGGTTGTTATTATTGTTGTTGCGGTTGTTGTTACCGTTATTGTTTCCTCCGCCTTTGTTACTGTTATTGTTATTACCGGAATTCCTGTTATTGTCGTTGCCGGGTTGCTTTTCGCCATTTCCGGGGCGGTTGTTGGCCGGCCGGGCATTTACTATCGGTTTGTTATTTCCGTTTTCATTATTGGCCGGAGCGTTGTTATTGCTGCCACCATTGCCACCCCCGTTATTACCCGACGGACGTTTTTTCTTCTTTTTCTTAACAGAATCGAAACGGGTAACACTGTCCTGGCCGAGAATATCCTGTGCATCGCGTTTAGGCGGTTGCGGTTTCGTGTCGGCTTCCAATGTAACCGGCTTACTTCCTTTCTTGTTCATGTTGATTACATCGAATGCACGGTCGGCTGATATGGTAATCAGGTTTGCAGCAAACGACTTATCTGTAGAATAAGTAATCTCACGTTTAAAGATATCTGTTTTGAAATGATAGTAGTTGTTGTCCTTCGTTTCCAGAACGATCTCCCTGGATGGTAAACGCTTCTGTGCTTCCACGTAAGCATCCACTTCGTAGTTGATACAACATTTCAATTTGGCACATTGTCCGGCCAGTTTCTGCGGGTTCATGGATATATCCTGATAACGGGCGGCACCGGTTGCCACTGAAACGAAACTTGTCATCCAACTGGAACAGCATAGTTCACGTCCGCATGGGCCGATACCTCCGATACGTCCGGCTTCCTGACGGGCTCCGATCTGCTTCATTTCAATACGGACGCGGAAAGCTTCTGCCAGCACTTTAATCAGTTGGCGGAAGTCGACACGTTCGTCGGCGATATAATAGAAGATCGCTTTGTTACCGTCCCCTTGATATTCTACGTCGCCGATCTTCATATTTAATCCCAGATCGGCAGCGATCTGGCGCGAACGGATCATAGTGGCATGCTCCTTACCTTTTGCCTCTTCGTACTTCTCTATATCGGTCGGTTTAGCTTTGCGATAGACTTTTTTGGGTTCATAGCCTTCACCGGTACGAACATTGTTCTTTTTCATTTGAAGAAGGACTAGTTTTCCGGTAAGCGTAACTGTACCTATGTCATGTCCGGGACTGGCCTCGACGGCTACCATATCCCCTTTTTCCAGAGGTATTTTAGAACTGTTCAGGAAATATCCTTTACGGGTATTCTTAAATTGTACTTCTACATAATCGGTTGCATTTTCCGCATCGGGTACGTCGCAAAGCCAATCGTAGGTATTCAGTTTATTATTTTGTATTTTGCTGCATCCTTTTTTTCCCATGCAGCAACTACCTGTATTTAGTTTGAAATCCATTGTCTGGTATATATATGTGTATTTATAGTGTCTACAATTACGCAAAAATAGTCAAATATTCTCAGAGAATGGGCAAGGTGTTGTGAAAAAAGATATGACGCATTCCATTTTTAGTTACCTGAATGTACAGGTTTCCCGAAAGCCGGAAGCCGGAAAAGAAAGCACTGCCGACCTCTATCGGGCGGTACAAAATCGGTTGTACCGGTTTGCGGCAGGTTGTTATGACCGTGTTGGTGTTGCCTATTACAGGAAAAGGCTGTCAATTTTATTATTTGACAGCCTTTTCCTGTAAATATCTTTTAGACAATACGCTTATTTAACTAAGCCGTGACTTTTAAATACCTTGTGAATCGCTTCGAGTGCCTTATCCAGTTGCTCTTTTGTATGAGTAGCCATCAAAGAGAAGCGGATTAATGTATCTTCCGGGGCAACAGCCGGTGAAACAACTGGGTTTACGAAGATGCCGGCTTCGAATAATTCCTTAACGATAAGGAATGTCAGGTCGTTGTTACGAATGAACAACGGAATGATCGGAGTTGACGTATGTCCGATTTCACAGCCCATATTCCGGAAACCGTCTAATGCGTAATGCGTCAGGTCCCAAAGGTGTTCGATACGTTCCGGTTCGCTCAACATAATGTCAAGTGCGGCACTTGCTGCTGCTGTTGCGGCCGGCGTGTTACTGGCACTGAAAATGTATGAACGTGAATTGTGACGAAGGTAGTTGATTGTATCTTTATCTGAAGCGATAAATCCACCGATAGAAGCCAGTGATTTACTGAATGTGCCCATGATCAGGTCTACGTCGTCGGTAACACCGAAGTGGTTACATGTTCCGCGTCCGTGATCTCCCAGAACGCCTAAACCGTGTGCTTCGTCTACCATAATGCTGGCATTATACTTTTTGGCTAGAGCAACGATTTCAGGAAGTTTGGCTACATCACCTTCCATACTGAATACACCATCGATAACGATCAGCTTCACTTTATCCGGTTCGCACTTCTGAAGTTGCTTTTCCAGTGAATCCATGTCGTTATGTTTATATTTCAGCTTGGTCGAGAAGGACAGACGATGACCTTCGATAATAGAGGCATGGTCTAATTCATCCCATAGGATATAATCTTCACGTCCTGTCAAACAGGATACTACTCCCAGATTGACCTGGAAACCTGTAGAATACACGATAGCGTCTTCTTTTCCGACAAATTCAGCCAGACGTTTCTCCAATTGAACATGGATGTCGAGTGTACCATTCAGGAAACGCGAACCTGCGCAACCTGTGCCATATTTCTTGATCGCTTCAATTGCAGCTTCTTTTACTTTAGGATGATTGGTTAATCCTAAATAAGCGTTAGAGCCAAACATCAAGACTTTTTTGCCGCTGATCATTACCTCAGTGTCCTGATCGCTTTCGATCATTCTGAAATAAGGGTAAATCCCTGCAGCCATTGCTTTTTGAGGAGCATCGTACTTTGCTAGTTTCTCTTGTAAAAGTTTCATATTATTATTGAAGAGAATGATTTTCTCGCTTATTAAAATTCTATTCAAAGAATTGCTGGTTTGTCGCATACATATTCACCTATGTTTCGGCAAATCCAGCCGCAAAAGTAGTAAAAAAATAACTTATAGTAGCCTTAATGCTTTAAAAGTTTTACAAAAGCATTATTTTTGTCCCTTCAATCTTTATAAACAGTTAGGATGGACGGAAAAAAAATAAAGGTGCAGGCTATAATAAATCCTATATCCGGAGTAGGTTCGAAGAGAAAGATACCCAGAATGATAGAGCAGATGTGCGAGAAAGGCAACTGTTTGCTGGATATCTCATTTACCGAATACCGGGGGCATGCAAGTGAGTTGACGAAAAAAGCGATCGATGAGGGGGCAAATTGCATTATAGCAGTAGGTGGCGATGGCACGGTGAATGAAATAGCTCGTGCTATGATCCATTCTGATGCCGTATTAGGGATTGTACCGAAAGGATCTGGTAACGGACTGGCACGAGAGTTGCATATACCGATGGATGCCAAACGAGCACTAGACCTGATTATCAAAGGGCATATTTCCACAATCGATTGTTGCAAAGCCAACAACCAAGTATTCTTCTGTACTTGTGGAGTTGGATTTGATGCCGCTGTAAGCCAGAAGTTTGCGGAAGAAAAACGTCGCGGATCTCTGATCTATATAAAGAATACTATAGAAGAATATCTAAGCTATAAACCGGAGCCTTATGAGTTGTTGGTCGACAATCAGACGATTAAGGAAAAAGCGTTTCTGGTGGCATGTGCCAATGCCTCCCAGTACGGGAATAACGCGTTTATCGCTCCACATGCCAATATCCAGGATGGACGGATGGATCTGACGATCTTATCTCCTTTCACTCCGCTGGATATAGCTCCTCTGGCTATTCAGCTTTTTACGAAACAGATCGATAGAAATAGTAAGATTAAGACATTGAAAGCCCAGCAGGTTACAATTATCCGGCAAAATCCGGGGGTAATGCATTTGGATGGTGAACCTGTGATGGCCGATAGCCGGATCGATATTTCTGTCATTCCACAATCCTTGCATGTTATAACTCCTGAAGTGGTTTCTTTTACGAAGGAGGTACATAACCTGTTTGGTGAGGTGACCCGTTTCTTTGATAAAAGATTACCTTACATTTTCAGATAGAACTCTTTGGTGAGTGCAATATATTCCGGGGTATACTGATGGCGGGCTTCTTCTATAATCAGTGTATCCCGTTTTTTTATGTTTTCTTCTGTCACTGACAATTCTATCAGCAGTCGCTTGGGCTGTGCTCCGGGAACAGGGATTACATCTGTTTGCCTGTAAATATATAAATGGTTTGTGGATGCGAGTTCCCTGACTTCATCCAGTTGTTCATGGGGTAATACCAATGCGATTCGTCCTGTAGGAGATAACAAGGTCCGGACTTCCCGGATCAGGTCCGGAAGTCGTAATGTATCGGTATGGCGGGCAACTGTGC
Source organism: Parabacteroides leei (assembly GCF_023369805.1). Classification (NCBI taxonomy): domain Bacteria; kingdom Pseudomonadati; phylum Bacteroidota; class Bacteroidia; order Bacteroidales; family Tannerellaceae; genus Parabacteroides; species Parabacteroides leei. The sequence continues at coordinate 214,641 of NZ_JAMBQG010000004.1, forward strand.
GTTTATTATCCGGACATTTCAGTGAATTTATAAAGTAAGGAGGGTTGGATACGATCAAATCATATTTCTTCTGTGGATTTGACATTACAAAATCAGTACATGAAGAATGTATCACTTTTATTCTTTCGATAAAAGGAGAGGCTATTGCATTTTCTGTCGCTTGTATGTATGCATCTTTATCGATATCGATCGCATCGATTTCCGCCGAACTCCGTTGGGCCAGCATTAAAGCGATAATGCCGGTTCCGGTTCCTATATCCAGTATGTTTTTGCATTGGGTGGTTTCAGCCCAGGCTCCAAGCAATACGGCGTCGGTTCCGACCTTCATCGCGCATTTGTCATGATAAATTATAAATTTCTTGAATCGGAAATAAGGATTTGCCATATAATATTTATAATGTGAAGTGCAAAAGTAGTTAGAATTGATTGAAAAAACTGTAACTTTGGCACGTTTATTGTATTAATACGTACAATTGATAGGGAAGAAAATATGATGAAAGAAAGAATGAAGAGGTTTACTGAAGAGTCGTACGACGATTTAGATGATAATATTGGGATTGTAATGCCTATCCTGACAGAGTGTGATGTGGATGAGGATTTTACAGAGGGTATAGAGAAAGTCGGTAACGAAATACCTATTCTTCCGTTAAGGAATATGGTTCTTTTTCCGGGAGTAGCTATGCCTGTTATTGTAGGTCGTCCGAAATCTATGCGTCTGATAAAAGAGGCTGTTCATAAGAAAACATTGATCGGTGTGGTATGTCAGAAAGAGATGAATACGGAAGATCCCGGTTTAGAGGATCTGTATACTACCGGTGTGATTGCCGATATCGTGCGTGTTCTGGAGATGCCGGATGGTACGACAACAGTGATCCTGCAAGGAAAAAAACGTTTTGCTTTGGAATCTTTAAAAGAGACAGAGCCTTATCTGAAAGGCAAAATATCTTTGCTGGAAGATAAAATGCCGAAAAAGTCAGATCGTGAGTTCGAGGCGTTGATTTCCACAATTAAAGATCTTACCATAAAAATGCTGGGGGCTTTGAATGAGCCGCCGCGTGATCTGATATTTTCTATAAAGAATAATAAGAATGTTCTTTACCTGATTAATTTTTCTTGTAGTAATATTCCCAGTGGATCGGCTGAGAAACAGGAACTGCTGTTGATCGGTGACCTGAAGGATCGTGCATATCGTTTATTGTTTATCCTAAATCGTGAATATCAGCTGGTAGAACTTAAAGCTTCTATCCAGATGAAGACGCATGAAGATATCAATCAGCAGCAGAAGGAATATTTCCTTCAGCAACAGATCAAGACGATCCAGGAAGAATTGGGGGGAAATATAAACGATCTTGAAATAAAAGAATTGCGTGAAAAGGCTGCTCGTAAGAAATGGCCGGCAGCTGTAGCAGAAATATTTGAAAAGGAAGTTCGTAAGTTGGAACGCCTGCATCCGCAGTCTCCTGATTTTTCTATACAGACACAATATGTACAGACTATAATCAACCTTCCATGGAATGAATACAGCAAGGATAACTTTAATCTGGCTCATGCCCAGAAAGTTCTCGATCGCGATCATTACGGTTTGGAAAAGGTGAAAGAGCGTATTATAGAACATTTGGCTGTCTTGAAGTTGAAAGGGGATATGAAATCTCCTATTATCTGTTTATACGGACCTCCGGGAGTAGGTAAAACATCTTTAGGTAAATCTGTTGCTGAAGCTTTACATCGTAAATATGTGCGTATTTCGTTGGGGGGCTTGCATGATGAAGCTGAAATACGTGGTCATCGCCGTACCTATATCGGTGCGATGAGCGGGCGTATTATCCAGAATATTCAGAAGGCGGGAAGTTCTAATCCTGTCTTTATCCTGGACGAAATAGATAAGGTGACAAACGACTTTAAAGGTGATCCGGCTTCTGCATTACTGGAAGTATTGGATCCGGAACAAAACTCGACATTCCATGATAATTATCTGGATATTGACTATGATTTAAGTAAAGTCATGTTTATAGCTACGGCTAATAATCTGAATACGATTTCCCAACCGTTACTGGATCGTATGGAACTGATTGAAGTAAGCGGTTATATCTTGGAGGAGAAGGTGGAAATTGCAGCCCGTCACCTGGTTCCGAAGCAACTCGAAGCTCATGGTCTCAGCAAAGGTAAGGTGAAGCTCCCCAAAAAGACATTACAGGTAATTATTGAATCATATACCCGTGAGAGCGGTGTTCGTGAATTGGATAAAAAGATTGCCAAGATCATGCGTAAGCTAGCCCGTAAAGTGGCTTCTGACGAGGCAATCCCGTCACAGATCAAACCGGAAGATCTCCATGAATATCTGGGACAAATCGAATATAGCCGGGATAAATATCAAGGTAATGAATATGCCGGTGTTGTTACAGGATTAGCTTGGACTGCAGTGGGAGGGGAGATTCTGTTTGTGGAATCGAGCCTGAGTCGTGGTAAAGGCTCTAAGTTAACTTTGACAGGTAACTTGGGAGAGGTGATGAAAGAATCTGCCATGTTGGCACTTGAATTTATTCATGCTCATGCCTCTTTATTCGATATTAACGAAGAATTATTTGAAAATTGGAATGTACATATTCATGTCCCTGAAGGGGCTATACCGAAGGACGGACCTAGTGCAGGTATAACTATGGTGACTTCTCTTGTGTCTGCATTTACCCAGCGTAAAGTGAAAAAGAACCTGGCAATGACAGGGGAAATAACGCTTCGTGGCAAAGTTCTTCCGGTAGGTGGAATCAAAGAAAAGATTCTGGCTGCTAAACGGGCCGGTATCAAGGAGTTGATCTTATGCAAAGAAAATCAGAAAGATATCAATGAGATCAAAGCTGAATATGTGAAAGGTCTGACTTTTCATTATGTGGAGGATATTCGTCAGGTAATAGATCTTGCCTTGCTGAAAGAAAAGGTGGACAATCCGTTGTTTTGATAATACACTGTGATATAAAAAAAGCGATGCATAATTAAATGCATCGCTTTTTTTATGCTGATTTGTTTTTATTCGGCTTTTTCTTCAGCGCTTGTTTCTTCTTCCGCTGTCGGTTCTTCTTCCGGGGTGAAGTCGGTAATCTCGGCTCCGATCAGGATATTATACCATGTCAGCAATTTCTTAATATCGCTTGGATATACTCTTTCGCGGTCGAAATCAGGCAATACTTCTGCAAAATAGTTACGCAGTTCTTTGGTATCGGAAGGAACTGTTACTTTTGCTCCGTTTTCTTTATTTTTTACGCTGGTGAGTACTTCGTGCAAAGGAACTTCCGTCTCGGTTGTATAAATAGCAATATCACCTAACGAGATTACTTTATCTTTTGCATACGCAGGTACTCTTTTCTTATCTGTCAGTGATTCGACAATCAGCATGTTCTTTCCGTGGGAAACCAATTTAAATAATCCCGGTTTTCCCGAAATAGACAAAATAGTCTTCAACATAATACTTCGTTTTCTAATAGTGTTAAACTTTAAAGTTGCAAATGTAGCATAACTATACGATTTAACCGTTACAATCGGAAAGAAAAATATGAAAGAGAATGTGAATTAAATCACTTATTCGGTCGGAGAAGTTCGAAGAGAGTTCAGAAATTTCTCGATCTGAGGCAATAATGCTCGTCGGTTGTCATTATGGATAACATAATCAGACCATTCCTTTTTTGTTTCATCCGGTAATTGGCTATTGATACGGTTTACGATATCTTCCCGGGAAGTGTTGTCGCGTTGTAAAGCTCGTTCGATACGAAGATCCTGTGGCGCATATACCATTATGCTTTTATCTACCATTTTATTAAAGCCGGATTCAAAAAGAATTGCAGATTCTATTGCACAGAGTTCAGACGACTGGCTTTTTGCCCATTCCGTAAAATGACGGTTTACTTCCGGATGTATTATGGCATTAACTTGCTTGAGACATTCAGGATTTCCGAATATATGTGATGCTAATAACTTTTTATTCAATCCTTGTTCTGTATAAAGATCTTCACCGAATAACTCTATCAATTGTTTTTTGATGATGGGGGATGTGGCTGTAAGTTTCTTGCTTTCAGTATCTGCCACGTAGACAGGTATTCCGTATAAGTTGAATAAGGAAGCTACAACCGATTTGCCGCTTCCAATACCTCCGGTTATTCCAATTTTAATCATGAAGATTGTTTTGCTCCAGAATGAATTCTATTTTATCAGGAACAAGTGTCGCGGAACTTACCCAATCCGGTTTTTTTGTCAGGTGAATGGGTAGTGTTCCCGATGCGTTTTGTTCCAGATCTTTAAATGAAAATTTGATTTCAAATGCATCCTCCGATAAATCCTTGAAACGGGATAACGGGATACTGCATGTTACTTTTGCAATAGCAGGGAAAGTACGCAAGGTATAATGTGAAGGTAAATCAGTACAGAGTACAGGTATCTCCAGCGTTTTTTCCGTGAATTCTTCGATTGGGATCGTTACAGTAACACTTGTCGGATCATAAGTCGCTTCATCTACTTTTTGTAGCTGTATGGTCTTAGTGATCGTTTTATTTCCTTTTTTTATCTCTGTAAATACGGTTTTTGCCTGATTCAATGTATCCAATACTACATCACTGGCATATACGCTGATATTTGCTGGGGAAATTGTAATATTACCGGATATGTGAAACCCCGGATTAGTTTGTATTGCTCCATCGAAGACAACAGGTATCTCTTTTTTTATACGTTTACTATAAGCTGCATCGATATGTTGCGGTTCGAACCCTGTTAAGGAAGTTGTCGCTAACAGTTGCTTTTGGATATCGCTTTGTATTGTCTTTTTGGTGATAGATAAAGAACCACTCTTCTCCGTTTGGTTTTTCATATTCGCTTCGATCGGAGCAAATGAACGGCCGAAGGAATAGTTAAGCAAAACACTTCCTTTATCTTTTACTCTTGCAACAACCTCTTGTGGAGGTGTTTCAGTAAAGGAAACGTCCGGAGGAATATTTTTGTATCTGACCGGAATACTGATTTCTATTTCATATTCCTGTTGCAGGCTTTGTAATAACCAAAAGCCAAAAGCCAGTAGTACGAAAGAGAAAAAGATTAATGCTTCTTTCCATCTTTGACGACGCAGAAAAGCATTAATCTTCATCCGGGCAGACTTGAATGAGTAATTTATTCTATCAAGCTGCGACATATTTATTGTTTCTTATTTTTGCTGTGCGTCTTCTGAAGAAGCAAAGATAGAAGTTTTATCTACACGTATACGAACACCATCTGAAATTTCGATTAGCATATAGGTGTCACCGATTTCTTTGATCTTACCATAGATGCCTCCTGCTGTGATTACTTTATCACCTGTTTTTAAAGCTTCACGTGATTTCTGGATCTCTTTTTGCTTTTTCTGTTGTGGACGGATCATGAAAAAATAGAAGATTGCAACAATAACAACCATCATAAGGATACCTGACCACTGTGACTGGCCTCCGGCAGCCTGTAGGAAAATACTAACTAAGTTCATATACTATATTCGTTTATAAATTTATACCTATTTGACTAGGTACAAATGTAAGTATAATAATTAATCTTTAAGCAATACCTTTTCTTTTTTTAACTCCGATACGATAGAATCTAAAATTCCGTTGATGAAGTTACCGCTTTTAGGTGTGCTATAGTATTTTGCCGTATCGATGTATTCGTTTAGTGTTACATTAATAGGGATCGATGGAAAAGTCATGATTTCAGCCAGAGCAACTTGCATAATGATTAGATCCATATTGGCAATACGCTCTGTTTCCCAGTTTTTCATATGCTTGTTGATGCGTTCGCGATATTCGTCACCTTTCAATAATGTCTGGCGGAATAGTTTGATTGCAAAGGAATGATCTTCCAAGTCTTTGAACATTGGTAATAATTCCTGCTTGCTTCCGTTCTTTTCCTCAAATTTTTTGATTGTTTTTAGAGTGAACGTCTCGACAATTTCGATATCATCATTCCAGTATATGCTCTTATCTTCCAGGAAATCTTCGATAACTTCGTTTCCACAAATCAGTTTTTTGAATACGCAACGCCAGAATTCCTTATCTGTTTCATAAGAATCATTCTCGTTGTCAATATATTCACTGTATAAATCTGAAGTCAGAATGATGTCGAGTACATTTTTAATGAACTCTTCATCGTTTGCCCAGGATATACCTTGCTCTGCCACATACTTCTGAAGCGCTGTGTTTTCGGCAACCTGAGCCGCGAAGCGATTGTCTATCAGACGAGTGTTGGGATTCAACTCCGCATGAGTCGGCATGTACTTGCTCTTTTTAGCGTCAAGTGTCCGTTTATGTAAATTGGTGACTTCAATAATTAGGAGGAGGAAATAATGATACAAATCATACGATTTCCGTAAGCTGAAAAGCAATTCGTTTTCCGCAACTTTGAGGTCACTGTTTCCATTTTGATAGAATGAGTATACTATCTGTAAAACTTTAATGCGGATTAAAATTCTGTTGATCATCGTTTGAAGGAACTACTTGTTATAAATTTAGGCTGCAAAGGTAGTCATTCTTTTGATAAATGAGTTCAGGTTTACTTAATTTTATGTGTGTTAGTTGTTATTTTACAATTTGAAACGTAAAATCATACATTTTGATGCGTTAAAATAGTTGTTGTTTAAAAAAAAATGCACATATTTGAAGCAAGTTATGATAAATGGGTCGGTATTTAACAAAAGTTGGCTATATGGATGAGTCGGTGAAGAAAACACAGGTTGAAGGTGGCGATAAAGAGATTCTGTACTCTAAAGCTATAAAGGCAGGTAAGCGGATTTATTACCTGGATGTGAAGAAGAACTTAAAAGACGATTTGTTTCTGGCTGTAACCGAAAGTAAGAAGGTGCAGCCGAAGAATGGAACACAAATCTCTTTTGAGAAGCATAAAATTTTCCTTTATAAGGAGGATTTTGAAAAGTTTATGGAGGGAATGAATGATGTGATCAATTACATCAAACAGCGTAACTCTGACGGGTTGAACGCTAAGACCCCGGATATGGAGACGAAAGCAGATGATGATTCGGATGATGAGATAAAACTGAATATCGATTTTTGAAGGGGAAAAAATAATAACGGGCAGTTTCTTAAATAAGAAAAACTGCCCGTTATCTTTTATAGGTATCCTTATCGGTTGCCTATTTTACTTCGGTTTATGCAACCGGATGAATTGCTTCAGTAGGACAAGCGTCTGCACAAGTACCACAATCTGTACACATTTCAGGATCGATATGGTAGATATCGCCTTCTGAGATAGCTCCTACCGGACACTCGTCAATGCAAGTACCGCAAGCAATACAATCTTCACTAATTAAATAAGCCATTTTCTTAAACGTTTAAATTGATAACTATTAGTTAGTGCAAAAATAGAGTTTTATTTGTATTTCTGCAATAAGTTCCTATCTTTTTCGTTATAATTCAAAATTGATTGAGAGTTGAGACGTCTATTATTTCTATTATTGGTATGTAGCCTTGCCTTACCGAGTGTAATGGCGCAAAAAGAGAAGGTTAAAAATCAGCCGTATGCCGATTTGAAATGGCTCCATCTGGGGTTTCATGTCGGATTACATGCGCAGGATTTGTTGTTGACAAATACAGGTGTTACAACTGACGGCGAAACGTGGTTCGCTGAAATACCCAGTTATTCACCGGGGTTTAGTGTCGGAGTAATCGGAGATATGTATCTGAATCCCTATTTTAACCTGCGTTTTGTTCCTACTGTCCATTTTGGGGATAAGAAGTTTCTTTTCCGGGAGCAGGCGACAGGAGAGGAGTTTACTACCTCCGTTCGCTCTACCATACTAAGTTTTCCGTTGGATGTGAAGTATTCGGCTCTCCGGTTAAATAATTATCGCCCTTATCTGATTGGCGGAGTATATGGAGCTATGGATCTCGGACGTAAGAAAGGAATGCCGATTTTACTTAAAGGTGCCGATTTCGGGTTGGAGTTCGGTATCGGGTGCGATATCTATCTGCCATTCTTTAAACTTTGTCCGGAATTGAAGTTTTGCTTCGGATTAGTGGATTTGTTGGCTAAAAACCGTAACGACCTGACTGATCAGGAACTGATCAAATACCCCAATTCATTATCGAAAGCAACTTCCCGTATGGTTGTATTGACGTTTAATTTCGAATAAAGAGTTCTATATAAATGTAGGCTGCAGGAGCTGCCAGCATCAGGCTGTCGAACCGGTCAAGCATACCGCCATGACCGGGGAGGAGATTACCGGAATCTTTTACTCCTAATGTTCTTTTTAACAGCGACTCAATCAAATCGCCCCAGGTCCCGAATATAACCACTGTGGCCGATAGTCCTAACCAATTATACCAACTAATTTCAGGTGCATACCAGGCCAATGCCTGCGATGCCCCCAGTACAACCGCTAATCCGCCAAAGAAACCTTCCCATGATTTTTTAGGTGAGATGCGTTCAAATAATCTCCTTTTACCAATTAGAGAGCCGACCAGGTAAGCTCCTGTGTCGTTCAGCCAAATAAAAATAAAGATAGCCATAACGAACAGTGGAGAGTAGACAATCGTCCCCGGTGTATCGGGTATGGCAGCAATGAAGTTCAGCATAGAGAATGTTCCTGCACAATAGATCTGTGCAAAAAAAGTAAAAGCCCAGTTATTGATTGGATTCGGGGCTTTATAATATAGTTCGGCAACTAATGTGTATATAAGGAATAATAGGTAGGGGAGAAAAATGACTCCATCTGCAAACTGGTTGGTATAAATGAAGGTAGCAGCAAACAAATAGACTCCTCCCAGCGAACCAATAAATCGTTTGATGGAAGCTTCCTCATAATGTTTTACAAGACCATAAAATTCCCATAATGTTAATCCGGTGATTAAACTGAATATAACAAGGAAAGAGATTGAATGGTAGCATATAGCTCCGACAAGGATTGTGACGAAGATTATACCCGTAAGTGCTCGTATGATCAGATTTTTCAAAGCCGTATTATTTAGTTCGTTTGTTGATTTATTTTTCGTGCAAAGATAAAGAATAAATCCAAATATAGACAGAGAGGCCGAATAGTATCTTTTAATAAAGAACTATCCGGCCTTTTTATTTTTTAGAGAAGAACAGGTCAGACCTTTTTTTCTGCCGTATTGTCATCTGTAGGTACAACCAGCGTGTCATTTTCGTCGACAGTAGTCTGTTCTTGTTTATTGTTGTTTGCTTTTTCCTGTAATTCCAAAATTTCTTCTGAGCGGGAAACCCAGGCTCGTTTTCCAAAAATATGTTCCACATCTTCTGTATAAATCACTTCACGTTCCAATAATACCTGCGCCAGCTTGTTGTGTCCTTCAGTATTGTCGGACAGAATTTTCTTAGCACGTTCATATTGTTCGTTGATAATCTTTTGTACTTCCTGGTCGATCATACGAGACGTTTCTTCACTGTATGGTTTAGTGAATCCCCAGTCCTGACCGGTTGAATCGTAATAATTCAGATTGGGAAGCTTATCGCTCATTCCGAAATAGACAACCATGGCATAAGCCTGTTTCGTTACACGCTCCAAGTCATTGGATGCTCCTGTCGATATTTTGCCTAAGAATAATTCTTCGGCTGCACGTCCGCCCAGGGTGGCACACATTTCGTCCAGCAACTGTTCGCGGGTGGTGATCTGACGTTCTTCCGGCAGATACCAGGCAGCGCCGAGTGCTTTGCCTCTCGGTACTATAGTTACTTTAACCAATGGGTTGGCATGTTCAAGCAACCAGCTCAGTGTAGCATGGCCGGCTTCATGATTGGCGATACTGTTGCGTTCATCGGCAGTTGTTATCTTGGTCCGTTTTTCCAAACCACCCACAATGCGGTCTACAGCATTCATGAAGTCTTCCTTCTGAACGAATTTCTTTCCGCTTCGGGCTGCTATCAATGCCGCTTCATTACACACATTGGCAATGTCGGCTCCGGAGAATCCGGGAGTCTGGCGAGCCATAAATTCAGCATCAACTGTTTCGTCTATTTTGATCGGGCGTAAATGTACTCCGAAAATTTCCTTACGTTCATTCAGGTCTGGTAATTCTACACTAATCTGGCGATCGAAACGTCCGGCACGCAGGAGTGCCTTATCAAGAATATCGGCACGGTTGGTCGCAGCAAGAATGATTACACCGCTATTTGAGCCGAATCCGTCCATTTCTGTCAGTAACTGGTTCAGTGTGTTTTCTCGTTCATCGTTACTGTTCATATTGACATTCTTACCACGGGCACGGCCTACGGCATCGATTTCATCGATAAACACGATACATGGAGATTTTTCTTTTGCCTGGCGGAACAAGTCACGAACACGTGATGCGCCTACACCAACGAACATTTCCACGAAATCAGAACCGGAAAGTGAAAAGAACGGAACATCCGCTTCACCTGCCACAGCTTTGGCCAATAATGTTTTACCTGTTCCCGGAGGGCCTACTAATAAAGCCCCTTTGGGTATTTTGCCTCCCAGCTCCGTATAGCGTTCCGGGCTTTTTAGGAAGGATACGATTTCTTCTACCTCTTGTTTGGCTTCCGACAATCCTGCTACGTCCTTAAATGTTACTTTCCGGTCATTATCTTTGTCGAATAATTGTGCTTTAGCTTTGCCTACACTGAAAACCCCCCCAGGACCTCCACCTGCACCTCCGGACATTCTCCGCATTAGGAAAATCCATACGGCAATAATCAAGATGATCGGTCCGAATGAAACAAGAAAGTTCCATATAGCATCATCTCCTTCTTCAAAGCGCACCTGGGTGTCAATGTGGTTGTCAGTAACCGCTTTATCATAAAAATCCGAAAATTTATCTGCTGATGGTATTTTTACGTATACTTTAGGGTTTGTTCCTAAAGCTGAACTGTCGCTTTTAAAGACTAATCCTTTTTGTCCGCTTTTGACTGTCGCTTCAACCAGGTTTTTCTTGTTGTAGACAACCATTTTGTCGAATACGTTTTCCTGAGCTAGTTTCTGGAATTCTGTCCATCCCAGTTCTTTTGACGCCGAAGAATCGTTAGTCAGATACAAAGCAATAAGCATCATAAAAATTAACCCGTACATCCAATACAGGTTAAACCGGAACATTTTAGGCTTATTGTTCTTCGGTGTTTTATTAAACATGTCGTTTTTATTTTCCATACTTTGAATTCGATAATATTAATCCGGCTTTAGTCGAGATTCGGAATCTGGGTGACTTTAGCGTCAGACCATAGGTTATCCAGATTATAGAACTCACGTTGTTCCGGTGTAAATATGTGTACAAGAACCGTGCCATAATCCATACCTATCCATAAGGAACTTTGATTACCATCAATAGAGAGTGGTTTTTCACCTGCATTTCTACGTGCAAAATCCCATACAGAATCGGACAGGGCTGATACTTGGGTAGGAGTATTCCCTTCGCAGATAACCATGTATTGGCATACTGCCCCAGATAGCTGGGTTAAATCTACAGTTACAATATTTTTGCCTTTTTTTTCTTGTAGACCTTCTACAATTGTTTGTACTAATTCTTTTGTTTGATCCATCTATTTTTTATTGAATAATATTTCGAAGACGCAAATATACTTCTTAAATTTATTATGTACATGCTTTATCTGTTTAATATATGTATAAACCCTGTAATTTCAAAACAGGGAAAAGAAGAAAATGTTTATTTTGATGAAATTTTTTTGCTGAATATTTGCAGATATGAAAAATGTCTGTATCTTTGCACCCGTAATCGAGAAACATACTACTCGAAGCAATAAAAACTGTTCTATGGTGTAATGGTAACACGTCAGATTCTGGTCCTGAAATTCCAGGTTCGAGCCCTGGTAGAACAACAAAAAGGTTTGAAATTATTTCAAACCTTTTTTTGTGTCTTATTCATTCTTCCCTTTACCCCATTTAAATCCTATACTGTTCAATAATTGGATACGGTCATTGCTTAATTTGCCTTTTCTTCTCAGGTATGCCATTCTCATCCACCAGGAATAGAGAGTTTTTTCTTTCTCTGTTGTCGTGGAAGGATATCGTTTGTAAGTGGTGATAAAGTCACAAAATTCGGTATATCTGCCAAACCATATCCTGTTTAACTGTTCTTCCGTCCGACCGTTGTTTGTTACATTAATTTCCCATTCAAAACCTAAGTCGGTTAATTTTTTAATTTGTGAAGAGGTCAGTTTGCCGGTTTTGTCAGTTCCATTTTTATAAGCTCTCATTTTACTACACCATTTGGCTAACCTCGTTTCTTCTGAGTCTGTAGCATGAGCCGGCCATCTTCCGTTATGGATGTAATATTTCTTGACCATGTTGAATGATTCATTCCAGCTTCTCTTTTTTCTATTTTTATTCCATAAAAATCCGATAGCATCCAACATTTGAATACGTTCATCACTCAAACGGCCTTGCAATATACCGTTTCTCATGCTTTTCTGGGTAGTACACCAGTTGTATAGTTTGTTTTCTTCCGGGTTTGTTGAACCGGGCAATGGCCAACGTTTCTCATTCTTTACGAAATCTTTCAGTTTATAATAATTATTTTCCCACTGTTCGGTACTTTTTTGTTGCTTATCGGCATCAATTCTGTCTACTAGTTCAATGATTTTCTCAGGTAGTCTTTCGGGAAAATGATTTCTGAGATATCTGATTCGAACGATCCATTGTCCCAAAGGTAGTTCTTTCGGGTCTTTGGCTGTGGGTGAAGGCCATTTGTTGTTTTTTTCAAAAAAAGCAATAGTAGAACGATATTTATTATTCCGTTTTTTACTGACTTTATTTGGTTTACGTGTTTTACGAACTTTGCTTTTTTTATCAATCTTACCTCTTGGTTCCATCTAACCTTTTTATTTTTTCAATGTTTTTTTATATGAATGATCTGAGATGTTTTTCTCAGTTTTCAAAGATATTCAAATATTTGATTTTTAGATATATGTAGTTCATGTTATTTTGTTATTTTGACAAAAGTTATTTTATCGTTTATAGCGCTTATCAGTGATTTCCATAAAATAAAACATCCGCAAAAAGTCTCGTAACCAGAGATTTTTTGCGGATGATATTATAATGTAGGGGATTAATTCTGTTCTTTCAAGATTACATCATGTGCACCGCCTTCTACGATACTGGTAGAAGATACCAAAGTGATTTTTGCATTCTTTTGCAGGCTAGGTATTGTAGTTGCTCCGCAGCTACACATAGTAGCTTTGATCTTACCTAAAGTAAGGTTCAGGTTATCTTTCATCTTTCCTGCATAAGGAACGTAGCTATCTACACCTTCTTCGAATTTGAGTGATTCGGTTCCTCCCATATCGTAACGCTGCCAGTTTTGGGCACGGTTTGAACCTTCACCCCAGTATTCCTTCACATAATTGTTTCCGATACGTAGTTTTTTTGTAGGAGACTCGTCGAAACGGGCAAAATAACGTCCCATCATCAGGAAGTCGGCTCCCATGGCAAGGGCTAGAACCATATGGTAATCATGCACCAGACCTCCGTCGCTACAAATAGGAATATAAACGCCTGTTTTTTCTTTGTATTCATCGCGAGCCTGGGCTACATCGATCAGGGCAGTAGCTTGTCCGCGACCGATACCCTTTTGTTCGCGGGTAATACAGATAGAACCTCCACCGATACCAACTTTGATGAAATCGGCTCCGGCTTCCACCAGATACATAAAACCTTCTCGGTCTACTACATTTCCGGCACCGACTTTAACCTTGTCACCGTATTCCTTCTTGATCCACTGCAGTGTTTCATACTGCCATTCAGAATAACCGTCGGAAGAGTCGATACACAGTACATCTACTCCGGCTTCAACAAGAGCTGGTACACGCTCCATGTAGTCGCGGGTATTGATACCTGCACCTACTAATAACTTTTTATCAGCTCCTGACATTTCGTTAGGATTGTCGCGGTGGCTGTCATAATCCTTACGGAATACAAAATAAGCTAGATTCTGATCTTTATCTATGATCGGTAATGTATTCAGTTTATGATCCCAGATAATCTGGTTGGCTTCTTTCAGTGTGATACCAACTTCTCCAACGATTAGTTTGGAGAAAGGAGTCATGAATTCTTTAACCTTTGTACGGGGATCGTCTTTTTCTGCGCGGTAGTCGCGGCTGGTGACAAGTCCCAGCAGTTTACCATTAGGTGTTCCGTCGTCGGTAACTCCGATTGTGGAATGTTCTGTTTTGTTGACTAGGGCGATTACGTCGGCCAGTGTGTTTTCCGGTGTCAGGTTTGAATCACTGATTACAAATCCGGCCTTAAACTTTTTCACTCTGCGTACCATATCTGCCTGGCTGGCGATAGGCTGTGATCCGAAAATAAATGAAAGTCCTCCGTTACGGGCTAACTCGATAGCCAGTTCCGGACCCGATACCGATTGCATGATAGCCGAAACAAACGGGATATTTAATTCGATAGAGGACTTTTCGTTGACATTATGTTTCACAAGTGCTGTTTTCAGTGAAACGTTTGAAGGTACGCACTGTTTAGTGGTCAAGCCGGGAATAAGCAGGTATTCTCCGAAGGTTCTAGATACATCGTTTAAGTAAACTGCCATATGATTAATATTTACTGGATGAATTTTGTGCAAAAGTACTGAATTCTCTTCAGATATGTTTTTATTTAGGAGCATTTTTCATACTATTTAAAAGGATACTGTCCTAGGGGATATGCGAACCGGAACTTTTTCAATGAGTAATATGTTATATATAATGAATTAAAGAGGAGGAATTATTTATGAAAATAGTAGTAGACAAGGCAAACTCTCGCGGATATGCAAACCATGGATGGCTTAAAACTCATCATACATTTAGTTTTGCTAATTATTATAATCCCAAGAGGGTGCATTTTGGTAAACTACGTGTCTTAAATGACGATACGGTAGCTCCAAGCGAAGGTTTTGATACCCACCCACATAAAAATATGGAAGTAATCTCTATTCCGCTGAATGGTTATTTGCGGCATGGTGACAGTATAAAGAACAGTAAAACTATTACTCCGGGGGATCTTCAGGTGATGAGTGCCGGAACGGGTATTTTTCATAGTGAGTTCAACGACAGTGCTGAACAGCAACTTGAATTTTTGCAGATCTGGGTTTTTCCACGTGAAGAAAATACGGCTCCGAAGTATAATAACTATGATATACGTTCGCTATTGAAAAAGAACGAATTGTCGCTGGTACTTTCGCCGGACGGGGAGACGCCTGCTGCGATCAATCAGGATGCCTGGTTTTCGATAGGAGAACTAGATGCCGGACAGATTAAAGAATATAAGTTCCACCGTCAAGGTATGGGAGTATATCTTTTTGTCATTGAAGGAGAAGTAGAAGTAAGCAATACCATTCTTTCCAGACGCGATGGTGCCGGTTTTTATGATACGGACAGCATTACCATAGAGGTGTTGAAAGATGCGAAGATTTTGTTGATGGAAGTTCCGATGCAGTAATTGCATCAGGTTAATAATAAAAAAGGTTCCGGTTAGACAACCGGAACCTTTTTCGTGAAAGTCGTTTTTAATAACTTCTGTCTGATAAGAAATCAATCATTCGTAGAATAGCACGACTGCATGCCGGACAGAAAGGAGCGTAATCGCGCATCATGCAATGATCCATCGGTCGATAGATTCCTTTCGAAATATAACCACCTCCTTCAAATACGCCGGCTTTATCCTTATGCGTATCATCCAATGGCGTCGGGATCGGAGTGTTAGCGGGCAGTAGGTCTTTCCATTTGCTTTCAAAATCAACTAGGGTTGTTATGTTAGGCTCCCAAGGCTCATATTTCAAATTGTAAAAATCCTGATAAGCCACCTCTGAAGAAAAATATTCATCAGCCAGCCCGGCAAAGCTATGTCCGAACTCATGGACGAATACATGTTGTGTACGTTCATTATCGGCTGTGCCGATTGCATAGAAATTATACATACCGCCACCACCGTAAGTATCGGTATTAACCAGAATAAATATGGCATCACACGGGACATTCCACACTGCATCGCGGATTGATTTCATATCGGGGGTGGTCAGATAACGGTCTACACCGAAAGTGTAATAACCAGAGTTCAATGCCGTATTTTTATATATACCTTTTCCCGAAGTGTCGGTTCCTGCATCTTCAGAAACCAGATTAACCGCCCAGATATTGAAATCTTCCCGGCGTGTCGTATAAGGAGGCGTGTTGAAAAGAGATTCTGTAAATTTTTTTGCATCGGCGACGAACTTTTCCTGATCGGCTGCCGTATATCCTTCTGCAATAAATACCAGGTCCACTTTTTCACTGGAATCTCCTTTATATTGGATCTGAGTCACCTTATTGTCTTTCAGTTTACCGCGGTCAATAAAAATACTGGTCGGGTCGATATCCATTTTAAGCAGTGAATGAAACTGCATATCGGCTTTGTCTCGGGCGGCTATCTCAACAATAACTGTCGTTTTAGGATAGGGAACTGAAATACTGTTTGTCCACGATTGAGTTTCCGTTTTAGCCTGCTCTGTGGTGCGCCATTCTTCAAATAACGTATTGAACCCTCTCGAATAGATCAGTTCGTTACTGTTTTTATCATATATATTTATATAATAACCGCCATAGTTGAACTTGTCGATCAGGTTTTTCACAGGGCCTCCCCATACAGGCTCTTCACGTAATTGCTGTATGGCAGCAGCTTGGAATTCGGAGTTCCCGCTTAAAGCGAAGTCTATCCGGAGACTTTTTTTATTGAAGTATTTGTTAAAATCGCTCTGTGCCAAGCTACTAAGGCTACAAAGGGCGGCAATTAGAAATAAGGAAATCTTTGTTCTCATATTTTCGTGTTTTATTAGGTGTTCTTTGTACGCACAAATATAATGTATTTTGTAGATTTGTGGTTCTAAAATGTTGTGATATGTTTGCAGAAATAAGAAGAAAAGACAGAATACTGGATAATGAATCTGCTGTCCGGTTATTGGAGGCGGGAGAATATGGTTTTCTGGCGATGGCCGGAGCGAATGGTTTTGGTTATGGAATACCGATCAGTTATGTAATGGATCCTGAAGGACATATCTATTTTCATTGCGCTCCTGAGGGACATAAACTGGAATGTATCAGGCAGAATCCGAAAGTTAGTTTTTGTGTGGTAGGTAATACCCGGGTTATTCCAAGGCAATTCAGCACCGCTTATGAGTCGGTAATTGCTTTTGGAACGATTTATACCGATCTGCCGGATGACGAAAGATTGTATGCTTTGCGTCTGCTTGTCAAAAAGTATTCGCCGGAATACAACGCAATAGGTGAAAAATATATAGCCGGTTCTTTCGGACGGACTAATGTTTTACGATTGGATGTTGAACATATTTCCGGTAAATGTAAGCGGATCAAAGAATAGGGATGGATATAAATAATTAATCCCGGGAATGTTCCCGGGATTAACCCTCTCTTAGTTATGATCGAGATACCTTGAATTTATCTCATTAGGTAACTCTTATTGCCTTTTGCCTTTTATCTAACCTATCTCTTTTGTTACTTTCTTCAAAGTTCGCCTATTTCGGGTTCCTCTCCAAACTTATTTGATGGATATAATTTATAATGAAATAGATATTATCTATAAATAGATGGTTTTTAGGAAGAAATCTAAAAGTTTCCTGTATAAGTGGTTCTTGAATTATAAAGTTTGATTTACTTTGTAATTGCATATAAAAAGGCTACGATGGAAAATACAATAGTTAAACAGCAATTGTTGACAAATTTCTTTACTTACCATCCTCAAGGAGGGGCATTGTATGACAGTAACGGGCAACTGGTCGCTTTGAACAAAGCCACTAGTGATAAATTTGCTGTTATGGAAATCTCTGATTCCCTTTTCAGTAATTTGTTTGAAACAAATTACTTGTCGGAAGTGGAGAAAAGATATTTACGGAGCGGTAGTGTTGTAAGCCATACCTTGCCTATCGGATTCTCAATAATCCCGGGAGTCAATGAGGATAACGAAATTATTGGATATACATTGCTCTTAACGGATCTGAATCCAACCGAAAAAGAAAAAGAGAACAAAATACTGGCCAGTAAACTGACGGAAAGCCGTACGATGATGGAGTTAGCATTGAAGAATAGCCACATTGCCACTTATTCATTTAATTTCCATCTATTCCAAACCTGCGATAAAGAGCACTGCAACCATTGTTTTCAGTTTTATGGGGCTAATAATTATCTACTCGATAGGAATAAATATATTTGCCGTGCTTTATCGAACCTGCGTCATCCGGATGACAGAGTCGACTTTTTCCTTCTGTTTAATGAGATAAGAAGTAAAAAACTATCGGAGTTTGTTGTAAACTTTCGTCTAAAGAATAACGAAGGGAAATACCGGCACTATGAGGTTATAGGCAAACCTCTGGAATATGATTCCAATGGAAATGCTAATCTGATCGTTGGTTGTATGATCGATAATCAGAAATATGTCGACTATGAACAATCGTTGATCGATGCAAAGGAAAAAGCGGAGAATGCCGATCAATTGAAATCGACTTTCCTGGCCAATATGACTCATGAGATCCGTACTCCGCTGAATGCAATAGTCGGTTTTTCCGATTTGTTGTCGATCGAGACAGATCCGGAGTTGAGGGATACCTACATCAGCCTGATAAAATCGAATAATGAGTTATTACTCCGGTTGATAAACGATGTATTGGATATCTCCAAAATAGAGTCGGGTATGGTAGCTTTTGCTTATACGGATGTCTATCTCCCCTCTGCAATGAAAGATATGTATTGTGTAATGCAATTACGGATGCCTGAAAATGTAGAATTGATCCTGGATCCTTGTCCGGACATTACATTCAGGACGGATAAAAGCCGTTTGATACAGGTGTTGGGAAATCTACTTACCAATGCAATAAAACATACTATACATGGCTCCGTACGGTTTGGTTACAAACGGGTGGATGATTTTCTGCACTTTTATGTGTCTGATACCGGACAGGGAATACCAGAGAACGAACTGGAACATATTTTTGGCCGTTTTGTCCAGCTGAAAGGGAGCCAGAACGGTATCGGGTTAGGGTTGGCTATTTGTAAAGGCTTGGTAAATAAGATGGGAGGAGAGATCTCCGTATCATCCAGGTTGGGTGAAGGTTCCACCTTCCAATTTACGTTACCTTTGCCTAATGTTCTTTCATAAAATCTGTAGGCGATTTCCCGTATTGCTTTTGGAAACAGGTAGAGAAATAGGCCGGAGAAGAGAAGCCTGTCTGGAATGCAATCTCATTTATACGGCTTTCTCCCGTTTGCATCAGTTCCGCGGCTTTTTTCAGCCGGGTTATCCGGATAAACTCCACAGGCGTTAGACCGGACAGACCTTTTACTTTCCGGTACAGGCTGGAAGTACTCATGCCCATCTCCGATGCCAGCATTTCAACACTTAAAGCCTCGTTGGCTATATTTTCTTCCAAATAACTGTTGAATTTTCGAAGGAAGATATCATCGACCGTCGATACTGCCAGCGTGGCAGCCGGAACGGAAGGTGTTTCTCGATATGTTTGGGTGAGCATCTCCCGGCTTTTGAGCAGGTTCTGGGCCTGAGCTGTCAGCAACTCTATGGAGAACGGTTTTTCCATATAGGCGTCTGCACCATTGTTCAAACCTTTCAACCGTGACTGGAGGTTATGTTGGGCTGTTAATAAGATGAACGGGATATGGCTGAAGTTTACGTCGTTTTTCACAACGTTGCAAAGTTCGAAACCGTCCATAACAGGCATCATCACATCGCTGATGATCAGATTTACCGTATTTTCCTTTAAAACGTTGACTGCCTCTTTGCCGTTGGCAGCTTCGAGTACCCGGTAAGTATCAGACAATTCTTTTGCAATGAACTGGCGCATATCTGTTTGGTCTTCCACTATCAATACAATAGACTTTCCGGTATTCTCCTTCTCCGTATTCTGATCGGACGATTCTTCCGTATTTCTTTCATGTACCAGTTGATAACAATCTTCCTGTTCTTCGGGTAAGGTGAGGCGGAATTGATTCTTTCCATCCGTTGTTTGCTGATAAGAGAGGGTTCCTTTATGAAATTCGGTCAGCGAGCGAGCCAGGGATAATCCGATACCGCTACCTTGCTGGTTTTCTGTTTCTTTCAGTCGGTAGAACGGGTTGAATATGTTTTCCTTTTCGCTGTCGGGGATCAGGTGTCCGTCGTTGATGACAGTAATAGAGAATTCTTTTTTATCTTCCTGTATCTGCATTTGCAGGGAGATCTGCCGGTCCGAATATTTTATGGCATTCGTCAGCAGGTTATTTACGATCTTAGAAAAGGCTTCCCGGTCTATGTAAGCGAAAAACGGACCTTCCGGAATATCACAGATAAATGATTTTTTTTCTTTTTCAATCACCGGAAAGAAGGGTTGCAGAAGTGTATTCAGCCATAATGTCACATCGGTCTTTACATAATTCAGCTTAAATCCGCGGCTTTCAGTCTTTCGGAAATCGAGTAACTGGTTACTCAGATTAAGTAATTGTTGGGTATTTTTCTCAATGATACGTAAGTTCTCCTGGGTAGAGGGCGTGCCGTCACCGGAGCGGAGTATTTTTTCCAGTGGAGCTTTTATCAGCGTAAGCGGTGTACGTATTTCATGGGTAATGAAGGTAAAGAATTGTATTTTGGCATCGTATAACTCTTTTTCCTTTTTACTCTCGAACAAATCCTGGTTGATACGATGCTTTTCTTCCAACTTGGCTTTTTTATAATTATAAAACAGGACAATAAGCATGCAGATGATCACAGCATAAAAGAAGAACGCCCATCCGGTAGCCCAGAACGGCGGGGTAACGATGATATGCAGTTCCTGTCCGTTATCCTGCCAGATCCCGCTGCTGTTGGTGGATCTTACTTTGAATGTATATTCACCGGGAGAAAGATTGGCAAAAGTAACATCTTTATTTTGATTCATATAGATCCAATCTTTGTCTATTCCTTCCAGTTTATAAGAGTAGCGGATGGCATCCGGCGATGTATAGCTGAGCGCTATATACGACAGGGTAAAGGTTGATCCGTCATACGGTAATTTGAGTGTTTCCACATTCTCGATGGAAGGAGAAATGAAATCATGCCGCTTCTCTTCATTGTCGGGCACGTTAATAGCTGTGATGTATACCGGCGGTGTGAAAGTGTCTTCTCTGAACTGTGACGGGTTGAACGACAGCATACCGTTGATCGTACCCATATAAATGGTACCGTCCGGAGCCTGGTAAGAGGAACTATAGTTGAATTGTGTTTCGTGCAGTCCGTCCGTATAAGTGAAGGTACGCATCACATATGTGTCGGGATTGAAGCGGACCAGGCCATTGGCTGTCGATAACCAGAAGAAATGTTCCTTATCTTCTACTATCCGGTAAATAATATTACTGGGTAAGCCGTTTTCTGTAGTGATACGGTTGAATGACTGGGTTTCCGGGCTGAAAAGGGAGAGGCCGTTTACTGTGGTCACCCAGATTCGTCCTTTTGAGTCCTCGAATACGGAAGTGGCGTTATTGCTCCCGATGCTTTGCGATTTGTTCGGAGCGGCGGTATAATGTTCGACGGTATTTGTTTCACGCAGATAATGATAGATGCCATTGGCTGTTGCAGCCCATATATCGCCGTTGCTGTCTTCGTAGATTTGCCGGATCAGGGCATAAATATTATTCCAGCGGCTAAAGGTTTCCGTCCGGCTGTTGTAGGCCATGATGCCGCTACCCGTACCTATCAGGAACTCGTCGTTGCGGGTTTTATAGAAACAGAGGATAAAGTTGTCGTTGAGGGGATGATCGGTACTTTCACGTGAATAATGTTTGATGATTTTCCCCGAAGGAATGTCCAGAACATCGATCCCTTTATTATATGTGCCGACCCATAAGCGGTTGCCGTCGGCCAGCAATCCGTGGATATTGGTGGCCGATAAAGGATGCTTCGGATTGTTGTAGGAATAATTGGTGATCTGTCCGGTGGACGGATTATAGCAGTTGATCCCGTTGTCTTCGGTTCCCAGCCAGAGGTTACCGTATTGGTCCGGAACGATTTCGCGGATGGCGTTGCCCGGTAACTGGGGATGCGTCTTTCCTCCGATGAAATGATTGAAACGGGTATATTCCTTCGGTAGATAGCTGATGCCACCGAAGAAAGAGCCGGCCCACATGCCCCCTTCACGATCCTTGGTGATGGAATAGATAGCATTGTCGGCAATGGTATACTCGTTGGTCAGCGATTTACGCAGGTTTATCACTTCGCGGCTCAATACATTATATATATAGATACCCGATTCGGAAGCAATCCAATATGTATTGTTGTTGTAAGGGGTAATGGCGCGGACCTGTATGTCCGGGATAATAGTGGTGACGGATTGATCCTGGTAATTGTAAAGCAGAAGACCTGCCAGGTTTGTTCCAACAAGTATGCCAAGTTCCGGTACTTCCCGGATTGCCTGTATGCTGATCTGCTTACTGATCTGTTGCTCGGTCAGCAGTTCGGTTTTTAAGAAAGCATCGGTTTCTGCTTTGTAGGCATATAAAGCTTGTCCGTTAGAGAAGAGAGGTTCTCCTTCATTGGTCAGTGTGATGAGGTTAGGATAGAAATTCTTTTCTGCCGGATAAACGCGGGTACTACTGTCGGTAGGATTATAACGTACGATGCGGTTATGCCGGATGAACCATAATTGTTGGTCTTTATCTTCGGTAACGGCAGAGAATGATTCCGGTTCGTTTTGGGCGGAAGAGAGGTGGAAGGGATGAAAAGTATCTGTTTTATGATCGTAGTAACAGGTGCCGGCAGAAGTACAGATCCATATTCTTTCATCCGAGCTCTCGAAAAGGAAATTCAGATGGTCGCCCGGCAGACTGTTCGGGTTATACGAATTATGGCGGTATACCTTAAAGGTATGTCCGTCGAAACGGTTTAACCCGTCTTCGGTGCCGAACCACATAAAGCCTCTTCGGTCCTGCAAGGAGCAGTAGACCGTATTATGTGATAATCCCTGCTTATTATTATAATGCCTGAAATGCAGTTCCTCTGCCAGACCACCTAAAGGACGTAGCAGCGATAGCAGGGTTATGATAAGAAGAGGTATTTGTTTCATATAATTTGAATTTGCAGGAAATTCATATTCCAATAATTGTCAATATGGAGACAAATATAAGGACAAAACAATTAAATTTTTGCCAGTATAGGGGATATTTGAGCGTTGTTCGTCTGCAATTTCCCTATTTTCAGAAAAAAGTAGGATTGTATAGAGATTTTTTGATTTTTTGTTCGAAAAAGTGGAAGTGCACTGGAATAATCTTATTTTTTCACTCAAAAAATAAGATTGTACGGCTGCAATTTCATTTTTAGGACGAAAAAATAAGATTGCACGGAAACTCTGCTATTTTTTTGATGAAAAATACGATTGCATCGAAACATTGAGAGTTTTAAGTATCTCAAAATGTACCTTTCAAACCCTTTGCATGATTATTGAAAGATTCTGAATGATTATTGAAAGCCTCTCTCTCAGGAATATAATTACTTTGCCACCGGAATAGCAAACGAAATTTCAAAGTAGTAACTTTAAATACAAGTAGCATGAAGAAGACCTTTTTAGTATGTTGCGCTTTGGCCCTGACCCTGGGTGCACAAGCACAGTGGAAGCCTGTCGGTGATAAGATCAAGACAAAATGGGCTGAACAAATCAATCCCAAAAACGTATTACCCGAATACCCGCGCCCGCAATTGGAACGTACCGACTGGGTAAACCTGAACGGTGAGTGGGAGTATGCCATCAAACCTCGTGGCGGAGCCGAACCGGCAGCTTTCGATGGAAATATCCTTGTTCCTTTCGCAGTCGAATCCTCTTTGTCGGGAGTTCAGAAGGAAGTAGGAGAAAATAATGAATTATGGTACAAACGGACATTCACTGTTCCGGCTAACTGGAAGAATAAGGATGTTGTCCTTAACTTCGGTGCGGTAGACTGGAAGACGGATGTCTTTGTTAATGATATCCTGATCGGTTCTCATCAGGGAGGTTTCACTCCGTTCTCATTCAATATTACTCCTTATCTGACAGGTAAGAACAATCAGAAACTGGTGGTTCGCGTTTGGGACCCGAGTGATAAAGGATACCAGCCACGTGGTAAGCAAACATCTAACCCGGAAGGTATCTGGTATACTCCGGTAACAGGTATCTGGCAAACTGTATGGCTCGAACCGGTAGCAACTAACCATATTACTTCCGTTAAATCGATTCCGAACATCGATAACGGTACAGTGAATGTAACAGTCGGAACTTCAGCTCCATGTTGCAACACATCTATTGTAGAAGTTAAGTTGATGGATAAAGGCCAGGTGGTAGCTTCCGCCAAAGGTTTGCAAGGTAAAGAACTTCGTTTAGCTGTTCAGAACCCGACGCTTTGGGATACCTCTAATCCTTATTTGTATGATATGAAAGTATCGTTGATCAAGGACGGTAAAGTATTGGACGATGTAAAATCATATACTGCTTTCCGTAAAATCTCAAGTAAAAGAGATGCAAATGGCGTTATGCGTATGCAGTTGAACAATAAGAACCTGTTCCAGTATGGTCCTCTGGATCAAGGTTGGTGGCCTGACGGATTATATACAGCTCCTACCGATGAAGCGCTGTTGTATGACATCGTTAAAACAAAAGATTGGGGATTCAATATGATCCGTAAACACGTGAAGGTTGAACCGGCTCGCTGGTATTATCATTGTGATAAGGAAGGTATCCTCGTTTGGCAGGATATGCCGAGTGGTGATATGGGTAACCAATGGGCTCCTCATACTTATAACGGAGGAACAGATAAAAATCGTTCTGCAGAATCTGTGGCAAACTATTACCAGGAATGGAAAGAAATCATGGATATGTGTATTTCCTATCCTTCTATCGTTGTCTGGGTTCCTTTCAACGAAGCATGGGGACAGTTCGATACTGAAAAAGTGGCTGAATGGACAAAGAACTACGATCCTTCCCGTCTGGTGAACCCGGCCAGTGGTGGTAACCACCGTGCTTGCGGAGATATCCTCGATTTGCATAACTATCCGGGACCGAACATGTTCCTGTATGATCCGCAGCGTGTAACTGTATTAGGTGAATATGGTGGTATCGGTCTGCCGTTGGAAAACCATTTGTGGTGGAACAAACGTAACTGGGGATATGTACAGTTCAAGAACAGCGACGAGGTAACTGCCGAATATGTAAAATATGCCAACGATTTGAAAGGAATGGTAGATCGTGGTTTCTCGGCTGCTGTTTATACCCAGACTACGGACGTGGAAGGTGAAGTAAACGGCCTGATGACTTACGACCGTAAAGAAATAAAGATCAATGAAGCAGCTGTAAAGAAAGCAAATCAAGCTGTAATTAACCAATTATCTAAATAATCATAAGGTGTAAACAATCACCACAAAAGGGAGTTGTGTTATTTCCCGGGGAGAAAGAGTTTCTCTCCGGGAATTTTTTTTTGTTTTAGTGGCTGGAACAAAATTAAATGCCCTTTGTTCACTATATACCTATCTTGTGTAAATCAATTATAATCTGTACATTTGCCGGATAAACGAATATGATAATGAAATATAATACAGAAGAAAAGAAATTGGTTATGCCCGAATATGGACGCAATATCCAGAACATGGTAGATTATTGTGTTGCTATTGAGGACAGAGAGGAACGGAAACGTTGTGCCAATACGATAATCAACATTATGGGAAACATGTTTCCCCACCTGCGTGATGTGAACGATTTCAAACACATTTTGTGGGATCACCTGGCTATTATGGCCGACTTTAAGCTGGATATCGATTATCCTTACGAGATCGTAAAGAAGGAAAACCTGTATGCCCGTCCGCCGCGTATCCCTTACAATAACAACCGTATCCGCTACCGCCACTACGGAAAGACCTTGGAACTGATGATCCGTAAGGCAACCGAACTGGAACAGGGGGTTGAAAAAGATACGCTAATCAAGCTATTGGCTACCCAGATGAAGAAATCGTTCCTTACCTGGAACAAGGAATCGGTAGATGACCGCAAGATATTTAAAGATCTCGACGAACTGTCGGAAGGTTCTATCGTATTGAATGAAGAAGAACATAAACTGACCGAAAGCCGCGATATCCTCGCCCGGAATAATAATAATACAGCCAAAAAGAATTATCCCCGTAAAAGCCGATGAGTTCATTTGTTATAGAAGGTGGATATAAACTGTCAGGAGAGATCACTCCGCAGGGCGCCAAGAATGAAGCCCTCGAGGTGATCTGTGCTGTTTTGTTGACTCCGGAGAAAGTAACCATCCATAATGTACCGGATATCCTCGACGTGAATAACCTGATACAGCTTCTTCGCGATATGCAGGTGAAAGTTGACCATCCGGCAACCGGGACGTATACTTTTCAGGCAGATGCCATTGACCTGGATTATCTGAATACGGATGAGTTCATGCGTAAGAGCGGTTCGTTGCGTGGTTCGGTTATGATCGTCGGTCCGTTGGTTGCCCGTTTCGGCAAGGCATTGATCCCGAAACCGGGAGGCGATAAGATCGGCCGTCGCCGCCTGGATACCCATTTTGTCGGTATTCAGAAGCTGGGGGCCTGCTTTAGCTACGATGCCGAACGCCAGCTTTACGAGATTGAAGCCAAACGTTTGAAAGGAGCTTATATGCTTCTGGATGAGGCCTCTGTAACCGGTACGGCTAATATCTTGATGGCCGCTGTATTGGCGGAAGGAACAACCACCATCTATAATGCCGCTTGCGAACCTTACCTGCAACAATTATCTTCCATGCTTAACCGGATGGGAGCCGATATTTCGGGTGTGGGCTCAAACCTATTGACAATTAAAGGTGTTGATTCGCTGGGTGGAACCGTTCATACCATTCTTCCCGACATGATCGAGGTCGGTAGTTTTATCGGTATGGCCGCTATGACCGCATCCGATATCACGATAAAGAATACCGGATATGATAAGTTGGGAATTATACCCGAATCATTCCGCCGTCTGGGTATTACCGTCGAGCAGATTGGCGACGATATCCATATCCCTACTCACGACTCGTACGAAATAGATACTTTTATCGACGGCTCTATCATGACCATTGCCGATGCACCCTGGCCGGGACTGACTCCCGACTTATTGAGTGTATTCCTCGTAGTGGCTACGCAGGCTGTAGGTAGTGTATTGATCCATCAGAAGATGTTCGAAAGCCGTTTGTTCTTTGTCGACAAACTGATTGACATGGGGGCACAGATCATCCTTTGCGATCCTCACCGGGCTACGGTGATCGGGTTGGGTAACCGTTTCAAATTGCGCGGTTCCAATATGGTTTCTCCGGATATACGTGCCGGAATCGCCTTGTTGATCGCTGCTATGAGTGCGGAAGGTACCAGTCATATCCACAATATCGACCAGATAGACCGTGGATATCAGAATATCGATATACGTTTGAATAACATAGGAGCCCGTATCACGCGGCTCTGACATTCCCTGTTATGATAAAAAAAGAAGAAGTTTTTAAGATCGGGATGTTTGCCAAGCCCCACGGAATAAAAGGAGAGATTTCGCTGGTGACGAACAGTGACGTGTTTGAAGAAGCGGAAGACCCTTGTGTGATTTGTGAGATAGATGGTATCCTGGTACCGTTCTTTGTTGAAGAATACCGTTATAAGACCGATACGGTTATTCTGTTGAAGCTGGAAAATGTGAATGACGAGAAAGTTGCCCGCGAGTTTACGAACCGCGAAGCATTCTTTTTGCTGGATGCAGTCGACGAGGATGATCTGGTAGGCGATATGACGTGGGACAGCTTCATCGGTTACACCGTTATCGACGAACATCACGGCGAGCTCGGTAAAATAACCGATGTAGACGAAACGACGATCAATGTTCTTTTACAGATCGACCATAACGGAGAAGAATTGCTCCTCCCGGCCGCGGAAGAGCTGATTGCCTCGGCAGATCATGATAACAAAACGCTTCAGGTTTCCGTGCCCGAAGGTTTGCTTGATTTATAACGTAAAAACATGGCACGAAAACAACGAAAGAATAACAAGAAATCATTCTGGCACCGGATCCGGTTTAAATACAAGCTGTCTTTTTTCAACGAAACGACGCTCGAAGAAGTATGGTCTTTCCGTTTGTCGCAGTTAACAGCTTTCCTTACGCTTGCCTTGTTTGCTTTCTTCCTGATTGCCGTAACTGCATTGATCATTATCAAGACACCGATACGTAACTACCTGCCGGGTTATCTGGATGTGGAAATACGTAAGGAGATTATGCAGAATGCTTTGCGGGCCGATTCGCTGGAGCGGATGATCTCTATCCAGTCCCTTTATCTGGAAAACGTAGCCGGTATCCTGTCGGGAACGATCGAGCTCGACTCCATCCGTCAGATAGACTCGTTGGCTCATGTGGATGCTAACTATGAAATTCCCCGTACCAAATCGGAAGAGAAATTTGTAAAGAACTTCGAAGAAGAGGAAAAATATAACCTGACGGTCTTGAACCCCAATCCGGTTCCTACTGACGGGGTTTTTTTCTATAAGCCGGTCAACGGTGTAGTATCTTCGCATTATGAAGCAGACGCCCGCCATTTTGGTGTGGATCTGGTGGCAGCTCCGAAAGAAAGTGTTCTGGCAACATTGGACGGGACGGTGGTTTTCACCGGGTTTGATCCGAATTTCGGAAATGTGATCCAATTACAACATAAAAACGGTTTCCTATCCGTTTATAAACATAATGAATTATTACTGAAGGAGATTGGCGACCATGTGGTTGCCGGTGAAGCAGTCGCTTTAGTCGGTAATACGGGGAAATTGTCTACTGGTCCGCATCTTCATTTCGAGTTGTGGTATAAAGGTAACCCGGTCAATCCTGAAGAATATATAGCTTTTTAAGTATCCATGAAAAGAAGTTTAGCCATATTAGGTTCTACCGGTTCTATCGGAACGCAAGCGTTGGAGGTGGTCAGCGAACATGCCGACTTGTTTGACGTTTACGCTTTGACAGCCAATAACCAGGTAGATTTGCTGATTAATCAGGCACGTAAATATATGCCCGAGGTGGTAGTCATTGCCAACGAACAGAAATACCCCGAATTGAAGGAGGCGCTCGAAGACCTGCCTATCAAGGTATGGGCCGGTTCGGATGCTATTGCACAGGTGGTTCAGTCGGAACCGATCGACATGGTATTGACGGCCATGGTCGGATATTCCGGCCTGAAACCGACCATTGCTGCCATAAAGGCAGGTAAAGCGATTGCGTTGGCCAACAAAGAAACATTGGTGGTGGCAGGTGAGTTGATCACTTCGCTGGCCGCAGAATATAAAGTACCGATTTTGCCTGTCGACTCCGAACATTCGGCTATTTTCCAGTGTTTAGCAGGAGAGTGGGAAAATCAGGTCGAGAAAATATTGCTTACCGCATCGGGCGGTCCGTTCCGTACGAAAACGATCGAGGAACTGGCTGTAGTAACTAAGGCACAGGCTCTGAAACATCCCAACTGGAATATGGGAGCAAAGGTGACGATCGACTCCGCCTCTATGATGAATAAAGGGTTTGAGATGATTGAAGCCAAATGGTTGTTTGGGGTGACTCCCGAACAGATACAAGTGGTGGTACATCCCCAGTCGATTATCCATTCGATGGTACAGTTTGAAGATGGAGCCGTCATGGCTCAGTTGGGTATTCCCGATATGAAGTTACCTATCAGTTATGCCTTCTCTTATCCGAAACGGTTGACGAGTAAAGCACCCCGCCTGGATTTCAATCAATATTCCACGCTTACGTTCGAAGAGCCTGACATGACACGTTTCCGTAACCTGGCTTTTGCTTTCGAAGCGATCCGCACAGGGGGAAATATGCCTTGTATCCTGAATGCAGCCAATGAGATTGTCGTAGCCGCTTTTCTACGGGATGAAATTGGCTTCTTGCAGATGAGCGAGATCATTGAAAAGACAATGGAAAAAGTATCTTATATTAAAGTTCCTACGTACGAAGACTATGTAGCGACCGATACCGAAGCTCGCCGGATAGCTACATCGATGAAGGAAAGCCTCAGCCGGTAGGAGCCGGAATGATCAGTATGAGTAAAAAGAAATAAATTAATACAGACAAACAATAGATGGAGACATTTTTAATTAAGGCGTTACAGCTCATCCTGAGCTTATCGATATTGGTCCTTGTCCATGAATTCGGGCATTTTATCTTTGCCCGTATGTTTAAGGTCCGGGTAGAGAAGTTCTACCTTTTCTTTGATGCGTGGTTTGCACTCTTCAGATTTAAACCGAAGAATAGCGAAACGGAATATGGTATCGGCTGGTTGCCGTTGGGTGGTTATTGCAAGATTTCCGGAATGATCGATGAGAGCATGGATAAAGAGCAGATGGCTCAGCCTGCCAAACCGTATGAATTTCGTTCCAAGCCTGCCGGTCAGCGTTTGATGATCATGACTGCGGGTGTTTTATTCAACTTCCTGTTGGCATTGTTTATCTATTCGATGGTGCTTTACACCTGGGGTGAGACGTATCTGCCGCTGAAGAATATAACACACGGAATGTTTTACAGCGAAACGATGAAAGAGGTCGGTTTTCAGGATGGAGACGTTCTTTTGTATGCCGACGCCCAACCGTTGGAGCGCCTGGATGAATTTTCTTTACGCAAGGTTGTAGAGGCACAAAATGTAACGGTTTTGCGTGATGGCGTAGAGACTGTAATACCGATGCCGGGCGATATGATGCAGCGTATGATGCGTAACAAAGACGGTTTTGTAGATGCAAACAACTTCCCGATACCGATGGTGGTAAGAGAACTTCCCGATGGTAATTCGCTGGCCCGGGATGCCGGTTTGCAACCTAACGACAGTATCGTTTCGATCAACGGGGTGATTACACCCACTTATTATGATGCATCAAAGTTATTGGCTGATAATAAAGATAAAGAAATAGAAGTTGGTTTCTATCGTAACGGTCAGGAAATGTCTTTACCGGTTCATACGAATGCAGAGGGAAAACTGGGCATCTATGCCAAGACTCCATTGGATTTCTATCAGACACAGACTATTAAATATGGTTTCTTCGAATCGTTCCCGGCCGGTATCCGTTTAGGAGTGAATACTCTGAAAGGATATGTAAATGATATGAAGTATGTCTTTACAAAGGAAGGAGCCTCCAGTTTAGGTGGTTTCGGTACGATCGGCGGTATGTTCCCTGCCACCTGG
Source organism: Parabacteroides leei (assembly GCF_023369805.1). NCBI lineage: Bacteria > Pseudomonadati > Bacteroidota > Bacteroidia > Bacteroidales > Tannerellaceae > Parabacteroides > Parabacteroides leei. The sequence continues at coordinate 245,832 of NZ_JAMBQG010000004.1, forward strand.
GATTGGAAAGTGTTCTGGCAACGTACGGCATTCCTTTCAATCATCCTTGCCTTTATGAATATATTGCCTATTCCGGCCTTGGATGGCGGTCATGTGATGTTCCTGCTCTATGAAGTGATTGCCCGTCGTAAGCCGAGCGACAAGTTCCTGGAATATGCACAGATTACAGGTATGTTCCTATTGTTCGCTTTGCTTATCTATGCAAATGGTAACGATATATTCCGCCTCATCTTCAAGTAAGTAATATTCAAAATATAAAAAAACTCCCGGTATCCTATTGATGCCGGGAGTTTTTTATTTATGGAAACTGATAGTAACTTATTTAGCCAACGTTTCGTTGATAGAATCAAGGATTTTCTTTGAATTAGCATCGGCTGCATTGACTGCTAATGCTTGTTCCAGATATTCTTTAGCCTTTTTCATCTGTACGTCTGCTTTGTCCTTTTCTGCTTCGTATTTAGCAGGATCGGTAGCTGCTGCCAGGATCTTTGCTCCTTCGTTGTAGTACATAGCTCCTAAGCTATAAAGAGCATTTCCTTTATATTTTGCATTGCTGACGATCAAAACGTCTTTAAATAGTTCTTCTGCATCGGCAATCTTTCCGGCTTTCTGTGCTGCCTGTGCTTGCTTCATGCAATATCCATAAAGTAATTTTTCCAGATTTTCGTCACCCGGTTTTACTTTCAGACCAGCTTCTACTGTTGCAGTAAATTCAGCCGGTTTGTTCAGGTTACGTAATGACATCGCTTTACCTGTATAGGCATCATCAACGTTTTTATTCTTTTGGATAGCCAGGTCGTAATATTTTACGGCATCTTCATATTTCTTGGCCTGGAAAGCCGCAAAACCGCAATTGAAAACGCGGTCGGCATCTTCGTTGTTCGTTTGTTTCAGGAACGCGTCGTACTTTGTAAAAGCTTCTGCATAGTTTTTCGCTTTTAAAGCTGCATCACCTTCATCACGCAGTTTATCAGCGTCTTGAGCAAATAAATTTCCAATACTTAGGCAAAAAGCCAATAACAAAACAATTTTCTTCATGGTTGTTAAACGATTTAAATTTAATTATAAGATGCGCTAAGTTAATAACCATGATATAAGTATCAAAGGAATTTTACATTTTTTTTGAATTATAAGGGAAAGAGAAATCTTTCGTTTGGGAAGAAAACACAGATTATACGAGCCTTGTAAGTGAAGGATTTCGTATAATCTGCCTATTTGTTTTACTATAATACAGCCGGATAGCAAGGTAATCCGAAAGCTTCGGCAACAGCCGGATAGACGATTTGGCCTTCGACAATATTCAATCCGAGGAACAGGCTTTTATCTTCTTTACAGGCTGCCTTCCACCCTTTGTCCGCCAGTTTCAGGACATAGGGCAACGTGGCATTCGTAAGTGCCAGGGTGGAAGTCTGCGGAACAGCTCCCGGGATGTTGGCCACACAATAATGAACGATGTTGTCGACAGTGTAAACCGGATCGGCATGCGTAGTCGGGTGCGAAGTCTCGAAGCAACCGCCCTGGTCGATCGCTACATCTGCCAGTACACTGCCCGGCTTCATCAGTTTCAACATATCTTTGGTGACCAGATGGGGAGCTTTGGCTCCCGGAATCAATACGGCACCAACCACCAGGTCGGTGACCGGAAGCTCCGTTTCTATATTATGTGTGGAAGAATAGAGTGTCTTAACATTGGCCGGCATCACTTCGTCCAGGTAACGCAGGCGGGGGAGGGAAATATCCGCTATCGTGACATCCGCACCCATTCCGGCAGCCATCAATGCTGCGTTGTAGCCCACTATGCCACCACCCAGTACCAGTACGCGTGCAGGTTTCACTCCGGGAACACCTCCTAAAAGGACACCTTTTCCTCCCTGGGGTTTTTCAAGGAAACGGGCGCCTTCCTGTATCGACATACGTCCGGCCACTTCACTCATAGGGATAAGCAACGGCAACGTTGCATCCGGATTTTCTACAGTTTCGTAGGCCAGGCAGATCGAACCGCTGTCCATCATGGCGAGTGTCAGTTTTTCGTCCGAGGCAAAATGGAAATAAGTAAAGACCAGTTGTCCCTTTCGTACCAATGGGTATTCTACGGCAATCGGCTCCTTTACCTTTACGATCATTTCAGCAATCTGATAGACGTCGTTGATAGACGGGAGGATCTGCGCTCCTGCCTGCTCATAGGCCGCATCAGGAAAGCCACTGTTTTCACCCGCTGTATGCTGTACATAAACGGTGTGCCCTTTTTTTACCAACTCTTTAGCTCCGGCAGGCGTAAGTGCTACCCGGTTCTCATTGTTTTTGATTTCTTTGGGAATTCCGATGATCATAATGTTAGTCTTTAATAGTTATTATGCTGCAATGTACGGAAAAATCTGACTTTATGCTGCTAAGGGATGCTTTTTATTGCTTTTTGACAAAAGAAGTAAGTGTGTAACAGATCTGTTCGATAGTTCGGCGGATGTTACGGTATGCGTAGTCGGGTTGCATCGCCTTTTCCAGAGAAATGGGAGCCGGATGTATAGGAAAGATGGCGGACAGGCCGGCTTCCCGTAATTCCTTGTCTGCCGTAATATCCAGTTGTCCGGTGATAGCGATCACGGGGATATGCTGTGAGGCGGCTGTATGGGCAATACCGACGGGGACTTTACCGAATAAGGTTTGCCGGTCTATTTTTCCTTCGCCGGTGATCACCAGGTCCGCTCCACGGATAATCTCATCGAAATGGAGATGGTTCATAATCAGTTCGATGCCGGGAGATATATTGGCTTGCAGAAAAGCCACGCATCCGCCTCCCATGCCACCGCCGGCTCCTGCTCCGGGCAGGCGACCGATATCTATCCCGGTCGTTTCGAGAATAAGACCGGCCAGATGTTTCATGCCTTTGTCCAGTATCTCTATTTGTTCTTCATTGCCTCCTTTTTGCGGACCGAATATATGGGCAGCCCCCTGCGGGCCGTAAAAGGGACTGGTTACATCGGTCGCTATGTGGAAGGTACAATCTTGCAATTCAGCCAGTTGATATCGTGTATCTATCGACCGGATGGCAGAAAGACTTTTTCCTCCTTTTTCCACTTCATTTCCGGTTTCATCGGTAAATCGAACTCCCAATGCTTGCATCATACCTGTCCCGGCATCGTTTGTGGCACTGCCGCCTACGCCGATAATGAAGTTACGGCCGCCTCGTTTGATCGCATCGGCTATCATTTCGCCTGTTCCGTAGGTCGTTGTATGCATGACGTTTCCCGGTTTCGGAGGGATCAGGGTGAGCCCGCTGGCAGCCGACATTTCGATGATTGCCGTCTGTCCGTCTCCTGTCATACCATAACTGGCACGGATCGGTTGCATCAAAGGGTTGTGTACCGGTAGGGTTATTATTTTACCCCGGGTGGCATCCACCAGTGCTTCTACGGTTCCTTCGCCACCATCGGCTATGGGTACTTTGATTACTTCACATCCGGGCAGAACATTCAGTATCCCTTCTTCTACCGCCTCTGCGATAGAGGAGGAGGGGAGGCATCCTTTAAAAGAATCGACGGCGATAACTATTTTCATTTTCTGTTCGTTTGAGGGGTAAAGATACAAAAAAGGGCAGCTTTTTTATGGCTGCCCTTTCCTTATCTGTTATCCTGTCAGGTATTATAAACCTTGTCCGTGACAGTTTTTGTACTTCTTACCGCTTCCGCAAGGGCAAAGATCGTTACGGCCTACTCGTTTTTCGGCACGAACCGGTTCTTGTTTGGGTTGTTGCGGGGCGCGTTCTTCCGGATCATTGTTTCCGCTGATATCTGTCTTTTCAGTACGATAACGGCTCATGTCCTGACGTTCTTCCGGACCGGCCTGTCTTACTTCGATACGCTGACGTTCGGCGGCAGCAGCTGCGGCGGCAGCCTGTTGTTGAGCCATAGCCTGTTTCTGTTCTTCAGTCGGTTCTTCGCGAACAGGGATCTGACCACGCATCAGGATAGAGGCTGTCTTACGGTTCATCGTGTCGACCATCATCTTGAACAGGTTGTATGATTCCAGCTTGTAGATCAACAATGGATCTTTGTTTTCGTAGCTTGCATTCTGAACGGAATGACGCAGTTCGTCCATTTCGCGCAGGTGCTCTTTCCATGCTTCATCTATGGTGTGCAGAACGATTGATTTCTGGAATGCTTTCGTGATCGCTTTACATTCCGTGTCGTAGGCCTCTTTCAGGTTACAAGAAACGTTGTACATACGTTTTCCGTCTGTTACCGGGATCAGGATGTTTTCGTACATCGCGCCCTGGTGTTCGTAAACCTGTTTGATAACCGGATTGGCCACCTGGGTCATACGTTCCATACGGCGTTTGAATGTCTGTAAAGCTGTGTCGAACAGTTTGTCTGCCAACTGCGTAGCTTTCATGCTCTTGAATTCATCTTCCGTGAACGGACTTTCCATAGCGAATGTCTTGAACAACTCCAGTTTGAAACCTTCATAATCCAGGCCATCTGCATGTTGTTCGGCGATAGCATTGGAAGTATCGTAAATCGTGTTCAATACATCCAGACCGATACGTTCTCCCATCAGGGCGTGACGGCGGCGGGTGTAGATCACGTTACGTTGTGAGTTCATTACATCGTCGTATTCCAGCAAACGTTTACGGATACCGAAGTTGTTTTCTTCTACTTTCTTTTGTGCACGTTCTACTGATTTGCTCAACATGTTGTGTTCCAGTACTTCACCTTCCTTGAAGCCCAGTTTGTCCATCAGTCCGGCAATCTTGTCGGAGGCGAACAGGCGCATCAGGTTATCTTCCAGTGATACATAGAATACAGAAGAACCCGGGTCACCCTGACGTCCTGCACGACCACGCAACTGGCGGTCTACACGACGGCTCTCGTGACGTTCCGTACCGATAATAGCCAAACCGCCTGCGGCTTTTACTTCTGCCGATAGCTTGATGTCGGTACCACGACCGGCCATGTTGGTTGCAATGGTTACCGTTCCGCTTTGACCTGCCAGCGATACGATCTCAGCCTCACGCTGGTGTAACTTTGCATTCAATACGTTATGTTTGATCTTACGCAGGGTAAGCATACGGCTCAGCAATTCCGAGATTTCAACGGAGGTCGTACCTACCAGTACCGGACGTCCGGCTTCAACCAATGCGCTGATCTCGTCGATAACTGCAGCGTACTTTTCGCGTTTGGTCTTGTAGATACGGTCGTTCATATCGTTACGGGAGATCGGGCGGTTGGTCGGGATCACCACTACATCCAGTTTATAGATGTCCCAGAATTCGCCTGCTTCCGTTTCGGCTGTACCGGTCATACCCGACAGCTTGTGATACATACGGAAATAGTTCTGGAGAGTGATAGTTGCGAATGTCTGTGTGGCTGCTTCTACCTTTACTCCTTCCTTGGCTTCGATAGCCTGGTGCAAACCGTCTGAATAACGGCGACCGTCCATGATACGTCCGGTCTGCTCGTCAACGATCATTACCTTGTTGTCCATCACTACGTATTCATCGTCCTTTTCAAACAATGTGTAGGCTTTCAGTAACTGGTTGATCGTATGTACGCGTTCGCTTTTTACAGAGTAGTTAGCCAGAATCTCGTCTTTCTTCGCCTGCTTTTCTTCTTCAGATCCCTTGAAGTTTTCCAACAGGGAAAGTTCGGAGGTGATATCAGGTAGTACGAAGAAAGTGCTATCGTCGGAGTTACCCGTCAGCAGGTCGATACCTTTATCCGACAGTTCGATACTGTTATTTTTTTCGTCGATCACAAAGTACAGTTCGTCGGTTGCTTCGTGCATGTGACGCATGTTTTCAGACATGAAGTATTCTTCAGTCTTCAACATCTGGGCTTTTACACCCTGTTCGCTCAGGAATTTGATCAACGCTTTGTTACGCGGATATCCCTTGAATGAACGATATAATTGGATAGATCCTTCTTCTACTTCTTTCGGGTCGCTGCTGGCCATCTTCTTCTTGGCTTCGATCAGCAATTTTGAACACAGGTCTTTCTGTGCGTTTACAACCACTTCCACGTTTGGACGGAACTGTTCGAACAACTGTTCTTCGCCACGGGGGATCGGACCGGAAATGATCAACGGGGTACGGGCATCATCGATCAATACGGAGTCGACCTCATCGACGATGGCGTAGTTGTGTTTGCGTTGTACCAGGTCGTTCGGGCTGATCGCCATATTGTCACGCAGGTAGTCGAAACCGAATTCGTTGTTTGTTCCGAAGGTGATATCTGCGTTGTAAGCGGCGCGACGGGCATCGGAGTTGGGCTGGTGTTTGTCGATACAGTCTACGGAAAGTCCGTGGAACATATAAAGCGGTCCCATCCATTCCGAGTCACGTTTTGACAGGTAGTCGTTCACGGTTACTACGTGTACACCGTTACGGGTCAATGCGTTCAGGAATACCGGGAGGGTTGCCACCAATGTTTTACCTTCACCGGTTGCCATTTCTGCGATCTTACCTTTGTGAAGAACGACACCACCGAACAACTGAACGTCGTAGTGGACCATGTCCCAGGTAATTTCGTTACCACCGGCTTTCCAGTGATTCAGGAAGATTGCTTTATCGTCTTCGATGCGTACGAAATCATATTTGGTTGCCAGGTCGCGGTCGAAGTCTGTTGCCGTAACGACAACCTCTTCATTTTCAGTAAAGCGACGTGCTGTTTCTTTCATGATGGAGAAAACTTCCGGCAGCGATTCTTCCAGCACTTCTTCCATCTTGTCTGTAATAGCCTTTTCTATTTTGTCTACTTCAGCCCAGATAGATTCACGTTCTTCCAGTTCTTTATCGTCGATGCCTTTACGAAGCTCTTCAACCTGAGCACGTTCGGCAGCTACATAATCCTGAATACGTTGTTTGATTTCATCTGTTTTTGCTCTCAGTTCGTCGTTCGAGAGAGCTTTGATTGACGGATATACGGCCTTGATCTTATCCACGTATGGAGTAATTTCTTTAAGGTCTCGCTGCGACTTGTTGCCGAACAGCTTCGTCATAATTTCATTAAATCCCATGATATATATTAATTTATTTATTTCGTAAAGTGTTTATTTGTTGACGATCGGGTTTAGTCTGTCATTTCTTGGTTGTCAACTCCCAAAGAGGCAGACTCTGGGATGCATTCGGTGGCCGTATCCTCAGCACATGGGTTACCGTAGGGGCTACCTCTGTGGCTTTCACTTCACGGTAGATATGTTCCGGTTTGAGACCGTTACCCATAAATACCAATGGGGTAATTACTGCGTTATTACGAATTATTTTAACTTTTTCTTTCGGATTGTCGTTGTTGATGATCCAGCCTGGCTGCAATTCGATGATCAGATCGCCGCGTTTCAGGTGGTGGGTTCCCTGACGGAACTTGGCAGTCCCTTCGTTCCATTCGCCGGTACGCAGGGCGTTGTCGGTGGTAACATGCTGTACACCGCTGAATTCCATCAGGAATTCGGCCGCCTTGTCCTGTATGGTCGGCAGATCGAGTTTTGCATCTTCAATGGCTTTGCGGTTCAGGTATATTTGGTTGTTGTAGAATCCTTTTACCCAGCTGCTTTGCTGTCCGTACATGGCCATCAGGTACATGTTCAACAGGGCTACGCAACGTTTCGGGTGGAACTCACCGCCATTGATAAGCAAACCGTCCGGATATTCCTCTTCGCTTGTATAATAACCGGAACCTGTAAATACGACCAGTGTATTGGCAAGGCCTATCTTTTTATCGATGGCATCGAGCAATTGCTCCAGGTCTTTATCCAGTTGATAGTAAGTATCCTGTATTTCACGGGTATAGTCCTTACTCATCGTTCCCTTATAGTTACCGGCATAGTAGGTAATCGACAGCATGTCCGGACAACTTCGTGTACCGAACGCACCATATTCAAGGAACTGCAGGGCTAACCTGTTTATCTCTTTATTAATGAAAGGTGTTGTTTTCAGCTTCGGAAAACAATCTTGCGTCTTTTCATTAAAGGTATATTTAAAAGGAATTTCGTCGAGCACGTAAGGGAAAGCATTATACTTTTCCAATGGGAGGGCCGGAGTCCAGATCATCTTATCCAGACGTGCCGATAACGATTCGGTTCCGTTATTGTAACGGTCTACATACCAGGGAATACCTTTATAATAAGTAGTTGTCGCCCATTTTCCGTTCAAATCATCCATCCAGAAAGCACCGTTTGCTGCATGGCCGGCCGAAAGGATTGCACTTTCTGCATCCGGGGCGATGGAGTAGACATCACTTCTGCCTTTGGAGGCTATTTTCAGTTCGTCTCCGATCGTGGAGCTGAACATCTTTTTAGGAGAGTAATTCTCGCGGGTATAGTTTCCCAGATAATCGGCATCGTAAAGGATGGAGACTTCTTTGTCCTTATCGAAATCGTAGTATTTACCTCCGCTGATACCGCTAAAGCAAGGGTTGCTTCCGGTGAATAGGGTGGCAAAAGCGCTCGCCTGGTCGATGTTGGAGAACTCGAATTTGATATTGTTGTATACCAGACCTTCGTTCATCAACCGTTTGAAACCACGTTCGCCGAATGTGTTGTAAAAATATTCTACATAATCGCCCCTCAGTTGATCGACGGTAATGCAAACCACCAACTTGGGGGTACGTTGTTGTGCCTCCAGGTTAGTGACTACCAGGATCGCGATAAGCGACGTTATTATTTTTCTCATTCGATTGTCCATATCTTCAATTGTGCATCCGCCCTCTGTATATACCGAATCCTGAACGTAGCCAAAGGGTGGCGACAAGCGGAATAAAGGCTATATTTAAATGCTGTGGGATGAAATACCAACCCGCCAACAATAGCGTAAGCGCCGCAAAGTTAATAAAATGATAATAATATGCAGCCTTTCCGAACTTTTTTACTGCAAACAAAATAACAGCAACCAGGTCGAATGGTTGCAACCATACGATCGACCAGTTAGGCCAGATGCAGGGATGAGTCGATATAAAGCAGAGGAAAAACAACACCGTACCTGCCACTCCTGCAAGGAGAAAGAGGATACAATCCACCAAGCGGAAATATGTTTTTTTCTTCCATTCGATATAGGTTGTAAACAGTACCAGCAGGAAAATAAGTATGCTGCAAAACATAGGAGTGAACCACTCTTTATTCCCCTGATCGTCGTCTGTCACCTTTTCTGCAATGCGTGTGGTTGATTTTACGAGCATTCTTTCGCTCCCGTCGGGGTTGACGATCGTTGCCTTTTCGAATTCGTCTTTCAAATATACAGGCAGGAACATCATTTCGTGCGGAGTGGCTACGCGGTCTGTCGGGCTTCCGAGTGCCAGGTCGCATCCGAAAGTAAGCCATGGATTGTTACGCGTACAGTAATTAATAAGGTCGCGGAATGTCTGCGGCTTGGGAGGATCGTTATATCTGACTTCTCCATTCACCTGTTCTTCTACGATTGCAACCGGACGAGTGGCGCAGTTATCGAAAAAGAAATTGTACCGGTAAACGGCATTCTCCGGCTGTGCGTTGTTGATCAGCGCATTCCATATTTTATCGATCTCTTCTGGGGTGAGGTTCAGTACCTGTTCGGTTACTTCGCTTCCCCGCATCTGATATTCTACTATATAATGTGAGAAATTGTACGCAGCCAGTTTATAATCCGTTTCCCCTTTCGTAAAACGATAGATGAAGTTGGGTTTTGAGAAGTCGAAAATACCATAGTTGAATACAACATCGAGCTTATGCAAAGTATCTTTAACCCGTATGGCTGTATGTCCATATAAAGTATATACTTCATCATTGGATGGAGCTGCCGTCAATATGCTGATCTGCGCTCCATCACTTAATCTGTTTTGTGCTTTTGCCGGGATCAGCAAAAGGAACAGGAAAAGCAGAAGCAAACTTTTTTTCATACGATATTTGTTTTACCGCACAAAGGTAGAGCTATTTTTTTAATTGACAATTGGTCACGGTCAATTGACGGTTATTTCATTACAGGTTATATTATATGCTGTACGAAATCCCCGCCAATTGTCTTTTTTCTGCCTATCTAAGATCTTTTGAATAGTGAAACGATCCATAATAAAACGATTGCACCGATTGTGGACATGACCAGACTGCCGATCACTCCGTTTACACTGAGTCCGAGCAGGCCGAATATCCATCCGCCTAATACACCGCCTATAATACCTACTATCAGGTTTACTATCAACCCGAATCCACTTCCTTTCAATATCTTCCCGGCCAGGAAACCTGCCAGGATACCGATAATAATCGAACCTATAATTCCCATACTTTTTATTTTATTAGTTTTGTAGATAGAACAAGCGAGCGGCAGGCTTTGTTTTCCCATCTCCTGTAGATATTAAAAGAACCATCATAAGCCGGAAGCGGACTGTTTGGTATGAAAGTTTACCCGGGTGCCGATATTTTCTTTGTTCGACAAAGGTCGAACAGCTGTCCGAGCCGGGTCAGACAGCTATCCCACAAGTGTCAGACAGCTATCCTACAAGTGTCAGACAGCTATCCGACCTTTGTCGAACGAATATTTCTCCACGAGGTAGGGAATATTTCTTCACTGGTTGGTCGGAATAGGATGCGGGAAGTTCGGGTTTTGATCGGGTAGAGTATTTTCGGGATTGTACTCTTTTTTTAGTTTATCTTTATTGAAAAAGGCGGACTCTCAAAGAAATTTAGCAGGTTATCCTCCGGTTATGCATGTTATTTCGTCAATTTTGTTTTTCTTTGCGGAAAATTTCAGTCACGTGAATTTAATTATAGAACAAGGAAACACCTCTTCAAAAGTTGCGGTATACAACGGATGGCATATGGAAGCCTCCTTTGTGTACAAGAAATTCGATGTTGATGAATTGGAGTCTCTCTTTGGGAAATACGATTTTAAACATGGAATATTGTCGACTGTCATAGGCAAAAATGAAGAGCTGAACGATTACCTCCGGGGAAAACTTCAGCGCTTTATCTTTCTGGATGAAACAGTAAAGTTGCCTATTACGGTTCAATATGAAACGCCCGAAACATTGGGGAAAGACCGGTTGGCTGCGGCTGTCGGGGCTAATTACCTGGAACCGGGAAAAGACCTGCTGGTCATCGACGCTGGCACAGCAATTACTTATGAATTGATTGAAGCTTCAGGCACTTTTCTGGGGGGGAATATCTCTCCGGGAATGACTACCCGTTTCAAAGCTTTGAACTTTTATACAAAAAAACTACCTTTGGTGACGGAACAGGAGGAGATCCCCCTTATGGGCACCAGTACTGAGAGTGCTATTCAGGCAGGAGTAGTAAATGGTATTGTTTACGAGATGGATGGATACATCGAGATGTTACGGATAAAATATCCTAACCTTTTGGTTTTTTTAACAGGCGGTCATTCGTTTTATTTTGAAAGACGGCTAAAAAACTCCATCTTTGCAGACATTAATTTAGTGTTGACAGGATTAAACAGAATCTTAGAGTATAATGTTGAAGATTAATAAGCTACTAATAGCAAGCATTCTTATATTTACGCAGTTGTCGCTAGCGGCACAAAATAACACTAACTCGCCCTATACCCGGTTTGGGTATGGTGAATTAGCTGATCGTTCATTCGGAGCCGGACGGGCAATGGGGGGCGTTGGTGTCGGACTGAGATCGCCGAAACAGATAAACCCAATGAACCCGGCGTCTTATAGCTGTATGGATTCGTTGACATTTCTGTTTGATTTTGGAGCATCCGGCCAACTTTCATGGTTCGATGACGGAATCAATAAGCAAAATAATGTGAATGGAAATGTAGAATATATCGCTTTGCAGTTCCCAATACATAAACGTTTAGCCATGAGTGTCGGGCTTTTACCTTATTCGTATGTAGGGTATAGCTTCGGTGCACAAAGAACGAATGAGGCCAATCTGAATTATGTGGAAACATATAATGGATCCGGCGGATTAAACGATTTGTATGTAGGATTGTCTATAGATATATGGAAGAAGCGTCTTTCTGTAGGAGCAAATTTCGGATACTTTTTTGGTAATATCAAGCATGAACAGTATTCTATTGTAGGTACCGGAAATACATACAATGCGAACCGGAGTCAGAATCTGGAAGTGCGGGATTTGAAAATGGATTTCGGAGTGCAGTATACACACCCGATCAGTAAAACCGAAGAGGTAACTCTGGGTTTGACCTTTTCACCGAAAAAACGGTTGCATTCAACGTATACCAATACGTCTGTGAAGTATACTGAAAACGGAGCTTCGGAGGTTATCAGTTCCGATACACTGAAAAACCAGACTTATGATATTCCGAATTCATTCGGTTTTGGTGCCTCTTACGTAAAAAAGGATAAATTGACATTGGCTGCGGATGTATTGTACGAAACATGGGGTAAGGCTCATTTCTACAGTTCGGATAATAACTTTAAGAATCGTGTACGTGTAGCTGCCGGTGGTGAGTTTATTCCGAATGCTCAAAATCGTAATTTCTTCAGCCGGGTAAGATATCGTGCAGGTGCCCATTACAGCAACTCTTATCTGATGATAAATAATGAAAATGAGGATCCTGCTTATAAAGGTAACGGGTATAATGAATATGGAGTAAGCGTTGGTATGGGATTACCGTTGATTGATAACCGTTCTCTGATAAATGTGTCTTTTGAATACACAAAGATTAAGCCTGGAGGTGTGAATATGATTGACGAACAGTATTTCCGTTTTACTGTTAACTACACATTTAACGAAATGTGGTTCTGGAAGAAAAAAGTTGAATAATTTAAATTGCTAACTTAAATTAAAAACAGATATGAAAATAAAGGTATTATTGATTGCCGCTGCATGTTCCTTAGGAGCATTTGGCGCTCATGCACAGAAAGGAGTAGATAATGGTACGCAGTTCGGATCTGGTGAAGACAGTATCCGTTGTATTACCAATATCAGCTTATTCGTTCCTTATGCGAAAGCTGGAAATTTTAAGGACGCTTACGATTTTTGGAAAATTGTGTACGATGAATGTCCTGCTGCAACAAAGGATATTTATTTGCATGGTGTGAAGATTATGGCGTGGAAGATCGCCAATGAAAAGGATCCGGCTAAGAAAGCTGCTTTGGTTGACGACCTGATGGCCGTATACGATAAACGTGTGAAATATTTCGGTGACGACAGACGTTACGGAAAAGACTGGATTGTTTCTCGTAAAGCACAGGATTATATCCAGCAGATGGGTGACAAAGCCGATTATAAGAAACTATACGGCTGGTTAGGTGAAATTATCAATGAATTTGGTGACAAAACTGAAGCATTAGGCGTTTCTTTATATATGTTCGCTTCTTATCAGATGATGGCAGACGATCCTAATCATAAAGGTCAGTATGTAGAAGATTATCTGAAAGCTTCAAAAATCCTGGATGCTCAGTTGCAGGCTGCACAGGCTGCTAACAACGAAAAAGAAGTAAACAACCTGACTACATTTAAAACAAGTGTAAACGGTGCGTTTGCTAATAGTGGTGCTGCCGATTGCGAAACGCTGCAGAGTCTGTATGCTCCTAAAGTGGAAGAAAGTAAAAATGATTTGGCTGCTTTGAAAGAGATCGTAACTTTACTGAGACGTGTTCGTTGTCAGGAAATCGATGCATTTTTTGCTGCTGCCGGTTATGCTTATCAACTGGAACCGAGTGCTGATGCTGCTATCGGTATTGCAAAACAGGCTGTAAAGAACAAAGATTATGATAAAGCTATCAAATATTTTGAAGAAGCTGCCAATATGGAAACAGATCCTTCTTCAAAAGCTGAAGACTATTATATGATCGCTTTGCTTAATTACGACCAGAAGAGTTATTCAAAAGCAAGGGAATATGCTTTGAAGGCTGCTGCTGCAAATTCAAGCTACGGGCAGCCTTATATCCTGATCGGACAAATGTATGCAGCGACAGTAAAGAATGTATTCCCGAATGACGGTGTACTGGCAAGAGCTGCCTACAATGTTGCTATCGATAAATGGGAGAAAGCGAAACAGGTTGATGAAAGTTGTATAGATGAAGCAAACAAATTAATTGGAACCTATCGTGCCCACCTACCTTCAACGGAAGAAGTATTTATGCACCCGGATCTGGAAAAGGGTAAACAATTCACTGTTGGTGGTTGGATCGGAGAACGTACAACAATCAGATAATTATGACTGAAACGCGTTTTCTTTGTAAAACGGGAAAATATAGCATAACAACTACCTTCGCGGTGGTTGTTATGCTTCTTTTATTTATGGCGTCTTGTGGGAAAGAGAATAAAGAAGTGGTCGAAGTTGCTTTCGATCCGGAAAATACTTATACGATGAGAACCACTGATGCCACCAGCTTGATCTCCGACTCGGGGATTACTCGTTATAGGCTGAATGCGAAAGAGTGGTTGGTATTTGGTAAGGCCAAGGAGCCTCATTCTTATTTTCCTCAAGGAGTTTATGTGGAAAAATTTGATTCTTTATTTAATGTAGAAGCAAGTGTAAAGGCTGATACTGCTTACTATTGGGACAAGAAAGGATTATATAAACTGATCGGTCACGTGAGTATATTGAGCTTGGAAGGAAAGAAATTAGATACTTCGATACTGTTTATCGACCAGAAGGAAGATAAAATTCATACGGATGAATATTTTGAGCTGCAGGAAGGAGAGAAGGTTATTACAGGTATCGGTTTTGAGTCTAATCAAAATATGACGAAGTATAAGATATTTAATTCACAAGGGACTTTCCCTGTAAACGAAGCTCCTCGTGACTCGTCGAGAGTGAATACAGCTTCCGATTCGACGGTTATGGATGTGGCAAAGGCCGATTCAATAAAAAAAGATTAGTGTGAATGCATTGACGTACATATTAATATCATTAGCTTTCTCAGCTTTTTTTTCAGGGATGGAGATCGCATTTATCTCTTCAAACAAGCTGAGGCACGAACTGGATAAAAAGAATAAAACTATAGCCGGAAAGATACTGGATATCTTTTACCGGAATCCGAACCAGTTTATTTCTACGATGCTGGTCGGCAATAATATTGCGTTGGTTGTGTATGGTTTGCAGATGGCAATTATATTGGAACCATTCATTGCAAGGTTCGTAGACAATGAAGCGCTGATCGTATTCGTACAATCGATCATTTCAACCCTTTTGATTTTATTCACAGGAGAGTTTATCCCGAAAACGATCTTTAAACTGAATCCCAACTTTTCACTGAACCTGTTTTCGGTACCTCTATTCATTATATATATATTATTATATCCTATCTCCAAGTTTTCAGCACTTGTTTCGTATCTGATTTTAAAACTGATAGGAGTAAAGGAGGTATCAGGTTCTACGGCCCGTACGCTGGGCAAGGTGGATCTGGACTTTTTTATACAACAAAGTATCGACGATGCTCCGTCCAATTCGGATATGGATACGGAAGTGAAGATCTTTCAGAATGCCCTGGACTTCTCAAATGTGCGGTTGCGCGATTGTATCGTTCCGAGGACAGAGATCGTTGCTTGCGACACAACAGTCAATATAGAGGAACTCCGTTCTAAATTTATTGAGACGGGTTTGTCGAAGATATTGATATATAACGAAAATATAGACGATATTATAGGTTATATCCATTCTTCGGAATTGTTTAAGAACCCGGAAGATTGGACGCAGAATATAAAAGATATTTCCATTGTGCCGGAAACGATGGCTGCGAATAAACTGATGAAGATATTAATGCAGGAAAAGAAAAGCCTGGCTGTCGTGGTAGACGAGTTTGGCGGTACATCCGGAATTGTGACTTTGGAAGACCTTGTGGAAGAGATCTTCGGAGAGATTGAAGATGAACACGACATGAAGTCGTACGTTGCCCGAAAGGTGGCGGATGACGAGTATCTTGTATCCGGCCGTATGGAGATCGATTCATTGAATGAAAAGTTCAATCTTGAGCTTCCGGAGTCGGACGACTATGTGACGATTGCCGGGTATATTTTACATTTCTATCAAAAATTTCCTAAATTGAATGAATCAATCGTAATTGATAAGTATACGTTCAAAATAATAAAAGTTACAGCTACAAAAATAGAACTTGTACGAATGAAAGTAGGTGGTTAATGAAAAAAAACGGAATAAAAGATGTAACAAATCCTTTTTTTCGTATCTTCGTGCCCTTAAACTGTAAAATATAAACTTTAAAAATAAATAACGATAAATGGCTACGCTGGAAAAAATCAGAAGCAAAGCAGGACTGCTCGTACTCGTTGTGGGGTTGGCGCTGTTCGCTTTTATCATTGGAGACTTTTTGAACTCCGGTTCTACTTATTTCAGACAATCTCAGGAGAGAGTTGCTAAGGTTGACGGGGAAGTAATTAAAATTCAGGATTATCAGGGACGTATTGACGAAATGACCGAGATGTATAAAATGCAGTCTGGTCAGAGCAGCCTTCCTGAGGAATATATGAATCAGATCCGTCAGTCGGTATTCGATGCGATGGTACAGGAAGTTGTACTGGATGAAGCAACTGATAAATTAGGTATGCAGGTTGGTCCGGAAGAACTGTTTGATATGGTTCAGGGTGAAAACATTTCACCGATGATCCAACAGATGCAGATGTTCGTTAATCCGCAGACCGGACAATTCGACAAAACAGCTTTGTTGAACTTCCTGAAGACTATCGATGACGATAATATCGCAAACTATCCTGCAGACCAGCAGGCACAGTTGATCCAGGCTCGTAACTTCTGGTTGTTCTGGGAAAAGAACATCAAACGTCAGCGTCTGGAACAAAAATATACAACTTTGTTAAGCAAGGCTGTTTCTGCAAATGTACTGGATGCAAAAGAAGCTTTCAATGATGTTTCAGAAAACTCAGACATCGTATATGCTATGCAGTCGTATGCAAGTATTCCCGATTCGACAGTTGATGTTAGCAAGAGCGAAATTGAAAAGCTGTACAACCAGCGCAAAGAGCTTTACAAACAAAAAGAAGGTAAGGTTATTAAATACATCGCTGTTGATATTCGTCCGAGCCAGGAAGACTATGACAAAGCGAGTGCAGATATCGAATCTTTGAAAGAAGAATTCAAGACTTCAGAAAAGGTTGCTGATATTGTAAATGAAAATTCGGAAGTACCTTATATGGATGCTTTCTTCACTGAAAATGCATTTGATCCGGAAATGAAGCAGTTCGCAACTACTGCCGAAGTTGGTGCTGTGTACGGTCCGGTATTCGATAATGACAAATACAGAATGTTTAAGCTGGTTGACAAGACAGTTGCTCCTGACTCGGTAAAAGTAAGTCATATCATGTTGGCTAACACGGGTGACGAAGCTCGTACAACTGTTTTGGCTGATAGCTTGATGAACGTACTGAAGAATGGTGGTGACTTTGCTGAACTGGCAAAACAATTCTCTGCTGACCAGGCTGCTGAAAATGGTGGTGAGCTGGGATGGTTTACAGAAATCACTGCACTGAGAGGTGTAAACGACGATTTCAAAAATGCCGTATTCTCAACTCCGGTGAATAATGTAGTAAAAGTAAAATCTTTATACGGTACTCACTTGGTAAAGGTTACTGAAAAAACAAATAATGTGAATAAGTACAAGGTGGCTGATATCGATATGACTGTATCTCCGAGCTCTAAAACTTATAGCAACATTTACAATGAGTTGAATCAGTTCATTTCAAAGAACAGCGATCTGGCTAAGTTGGATGATGCAGCTAAAGAAGCTGGTTATAACCTGATCTCAGGTGTAACTGTAACAGCCGACAACCAGACTTTGGGTAGCATTAAAAATTCTCGTCCGGTAATCCGTTGGGCTTTCCAGAACGATAAAGGTAAAATCTCTGAGATCTTCGAATGTGACGATAAGTTTGTTATTGCAGGTGTTGAAGGTACTTTGAAAGAAGGTTATCGTTCTGTTGCTTCTGTTACTCCGGCTTTGAGAGCTGAACTGGCTGCTCAGAAGAAGGGTGAAAAGATCGCAGCCGATCTGAAAGCTAAAAATCTGACATCTATCGATGCTTATGCAGATGCAATGGGTTCAAGAGTAGACTCTGTTAAGTTTATCAACTTTGGAACACGTCGTATTGCCGGTATCGGTGTAGAACCGAAAATGAATGCAATGGTTTCTATTGCAGAGGTTGGTCAGTTGAGCGAACCTGTAATTGGAAACAATGGCGTATATGTATTCAAAGTATATGACAGAAACAAAGATGCTAAAGAATTCAATGAAGCTGACGAAATCCGCACATTGGATGCTTCTAACGCATATCGTTTCGGCTTCCAGGCTATCCAGTCACTGGTGAACAAAGCAGAAGTAGAAGATAACCGAGTACGTTTCTTCTAATTTGAAATAAAGATAACAAAAGGTAATAACTCTACCTTTAATAGAAAGCTGCCGGACTTATTCAGAAAAGTCCGGCAGCTTTTTTTATCTTTGTACCGGATTAATCGTTATATAAATAAAACAATGCAAGAGAAAAGACGATTGTTGGGTATGACGCTGGACGAACTGAAGGAGGTGGCTGCAGAGACCGGATTACCAGGTTATGCTGCTAAACAGATGGCCGACTGGCTGTATAAGAAGAAAGTTACCTCTATCGCTGAAATGACTAATATTGCGGCAGCTAAACGGACACAAATGGAAGAGTCTTTTGAAGTGGGTGCCGTTCCGCCTGTAGATTGTATGAAGTCGGTAGACGGAACGATAAAATATTTGTTTGCTGCCGGTACTGGTAACTTTGTCGAGGCTGTTTATATCCCGACAGACGATCGTGCAACTTTGTGTGTCTCTTCCCAGGTCGGATGTAAAATGAACTGTCTGTTCTGTATGACCGGAAAACAGGGGTTTACAATGAACCTTACAGCTAATCAGATACTGAATCAGATACAATCTCTGCCGGAATCCGACAGTCTGACGAATCTGGTCTTTATGGGAATGGGAGAGCCGTTGGATAATGTGGACGAACTTTTTAAAGTTCTTGAGATCCTGACATCCTCCTATGGATATGCCTGGAGCCCTAAAAGGATAACGGTTTCGACAATCGGTGTTGCCAAGGGGTTGAAACGGTTTTTGGAGGAGAGCGACTGTCATCTGGCCGTAAGCCTACATTCTCCTTATCATGAAGAGCGATTGTCGTTAATGCCTGTGGAAAAAGCTTATCCGGCACAAAGTATCATCGAGTTACTTAAGGGATATGATTTCTCACACCAGCGGCGGGTGTCATTTGAATATATTGTTTTTAAAAATTTAAACGATAGTCCGCAACATGCTAAAGCATTGATTTGTTTATTAAAGACCTTGGACTGCCGGGTAAACCTGATCCGTTTTCATGCTATACCCGATGTTCCGTTGGAAAGTTCGGATCTGGTAAAGATGGAAACATTTCGCGATATATTGAATAATGCCGGAATAATCTGTACGATTCGGGCTTCCAGGGGGGAAGATATATTTGCTGCTTGTGGAATGTTGTCCACTGCTAAAAAACAACAAAAGGGATAGAATACAAGTCATTTAAGAGAAAAGAATTATATTTGTGTTATAAAAGAATGGGTATGAAAAAGATTTCTTTACTGATTAGCTTATCCGTGTTTCTGGTATTGCTGGGAGCATGCAGCTCTGGGCCGGTTGGAAAACGGGCTACAGGACTTGCTTATGAAGTGGTTGTTGTAATGAAAAAAGCAAACTGGGATGGCCCTTCGGGAATGGCTGTTAAAAAAGAGCTGACATCCGATGTCCCGGGACTTCCTCAATCTGAACCCGCATTAAAAATAACTTATGTGGATCCTTCTCAATTCGATGGGTTATTGACTTATGTCCGTAATATTCTGATCGTAAATATCGATCCTGCTATTTATACGAAAGCTTCTGTAAGTTATGAAAACGACCGTTGGGCAAATGGGCAGGTGGTCGTAACATTAAATGCCCCTTCTCCGGAAGCTATCATCGAATATACGGAAGCACATCCGAAAGCATTGGTCGATTTCTTCGTAAAGACGGAAATGAATCGTGCCATGAATCAGTTGCAGAAAGATTATAGTACGGTCGTTATGGATAATCTGAAAAAAAATCATGACCTGATGCTCAATGCTCCGGCGAATATGACTTATTATCGTGATACTACTGATTTCTTCTGGGCATCCAATAATGCGAACACCGGACGTACTGATTTAATCGTATATACATTCCCTTATACGGATCCAAATACTTTTACTGCCGAGTATTTGGTAGCAAAGCGTGATTCTGTATTGAAAAAGAATTTGCCGGGAGCTTTTCCTGAATCTTATATGGCAACCGAAACGCGTGCCGATGTAAGTTACACGCCGATAACAGTGAATGGACAGTATTGTGGCGTGTTACGCGGTTTATGGAAAATGGTCGGTGATATGATGGGTGGGCCGTTTGTCAGCCATGTTCGCCTGGATGAAAAGAACAACCGGGTCGTTGTGGCCGAAGGTTTTGTTTTTGCCCCGGAGACAGATAAACGTAATTTCATTCGTCGTATAGAGGCTGCATTATATACACTTCGTCTGCCGGGTGAATTTAACAAGTCCGTAGATGAAACGCTGGATATTCCTGAAAATAAGAAATAAACAAACATAATATATGGAAGAACGATTGATAAAGGTGGGCATTACCCACGGAGATATAAATGGCATCGGATATGAGGTGATATTGAAAACATTCTCAGATGCCAGGGTAGCAGAACTTTGTACTCCGATCATATACGGTTCGTCAAAGATTGCCGCCTATCACCGGAAAGCACTGGAGCTGCCCCCTGTGAATATGAATATTATCTCTCAGGCAGAGGATGCCGGTGTTAACCGCGTTAATATTATTAACTGTGTGGATGACGAGACGAAGGTCGAGTTGTCACAATCGACAACTATTGCCGGTGAAGCTGCTTTTCTGTCGCTGGAAGCTGCAGTCGCAGATCTGAAACGTGGTGCTGTCGATGTTTTACTGACAGCACCGATCAACAAGCATAATATACAAAATGACCAGTTCCATTTTCCGGGTCATACGGAATATCT
Source organism: Parabacteroides leei (assembly GCF_023369805.1). Taxonomy (NCBI): domain Bacteria; kingdom Pseudomonadati; phylum Bacteroidota; class Bacteroidia; order Bacteroidales; family Tannerellaceae; genus Parabacteroides; species Parabacteroides leei. The sequence goes on from NZ_JAMBQG010000004.1 coordinate 266,794, forward strand.
GGAAGAACGTTTTGGCGGAGTAGGCCGGAAAGCCTTGATGATCCTGATGAAGGATAGTTTGCGGGTTGCTTTGGTGACCGGACATATTCCTCTTTCGGAAGTTCCATCCAGGATAACCGTGGAAGATATTATGTCGAAATTGCGTATATTCAATCAATCGCTCAAGCAGGATTTCGGAATCGTAAAGCCACGTATTGCCGTATTATCTTTAAATCCTCATGCAGGAGACAACGGTCTGCTGGGAAAGGAAGAAGAAACGATCATTATCCCGGCAATGCAAGAGGCAGAGAAAAGAGGTGTAATGTCTTTCGGACCTTATGCCGCCGACGGATTCTTCGGGTCGCAGATGTATGATAAATTTGACGGTGTCCTGGCTATGTATCATGATCAGGGACTGGCTCCATTCAAGACGCTGGCGATGGATGACGGAGTTAATTATACGGCCGGTTTGTCTGTGGTACGTACTTCTCCGGCACATGGTACTGCTTATGATATCGCAGGGCAGAATATAGCTTCGGAAGAGTCTTTCCGCCAGGCTTTGTATGCTGCCCTGGATATTTATCAGAACCGGTTGATCTATCGTGAAGCAACAGCCAATCCACTCCGTAAACAATATTTTGATAAAGGAGGCGATAATGAAAAGCTGGATCTTACTAAGGAGGACGATGATACGGATGTATGTCCTCAATAAATTACGCTTTTTGACTTCAAACTTTTTTTGATAAGAAAAGTTTACGTAAGTTTGTGGTTTCAAATTGCAACATGAATTATGTTTAAAGATAAAACGATCGTATATACCTCCGGAACGTTTGATATGTTCCACTATAATCACCTGCGGATGATCAATTATGCCCGTAGCCTGGCTGATATTCTTATTGTAGGTGTGAGTACGGATGAACTGGTCTCTTCTTATAAGGCGAATCCTATTATTCCTTTTAATGAACGTCTTCAGATCATTGAAGCATTGAAAACGCCTGATATTGTGATACCGCAACATACATTGGATCATACGGAGATAGTAAAAAAACTGAATATCGATGCATTTGTTGTGGGTGACGACTGGTTCGGTAAATATGATTATCTGAAAGATTTGGGTGTGCAGGTCTTTTATTTCCCTTACGGAACAGGAGTGTCTTCTTCCAACCTGAAGAAAACGATCCATGACTCTTATGAGGAAAATCTGAAATATCAACGACATGCTAAACCTGCAACTGTAAAAGGCAAAGGGGAGGAATAAAAACGACTCATGGAAAAATATGCTTTAATTACCGGTGGTACGAAAGGTATAGGTAAAGCGGTGGCTTTCTGTTTAGGTAAAGCCGGGTATAACCTTGTGCTTACTTATGCTTCCGATCCGAATACTGCAGAACATACCAGAGAGGAACTTCAGCAGCAATTACAAATTAAAGTGTTTGTATTGCAGGCTGATGTAACAGACAAAGATTCCATAGAAAAAATATATACTTATTTGCAGGAAAGAGATTTGCTGCTTAATGCAGTAGTCTTTAATGCCGGCCTTACCTGTCGTGACTCTTTTGAAGATTTGTCACTGGAGGATTGGGAATGGGTATTTTTTGCCAATGTACATTTTCCTGTGTTCTTTCTACAACGCATTGTCAGACGCATAAATAAGGGAGGCAGTGTCGTCTTTACCGGCTCTCTTATGGGAATTCAACCTCATTCGGTGTCTTTGGCTTACGGTGTAACAAAAAGTGCCGTACATGCCCTTGTGAAAAATCTGGTTAAGTTTCTTACGCCTTATGAGTTGCGTGTGAATGCAGTGGCTCCCGGATTTGTAGATACGGAATGGCAGAAAACAAAACCGGCAGAGATACGCCGGAATATAGAAAATAAGGTTTCTCTCGGTCGTTTTTGTGATCCGGAAGAGCTAGCTGAAGTATATAAGATGTTAATTGAAAATAGTTATTTTAATGGCGAAGTGGTCGTTGTAGACGGCGGTTATTCGTATAAATAATAGATAGATGAGTAATTTGGATAAGGAATACGAAGCATCGCTGAAATCGATAGAAACAGAAAATGTTGTTGACCGGGCATTTTACCGTCCGATAGGTTTCCGTATAGCTCGTATGTTACGTGGCACAGGAATTACCCCGAATATGGTAACGGTAATTTCTATATTTGTTGGAGCGGCCGTTGGTTTTATGTTTTATCATGATAATCTGGTCTATAATATTTGTGGTATATTATTATTGATTTTTGCCAATATCCTGGATTGTGTAGACGGTCAGTTGGCTCGCCTGACAGGCATAAAGTCGGCTATCGGACGAATACTCGACGGGTTTGCCGGTGATATCTGGTTTGCATCTATCTATGTAGGGTTCGCTTTACGTTTATCACACGATTACGGAACTCATTGGTTCTTTGCCCTGGCTGTCTTGTCCGGACTTTCCCATCTGGTACAAGCAAATATCACCGACTACTATAAAACGCTTCATCTTTATTTTATCAGTAAGGATAAGGGTGCCGAATTTCAGTCGTTGGAACAGGTTATTGCCCGCCACAAAGAGATGAAGATGGGAATCAACAAAACATTTTATTTCCTTTACAGGGGATACACTTTACTTCAGGTAAAGGCAACTCCTGCCTTGCAGCGTATGCTGCAAAGCCTGCATGCCAAATACGGGGATGATATTCCTGAAAGTGTGCGGGTAGCTTTCCGTAAACAAAGTCGTGAATTGATGCGCTATATAGATCTACTGACATTTAACGGACGTACAATTGTTATGTTCATTGTGGTGTTGATAGGCGAGGTCTGGATTTATTTCCTGTATGAAATAATCGTGTTGAACATAGTCCTGCTATTGGCTATGCATAAGCATGAAAAGATGTGCGCATCGTTTATAGAATAAATAAAGTATGAAAAAGAGCGTAGTGGACATTAATGATTTGCAGGAAGCTGCCCCGTTCTTCAAAAGCCGTATAGGCACCTTCCTTGGCAAATTATTGATTAAATGGTTAAGTGTAGATAAGGTAAACAGGGTACATGCTAATAATTGTCATCTGCGTGGTTCTGCATTTACTTCCGCACTTCTGAGTGATCCGCTGATCGATATCAGGTATAATCTGCATAATGCGGAAATACTGGATCATTTACCGGAAGGTGCATTTATAACGATCTCCAACCATCCGATCGGATCGGTAGACGGCATTATGCTGATCGATATAATGGCCTCCCGTCGTCCTGATTTTAAAGTGATGGTAAATGGTGTCCTGACAAAGATCGGAGCGATGCAGGATAATTTTGTATCGGTCATGCCCGATTCGACAGGTAACGGACCGAATCCTGCAAATATCAATGGTGTCCGTTATTCTTTACAGCGACTGAAAGAAGGTCATCCTATGGGTTTTTTTCCTGCAGGAGCTATCTCTTTCTATAATAAACAAGATAAGGCGATCCACGATTTACCCTGGACACATAGTGTGATCCGGTTGATAAAAAAAGCGAACGTACCTGTTTATCCTGTCTATTTCGACTTTCTTAATTCCCGTTTCTTTTACTGGCTGGGAAACATAAGTTGGAGGATCCGTACCCTGCGTATTCCGGCAGAGGCCTTTAATAAAAGAGGAAAAACAGTCGATGTATATGTCGGTGAACCTATCTCTCCGGAAGAAATAAAGAAATTTACCGATGATACGGCACTTGCTGAGTTCCTGTTCAACAAGACTTACGGTGCTAAAAAATGAGAAACCGCTGATAGAATCTACTTCGGATAGCTGGAATTTGAATTAAGATTTGTAATTTTGGCAGACAAACTGAAATAATTACAGATATTCAATAGATATGATGATTAAGCTAGACGTCCAGCAAATAAAGCAACGTTTTGGAATTATAGGAAATAGCCCAGGCCTGAACAGGGCTATCGATGTGGCTCTTCAGGTGGCCCCGACAGATTTATCTGTCTTGATTACCGGTGAGAGTGGCGTCGGTAAGGAGACATTTCCACAGATTATACATCAGAACAGTCCGCGTAAACATGGACAATATATAGCCGTAAACTGTGGTGCTATTCCTGAAGGAACGATTGACTCGGAATTGTTCGGACATGAAAAAGGATCTTTTACAGGAGCATTGGCAGACCGGAAAGGATATTTTGAAGTGGCCGACGGTGGTACGATCTTTCTGGATGAAGTAGGGGAATTACCTATCCCTACACAAGCCCGTTTGTTGCGTGTGCTTGAAACAGGAGAGTTTATTAAGGTCGGTTCTTCCAAGGTATTGAAGACAAATGTGCGGATCGTAGCTGCTACAAATGTAAATCTGATACAGGCTGTTGCCGATGGGAAATTCCGTGAGGACCTGTATTATCGTTTGAATACTGTACCTATTCAGATACCCCCTTTACGAGAACGTCCGGAGGATATAATTCTTTTGTTTCGTAAATTTGCGGGTGATTGTGCAGAGAAATATCGTATGCCGCCCATTCGTTTGGATGATGATGCACGTCAGTTGCTTACTTCGTACCGCTGGCCGGGTAACGTTCGCGAACTGAAGAATGTAACAGAGCGCATTTCTGTGATTGAAGAGAACCGTGATATAACGGCAGATATTTTACGTTTGTATCTTCCTGATCTGAATGTGGAGAAGTATCCGGTATTGGTTAAGCAACAGGATAATGATCAGAAGTTCTTCAACAGTGAACGTGAGATCCTTTATCAGGTTCTTTTCGATATGAAGAAAGACGTAAACGATCTGAAAAAGCTGGTTCACGATATTATGGGAGGAAAGATGCAGATGCCTGTTGCAGAAGAGACAGCCTTTGCACATCCTATCCATCCGGTTCATTCTTCTTCCATCCAGGAAGTGGAAGAAGTAGAAGAGGAAGAAACCTTGTCGTTGGAAGAAGTGGAAAAAGAAATGATCCGTAAAGCATTGGAAAAGCATAACGGCCGTCGTAAGAATGCTGCTGCCGATCTGAAAATTTCGGAACGTACGCTTTACAGAAAGATTAAAGAATATAATTTGGAATAATATGTTTAAGAAAAATGTGATCTGGTTTTGCCTGTTGTTAGGGTTGGTGCTGACAGCTTGCTCCATCTCGTATAAGTTCAATGGAGCTTCTATCGACTATACGAAGGTGAAAACCATCACGATAAAAGATTTTCCCAATCAGGCACCCTTGGTTTATCCGCAGCTTTCGCAGGAGTTTACCGAGGCGCTGAAGGATATATACATTCGTCAAACACGTCTTCAGCTGGTCAATGATAACGGCGATCTGGAGTTGGAAGGTGAGATCACCGGTTATCAACTGACACCGATGGCTGTCAAGGAAGATGCCTGGTCTTCACAAACCAAGCTGACCATTACGGTGCGTGTGCGTTATTCGAACCGGACAAACCCTGATGAAGATTTCGAGCAGACCTTCTCCGCTTATCAGGAATTTGATGCGGCACGAATGCTGCAGGATGTAGAACCTGAATATGTACCGCTCATTATAGAAGAAATTGTAGATCAGATTTATAATGCGACAGTAGCAAACTGGTAAGATTATGAAAGCGGCAGATTTATATCAACTGATAGAAAATCCCTCTCTGCTGACGAAGGAGACACTTCCTCAACTGAAGCAGATTGTGGACGAATATCCTTATTTTCATATAGCACGGATGCTTTATCTGAAGAATCTGGCTGTATTGAACGATATGCGTTTTGCTGCCGAACTGAGGAAAATGGCTGTCTATATACCGGACAGGAAAAAATTATTTACATTAATTGAAGGGGAACGTTACGGCATGCATCTTAAAACAGCGTCGGGCGAAGAAGTAGAAACGGCCGATGCCTTTTCTCTGATTGAAGCCTTTCTTGCCGACCGTGAGGGTGAAGGAGAGCAACAGGCTTCGGATCCGACATTACTATTCCAACCATCCGTATCATCGGATTATATTTACTGGTCTTTGACAAAAGATTCCGAAACGCAAGAGGAGGAAGAACCGTCTGTTAAATTACAGCATCACGATCTGATCGATTCATTTATTAAAAATGATGAACAGCGGATACCGGGAAGTGGTTTAGGTATCAACCTCGAACCGGGTGAAGAAGGGCAGCCTTCTTCCTTGAAACCGGAAGAAGAGGAACAGGCTCGTTCTCTGGATGATGATTCTTATTTTACCGAGACTTTAGCGCATATTTATGTTAAACAGAAACGGTATGAGAAAGCGTTGCAAATTATTAAAAACTTATATTTGAATTATCCAGAAAAAAATGCTTACTTTGCAGACCAAATCAGATTTTTGGAAAAATTGATTATTAACACTAAAAAATAAAACTAAAATGTACGTATTTATTTCTATTTTGATCCTGATTGCGTCATTACTATTGATCCTGATAGTACTGATTCAGAACTCAAAGGGTGGAGGTCTGGCTTCAGGGTTCTCTTCTTCTAACCAAATTATGGGTGTACGTAAGACCACAGATTTCCTGGAAAAAGCAACTTGGGGCCTGGCAGGTTTCGTTATCGTTTGTAGTATCGTTATTACTGCATTCATTCCCAGAGCAACAACAACAACTCAATCTGAAATCAAACAACAGGTAAACGAAGCAGTAACAATCGATCCGAACACGGTAGCTCCTAACTTCGGTACTGCCCAGCAACCGGCTACTGCACCGGAAGAAGCTCCGGCTGAAACTCCTGCAGAATAAGATTTAAAGAATATAGCAGTTATATATAAAAGGCGTTCCTCATAAGGGAACGCCTTTTTGTTTGAATTTATGACAATTGTCAATGAGGCTATAGGTATAATTTATAAGGAGGGTTATTTAATTTTTGTATCTTTGTCAAAACAGATAAATAAAGGCTTCTGTTTTATAATAAACGATATGATTATGGATATGATTAATTTTGACGGACTTTTGATAGGTATTGCTACTTTTCTGATTATCGGATTGTTTCATCCGGTTGTGGTAAAAGCTGAATATTATTGGGGAACCAAGTGTTGGTGGATTTTTCTTCTATTAGGTATTATCGGGACAGTCGCTTCCTTGTTTATAGAAAGTGTTTTTTTATCCGCTATCTGTGGAGTTTTCGCTTTCTCTTCGTTCTGGACGATCAAAGAAGTATTCGAACAGGAAGAGCGGGTATTGAAAGGTTGGTTTCCGAAAAATCCGAAAAGACAATATCCGGAAAAATAATTGTACCTTTGTGGCTGTAATTAAATAGTACAGCTATGAAGAAAAAAAAGAAAGTCTCTCTGTTGGACGAGTACATCAAGGCGAACCGTAAAGGGAGTCGGGAAGCGGAAATAGAGAATCATGGACGTCCGGTAAGTCATAATCGGGTACATGTATCGAAAAAGGTTTATAACCGTAAAAGAGATAAGGCAGATGCCCAGGGGCGTCTGCCTTACTTGTTTCTATGGTCTGCGCAGGTATTTTCTGCCGGCTGCGCAATGCCTGTCAATTCCTTGCGCAGGTAATACCGGCTACCTGCGCGGACAGTTTTTATTCTTCTTTCAGGTAAAGGCCTTCGCGTGACAGCTGATGATCCAGGTTGGCTACTCCCAGGCCGACGATAGCCATTACAGTAGCCGCGTGTCTCTGGTATTCCGGGATACTTTTAGTATACAGGTCACGTTCAGTATGCCATATTTCGTCATAGCTGAAGTTGTATCCTTTGAAATCCTTTTCCATAAATCCGATAGTCGGTACTCCTTCGATCGCGAAGACGGAAGCATCCGTACCTCCCGGTGTTTTGGGTTGTCTGCGGGGCTCGGATTCTTTCACTTCGAACGGATATTCCGGATCGATCTTTTGGATAGGAGCGCATATCTTTACGAAATCGTTATACATCGCTTTCGGTACGCTGATACCAACCGGAGGAGTGGGACCACCGTCGCGGTTGAAGAGATTGGATATCTTATCCAGTTTTTTCGGGTTACCTTTTACCCAGGCCGTTGCACCGAGCAAGCCGAATTCCTCGCCGGCAAAGGCGCAGAATAACATTGTGCGTTTCGGTTTGGCACCGGAAGTGGCGATCAGGCGGGCCGCCTCCATGACGGGAGTAACACCTGAACCGTCATCAACGCCTCCTGTGCCTACGTCGAACGAGTCGAGGTGGCCGCTAAGCATGACGTATTCGCTGGGGTATTGACTTCCTTTTATCGAGCCTATTACATTATAATACTTTACAGGGCCGAGACGGAAATGATTACGAATATCGAACTCCAGCATAAAAGAACGGCGTTCCTTTACCATCTGTTTAATGGTGGCATATTGATGCTCGTCCAATTTGATATCGGGTACGGTCGGTAATTTATCAATGGTCATTTCTTTGTCGAATACGACATCTTTATCATAGAGGGCACGTAAAGGTACAGCAGCCGACTGGATAAAACCTAATACCCCGGCCTCACACATTTCTTTATAGAACAGTGCCGGAACATCTTCTTTGAGAGGTAGTAGCGGGTTGTTCGTCCTGTTCTCCCAGTTACCGATCATTATTTCCCGGTTCTTTTTGGCTATCTCGTTATTCTCGGCAATGATAACGGCACGACTGGAATCGGCAGAAGAGGAATGGGCGATCGGCCATCCGACATTATTTCCGTTGACCAGTACCCAGGCACCTTTCAACTGGCCTTTCATGCGGTCGAACTCTTCCTGTGTGCGGGGTTCCAGAAGAACATGGCCGCGTTGCAACCCTTTTGTACCGGAAGTATAGGAAGGTGTAACAAAGTGAAGTTCCATCCCTTGCTCTCCGAGAAGTTTACCGAACCATGGGCCCCGGTTGAAGCCGACGGGCAATGTTCCGGCTTCCTGCAATTCAACTTCCAGGCCCCATTCTTTAAACTTGGATGCTACCCATTCGGTGGCATTATCGTAGGCATCGGAACCGATAGGGCGACCACCGAAACGATTAGTCAGGATATCCAGATGGTTCATTACCCGGTTGTCGGTACGTCCTGTTTCGATGATTTTGTTTACTGCGGCATCCTGTGCCGGCAAGGAAGATGCAACCATACAGGCTATAGTTGCAAAAAGAAGTATAGTCCTTTTCATTTTAGTGTTTGTTTAAGTCTTACAAATTAATGGATAAAAAAGACTCTTACCAAATGAAAAGAGAAAAATAATCATAGAATCGTTACATAAATGTAAAAGTATAACCAAAATAAATAAATACCTTTGCAACAAAATCGGGAGCGTGTGAAATCTATCTGTAATGCCATAGCAAAATATCTGCTGGTAGTACTCTTTGTAAGTTACTACGTAGGGGGCACTGCATTTACTCATACCCATTATTTCCCGACCTATTCGATTACCCACTCTCACCCGTTCCTGCCGGGAGCGGACGGATTACCGCATCACACGCATAGCTCTGCGGCATTCAATACCATTCAGGAACTGGATGATCTCCTGATGGAGGCGGCAACCTTTTGTCTTGCCTTGGTGACGGCCTGGGTACTTCTCTCTGTGTTTATTCAGAAACACCAGTATACAACTCCTGTACGTCTTGTACGTGATGTCAGCCTGCGTGCCCCGCCTTTGTATTAATAATCTATTCGCGACGAAAACAGAATTATTTAATACAACATAACAACAATATGAAACAATTACTTATGCTATTGCTTCCGGCAATGGTGTTGTGTTCCTGCAACTCAAACAAGCAGGACGATGAGGTTGCTGTTGCCGTAACTTTGCGGGGCGACACGATACAAATAGGGGATAAATCACCGATCTTATCCCGCTTGGGAACCGATGTGGTGAAGAAAGAAGCCTATCGCCTGGAGTTCACCACTTCGGGGGTAGTAAGGGCCATACCTTCCGATTATGCGGAGATTGCTTCGCCGTTCGCCGGCCGTATCTCCAAGTCGTTTGTGAGGTTGGGACAGAAGGTGATGCCGGGCAGCCCGGTATTCGAGATTAGTTCACCATCTTTCTTTGAAACGGGAAAAGCCTATTATCAGGCCAAACAGGAGATGGAATTGGCTTTGAAAAGCCTGAAACGTGAAAAAGACTTATTACAGAATAAAGTCGGTGTACAGAAAGAACTGGAAGAAGCCGAAGTAAACTATGAACTGAAGAAGAAAGACTACGAAAATACTGTCGCTGCTCTGAAGGTTTTCCAGATAGATCCCGAAGACCTGGTACTGGGGCAACCGCTTGTTGTTCGCTCGCCGATAGCCGGAGAGGTGGTGACCGACCGTATCGTGATCGGCCAGTATATCAAGGAAGATGCAGAACCGGTAGCCGTCATAGCCAACCTGAATAAAGTATGGGTAGCCGCCCATGTCAAGGAAAAGGATATGGGAATGATACAATCGCTGGACAGTGTGGAGATCCGTCTGGTCGCTATGCCCCACCAACCGCTTCCGGGGAAGATATATCATATCAGCGAAATGCTGGATGAGGATACCCGCTCGGTGGAAGTACTGATCGAATGCGACAACGGTTCCCACCTGATGAAACCCGCTATGTATGGAACAGTCCGGCTGTGCGACCGTAGCGCTGAAATGATCCGTATCCCGGATTCAGCCATCCTTCAGGAAGAAGAAAGTGCTTATGTACTGGTCTCGCTCGGAAACAACTGCTACCGAAAGCAAAAGGTCTCGACCTCTGTCAGCGAAGGAGGGAAGACGGTGATCCTTTCCGGCCTTGTTCCCGGTGATACCATTGTGACGACCGGAGCTTTTTATTTACTTGATGCCCGGTAACCAGTATGAAAAAGATAATTTATACTGCGATACATCGGCGTGGACTGATGTTCGTACTATTCCTGTTCCTGGCCGTAGTAGGATACTATTCATGGACAAAGCTGGCGATCGACGCTTATCCTGATATTGCCGATACCACCGTACAGGTAGTGACACAGGTGCCCGGCCTGGCTGCCGAAGAGATCGAGCAACAGATCAGTATCCCTATCGAAAGGGCCATGAACGGTATGCCGGGACTGAATGTGATGAGAAGTAAAAACACCTTCGGCCTCTCGACGGTCGTGTTGGTGTTCGACGACGGTATCGACGATTACTGGGCTCGTCAGCGGGTACAGGAACGTTTGGTTGATGTAGAACTTCCGTATGATGCGGTGCCTGGACTTAACCCGTTGACTTCTCCGACCGGTGAGATTTTCCGTTATGTACTGGAAAGCGACCAGTTGGATATACGCGAACTGACCGACCTGCATAAATGGGTCGTCATTCCCCGTCTGAAACAGGTGACAGGCGTGGCCGATGTCAGTAACTTCGGAGGTATCACCACCCAGTATCAGATAGAGGTGAACCCGCATAAGATGGAACAATATAATGTGACACTGGGAGATATCACCGAGAAGATTGAAAAGAATAACGTAAACGCCGGTGGCAGTATGTTGAGCCGTGGCGACCTGAGTTATGTGATCCGTGGTATTGGCCTGGTTAAAGACCTGAAAGATCTGGGACGTATCGTTATCAAGACCGAGAACGGAGTTCCTGTCTATCTCGACGATCTGGGAACCTTGAAATACGGGAATCTGGAACGTAAGGGCGTATTAGGTTTTTTCGATGGCGTGCGCGACTATTCCGATGGGGTAGAAGGTATTGTGCAGATGCTTCGCGGCGAGAACCCATCCCAGGTGCTGGAAGGAGTGCATCAGGCTGTGGACGAACTGAATAACGAGACCTTACCCGAAGGAACCCACCTGCATGTCTTTATGGATCGTACCAGTCTGGTAGATACGACTTTGCACACCGTATCCCATACTCTGTTAGAAGGAATGGTGCTGGTTGTATTGGTATTGATCCTGTTCCTTGGGAATTGGCGCGGTGCTTTGCTGGTAGCACTTACCATCCCGTTGTCGTTATTGATCGCTTTTATCCTGATGCAACTGACCGATATTCCGGCCAACCTGCTCTCACTGGGAGCTATTGATTTCGGTATTCTGGTGGACGGGGCGATCGTGATGATGGAAACCGTTCTGAAGAAACGAGAGCGACATCCGGACGAGGTGCTGACGGAGGACTCTATTTTGCGGCGTACCACAGAAGTAGCTCGCCCGATCTTCTTCTCTACATTAATTATTATCACCGCTTATCTTCCCCTGTTTGCTTTCGAACATATCGAAAAGAAGCTGTTTACCCCGATGGCTTACACTGTGGGTTATGCCTTGTTGGGTGCTTTGGCTGTCGCCTTGTTTCTGATACCGGGACTGGCTTTCTATGCCTATCGCAAGCCACGCAAGATCTATCATAACCACTGGTTGGAGAAGATGGGAGAGATCTATCATAAGCAGATCATTGCCTTATTGGATAAACCTAAGCGGGTATTGATGCCGTTACTTGTTATTCTTGTTGCTGCCGGTGTGTTAAGTTATACGGTAGGGAAAGACTTCCTGCCACCCCTTGACGAAGGAGCAATCTGGATACAGGTTCAGTTGCCGCCCGGTATTTCTATCGAGAAGTCGAAAGAGATGGGAGCCGAACTGCGCAAAGTAGTGAAACAATTCGATGAAGTCTCTTACGTAATGACCCAGGTAGGACGCGATGACGAGGGAGCCGAAGCCTTCTCTCTTTCCCATATCGAATGCGGGGTTGGCCTGAAACCGTACGATACCTGGAAGTTCGGTAAGACAAAAGCAGACCTGATCGAGGAAATGTCGGAGAAGCTTTCGGTCATGCCGGGCTATACCGTCAGTTTCTCACAGCCGATCATCGATATGGTTATGGACCAGATTGCCGGTGCACATAGTGACCTGGCCATCAAGGTCTATGGCGATGATATCACCGATACCCGCCATATCGCCGACAAGGTAGTGAATGTATTACGAACGATCCCGGGAGCCGCAGATGTCGCCATCGACCAGGAACCGCCGCTGCCCCAGTTACAAATCATCGCCGACCGTGACCGTATTGCGCAGTATGGTCTCAATTTCTCCGACGTCGCCGATATGATCGAGCTGGCTATCGGAGGAAAAGCTATCTCGCAGATCTTTGTCGGCAGTAAAAGTTACGATGTGATCTGCCGCTTCGACGATGCTAGCCGTAACTCGCCCGAAAGCATCGGTAACCTGCTGTTGACGAACGGAGCAGGGGCGAAGATACCCCTTTCTCAGGTGGCTGATGTGAAGATGACTACCGGTGCCAGTACTATCTCCCGTGAGATGAACAAGCGTCACCTGACGATCCATGTCAACCTTCGTGGTGTAGATCTGACCGAATTCCTGAATAAGGCGAACCGTCTGATCGATAAGGAGGTGAAGTATGATCACGACACCGTACACCTGCAATGGGCAGGACAGTTCGAGAACCAATATCGTGCCTATAACCGTCTGGCGGCTGTCGTTCCTCTAGCTTTGGGTATTATGTTGCTCTTGTTGTTTGCCGCCTGTGGAAAGTTCCGCCAGGCCGCCCTGATGATGTGTGTGGTACCATTGGCTCTTTTCGGCGGCATGCTGGCATTGAATGTCCGGGGAATGACGCTGAATGTATCTTCCGCTGTCGGTTTTATTGCGTTGATCGGTGTGGCTATCCAGAACGGTGTGATCATGATCTCCCATATCAATAACCTGCGTAGTCGTGACCGCGGTTTCAAGCAGTCTATCATTACAGGGGCTAAACACCGTTTCCGTCCGATCCTGATGACGGCGACGGTGGCTGTGCTCGGTTTGCTGCCGGCTTCTTTGAGCACCGGTATAGGTTCGGATGTGCAACGTCCGTTGGCAACCGTCATCGTGTATGGTCTGCTGTTTGCAACCGTTATCACCCTCTATGTGCTTCCTGCTTTGTATTATCTGGTAGAAAAGCATTATTTAGATGAAGATACGCTACCTGTTAAGCCGGAGGATACGACTGTTTAGGTAGGGAGAAAAGAATTAGAAAGTACTGATAAAAAGAATAATAGATATGCGACAATATATTACAATGTGCCTGCTTGCCGGAAGTTTGGCTGTTGGTGCTCAACAGATGGTCCCCCTCTCGTATCGTGGGTATATGCAGAAGGTGACGGAAGGTAACCTGGAGTACGCGGCCGAGCGCCTGAATGTGGATATGTCAGAAGCGCAGGTGGTTGCTTCAAAGGTGTTTAACGATCCCAACCTCTCTGTCTCTTATTTCAACAACGAGAATAACAGTCTGCAAATGGGAGAAGGGGTAGAAGTGGAGTTGAGTAAGACGTTCTCTTTCGGAAAGCGTGGGGCCAATATCGCCCTGGCCCGTAGCGAGAGCGAGCTTTCGAAGGCATTGCTTGCCGATTATTTCCGTAATCTGCGGGCGGATGCAACGGTCTCTTATCTGGAGGCCCTGAAGCAATATGAGTTATATAAGGTAAAGCAGAACGCTTACGAGAATATCCGCCAGCTTGCCGAGAGCGACAGTGTACGTTTTACGTTGGGGAAGATCATGGAGATAGATGCCATACAAAGCCGTCTGGAAGCCGGTATCCTTAAAAATGAACTGTTACAGGCGGAAACCGATCTGCATAATGCCTTTTCCAACCTGAACCTGTTGACCGGCTCGGTAGCCCATGATACTTTATATGTGCCTGATGCCTCTTTGCATCTGTCACCTCGTGATTTCGTACTAGCCGACCTGATCTCTACCGCCTCGGAGAACCGTACCGACCTGGTGGCTGCTCTGAAAAATAAAGAAGTAGCCTCCCGCGCATTGAAAGCAATACGTCGTGAACGGAATACGGATGTCGATCTCTCTATCGCAGTGAGCAAGAATGCCCGGGTATATAATGAAGAGGCTCCGGCTCCTCCCTTTACCGGAGTCACGGCGGGCATTGCTATTCCTTTGAAGTTTTCGAACTTTAATAAGGGAGCTGTCCGTGCCGCCCGTTTCCGGGAACAACAGGCGGAGACACAATATCAGCAGGCCTTGTTGCAGGTACAAACCGAAGTGATGCAGGCTTACCGTAGTTATCAATCTTTGACGCAGCAGGTCGGCCATTACGAAAATGGCATGCTCCATGCTGCCCGTGAAGTGATAGACGGGAAGGTGTATAGTTATAATCGGGGAGAAGTTTCCCTTTTGGAAGTTCTGGATGCCCAGCGAACCTATGATGATGTACAGGCTCAATACATTGAAACACTGTTTAATTACAGTACCGCGCTTGTAGAGTTGGAGAAGAGTGCCGGGGTTTGGGATGTGGAGATGTAATAATTCTGAATTATATTTATCTTTGTGACCAAATAAGAGATACGCGTATGATATTTTACTTTTCAGGAACCGGTAACTCCCGTTGGGTAGCGAATGCGTTAAGCATTGCTTTGGGAGAGCCTGTAGTATCGATAGCAGATGAGTTAAAAACAGGTAAAAAGGAATTTGTCTGCCCGCTCAGGGAGGACGAGAAAGTACTGTTTGTTTACCCGGTGCATTCGTGGGGACCGGCCGTTCCTGTAACTCGCTTTATCTCTGGTCTGAAGCTGACCGGATACGATAAACAGCCGGTTTATTCCATCTCTACCTGTGGCGACGAATGTGGCTACACGGATGATATAATGCGGAAAGTACTGCGGAAGAAAGGTGTCATGCTAACCGATAGCTATTCAGTCATTATGCCGAATAATTATATCCTGTTGCCAGGCTTCGATGTAGACAATAAAGAGGTGGAACAAGAGAAACTGAAAGATGCACCTTCGGCTGTCAACGCTATCATTACCGCTATCCGCGAAGGTAAAAACGTTAATTTATACAAGAAAGGAAGCCTGCCCGGGCTGAAGAGCTACTGGATATATCCTCTTTTTACTAACTTTGCCATAGGGAAGAATTCCTTTCGGGTGACGGACGACTGTATTGCCTGTGGCTTGTGCGAACGAGTTTGTCCGACCGGAACGATCACGCTGACCGACGGGAAACCTGTCTGGTCTGATACCTGCGTACAATGTGTCGCTTGTATTCATCGTTGTCCGGTGCGTGCTATAGAGTATGGTAAGATCACCTTGAAGAAAGGAAGGTATCATCATCCCGATGTCAACAATAAAAAATAAACAACGTCAAATGAAGCAATTATTAATGATGGTTATGGCCATCTTTCTCCTGGCTAGTTGTCAGGAAACACCTAAAGGCTATGTGATAAACGGAGTCGTGGAGAATATACCGGATGGCGAAATCTATCTGAAATCATTCCGTAATAAAATGTTCTTCGATGTGGATACTGCCGAGATCAAGAACGGTAAGTTTACATTCAAAGGTGAAGTCGACCAGCCACTTCTGTATGGTCTGGCAACCGAGAATATGAATTATCCGGTACAGTTCTTTGTAGAGAATACCAATATGGATGTAACGATCGGGAATGACGGCGAGACAATTATCGTACAGAACTCTCCGGTGAATGCCATCTTCCAGGAAAACCAGAGTAAGGTTTTTGAAGAAGGTTTCGATATCGACAGCCTGATCAGCAAATACCCGGACTCTCCGGCAGCAGCTTTCTATCTGTATCGTTACTTCACCTATCAGTTGCCATTGGATCAGTTGAAAGCGACTCGTGCAAAGATCTCTCCGGCATTGGCTGATTGTCCTTATGTAATAGACCTGGACGGTATCATCAAACAACTGGAAAACGTACAAATCGGCAAGACGGCTCCCGAGTTCTCTTTGCCGGATACTGCCGGTGTTGCAGTTTCCCTGGCTGATTTCCGTGGTAAATATGTTTTACTGGACTTTTGGGCTTCCTGGTGTCCTCCTTGCCGTCGCGAAAATCCGAATGTCGTGAAAGCATTCCAGGATTATAAAGATAAGAACTTTACTATTCTGGGTATTTCTCTGGATAATAATAAAGATAAATGGTTGAAGGCAATCGCCGACGACAACCTGACCTGGACACATGTTTCCGACCTGAAGTATTGGGACTCAGAAATCCCCGCTTTATATGGCGTTCGTGGTATCCCATCCAATGTGTTGCTCGATCCCGACGGTGTGATTATAGCAAAGAATATTACCGGCGAAGAGTTACATAATAAATTGAAAGAAGTAATCAAATAGGCATGAAGCGAAATCTGCTTATATCCTTTTTTAATACAATTCTTCCTAATTGATTAAAACAAACGACTTTCTCCGGTTGTTCTAGTAGGGAAGCAAAATAGATTAAAAAAGGAGATGAAGATCGCAATTAGTGGTAATTCCGGTTTTATAGGACGGCACTTGACGGATTTCTTTTCTGACAGGGGAAACATTGTTGTCCCTTTGAAACATTCGATGTTTCGTCTCAAGACCGATGATAAATTGAAAGAAGCACTAACCGGATGTGATGTTGTAATCAATCTGGCCGGTACGACAATCAATCAACGTTGGACCAGTAAGGCTAAGCGTGAAATAAAGAACAGTCGTGTTTATACGACGCGGCGGTTGGTGTCGATCCTGAATGAGATGCCTGTTAAGCCTAAGTTATTTATTTCGGCTTCAGCAGTTGGTATTTATCCGGATAAAGGTATTTATTCGGAAACAAGTACGTCGGAAGGTACCGGTTTTCTGGCTGATGTCTGTATTCGATGGGAAGAGGAGGCGCAGAAGCTGTCGCGGGATATACGATTGGTCGTGGCCCGTTTGGGTGTAGTCTTGTCGAAGGACGGTGGGGCTCTGCCGAAGATGTTACTTCCGTTCCGCTTCTTTGTCGGTGGAAAGATCGCTTCCGGTAAACAGGGATTTTCGTGGATACATATAGAAGATGTATTAAATGCCATCCAGTTTATCATTGAACATGAGGATCTGTCAGGTGTCGTGAACCTGGTTTCTCCCCAACCGTTGACAAACCGGGCATTTACCCGTGCTACCGCTGACGTATTGCATCGTCCGGCGTGGCTGACTATCCCCGGAAAAGTGTTCCGCTATCTGTATGGGGAAGGAGAAGAACTTCTTACTAAAGGGCAGCAGGCTTATCCTGCCCGCCTGCTTTCTGCCGGCTATGTGTTCCGTTATTCGGATATACGGTTGGCTTTGTATAGTTTCCTGATGTGAAGTAGATAGTTTACGCATTGATAATAAATAAAAAAGCGATCCCTGGTTAACAGAGATCGCTTTTTTCACATAACAGTGTCTATTTATTTGTAACTATATCCAGCTTTCTTTTGTGCACTGTTGGCATTTTCTGCCGGAATCAAAGTGAACCCCCACTTATATTCCTGGTTTGCAGGTAATGTGTATTGAGGTTCGGGACGGGAATACCAGCTATCGTAACCGGCCAATCCCTCTTGTTTCAGGTCGACACATACCTCTACGAAATTACGTGGGGTGATATCGTTGATGTGTGTCTGGCGAGGTTTGTCGTACGGGCCGATATTCGGACGGTTGTTAATTTCTTCCTGCGTGAAGTTGTTCCATTGATACGGACGGTTGGTTGTCTTACCGGCATCAAAGTCTTCAACGGAGTTGCGCATTGCATTGAATTCCATTTCGTCGTCGGCTACGATCAACAGGTTTTTACCCTTACCCCCCAGTGTCATCCAACGGGTATCGCAATGGTGACCGTTTTCCTGCGGACGAACATAAGGGAAGTATTGATCTTCTGCTGTGCTCTTGTATTGTCCGATCATGTAACCGGCTTTACGATCCCAATAGTTTTCTAACGGACCGCGTCCGAAGTATTCCAGTTGGTTCATAGTGACCGGCAGGCGGAAACGTACACCGATACGGGGAACAACCATTTTATCACGTTCGCTTACCTTATCACGTCCTGGCGAGAACGTTGCTGTGGCGGTTGCTTCGGAGATACCGATCTTTACGCCATCCAGATGAGCAGGAGTGAAGTGGGTAGCCACATTCATAACACCGTCAGGGTAGATCTTATAAGTGATCAGGAACTGGTTACCGGCCGGTAATTTATAATCGACGTTTACAATAGCATTGCCGTCGACTATTTCAGCGGAGGCATTCGTTACATTGAAGTTACGGCTTGACAATTCCCATATTTCCAAACGTTTCGGGTCGCCGCTACCATAATCGTTATCGTTGGGTGCACGCCAGAAGTTCGGTTGGATACCGAAACCTTCGTTGAAGTATTCTGTTCCGCCCACTTTATAAGAAGTAACAACTCCCGCTTTCTTATCGAATACGAAGTTAACCCTGGAAGATGTAACTTTCACATTGTCTCCTTCTTCTGATACCGTAAGTTTAGGGCCACCGGCCTTATAAGCAACTTTATCTGCTTCGATCGGCAAACGGAACTGGTCCTGTGCGATATCGTAACCGGCAGGAACCAGACCTTCCTGTTTGGTTGATGTAACGACGAAGTTAACCAGATAATCCGTGCCAGCCTGTGGTTTCAGATCGGCTACGGGAATAGTTATCTCTTGTGAAGTCTGCGGAGCAAGATCAAGTGACACTTTATTGCTCTTGATTACTTTATTGTTCGCTTTCACTGTATAGGTAATCATATAATCCTTCAGATTAGTGAAGTAAAAGCGGTTAGTAATCTTGAATACACCATTGGCTGCATTTACAGCTTCGAAACCTATATTCTGGTGAGTAAACTTCACCTCTGCCATTGCCGGGTGTGGAGTACGATCCGGATTAACAAGACCGTTGCAAAGGAAGTTACCGTCGCTAGGCATGTCTACACCAAAGTCGCCACCATAAGCATAATAGTCTTTTCCGTTCTCGTCTTTAACAAGCAAACCCTGGTCTACCCAGTCCCAGATCCATCCGCCTTGCAGGTTCGGATATTTATAGATAGCTTGCCATTGTCCCCAAAGGTTACCCGTAGAGTTGCCCATAGCATGTGCATATTCGGAAGGAGCTACCGGACGGTCGCTACCTTCTTTTCCTATTTCTTCCAGCCATCCGGCACTCGGATATTGTGGTACATACATATCTGTATTCCATTCCCACAAAGCACGTTCGTAGTTTACGGGGCGGTTCATCAGTTCTTTATCTTTATTCTTAACATACAGGTAAGTCTGGTAGAAGTTGTAACCGTTTCCGGCTTCGTTACCCAGCGACCAGATAGTTACCGACGGATAGTTCTTGTTTCGTTCGTACATATTCATTGTACGGTCCATGTGCGGTAACAACCATTCCGGGTTATTACCCAGTGAGCCGCCTTTGCTCAGGCTATAATACATACCATGTGACTCCACATTCGCTTCATCATACACATATAAACCATATTCATCACAAAGTTCATAGAACTTACGGTCTTGCGGGTAGTGGCATAAGCGAACTGAGTTGATATTATGCTTTTTCATGATCTCGAAGTCCTTACGCATCAGTTCTTCCGTTACATAATGTCCGGTCAGTGGATTATGTTCGTGGATGTTTACGCCTTTGAACTTGATCGGTTGTCCGTTGAATAACAGGACAGTGTAAGGCTTACCGTTGCCGGCTATCTGATCGATCGGCTTGATTTCGATACGGCGGAAACCAACGTTATAAGGAATAACTTCCGTTACTTTACCGTCTTCTTTTACTGTCATCAACAGTTTGTAAAGGTTCGGATGTTCGGCACTCCAAGTTGCGATGTCATTCAGGTCTTTTGCGAAAGAGACTGTTTTGATATCGTTGGCACCTACCCATAGCTTATTATCGGCTGTTGCAATAGATTGGCCTTTTGCATCCAGTAATTCGTAAGATACGGTAATGTCTTTTGCCTCTTTGGTGTGGTTCTTAATGTCCACAGCCAGCTTGAAAATACCGTTTTTATATGTATCGTCCAGTGTGGAGATCACGCGGAAGTCATTAACTGCCACCTTCGGTTGCGACCACAGGAATACATCGCGTTCAATACCGCTGATACGCCAGAAGTCCTGGCATTCCAGATAAGAGCCGGTACTCCATCTGAATATCTTCAGTGTGAGTACGTTTTTACCCGGTTGCAGATATTTATTGACCAGGAATTCTGCAGGGTTTTTAGAATCTTCGCTGTAACCGACTTCCTGGCCGTTCACATATACGTAAAGACCTGATTTGGCTCCGGCGATATGGAGATATACATCGCGTCCGTCCCAGCCCGCCGGCACTTCGAAGTCGCGGCGGTAAACACCTACCGGGGTCGTTTCCGGCAATAGCGGAGGTTGCGGATTACGTGGCTTGAACTCATAACCGTGGTTTGTGTAGATAGCTGTGCCATGTCCCTGTACTTCCCAGTTGCCCGGTACAGTAATATCGTCCCATGATGCGGTGCTGGCAGAAGGATCTGTGATATTAGTGGGAAGGTCTTTATAAGAGTCTACATAGAAGAACTTCCATGTACCGTTCAATAATGAATAATACGGGCTTTTTTCAAAGCGGGAAGTGAGAGCTGTCGAACGGTCACCATATGTCATAAATGAGGTGCGTGGATGCTCTTTGTTTACGGCAACGACTTGAACGTCTTGCCAATAGGGCTTCGTGGTCTGGGGGGTAGTCGTACCGTCAGCCAGTACAGACCCCAATAAGAAGCAACTGAATGCTCCTGAGAGCACGGCTTTTTTGATAGAGTGTTTCATCTGTATTTATTTAGATTGGTATAGCTTAATAAAAGGGTATAACAAAAGTCCGTATGATAGCACGTATACTTTTGGTACACCCTTATGAATTTAGATACAACTTATTTTGCTGCGTAGAAAGAATATCCTTCAGCCACCTGGCGGAATGCCAGAACACCGGCCTGATTCAGCTCAACGTTCATTTCCTTACCGTCGGGCAGGTACATAACGACTTCGTCATTGTCTTTGAACTTCAGTAATTTGGTTGTTTCGCCATCTGCTTCAACGCTCCAGCTCTTGTCTGTTTCATCGAATACCAGGTCAATTGCTTTTTCTTCACCTTCCTTCTGGATATGGTATCCGTCAGTTTTCGTTTCAACAGTGTAAACGCCCTCTTTACCTTCTATTGTTTTAACAGTACCTGCATCTGCAACAGGGTTGTTTCCACTCCAGAATTCGATGGAGTTAAGAACCAATACGTCGGCAAGCGCAGATATTTCGTAAACGGGAACAATCCAGAAAGCAATAAATACTAATTCGTTTACAAACTTACTGTCGATATTTCTATTCCAGTCCAAAAGCTTGTTTGTTAAACCGAACGATCCGATACAAGAGGAAAATAATACACTGCTGGCTAAAGTGGTCGCCACTAATAATGTTAATCCTTTTTTCTTCATGAATTATTGTAATTGATGTTAGTAGTTAATTGTGGGCGAAGATAGTAATTATTTCGGTATCCGCCAACCAGTTCATCCCTGTTTTCTACGGGTTTGGTAATCAGTTCCGGAAGGTTGAATGTCTTCGTGAAATCGAGGTAGAAATCAGGGTCTTCCTGGGGGAGAATGAAGGGTTTTCCGGCTGTGCCTGTCTGGCAGTTAAAGCTTGCTATATAAGGGTGTGCCCATAATCCGTCCAACCGTTTACTGCTGAAAACAAACCATTCTCCGGTGGATGACCAGGTGTGAAAACTTTCCACATTGTTACTGTTTACTTCCTCCATATTACGTATATTGTTTGTCGCTAGGTTGAGTAGATATAATTCACTTTCCGGATGCCAGATAGAGAAGTTCCCATAGTCGGAACAGGTAAACATCAGGAACTTTCCGTCTGGAGAAATACGAGGGAAAGAGATGCTTTTACCCGTTTCGGACGCATTGAATACACACTCGGGAGTACCGAAACTCTCATCTTCTACATGAAAAGGAATCCGGTACAGGTCGTAACGGATACTATCGAGCGGAGTTTTTTTGTCTATTGCTTTACTCCGGCAATAATACAACATATCTCCGGCAGGGTTCCAGGTCGGAAAGGTCTCCATCCACTTTTCTCCGTAGATGGCGCTATCCGTTATAAGTGAATTTGTTTCCGTATCCAGTATGACCAGATCCGACTCTGAATCGGATACTTCTACTGCTTTAGGACCGGTAGAGTGAAAGTACTGTTGAATTTCGTTGACGGAAAAGGCCAGGTATCTGCCTCCCGGATGCCAGGAAGCATAGGCTCCGGAGTTACCCATTCCCGGTGCTTTGACTTCCGTCCTGTTTATCGTTCCTTTCCGATAAATCAAGGTGCCTCCCAGCTCTCCACGTATATGTATCATCATTGTCTCCGGAGAGTTCCGGCAGAAGGTATGGCAGTTCAGGCAACCTTTCTCTATGGATTGGTTTTCGATGAGGGGAGTTTCCTCGTAGGAGGTCAGGTCGCGCTGATAAATACCCATTTGGTTCCACAGTTCGTAGCCCGGATAGAGTAAGCGGTAGACGAGATAAGGGTCTATGGCTGAATGTGCAATTACATTGGTTATATCAGGATATTGAGTCCATTTACCGTTTTGGAGGATACATATCCGGATATAAAACGTATTGCCGGCTATTTGTTCAGTCAGTTCTTTCCATCTGTCGGGAGGGATAATTACGGATGACTGACTGTTCCGGAGTGTGATGTAAGCTTTGTCTTTGCTTCCTATTTCCGTGTAAAATTCTTCTCCGTCTTCCTGTATCCTGAAGTTGGGAGGAGCTATATTGGAAGGGAAGGTTACTCCGGTGTAATCGGGGAAGATGGAGACGGGTTTATCGGTCTGTACTTCAGGGGTTATGCGGGATTGAGTACAGCTGCATACTATGACTACTAGTAATAGGAGCAGTCTATTTGTCGATGATTTTGTTTCCATAAGGGCTGAGAAAGTTGAGGTAATACCAGTAGGTGTTGCCGAACTTGTTTTTTAGTTCTTGCATATCCTTTTTCTGATAAAGGAAATAATAAGTTTTAAATCTCTCTTCTGTGGCCGGGCTGATTTTGAAACCCAGTTTGTTGAAGGTTTCTTCATCTACTCCCAGGCGGTAGATGTAGAGTGCTTCCTCGTATATCCGGGGAAATTCCGGATAAGAGAAAGCCCATATTCTTTTCAGGTTTTCTGCAAAACGGATTAACTGGTTGCTGAGTAATAGATTGCTCATCAGATACTCGAATGCCATCCGGTTAGTAGAGTCTTTATCACATAAATAATTGAGCTCGGGGCCAATGTTCAGTATGTTGGCAAAACGTACTTTCTCTGTTTTATCGTAGGAGAGCGCTTTTAATCCGGGTAACTCTCCGGAAAAAAGATGTTTTTCTAATTCTTCTGCTTGTTTATGGTAGAAAAGAGAGTGTTTTAATTTTCGGATAAAACGCATGGCAACTTTCGGGCGGCGGTTGACGATGTTATAACGGATCAGGTTAGTTAGGTTCGGAGCTGTTTCGCCGAATACAACCATGGCTTCAAAGGCCCAGCGGTGCGCTTCGTTGATGTAACCGAGTTGCTCATATACATAATGTCCGTATTCCGTTTGGCGACTGTCACTTTTCCAGGGCAGGTATAACGATTGTACTCCCATTGTTTGTGGAAAGTCGAACAGGTTGTATGTCATTTTACCGGTATGGTAAAGGGCGAGGTTATTGAAATACATGATCAGTTGGTTCTTGCCCCGGTATCGTCGGCAACAGTCTGCAACCTGTTCCCATTGCCCGGATTTGAGATGCATTTCTGCTTCAATAATCAGCCGTTCACGCATGCTGTATGAAAAAATAAAAAAGTAGAATGTTCCTCCGGCATAAACCAGTAAACTTAGGATAATGATGGAGGTACGGTATTTCTTCTTTATTATATAGAGAGTCACAGATAAGGCTGAGAGTGCTGGAACAAGTATAATGACAAGTGTAATAACCGGATACATCCATCCGCATATAAGATACAGTATGGAAATCGCCGGAATAAGCAATATAAGCTTTAACCGGTTGGATGTAATGGAACTTATACCCAGAAAAAACAACTGGCAAACTATCAGGCCGACCAGATGAGTCACCGGAAAGTCGACAGACAGAAATTGGATCAGTAACCAGAGAGAAGGGAATAGGGAGAATAAAAACAGATCGTATTTTTTTGTTAGTCTATGGCAAATCGTGACGTTCAAAAGATAAGGGAGAGCGAGTAGTAATGCGAACCAGGCTTTTCCGATATGAGGCAGGTAAAAGAATTGTATACAGAAATCGGTCAGGTAATCGAGCGGTTGTCCCGGCGTGGAAAGATGGCTATTCAAATAGGTTTGGGTGAAAAGGAATAAATGGTGTTGTTCATGATAGTAAGGTATATAAAACATCGGTCCTTCCAATAAAAGGAAACAGATGAGAAAAAGTACACAGCAAATAATATATTGGATATATTTCATTTGTACAATCGGTTATTTAATCGAAGAAAAGAGGAGGGATGTTAAATATTCCCTCCTCTGACATATGTATTATAGATCTAAATAAACAAGATTACTTCGTAGGGTAACCCGGATTTTGTCCTAAGGCAGGGTTCAGATCGAGTTCAGCCTGTGGAACCGGGAACAAATAGTTATGATCTTCATATTTGCTGCCTGTCAGCTTGATGTTTTCTCCCTGATACAGGATACATACTTTTCCTTCATCTTTCGGGTCCGCATTAGCAGGGTCGTCTACCATTTTGTATTTCATCCCCAGGAACGGAGCATTCAAAACCTCTTTGGCAATACCCCAGCGACGGATATCCCATTTACGCTTGCTGCCTTCCAGTGCGAACTCTACGCGCCACTCGTTACGGATACGCTGACGAAGGGCATCCTGGGTTCCGCAATAAGTGGGCTTGCTCGCATCAGAGTTTTGCAGATCCGGCATACCTACGCGGCGGCGTACCTGGTTAACGGCATCGAAAGCGGAAGCGTCCAGTCCTGTAATTTCGTTTTTCGCTTCAGCATAAGTAAGCAATACTTCTGCATAACGGATTACATGCCAGTCTTTACCCATGTTCCATCCATCCGATTGTGGGTCGATACTCGGGTCGAGCCATTTCTGTTGATAATATCCGGTAGCTGTTGCGTCATTATGTTGAGCTACACCTGTACTACCGCTCGATTTCAATGGAGCGGTCTTTACTGTTACATTATACATGGTTTCTCCGTCATGCAATACGCAAACTTCCAGACGCGGGTCGCGATGTTCGAACGGATTCGTTTCGTCATATAAAGAAGATTCGGAAATCGGAGCGCCATCGATACATTCGAATGCATCCACCAGGCTCTGTGTCGGGTTAATACCGCCCCATCCCAATGTAGGGAATGCTTCCCAACCAATGATATAACATTCGTCATCTTTTTTACCAGCTATGTTCTGTCTTACCAGGATTGCTTCCTTGCAAGCTTCCTGTTCTTCCCAGAATAATTTGGCATATTGTCCGGTATTTGCTGCATCAAACAGTTCATATTCGCCGGAATCCATCACTGCTTTAGCTGCATCGGCGGCTGAGTCGTAATGCTTGAAATAAAGAGCTGCACGTGCTTTCATTGCATTGGCAGCCCCTTTGGTTGCACGTCCGTAGTCGCCGCTACCCCATTGTGCCGGAAGATGGGCGATAGCATAATCGAAGTCTTCCATTATTTTGGCGTATACTTCTTCTGCGGGAGTACGTGTTATACTGCCCATATCGTGCAGGTCGAGCGTGCCTTCTACATACGGTACATCTCCAAACGTCTGTATCAAACCAAAATAGATATATCCGCGCATAAAGCGGGCTTCTCCTATGGTAGCCTCTTTATCCGCCTGATCATAATCGGGTATCAGGTCGATCTTTTCCAGTAGGACATTACATGAGCGTATTGCTTTATACTCGTCTGTCCACCCCATATCTCCCGGATCGTAAATGCCTTTTGAAACATTACCTGCGGCCCATTTGATACCGTGTACGGCATTGTCAGAATCGATATCGCCATCGATGTCACCGGTCCATTTTCCTGGTAGGATTTGTCTGTACACATCGGCAACAAACATTTTGGCATCATTCGGCGTTTTCCAATAGCTGCCGTCAGATAGTTCATCCTGCGGTATTCTATCCAGAAAATCACTGCATGAAGTAAAACCCAGAAGGCTTACTGCTGAAATAGCTATATAAATAAAACTCTTTTTCATATTTCTGATTGATAAACTGTTATTTAAAATCCAACTTTAAGACCTAATGAAATCTTTCTTACATTTGAGTAAAGACCACCGCGGGAATTACTTGGTGCAGATTCAGGGTCGAGGGTATCCATTCCGGTAATCGTAAACAGGTTTTCGCCGGTGATAAATACTTTTACACGTGTCAGGTTGATTTTACTCAGCAATGCCTTCGGTACATTGTAACCGAGTGTCAGGTTTTTCAGACGAACATAAGAAGCATCTTCCAGCCAGTATGAAGAGAACTGGTAGTTGATCTGGTCGGACATCGTAATACGCGGGTAAGAAGCATTGTGGTTGGTCGGAGTCCAACGATCCAGATGGCGTTCCAATACTTTACCACCGTTGAAGAATGCATAAGCCGCTTCACCATTCACATAAGCATCCACATCGAATGCACCTTGGAAGAATACCGACAGGTCGAAATCTTTGTAATATAAATTGACACCTAAGCCGGCTGTCCAGCTCGGAAACTCTTTACCGATAACAGTACGGTCGTTAGCCAGGTCGATCTTTCCGTCACCATTCAGGTCTTTGTATTTGATATCACCCAGTTGTTCTGTTCCGGTACGTTTCGGAAGGCTCTTTAATTCCTCTTCCGTATTGAAATAACCGTCGGCTACATATCCGTAGTAAGAACCGATAGGATGACCTTCCAGGTACCAGAAGTTATCTCTTCCGTCACCCGGATCCTTACCTTCTGTACCTTTTAAGTCTGTCAGTTCGTTATGTACATACGCCAGATTGAACATGATATCATATTTGAAATCTTTATTTATCACATTATTATGGAAGATACTCAGGTCGAAACCTTTATTCTCCACCTTTCCTGCGTTCTGACGTGGTGCGTCCATACCGAAGATACCCTGCACGGGCAGGTATAGCAACATGTCGTTAGTAGTCTTCTTGTAAGCAGCCAGTTCAAAACCTAGTCTGTTGTTCAGGAATGAAGCTTCGACAGCACCTTCCCAGCTGGTAACGGTTGCCCATTTCAGGTTTTTGTTTGCGTAGCGGCTTTCATAAGTTGTAGCATACAGATTATTGCCTAATATGTATTCCTGATATGCATACGAAGGTATAGTCAGATATACTTCTTCATCTTTAAGTTCTTCGTTACCGGTCTGTCCCCAACCGAGGCGTAACTTCAGGTTGCTCAACCAGCTGATATCTGCATTCTTCATAAACTCTTCTTCTGTGATTCTCCAACCGGCAGAGAAAGCTGGGAAGGCACCCCAGCGATTGTCGGAAGCAAAACGGGAAGAACCGTCAATACGAACGTTGGCTTCAAATAGATATTTGTCGGCAAAGCCGTACTGGGCACGGGCAAAGTATGAACGATGAGCTACTTCGTATCTTTCTTCCTTGTTCGTTTGTGTAGAGGCATCTAGTGTACTTAATGATTCCTGCAATTCATTATTGCCACCTCCTTTACGTTCGGCTTCCAGTCTTTTATAAGTATGTTCGATTTGTTCGAAACCTCCCAATAAACCTAAGTCGTGTTTGCCCCAGGTTTCGTTATAGTTTATTAATACCTGCGTAGTGTACCAGTTCCACCAAGTCTGTTTTTCGTAAGCCTCGCGGAGACCTGTTGTTGCTTCGTTTTTAAGACCGTAATTTACCTGAGCCTTAAATCCTTCTTCACTTCTTTCATCATTACGAACAGAGAATAAGGCTTTAGCGGTCAGATTCGGTAGGACATTTACCTGAGCATACACAGTTCCGTTTACCTGTTGGTTCATGTCTCTTCTAAAACCGTCGCGTCCCAATAATGCAACCGGGTTATCTTTACCGTGGTACAGGAAAGTCCCTTCTTCATTGCGTATGCCTTCTATCGGAGTGGCGCGGTTTGTAAACTGGGTCATACCGGAAACACGATTCCAGCTATCCATCAAAGTACCTCTGTAACCGGATAAATTCAAACCGGCAGAGAACCATTTATTGATTTGTGAGTCGATGCTGGTACGTGCGTTGAAACGTTTGTAGTTGTTTGCATCGATCATACCATTTTGCTGGGTGTAACCGATTGACGCACTATAACTTGTTTTTTCCGAACCACCACTGATTCCAAGGTGATGCATCGTTTCGATGGCATTCTTATTCATTGTCTCTTTATACCAGTCAGTGTTCGGATGTCCGTAAGGATCCGATCCGTTACGATACAATTCGATGTCTTGTTCTGTGAAACGAAGCGGGTTGTTCGGGTTGTCGTTTAATGTAGCTTCATTATATAACATGGCAAAATCGGCAGATCCCAGAAACTTCGGACGCATAGTAGGTGTAGACCAACCTACGCTACCGGAATAGTTGACACTGGCTTTTTCTCCTTTTTTACCTTTCTTGGTCGTGATCAGGATAACACCGTTAGCAGCCTGCACACCATAGATGGCAGCTGAAGAGGCATCTTTCAAAACATTCAGGCTTTCGATGTCGGATGGGTCGATCGTGTTCATACTACCCGGTACACCGTCTACGATAACCAGCGGACTAGCTGCATTTACAGAGTTTTTGCCACGAATAGTAATGCTACCTGTCTGTTCACCAGGCTTTCCGGTGCTTTGGATGGCAGTAACACCCGGCATTTGTCCGGCCAGGGCTGCTGACACACTCGATACTGGGCGGGATTCTATGGCTTCTGCTTTTACAGTAGCAACCGAACCAGTCAGGTTGGCTTTTTTCTGGACACCGTAACCAACAACTATGACTTCATCGAGAGCCTGTGAATCTTCTGTTAGTGTGATTTTTCCTTTGGCTGCTTCAGAGGCTTTAATCTCTACGGTTTTAAACCCAATACTACTGATTACCAAGATGTCATTAGGATTGGCCTCCAGTGTGAATTTTCCATCCAGATCGGTCACTGTGCCGTTGGTTGTTCCTTTAATGACCACATTCGCTCCGATTAGTGGCTCGTTCATTCCACCGTCGAAAACGATTCCGCTTATGGCTTTTTTCTGTTGGGTAATAGATACTTCTGCTGTAGTGGCATACAGGGAAGATGTGGTTACTGAAACAGGAAAAGCAAGTGCGATTAAAAGCAAAGAGAATTGATTTTGCTTTAAAATAGACCTGTAATTCATGTGCTTTTTGATTGATAATTAATACTAGTGTTGTTGTTAACATAGTCCTAGCAGAACTCAGGCTTAATCATAATTAGTAATCGTCAGTACCTTAATGCGTTAATTGGGATTGGTTAAGAATACAAGAAAATGAATTAACTTTATCAAGTAATTAATAATTAACAAATGTAGCTGTACGGGTTGTGTTTAGTTATGTATTTTAATATATTTATGCATTGATAATAAAAAATATACTATATTTGCAGTGTCGTTTTTAAATAGTTCTGCTAGAACGATGTTATCCCTGCTTTCTCCCTCCTTTAATAAATTCTTCAATTTATTTCTACCCTATAGATTACTTTGGTGAAAATGGATAAATTATCATTTTGTTTTCTTAGATTTGTCGGATATAATATAATCCAATTGTATATGCGATGTGAATCTTACCGAATATTGATATCGTTTTGTTTGTTGTTTTGGGGATTGTTTATTTCTGCCCAGATGCCCGTCCGGTTAAATGAACGTCCAATTAGCCTGAGTACTTCATCGGGAAAGATCAATGGAAAGATGATAATTCCGGGAACGGCAACTTTTCCGTTGGTTTTGATTATTGCAGGTTCAGGACCAACCGATATGGATGGTAATTCGGCTGTGGCTGGTATGAAGAATAATTCGTTGAAATACCTGGCTGAAGAGTTGGGTAGGAGAGGTATTGGCTCCCTGCGTTTTGATAAACGAGGTATTGCATCCAGCGCAGGTGCCGGGAAAGATGAGTATTCCATGCGTTTTGAAGACGGTATAAAAGATGTACGCGAATGGATTGATCTTTTATCCCGCGATCGTCGTTTGAATGGTATCTATATAGCCGGTCATAGTGAGGGAGCGCTCGTAGGGATGCTTGCCAGTCAGGATAATCCGAAGGTGAAAGGATATATTTCGCTGGCAGGAGCGGGGCGGCCTATGTCGGATCTGCTGGAAGAGCAGATGGCTGGGCAACCTGAAGTGATACGGAAAATGGTGATATCTATCAACGACTCCCTGAAAGCAGGTAAGCTGGTTCCGAGTGTGCCGCTGGGATTGCAGGCTTTATTTCGTTCTTCTGTTCAGCCATATCTGATCTCTTGCTATAAATACGATCCGCAGAAAGAGATAAAGAAACTGACTGTTCCTGTCCTGTTGTTACAGGGAAAAACAGATATAC
Organism: Parabacteroides leei; assembly: GCF_023369805.1. Classification (NCBI taxonomy): domain Bacteria; kingdom Pseudomonadati; phylum Bacteroidota; class Bacteroidia; order Bacteroidales; family Tannerellaceae; genus Parabacteroides; species Parabacteroides leei. The sequence continues at coordinate 297,852 of NZ_JAMBQG010000004.1, forward strand.
AGGTCTCTGTAAAAGATGCAGAATTATTAAAACAAGCATTACCTTCTGCCGAAATGAATTTGATAGATGGTATGAACCATGTATTAAAGGATTGTGCAACGACAGACCGTCAGGCTCAGATGGCTGTTTACAACGATCCTGACCTTCCTGTCAATGAGAACTTGCTCTTATTCATTGAAAAGTTTGTGAAGAAGCCCTGAACAATTGTATCTTTGTACCTGTAAATAGAAATAAATATGATTTCAGTTGAAGGACTAACAGTTGAATTTGGTGGTTTTACGCTTTTTGATGACGTATCGTTTGTAGTAAATAAGAAAGATCGTATCGCACTGGTCGGAAAGAACGGTGCAGGAAAATCTACGATGTTGAAGATATTTGCAGGTTTGCAATCTCCGACATCCGGTACGGTCAGTGTACCTAAAGAGACAACGATCGGCTATTTACCACAGCAGATGCAGCTGACGGATGCACATACCGTCAGGGAAGAAGCCGAGTTGGCTTTCGGACATATCCGGGAAATGGAAAAGCAGATCGAACGTCTGAACCTGGAACTGGCTGAACGTACCGATTATGAAACGGAATCTTACCAGAAACTGATAGATAAAGTGACACATCTTTCCGAACATTTTCAGATGATGGGAGGAAACAATTATCATGCGGAACTGGAACGTACGTTAATCGGACTAGGATTCAAACGTACTGACTTCGACCGTTCGACATCTGAATTCAGCGGTGGCTGGCGTATGCGTATCGAGTTGGCAAAGTTGTTGCTTCGCCGGCCGGATGTGTTATTGCTCGATGAGCCTACTAACCACCTGGATATTGAATCAATCCAATGGTTGGAGAACTTTATTGCTACCCGTGCCAATGCGGTGATTCTGGTTTCTCACGACCGTGCTTTTATCGATAATACGACTTTCCGGACGATTGAAATCGAACTGGGAAGTATATATGATTATAAAGTCAAATATTCCGAATACGTGGAGCTCCGTAAGGAACGCCGCGAACAACAACTTCGTGCTTTCGAGAACCAGCAGAAGAAACTGGCCGATACGGAGGCATTCATCGAACGGTTCCGCTATAAAGCTACCAAGTCTGTGCAGGTACAATCACGTATCAAACAGTTGGAAAAGGTAGAGCGCATCGAGGTGGACGAAGTGGATAGTGCTATGTTGAGCCTGAAGTTTCCTCCGGCTCCCCGCTCCGGCTCTTATCCGGTAATTATGGAGGATGTGGCAAAAAGTTATGGTGACCATCTGATCTTTCAAAATGTTACTCTAACGATCAATCGTGGTGATAAAGTGGCTTTTGTGGGGAAAAACGGGGAAGGTAAGTCAACCCTTGTTAAATGTATTATGGATCAGATAGATTACGAAGGTAAACTTCAACTGGGACATAATGTGAAAATCGGTTACTTTGCACAAAATCAGGCACAGTTGCTTGATGATAACCTCACTGTATTCGATACAATCGACTATGTGGCAGAGGGTGATATACGAACAAAAATACGTGATATACTAGGTGCTTTTATGTTTGGTGGTGAGGCCTCCGACAAAAAGGTGAAAGTTTTATCCGGTGGTGAGCGGAGTCGCTTGGCAATGATCCGGTTGCTGCTGGAGCCTGTAAACCTGTTGATTCTCGATGAGCCTACGAACCATTTGGATATGCGTTCGAAAGATGTATTGAAAGATGCTTTGCGTGAGTTCGACGGAACGGTGATCGTGGTTTCTCACGACCGTGAATTTCTGGATGGACTGGTAGATAAAGTTTATGAATTCGGTAATCAGCGTGTGATTGAACATCTGGGCGGTATTTATGAATTCCTGGAAAGGAAAAAGATGGATAGTCTGCGCGAACTGGAGCGTACTGTTCAGTCTGCATCTTCTTCAGGTGAAACGGAAGATCAGTCTACTCAGAATAAATTATCGTATGAAGCTCGTAAAGAACAAAGCAAGGCGATTAAAAAAGTAGAAAAGTCAGTGGCTGAAACTGAGAAGAAAATAACAGGACTTGAAACTTCAATAGCAGAAATCGAAGCCAAACTGGCTACACCGGAAGGTGCTTCCGATACCTCTTTATACAGCGATTACTCTTCTTTGAAAAAAGAACTGTCAGATACCATGGATACATGGACAGAACTGACCATAGAGTTGGAAGAATTAAACGAAAAAGCATCCCGGTAATCCGGAGATAAATAACAAACGCCTAATTTATTATAGACAAATATTATGTTAACTCAAATTATTAATGGTTGTATCCTGACACCACAGGGCTGGATGAAAGATGGTTCTGTATTGATCAGTGATAATAAGATCCTGGAAGTGACGAACTGTGACCTGGCCATAGTCGGTGCGAATTTAATTGACGCCAAGGGAATGTATATCGTTCCGGGCGGTGTGGAAATCCATGTTCATGGCGGTGGTGGACGTGACTTTATGGAAGGAACGGAAGAGGCATTCCGGGCTGCAGTCGCCACTCACATGCAACACGGTACTACAAGTATTTTCCCCACATTATCTTCTTCGACAATCCCGATGATTCGTGAAGCGGCAGCTACTACGGAAAAATTGATGGCGGAAAAAGATAGTCCTGTTCTGGGGTTACATTTGGAAGGTCATTATTTCAATATGAAAATGGCCGGCGGTCAGCTTCCGGAAAATATCAAGAACCCTGATCCGGAAGAATATATTCCGTTGTTGGAAGAAACCAACTGTATCAAACGTTGGGATGCAGCTCCGGAATTGCCTGGTGCTATGCAGTTTGGTAAATATATTACATCTAAAGGTGTATTGGCATCTGTCGGTCATACACAGGCCGAATACGAAGATATCCAGACTGCTTATGAGGCTGGTTATACTCATGCTACACATTTCTACAATGCAATGCCCGGTTTTCACAAACGGCGTGAATACAAATATGAAGGTACGGTTGAAAGTATCTATTTGATAGATGATATGACTGTTGAGGTTGTAGCCGACGGTATCCATGTTCCTCCTACAATTCTTCGTCTGGTATATAAGGTGAAGGGTGTAGAACGTACATGTTTGATCACTGATGCATTGGCTTGTGCCGCCAGTGACAGTCAGGTAGCTTTCGATCCTCGTGTGATTATCGAAGACGGAGTGTGTAAGTTGGCCGACCGTTCTGCTTTAGCTGGTAGTGTCGCTACCATGGACCGCCTGATCCGTACTGTTGTGCAGAAGGCTGAAATACCTCTGGAAGATGCTGTTCGTATGGCTTCTGAAACACCGGCCCGTATAATGGGTGTTTACGATCGTAAGGGGTCTTTACAACGTGGCAAGGATGCAGATATTATGGTCTTGGACAAAGATCTCAATGTAAGAGCTGTCTGGGCTATGGGGAAATTGGTGGAAGGCACTAATAAATTGTTTTAACGGGTAGAACAGGAATAGAAATATAGTAGAAGTTATGTTAACACAAATAATAAACGGACAGATACTCACACCACAGGGATGGCTGAAAGATGGTTCTGTCCTGATCAGCGATGGTAGAATACTGGAAGTCACGAACAGCGACTTGGCTGTGATCGGTGCTACTATAATCGATGCCAAAGGTATGTATATCATTCCTGGTTTCGTGGCAATGAATATACATGGTGGCGGTGGTTATGATTTTAAAGAATGTACGAAAGAAGCTTTCCACGGGGCAGTGAACGCCCACATGAAATATGGTGCAACTTCTATTTTCCCGACATTGTCTCCGCTCCCAATGACAGAAGTTCAGAAAGCTGTAGCCTTATGCGAAGGCGTAATGGCTGAAAAAAACAGTCCTGTTATGGGATTACAACTGGAAGGACCGTATCTGAATCCGAAGATGGCAGGTAGCTTATTGACGGATGCATTGAAAAATCCGGACCCGGATGAATATAAATCGTTACTGGAAAGTACGACTTGTATTAAACGTTGGGATGCGAGTCCTGAATTGCCGGGGGCATTGGATTTTGCCCGTTATGTCCGTTCAAAAGGTCTTTTGGCTGCCGTCTCTCATACGGAAGCTGAATTTGACGATATTAAAGCGGCTTATGAAGCGGGCTTCACTCATGCGGCTCATTTCTATAATGCGATGCCAGGTTTCCATAAGCGTCGTGAATATAAATATGAAGGAACGGTAGAAAGCGTATTTCTGGAAGATGATATGACGGTAGAAGTGATAGCCGATGGTCGGCACTTGCCTTCAACGATCCTGCGTCTTGTTTATAAGCTGAAAGGTGTGGAATGTACTTGTTTGTCTACTGATGCATTGGCTTATGCTGCCAATGGTGGAAAACCAGTCGACGATCCCCGTATTATCATAGAAGACGGCGTTTGTAAGTTGGCCGACCATTCTTCATTGGTAGGAAGTATTGCCACGATGGATGTGCTGGTTCGTACGATGGCTCAGAAAGCCGGAGTACCTTTGGCTGACGCAGTCCGTATGGCTTCCGAAACCCCGGCCCGCCTGATGGGTGTAGACGATCGCAAGGGTTCTTTGCAACGTGGTAAAGATGCCGATATCGTTATTCTGGACCGTAAGTTGAATGTCCGCTCTGTTTGGTCGATGGGACATTTGGTGGAAGGAACGAATACATTGGCGTAGTACCGATTTATAGGTAAATAGATATTTTTGATGGGATTCTTTAATCATTAATTGTTTGAGAATTGTTATATTTGTAGTTCAAGTAAAAAAGTTGTACTAAATCGTAATTAAACATGAAGACGAACCTTAGTTCTCAAATTACCCTGACGCGTATACCGCTCAGGTATTACCGTCCGGAAAACGCTTACGAGCAATCAGTTTTGACTCGTTTTGAAAAGATTCCGACAAACATCTATGAATCGGCAAATGAAGGTTCTTTCGCGATCGCAAAGGAACTGGCATCACAAATACGCAAGAAGCAGGATGCCGGCGAGCAGTTTGTTCTGGCCTTGTCCGGTGGACGCTCTCCTCAGAGTGTCTTTAAAGAATTAATACGTTTGCATAAGGAGGAGCAATTGAGCTTCCGTAATGTGATTGTATTTAACGTATATGAGTTCTATCCTTTGAGTGCATCGACGAACAGTAATCTGACTTACCTGAAGGAATCGTTCCTCGATCAAGTGGATATCGATCCGAAAAATGTTTATTCGCCGGACGGTTCCATCCCTAAAGATGACATCTTTGAGTTTTGCAGACAATATGAACAACAGATCCAGGTTGTAGGCGGTATCGATTATATCCTGCTGGGTGTCGGTCATGCAAGTAATATCGGTTTCAATGGTCCGGGTTCTTCTGCAAATGTAGGAACTCGTTTGGTGTTGCTGGATAACGATGCCCGTAAGGAAGCAGCCAGAACATTCAAGTCTATCGAGAATGTTCCTGCCAGCGTAATCACCATGGGTATTTCTACTATCTTGCGTGCTAAGAATGTTATATTAATGGCTTGGGGTGAAGATAAAGCCCGTATAATTGCTAATACAGTCGAAGGTAAGGTTAGCGAAGCGGTTCCATCTACTTATTTACAGAATCATATGAATGTAAAGGTAGTTATCGACCTGTCTGCTGCTTACGAACTGACAAGAATCAGCCATCCCTGGTTGGTTACGAACTGCGATTGGGATAACAAATTGATCCGTCGTGCTATCGTTTGGCTGTGCCAGTTGACTGGTAAACCGATCCTGAAGCTGACTAATAAAGATTATAGCGAACATGGTCTGGGTGAACTGTTGGCATTATATGGCTCTGCTTATAATGTAAACATCAAGATATTTAATGATATCCAGCACACAATTACCGGTTGGCCCGGTGGTAAGCCGAATGCAGACGATACTAATCGTCCGGAACGTGCTACTCCGTATCCGAAGAAGGTGATCGTGTTCAGTCCGCATCCCGATGACGACGTGATCTCTATGGGTGGTACGTTGCGTCGTTTGTGCGACCAGCACCACGATGTACATGTCGCTTATGAAACATCCGGAAATATTGCCGTAGGCGATGACGAAGTAATCCGCTATTGCGAATACTTGCGTGATGTTTGCGATAAATATTCTCCTAATGATACAGCGGTTAAGGATAAAGCAGAAGAGATCATCAAATACCTGCGTTTCGAAAAGGTAGAAAATGGCGAACCTGAAAAGAAAGACGTTTTGTTTATGAAAGGTACTATCCGTCGTGAAGAAGCTCGTCATGGTTGCCGCTATTCAGGAGTGAAGGATGAAAACGTTCATTTCCTGGATCTGCCGTTCTACGAAACAGGTCTTGTTAAGAAGAACGATCTGGGTGAAGCCGACGTAGCTATCGTAAAGAAACTGTTGCAGGAAATCCAACCGGACCAGATGTTTGTTGCCGGTGACCTGGCTGACCCGCACGGAACACATAAGGTTTGTCTGGATGCGGTATTGGCTGCTATCGACGAACTGAAAGACGAAGAATGGCTGAAACATTGCCGCGTTTGGATGTATCGCGGAGCATGGGCGGAATGGGAAATGGACCACATCGAAATGGCAGTTCCTATCAGTCCGGAAGAATTACGCTTCAAACGTAATGCGATCCTGAAACACCAGTCACAGGCAGAAAGCGCACCGTTCCTGGGTGACGACGAACGTTTGTTCTGGCAACGTGCTGAAGATCGTAACCGTGCTACAGCTGAATTGTACAAGGAACTGGGGCTGGCTTCTTATGAAGCAATCGAAGCATTCGTACAGTATATGATTCCGTTTGAGAAATAAGAATAGTATTCTAAAAATAGAGAAGGTATCCTGAAAAGGATACCTTCTTTTTTAATTAATAGGTTGTACCCTGGAAAATGTTTGATTGAGAGTATGGGATCAAGGTTCCGACCATAGTCAAGTTTCTTCCTGAGAAGTTCGGGTCTACTGTAACAGTGGCCCGGTTACTACCGTTCATAAGAACCAGATTGACGGTGGCGGAGATGAAGATACCCTGTACGCTCATGGACAGGTAAACGTTACCGTCTTTATCCTGTTTGCTCTGTATATTAGATGCGCTACCCTGTACGGTAACACCACCTAAACCATTAGGACCTGGATACGGAGAGTTGGAAGCGATCTGAACCATTGCCTGTCCGTCGTTCAAAGAGACGAAGTTTGTGTTAGAGTTCACATAGTAAACCATTCCGTTCATTGGTTGTACGGAGTTAGCTTCCAAGACAAAAGACTGGTCAGTGATAGCTTGCAGGGCTGTGTTGAATTCCTGTTCGTCCATGACGGCATCTCTTGCTTCTCTAGCTTCTTTCTTTTCTTTTCTTTCTAACTTTTTCTCTGCTTTTTCTGCGGCTTTACTCTGAGCCTGTACATGTGTCATTCCCCCCATAACTAGAGTGAAAACGACGATAAAAGATACAATTCTTTTCATACGATTTAGTTTAAAACGTTTTCAAAATGTAATAAAAAAACAAGCAAAGGGGAAAAAGGTTTCTGGCAAATAAGCGAATACATATACTATAACATTCTATCAGAGTTATTTGGTTAATCCTCATATTTATTAAAGAAACTTTTATATAATAGCCGGTTAGGAGGCTTGTCGGCTAGGTATTCAGCAAATTATCCAGTACTTTTGTAGGTATGTTGAAGTTAAAAACGAGAAGATATGAAGATAGATGTTTGTTTCTCGCCGGCCTTGTACCCAGTATATCATAACCCGGAAGCGATTGTCGTAGTAGTGGATGTGTTTCGTGCAACGACGACGATGGCGGCTGCTTTTAAGAACGGAGTATGCAGTATCCGCCCGGTGGCAACCGTGGAAGAAGCGAAGGAATATAAGGAAAAAGGCTGGCTGGTAGGAGCTGAGCGTAATGTGAAGCGTTGTGATTTTGCGGACTTCGGTAACTCACCGTTCGACTATACTCCGGAGATGGTTTCAGGCAAAGATATCATCTTTACAACAACGAATGGAACGCGGGCTATCACGATTGCCCGATCGGCATACCGTGTTGTAACGGGCGCTTTTGTTAATCTGCAAGCGGTGGCTGACTATTGTCTGTTTCATGGGCGTGATGTTGTGGTTTTGTGTTCCGGATGGCAGGATAAAGTGAATATAGAAGATACCCTGTTCGGTGGTGCTTTGGTAGATGCCCTCACTTTTACAGGCAAATACGAACCGGCCTCTGATGCCGCAATCATTGCCCGCGATATGTGGATGAATAATAAAGAGGACCTGATTGCTTATCTCGATCCGACCGACCATATGGCCCGCCTGAAAGCAAACGATCTGGCTGATTCAGTACCTTACTGCCTGACACCGGATAGTGCAATTGTTGTGCCGGAATTGGTGATAGAAGGGGATACCTTGGTTTTGAGAAGAGTGGTTACGATTTAAATAAATAGAGGAAAAACAGAAAGGAATGGCTACGATAAATAAAATACGTTTCGGAGTAGTCGGAACGAACTTTATAACAGACTGGGTGATTGCCGGTGCACGGGAGGATGAGCGTTTTGAATTGGTGGCAGTCTATTCGCGTACCCAGGAAACGGCGGATGCTTTTGCCGCCAAACATCAGATACCTTATACATTTACATCTTTGGAGGAAATGGCGCAGAGTCCATTGATCGATGCGGTATATATTGCATCACCCAATTTTCTGCATGCTTCACAGAGTATCCTGTGTATGAAACATGGCAAACATGTATTATGTGAGAAACCTTTCGCCTCCAATGTGAGAGAGGTAAAGGAGATGATTGCCGCTTCCCAGGAGTACAACGTGACGCTGATGGAGGCAATGAAACCCACGCTAACCCCAAACTTCCGGGCCGTACGTGAGAATATACATAAGCTGGGGACGATACGCCGTTATTTCTCTTGCTATTGCCAGTATTCATCGCGTTATGATAAGTTCAGGGAAGGTATAGTATTGAACGCTTTTAAGCCGGAGTTGTCGAACGGTGCGATGATGGATATTGGTATTTATACGTTGTACCCGATGGCCGTACTGTTCGGTCGCCCGCAAAAGGTGGAGGCGACAGGTGTAGTCCTTTCTTCAGGGGCAGACGGGCAAGGGGCAGTTAATTTCGTGTATGAAGGGATGAATGCAACTATCCTTTATTCAAAGATCGCTAACTCCTATCTGCCTACGGAGATACAGGGTGAGGAGGGAAATATCAATCTGGATCGTATAAATATAATAGGAAAGGTTACTTATACCCCTCGTATTCCGGCGGGTGCAGGAAAGACTGCTGTTTCTGAGCCGATAGATATAAGTGCAGTGACAGATAAGAATGAATATTATTATGAGGTGGCAGAGTTTTTGGATCTTATACAGGCCGGAAAACGTGAGTCGTCTATCAATAGCCATGAGAATTCATTGATTACCCTGGAGATTATCGACGAGATACGGAGGCAGTTGGGAGTTGTTTATCCGGCGGATAAGTAGTGGAGGGGGATTCACTATTTGACAGAATTGAATGTTACTTTTCTCTTGACAGAAAAGTAACCAAAAGTTCAAGGCTGCACCTGCTTCGCTGCTCCGGTGAAAGACTACGCTGTCGTCTGCGAACTCGCTTCGCTCAAACAGCGCAGTCTCCTTACGCTTCGTCTTTCCCCTTCGCGGACGCTCACCCGCCGAAGGCCTTTCAGAGAACGCAAAGCGTTCTTTGGGGATTGCCGATACCGACACCTTTAAAACAGGCGCTATCGGCCATCCTAAGAGGAAGCTCCGCTTCCTATGAAAGGCCTCAGCTGGCGAGCGTAAAGCGCAGCAGCCGTAGAGAGCGCCCGGAGCATCCGCTGTTTGAGCGAAGCGAGTTCGGAGGCGATAGCGAACGCAGGATGCGGAGTAGCGAACCAGGTGCAGCCTTGATCTTTTGACTACTTTTGGATCAAGCCAAAAGTAGGTTCAATTATTTCTAATAATTATTCTTACCCCTCTCTCAAAAAATACTTCGCCAGGAACTTCCAGTTCTCATGAATGATCGCTTTCCCACGTTCCGGGCTATGCAAGCTTTTGGTCTGTGCATCGGCTAGCATACCTCGTTCTTCGAGCGCTTTCAACAAATCCATGCTGCAATGTTTGACAATGAAGAAGCCGAGACCTTGTTCGGAAGCTTTCTTTTCGTCGTAGAAGGGATTCGCTTCGTCTTTGATGAATTCGATACCGTCTACTAAAAGCTGTAATCCCTCTTTGGGCGAAGCATATACGGCAAACTTGTCGAATTCGATGCAATCTGCCAGCGGGGTATATTCGCTTTCTTCCAGTTTCAACTGTCCGGAGGCGAAGTCGATGAATTCCTGCTTGCTTTTCATGTAAAAGAGTAGTTTGCCGTCGGCGATCTCTACGAATTTCTTATAGATATTTTTGTTGCTTTCTTCCCGTTCCTGAATAGCTGGATCGACAAAGCTTTCTGCACTTTCCGCACTTTCAACGAAGAAGGCATGGTTCGGGTGTGTTTCCGGCAGGATCAGCGACAACCATTTCGGTGACGTGTAGGCCAGGAAGGCAGTCCGGTCGATATATGACATCGAGTTATGGATGGCCATAAGCGCTTCGGTATTATTCCTGTTCTCCGGGCTCTGGCTCCAGTATTCTTTAAGTGTCTCACTCAAATTAAACTTTGCGTCGACGGACAGGTAACTGTCGTAATGGAACCAGTGCAATAGCGGAACGTATTGTTCCGGTGTTTCGTAGGATGTTTCCGGAGCGAAGAGCATCTGCATCTTGGTATTTTCGGGAGCGGTAGTCCATTCCTGGCAAAACAGTTGGTAGATGAGGCGTGCCGTCTCTTCGGTGGTAGGGTTATCCGGGTTGACAAAGGTACCCTTTTTTACACCATGATACTGTTGGAGATAATGCCAAAGGAGGAAACGGACGTCCTCGAAGTTGGCTTCATCGTCGTAGTAATGGTCGCTGACGGTATAAAAAGGGACATAGTTGCCTGTCAGTTCTTTATACTGTGTGATGAATGCCCGCCAGATATTCAGGCCGGAGATAACATCTTCGAAGTAAGCAGCCATACGCATACTAACCTGTATCGCATCTTCCTTTTCGAAGGAGTTTACCAGGTCGGTATGTTCCATTATTTCGTGTATCTGGTTGGCGATACGTGTATAATAAAGGTCGGTAGGGCCGGATTGTTTATAGGGATGCAGTTGCAGCCAGTCTTTCGGATAGATTTTAGTGTTCTTCATATAATAACATTTATGTCTTATTTTAATAAAGGCACAAATGTAGTAAAAATTCGATAGCGATATGCGTTTGTGTGTTTCTACTGAAAGATATTTTAAGAAGGGATTAGTCTGTCTTTCATGTGTTGTCAATGAATTGTAATAACCGTTATCGCATTGTCATACTTTTTAAATTTAACTGAAATATTCCACCTCTACTTTTGCGGCAAATAAATGTAACAACAAGTAAAGGAATGAGAAATAAGCGTGAAAAGAGAGGATTATGGATGCTGGTCCTCCTGCTGTTTGGAAGTTTTCTTGCGCTGACAGTCCAGGCACAAACAGGTGTTATCTGTGGGACTGTAACGGATGCTAAATTTAAAGAACCATTGATCGGGGCGACCGTATCCATTGAAGGAACGACTATCGGAGCTATTACAGATATAGACGGGAATTTCCGTATTGAAAAGGTACAGCCGGGGAAATATATTTTGCAAGCTTCCTATGTGTCTTATAAAACGGAAACGATCAAGGATGTGGCCGTAGTGTCCCGTCAGGAAACCGTTTTGCGGATCGAACTGTCGGATGCCGACCTCCAGTTGCAGAATGTCGTGGTTGTTGCCCAACGGAAACTGGGAACGGAGACGGCTGTATTGAATACGGTACGTAAAAGTCTTCCCGTTGTAAGCGGTATATCCGCCCAGCAGATCAGTAAGACGCAGGACAGCGATGCAGCCGAGGTACTTCGCCGTATTCCCGGTATCACGATCGTGGATGACCGTTTTATCGTAGTCCGCGGTCTGGCACAGCGTTATAATAATGTATGGCTGAACAATGCTACCACACCGTCGAGCGAGACGGATAGCCGTGCTTTTTCCTTCGATGTATTGCCTTCGTCGCTGATCGATAATATGATGATCTATAAAAGTCCGTCGGCTGAACTGCCTGCCGATTTCTCAGGTGGTTTCGTGCGATTGATGACGAAGAATGTGCCGGAGGGTAATACTTTCAATATCTCTTATCAACTGGGCTTTAATACGAATGCCACTTTCCATGACTTCCGGTTGACGAAAGGGCATGCGATCGACTATCTGGGGTTCGGTGCCGGTAAACGTGCGCTGCCTTCCGGTACGCCTGCCCATCTGAACGATGTAAACCCTTCGGATGCTGCCGCCTTTACTCGCCGGGTGAATACGGGTTGGGACATCAGCCATTTCACTGCACTGCCGGAACAGAAACTGACCTTTACAATGAACCGCCTGTTCAATATCGGCGATTGGAAGGTCGGAAATATCACCAACGTGAATTATAGCACGGGATACGATTATTACGAACTGAAGAATAACAACTACTTGTCGTATGATATGACGAACGACCGGTCGTCTTACCGTTACAAATACGACGATGTGCAATATAAGAATACGACCAAGCTAGGCGCTTTGTTTAATTGGTCTTTTATGAAAGGAAACACAAAATATGAGTTCCGTAACTTTTTCAATCAGCGCGGTTCATCTTCCCTGACACAACGTCAGGGTACGGATTATTATTCGGAAGAAAATATTCGCAAATGGGAATCGCTCTACACCGGACGTACCACCTATGCCGGTCAGCTGGCCGGTGAGCACCGCTGGAATGACAACGTCGACAAGGTGGACTGGACGGCCGGTTATGCCTATGCAGCCTACAACGAACCCGACCGCAAAGTGGTGAAGTCGATGGAACGTAAACAGGATGGCGAACTGAAGTATTACGTATCCGATCCCACCCGCTATTATCAGGATCTGAAGGATAACAGCTTTTCCCTGGCAACCAACTACGAGCATATCTTTACCGTGTCCGATCTGTTCAAACCGACCTTGAATGCCGGTGTATACGGTGAATACAAAAAACGTAATTTCGATGCCCGTCGTTTTGTCTACAACCTGCTGGGTAACGGATACAATCGCTTCGCCGAATGGGATTACAGTTCGATCTTCTCGGACGAGAATATCTCCGCCGACCGTATTTATATGAAAGAGAGTACGAACAAAAGCGACTCTTATACCTCCGATAATCTGTTGGGAGCGGCTTATGTGTCTGCGAAGCTGAATTACGGGGAGAAGTTGAATGCAAATGTCGGTGTCCGTATGGAGTACTACCAGTTGAAGCTGGACGGTTACGAGTCGGATGGTATTAAACCGGTGCACCTCGATCAGAGTTCGACCGAGTTCTTCCCTTCCCTGAATGTGGCTTACAGCCTGACGGACAAGCAGCAGGTGAGGGTGGCGTATGGCCGTTCGGTGAACCGTCCCGAGTTCCGTGAGGTTGTTCCCTATGTGTATTACGACTTTGCTCTCGATGCCAATATCACCGGAAATGTAGATTTGAAGAATGCGTATACCAATAGTGTGGATCTGCGTTACGAGTTTTATCCTTCCCCCGGCGAGACGGTGACGATAGGCGGTTTTTATAAATACTTTGCCGATCCGATCGAGCAGACCTACCGTGAGGCGGGGTCGGGTTTGCAGTATACTTATCACAATGCCGATCATGCCAAAGCGTTCGGAGTGGAAGTGGATATTAAGAAGCACCTGGACTTTATCGGGCTGAAAGACCTGAGTTTCGTATTCAACGGTGCTTATATCCATAGTAAAGTATATTTCCCTGAAGGCTCTTTTGAACGCGACCGGGCCATGCAGGGACAATCGCCTTACCTGATCAACACAGGACTTTTCTATCAGAATGACACGAAAGGGCTGTCGGCTTCGGTTCTTTACAACCGGATCGGCAAGCGTATCGAAACGGTGGGCGTACCGGCGCAGAACTCGAACGACGATATCCCCGACATCTATGAGATGCCCCGTAACTCGCTGGACCTGAGTTTCTCGAAGAAGCTGGGTAACTATGTGGAACTGAAAGCCGGTGTCAAAGACTTGCTGAACTCGAAGATCGAGTATAAACAATTCCTGGAACTGACTGATGCGGACGGAGCGAAACGTGAAGTGGAACAATTGGTCCGCAGTTACCGTCCGGGAGTAACCCTCAACGTGGGAGTATCCGTTAAATTTTAATTGAAATCACTTATACAAACTAAATTGGTTTTATTATGAACAAGTTTTTATTGAAAGGTGTGGCTGCCATGTTATGTATGGCCACAATGTTTGGAAACGTAGCTTGTAGCGACGATAACGACGATCCGGCAAAGGTGAGTGTAACTGCGGTTGCCCTCGACAAAACAACCTTGTCGTTAAAACCGGCAGCAACAGCTAAGCTGGCTGTAACGATCACTCCATCTGAGGCTACAACAAAAACAGTGACCTGGACTTCTTCCGATGATAAAGTGGCAACTGTGAGTGATGGTACTGTAACGGCTGTCGCTGTGGGTACCGCCACGATTACTGTAAAAACCGACGATGGCGGTCTTACTGCATCCTGTGCTGTGACGGTGTCTGAAGATGCTCCGGAAGGCAAGGATGTGGTATTGCAAGGTGAGATTAAATCCGATATGACTTTGAAGGCTATAGATAACAACCTGTTGAGCGGTTTTGTATACGTAACCGACGGGGTTACGCTAACCATCGAGCCGGGTACGGTTATCAAAGGAGAGAAAGCGACTGAAGGTTCACTGATCGTGGAACCGGGTGGCAAGATTATTGCTGAAGGTACAGTTGAGAAACCGATCGTCTTTACTTCCGACCAGCCTGCCGGTTCGCGTACTTATGGTGATTGGGGTGGCTTGATCCTTTGCGGTAATGCGCCTGTTAATGCAACTACCAAACCGCAGATCGAGGGTGGCCCGCGTACTACATACGGTGGTAATAAGCCTGAAGATAACTCTGGTATTGTGAAATACGTGCGTATCGAGTTTGCCGGCTATCCGCTGGAACCGAACAAGGAAATCAATGGTCTGACCTTAGGTGGTGTTGGTAGAGGTACTACACTTGAATATATTCAGGTCTCTTATTGTGGCGACGATTCTTTCGAATGGTTCGGTGGTACGGTGAATGCCAAACACCTGATAGCCTACAAGGGTTGGGATGATGAGTTCGATACGGATTATGGTTATAGTGGTAAGTTGCAGTTCCTGTTGGGCGTACGTGACCCAAAAGTGGCCGATACTTCCAAGTCTAATGGTTTTGAGTCGGATAACGATGCGAATGGTTCAGGTAATGAGCCGTTGACCAAACCGATCTTCTCAAATGTAACGTTGATCGGCCCGTTCTATGGCGAGTCTGCCGGTAAAGCGGAAAGCGAAATTCTTTATACAACGGATGATGCTGCCAACGGTGCAAAGGGTGGCCAGTTCCAGGCTGCTATGCATATCCGTCGTAATTCTGCCCTGAATGTATATAACTCTGTATTCACCGGCTGGCCTTATGGTTTGTATCTTCAGGGTGCGAATGCAGGTGCTACGGTTAAGAACGTGATCTTTGCCGGTATGTGGGAAAACTTCAAGGATGATGCAAGCAAGAGTTATTTCGAAACAACCGGCCTGAACAATCAGGTGTATGCTTCCAGCAACGATCTGATAGCGAAAAATGCAGATTATTCTTCTGTTGTGGTGGATAAGATCGGTGGTGCAGAATTCTCTGATGCTGTTTTGTCCGACAGCTTCTTCGACAAAGTGACTTACAAGGGTGCTTTCGACGGAACAAACGACTGGACTGCCGGTTGGGCTAACTGGGATCCGCAAAACACTGCTTATTAATTTACTTCTGTTGCTTATCGTAATTTTAAAATAATGGAGGAGGGGCCGGAATATGTAACAGTTTCCGGTACCCTTTCCCTGTATTAGGATGGTAACAATAATAAATACATGCAAATGATAAAGAAATTATTACTGACTTCTACACTGGTTGCCGGCTCTGCTCTGGCTATTCATGCACAGGATCTCGTCCTCAGCGAAGGACAATATTATACGGATGCCACACAAACCACTCCATACACCGGACGTTACACCGAATTCTACGATGACGGTATGTTGAAGATGGAGCTGTTTCTGAAAGATGGCCGCCCCGAAGGCACATACGTTATCTATTATCCGGACGGAAAGATTGCCGAAGTGCGTTCTTATTACCACGGTGTCTTCCACGGGGAATGGCGTACTTATAACGAAAACGGACAGTTAGTGGGGCTGGCCAGTTATAAAGATGGGCAGAAAGACGGTCCTTGGCGTATCTGGAATGAAAAGGGAGTGCTTCGCTTTGAAATGTTCTATACCAAAGGCAAAAAAAGCGGTGTCTGGCGTACCTGGAATGATGAGGGAGACTTGTTGACGGAAGAGAAGCAATAACTAACTGTCATACTATCATTTTTGACTTTGTGAGTATTGAAATCTAATACTTACGAGCTATGATAGTTCGTGTGATAGTTCCATTTTCAACTATCATACTATCATAAAATAGCTTGACAAAACTGACTGGGTATATGACTTATTTTCAGTAAAGTAGGGACTTCTCTTTTTTGAGACCCGGGTGTAAAGGGTATTGGGACCCGGGTCTTAGCATCGTTCAAATCCGGGTGTAAAAGGGCCTGAAAAGGGGATCTCAAGTAGAAGGATAAGTAGTTTTCGTGAAAATAATGGCCATATTGGGGCTAAAGATGTAGGGTACTATTGGAAAACAGTAGGCATTTGATCGTTTTTAATCCCCTTTTTTGCGATGCATTACCTCTAACAGGTCATATGATAGTTCATGATAGTTGAATGATGGTTAAAACGGACAACTATCATAGATATATTTATTGATATTCAAAAGGTGTGCTGAAATTATGATAGTCAGATAGTTGATTTTGAAAACATTTAATACCAACATCCAAGTCTCAATTGACAGTTAGACTTCGCGCTCGAACATAGAAAGAATTGAGCTATTATAGCAGGATATGAGCTTATGTGCCCACCGGCTAACTGTCCTTAATAAGGCAGGCTTAGTTACAGGTTTATTTGCCGTCAGTTTTAACTGACGGATCAGTAAATGATCTATTTCTCTGGACTTTAGTCCCCTTTTAAACAGTCTCTTTATTTACAGAGAAATGTGGCTAAAGCCAAAAAAGGAGAAACAACTTGTAATCCGTCAGCTAAAGCAGACGGCAAATGAACCTGTAATGGCGAAGTCTCTTTGATAAGGGGAAGCTTCAATGATTGCTCCTATTTGACAATAACTGAAACATTCAAACCTGTCAAATAATGAAACATTCATATCTGTCAATATCCAAACCTTATTCTTCCCCTTCTTCCGGTCCGAAATCAAAATCAAAATCAAATCCGTCGCCTGCCGGGTCAGTAAACTGTTCCAGTTCGCGGCGGTCTTTCTTTGTCGGGCGGCCCATGCCTCTGGCGCGGTCTACAAAGCCGGAGATACGATTCATTTCCAGTATTTCGTATTGGTCCGGAGTCGTTACATTCTCCATATAGTCGGGAACCAACTTGGCACCCATGCGGCGCTCTGTTAATGCCAGCACTTTGAAAGAGAAGGTGATAGGCGGTTTACGAACCTGTATCACATCGCCTACCTTTATCATACGCGATGCTTTTACATTTACGCCTCCAATCATTACCCGGTTCTTTTTACAGGCTTCGACTGCAATGGTCCGGGATTTAAAGATGCGGACAGCCCACATCCATTTATCTATTCGTACTTCGTTCATAACTTTTTCTGTTGACAATTCAGTTGACCGATGACAAGCGACAGTTAATTGATGATAGGAGTGTGGAGCCTTATCTGTCTACTGTCACTTGTCAACTGTCAACTATTTATTATTGTATTGGTTCATAGTGTTCTGTACACCAGCCAGGCAAAAGCTTTTAATGATCTCTGCTGCACGTTTCATTTTTTCGGGCATAATCTCCAACTCTTCGGGTGGGAATTTCCCCAGTACATAGTCGATCTGTCCTCCGCGGGGGAAGTCGCTTCCTATACCGAAACGCAGACGACAATATTCCTGTGTGCCGAGAAGCTGCTGTATATTCTTTAATCCATTGTGACCGGCATCGCTTCCTTTGGGCTTCAAACGTAAAGTACCGAAGGGGAGAGCCAAGTCATCTACTACTACCAACAGGTTTTCGACAGGAATGTTCTCTTTTTGTAACCAGTAACGGACTGCGTTACCGCTCAGGTTCATGAACGTATTCGGTTTGAGCAGTATCAGTTCACAGTTTTTTACCCGCATCCGGGCAATCGCTCCATAGCGTTGTTCCGTAAAGGGGACGCCGGCTTCTTCGGCCAGGGCATTTACGACACGGAAACCGATATTGTGACGTGTCCCCCAATATTCAGGGCCGATATTACCGAGTCCGGTTATCAGATATTTCATAATTCTTACATTTATAATAATAAAGGGAAGAACATTCAGCTGAATATCCTTCCCTTTTATTTTGTTATTAAAGCCGGACCTTCCTGGGAACGACCGGAAACTTTAATTGACTAATTAGTTCGCTTTAGCCTGAGCACCACGAGCGGCACGAGTCAACTGAACGGCGCAAACAACAGCGTTCTTTGCATTCATCAGTTCCAGACCTTCGAAGTGTAAAGCACCTACCTGCATAGATTTACCTAAGCCCAGGTGATCAACGTTGATAGTCAGTTTTTCAGGGATCTGAGTGTAAACAGCTTTTACTTTCAGCTTTCTCATACGCAATGTCAGCTTACCACCGGCTTTAACACCTTCAGCGTGACCAGTCAGAACAACTGGAACTTCCATAGCTACCGGTTTGTTTTCTGAAACTTCCATGAAGTCCATGTGTATGATTGCGTCAGTTACAGGCTGGAACTGGATGTCTTTAACAACAGCCATAGTTTTTGTTCCGTCGATGTTCAGTTCTACAGCGAAAATTTCCGGAGAATAAACCAACTTACGTACACTATCAGTTGTGATTGTGAAGTGAGTTACTTTTTCGCCACCGTATAATACAGCAGGGATTTCCTGATTTTTACGCAAAGCTTTCAAAGCTCTTTTCTGATCGGCAGAAGTAGCAGCTACTTCTCTTCCTTTTCCTTCTAATTGGAATGTCTTCATTTTCTTAATTTTTTGTGTTACTCAAAATTAGTTTTTATGCTTCCTAATTTCCCATCACACGTACGGGGGTTAAAAGCGGTGCAAAGGTATGTTTTTTATCAATATGTTCCAACTGTCCCCTGTATATTTTTTTTATCCAGTAAATTATGGGAGCGGAGCAATGCTTCTGTATCGTCCCAGAGTTTACTTTGTGCCGGATGATTCAGGATATGTTCCGACAGTTTTTTCTCTTTGCAGTTGGCATAGCAGCAGCCGCTTTTGCCATTCACATCTTCCGACAAGGCAAGGTGTATGGCTGTTGCCGCTCCTTGCAGCGGGGTTTTGATGAAAGGGCGGAACAGAATATCTGTCAGCGGGTCGAACCAGGCATTCATCGTGATCATATTTGTACTAACGATACCGGGATCGGAGGCATTGACGGTGATTCCTTTTTCTTTTACCCTTTTTGCCAGTTCGCGCGTAAAGAGTAATAAGGCCAGTTTCGTATTTCCGTACACCGATATCCGGTTGAAACGTCCGTTCTTCCCTTTGGTGAAAAAGTCGGATTCTATTTTACCGATGGCGTAGGTGCAGGATACCGTATTGACGATGCGGGTTCCTTCATGCATCAGGGGAAGCAACAATCGGGTAAGTAGGTAGGGACCGACATAATTCACACTGACGATCGTTTCCAATCCGTCTATCGTTGGGCGGATGTCAGTGGTCAGGACTCCGGCATTATTCATTAACCGGCTGACCGGGCGGCCTTCCGCCAATATTTTTTGTGCGAAAGTATAAACGGATGATAAAGAGGAGAGGTCTATCCCACGGACCTCTATTTGTTCATTTCCACTTTCTCTTTTTATACGTTCGCAAACCGGGCGTGCTTTCTCTGGTTCCTTGCACGCCATGATGATCTGAAAACCGTCTTTAGCCAGTGCCAGGGTAATCTCTTGTCCCATGCCACCGTCGGCACCGGTTATAATGGCTATTCCTTTTTCCATTATTATTTATACTCCAGTTTTTCTATTTCTTTGACAATACTTTTAGGTAGATTCTGCATATGTTTATGGCAAGCCATTTCCAGCGAATACATGCGGGCAATGCAGTAGTTACTGTGTCCGCAATCGCAACGGGCCTGCTCGTCTTCTTTCATACGGTTGACGAATGCCGGATCGTTCAGGAGTGCACGTGCCATACTGACAAACTCGAACCCTTTTCCCAATACTTCATCTATCTTTTCCCGTGAGATAAGACCGCCGACATATACAAGAGGCATTTTCAGGGCTGCCCGGAACTTGAGAGCATCTTCCAGGAAATAGGCCTCTTTGAACGGTTCGGTCGGTATCATCAGGTGACCGGCCATTCTTACGCCGAGGGGTAACCAACCGGCCGGCATATAATGTGTCATTGTGCGGATAGGCATGGCTCCCCGCATGACGTACATCGGGGCACGGCTTACAAATCCACCGCTGAGTATCAGGGCATGTACGCCGCATTCGTTTTGCAGGGTACGGGCCACTTCCAGTGTCTCGTCGATTTCCATCCCGCCTTTGAAGCCGTCACGCATATTCGTTTTAACCAGGACTGCCATATCGGAACCGGCCGCCTTCATTACTTCCTCCATACACATCTTCATAAAGCGCATCCGGTTTTCCAGACTTCCGCCGTATTCGTCTTTCCGGTGATTGGTATAAGGCGAAAGGAACTGGCTGATCAGGTAGCCGTGTCCGGCATGTACTTCTACTGCGTCCATTCCGGCTTCGCGTGCCAGATGAACGGCCTGCCCGAATGCTTTGGCCATCGCGGCTATCTCCGATTGTTTCATACCCCTGACAAAAGTAGGTGAGTAGAGATTGAAGCCGCTCGATGCAGAAATAGGGGTACATCCGCAAATATTCTTATGAGACATGTTTCCGCAATGTCCGATCTGTATGGATGCGGCAGCCCCTTCTTTATGGATTGCATCGGTTATCTTTTTCAGTCCCGGGATGATATCGGGACGTAGCCACAACTGGCGCTCGAAAGAAAGTCCGCTCTGTGTAACGGCTGCATAAGCGAGTGTCGTCATACCAATCCCTCCGGCAGCAACAGAGGTATGGTAATTATACAGCATTTCCGACGGGGCGTTTCCCGGGCACATACTTTCGAAGGCAGCCGCACGTATCGTACGGTTTCTGAGTGTTAACGGGCCAATCGTGGCGGGGGTGAATAGTAGAGATTCTTTGTTCATTGTATAATCAGTATATAAATGGAATGATCCGTTTTCTGTTTCCTACTTCCTTTCCGAACATGGTTTTGTATTTGTGCCAGATGGTATTGGCACGAGGCACGAGGTTCGCGAATGTCCACCAGGCGAACAAGGCACCGCTGGCACTCCAGGTCAGGATCGCAAAACCACACCACTCTACCAACTCTCCAAAATAATTGGCTGAGGTGACGTAGTTGAACATACCTCCCTTCGGAAGATAGTGGTTGGTGTCGCCCGGTTTACGCAGGTGACGAACGATATAGTCGGAACGCCAGTTGATATACATACCTGTAAAGAAAAGGATTGTTCCGATAATAAATTGAGGAGTGCATAACCAATCGATTGAATACATACTTTCGGGAGAGAGGTAAAATATCCACATGCCCTGTATATATCCGTTCAGCAGGTTGAATACGATACCCATGGTCATGATCCCGGCCGGCATCTTACTTTTTCCTTTGATCAATAGAGGGAAGATGAATGCCCGCTGTAAGTAATGCAGTTCAAAGAAGAGGAAGAAGAGTAGGGGAACTGTTTCAAATTGTCGTCCGGACTGGCTCCATAATAGAAGCATGACCAGGAAAACCGGAGCTTCCATACATATCCAGGCGATCTTGTTGGAGATGGGCTTCCCCCATTTCTTATCGAACAACATGCCGTATCCGGCTTCTACAAAATAGAGGGTGATGAAAACAATAGCGGCAATCACTGCCATTGCTATTAGTAATATATTGAAATATTCGTTTGTCATGCCTGTGTAGCTTTAGTCATTAGTTTGTATCCTTTTCCATGTACGTTCTCGATCCTGATAGTCGGGTCGGCTTTTAGCAGGTGACGTAGTTTGGTGATATATACATCCATACTGCGTGCATTGAAATAACTGTCGTTTTTCCATATCCTTTGTAGTGCGGAACTTCTGTCGACCAGTTTGTTCGGGTTCTGACACAATACTTTGAGAAGGTCCGACTCTTTGGTGGTCAGTTTCTTCTCTTCTTCTCCTATGGATAACGTTTGTGTATGTGTGTTGAAGGAGAAAAGGCCGAATTTGTATATAACGATCGGTTTTTGCTGATCGGAGACAGATCGTTTCATTATTGCATGGATGCGGGCCTGCAATACTTCCAGGCTAATAGGTTTCCGCATCAGATCGTCTGCTCCTATCTGGTAGACTTCTACGATATCTTCTTTGGTCGGAGAATTGAATAAGAAGATCAGTCGTGTTTCATTCCGTACGGCTTTGAATGCAGCAGCCAGCGTGATTTCTTCCTTATCGGCGGATACATCCATGATACAAAGGTCGGAGCCAACGGTACAAAAGAAATCGTAGGCCTCTTCAGCCTGGGAAAAAGTTTCAGTGACATATTTATCAGTCTTCAGACATTCTTTGAATAATGTTCCCAAGTTTTCGTCTTTAGTAAAAATAAGGATCTTAAGGTGTTTGTCCATTGTAAAAAAGATTCTATGCTTCTTCGTGAGAAGCTTTATAAAGGTTATATCTTTCGAATACAGCCTGTTTTAATTCTTCGAAAGTACAATCCAACGCGCGGTTGGAAATACAAATAGGTGATCCGTAGTATTGGAGCCTTAGCTCCATGGAACGTTTTTTACTACGTGCGGGTTCACGGTCAATATATTCGTTCGGATTTTTGACCTTTAACACAATGTATTTGCGTTTCAGGTTGCTAATATCGTCCATAACTTTGATATTTTCAACCTCTTTCCATAAAATAGTACCAAATCTGTTTCCGGTGGATATGTCATTAACACCTTCTTCTGAAATATAGATAGCTGTAAATTTTTCCCGGGTGAGGTAATAATAGCTTATGCAACAAAACACCGTAGTCGACAACGAGAAAAATCCAACCAGGAGAAGGAGGAAACGTCCTTCGCCCAACTTCAGCTCGTGAGAGAGTGTAAGGGAGCCTATGCCGATCAGGGCAGAGAAGAGGGTTGTAAGGAACAACCCTCTCTGCTTTTTCCTGCTCAATTTAAATGTTGTTACAGAAGGTGTATTCATGTGTATTTAAATTGTTTTTTCAACATTCCATACAAACGCACGCAAACCTTGTGCTTCCGTTTGCATATCCATTTTATGCAACAGATCGAGGAAATAATCTACTTTTTCATCTTCTACCATAGCCAGTATGGCAGAGTTCAGAGTAGGCCAGGCGTGACTACCGTAATGAGGTTCGCCATTTTTGCTGCCACGGCCTTGTACTTCATCCCAATAGGTGAAGCCACGGATGTTGTTACGATCCATGACGCTTAAAATCATTTCGTAATAGGCTTGATTGAATGATATGAATATAGCTTTCATTGTTCTTTCTATTTTATGTTATAACCGGGAACTCAGGGTTCCCGGTTTCTAAGTTTTATAATTGTTCCAGTTGGTTCAACTTGGCGATCTTACGACGACGACGTTTCACTCCGTTACCGGCAAATACACAATATACTACCGGTACGATAACCAGCGTGATCAAGGTGGAAACCGAAAGGCCCCAGGCTACTGTCATACCCATCGAACGCCACATTTCAGCACCTTCACCGGTTCCGATAGCCATCGGAATCATACCCAGTACGGTTGTCAATGTAGTCATCAATACGGGACGGAGACGAGACTTGCCGGCTGTTACGGCAGCAGTAAGAATACTCATACCACGTTCGCGGCACAGAATGGTGTAGTCGATCAATACGATACCGTTCTTAACAACGATACCCATCAACATGATCACACCGATCAAGGCCATTACCCCCAGTGGCGTTTGCGTGATCGATAATCCCAGGATAACGCCTGTAAAGGCAAACGGGATGGAGAACATGATCACGAACGGGTCGGTCAACGACTCGAACTGGGCGGCCATCACGATGAACACGAGAATGATGATCAATACCATCAATACTCCCAGATCCTGGAAGGTATCCTGCTGGTCTTCGAATGTACCTCCCAGCTGCCAGCTGACTTCACTCGGAATATCCATCTTTTTCAGTTCGCCACGTACGGCTGTTACCAAGTCGCTTAAAGCAGCACCTTGACCAACAACGGCAGAAACGGTGATGATACGTTCACGGTTCTTACGTTCGATGGTAGGCGGTGTCATACGTTCTACCACTTTACCGACATCGCGGATACGAACTCCCTGTCCGGCATTGTTGTAGAGCATGATATTCTCGATATCTTCGATAGACTGGCGGAACTCCGGAGCATAGCGTACCTTGATATCGTACTCGTCACCGTCTTCACGATATTTGGATGCGGTAGAACCGTTAATACGGTTACGCAGGAACAAAGAAGCTGTTGCTACGTTCAGTCCGTTCATGGCCAGTTTCTCGCGGTCGAAGTCCACCTGGTATTCCGGGATATAATCCTTACGGCTGATATTTACCTGCGAACAGCCTTTCAATGCTTCCAGGCGTTTTGCCAGATCGGCAGCTACGGCGTCGGTCTTGGCAAAGTCGAAACCGTAGATTTCGATATCCACGGCATTTTCACCACCCATGGATCCGGACTGGCCTCCGGCCAATACTTTATACTCTTTGATCTCCGAGTAATCGGCCAGGTCTTCACGCATCATGTCACAAATTTCGATAAGACCTCTTTCACGATCTCCGACACTGCTCAGGTTGATGTTCATTTCGATGATGTGCGAACCGTTATCGCTCAACTGTGCAAATGTATTGTCGGTATCAGCCTGTCCTTCGGTGAAGTTCAGTACCAGAATTTCCGGATATTTTTCGCGGAACTGTTTGTCTATACGTAGAGCCAGATCGCGTGTTATTTCCTGACGGGTACCGATCGGTAATTCGATAGTAATACCGATACGAGCATTATCCTGAGTCGGGAAGAACTCTGTTTTTACGGTCGGTATCAGCAGCATACTACCAATGAACACCAATGCAGCACCTGTGATAACCGTTTTACGGTGGCGGACAGCCCAACTCAGGAAACGTGAATAAGCGACATCCAGTGCATTCAGTGCTTTTTCGATCGGAGTGAAGAACAATACATATAAACGGCCTTTCTTCGGATCGAGACGTAACAGCTGAGAACAAAGCATCGGGGTCAGTGTCAAAGCACCTACGGTAGATACGATCATAATGATACTAACGATCCATCCTAACTGTTTGAAAAGGATACCGGCCATACCTGTAACCATAGTCAACGGCAGGAATACAGCCAACATGGTCAGCGTAGAAGCGATTACGGAAATAGCCACCTCATTGGTTGCATGTACTGCCGCCTGTTTCGGTTTACTTCCCCGCTCAATATGCGTCGTGACGTTTTCCAATACAACGATGGCATCATCCACCACCATACCGATTGCTATGGATAGTGAGCTCAGGGAGATAATGTTCAATGTATTTCCTGATGCCAGCAAATAAGCGAAGGCGGCGATCAATGAGATCGGGATAGTCAGGATAATAATGAATGTCGCTCTCCAGCGTCCCAGGAAGATAAATACAACCAGCATTACGACAATGAAGGTGATCATGATTGTTTCCTGCAAGCTGTCGATCGTATTCAAAATGTTTGTCGAGGTATCGACAATTACCCCCAGTTGTACATCCGAGGGTAAACTGGCCTGTATTTCCGGAAGCTTTTCGTGTACCTTCTTGGCTATGTTAACCGAGTTGGCACCGGATTGTTTCTGGATAACGATCATACCTCCCTTACCACCATTGTTGAAGGTTTCCTGGGCACGTTCTTCCACGTAGTCTTCTACCCGTGCAATGTCACGCAGGTACACATTTCTGCCGTTGTTGCTGCCTACTACCAGGTCGAGCATCTGTTTGGCATCGGTAAACTCACCCTGTACACGCAGGGTGTAGGTGTTCGAACCGATATCGATACTACCCCCCGGGGTGTTACGGTTTTCCTGGGCGATGACCGAAGAAACGCCTTCAATAGTCAGGCCGTAAGCCTCCAGTTTGTAAGGGTCGCAATATACCTGAACCTCACGGATCGGTGCTCCTGAGATAGATACTGCACCTACGCCACTGATACGTGCCAGCGGGTTCGATACTTTATCGTCCAGTATCTTATATAAGGCGTTGGTACTTTCCTCTGCTGTCACTGAAAGCAACAGGATAGGAATATCGTCGGTACCAAACTTAAAGATGATCGGATTCTCCACATCATCCGGCAGAGACGACTCAACGACATCCAGCTTATCCCGGACATCGTTGGTCGCGACATCGATATCGGTTCCGTATTCAAATTCCAGAGTAACGATAGAGATGTTTTCGCGAGACTGTGATGTGATGTGCTTCAGGTCACTCACACTGTTCAACACGTTTTCCAATGGCTTGGATACGTTCATTTCAATATCTGTGGCACTGGCTCCGGGATAGGCCGTCATGACCATGATCATATTGGTCTCGATCTCCGGCAGCAAGTCTACTGATAATCGGGTTAGGGAAAAAAGCCCCATAATTACCACTGCCACAAACACGAGGGCGGTGGTTACCGGCTTTTTGACCGCTGTTGCATATAAACTCATATACTGTTATTTCTTACTTGTCAATTTCTACTTCCATTCCATTAGTCAAACGGTTCTGACCGGTTATTACCACCTGGTCTCCGTTCTCAACGCCTGATATAATTTCGTATTTGTTACCCATACGACGTCCCAGTTCTACCTTCTGGTAAGATACTTTTCCATTCTTGTATACATAAATGTAACGGTCGCCTGATCCGGACTGTTTAACAATGGCCTGATCGGGGCTGACAACGTGATTTTTGGTACCGAAGTTCATTGTTGCACGGGCAAACATTCCCGGACGTACACGTTCGTCTGTATTTGCTATCTTGATCTCGACAGGGAAAGTACGGCTTGTTGCATCGATGGTCGGGTAAACCAGGCTCACTTTGCCTTTGAATACTTCGTCGCCGTAAACATCCAGTTTGATATCTACTTCATTCCCTTTCTTTACTTGGGTGAAATAACTTTCGGAAACATTCACGAACAGTTTGACCGGACGAATCTGTTCGACGGTAAAGATCGGATTTCCACCGCTATACATATCACCGTTGTCATAATTACGGGCAGTCACGATACCACTGATCGGGCTTAGTAACTGGGTGTTCTCCTGCAGGTTTTTGTAACTTTCACGGCTTATATCCAACTGGGTTTTCTGAGCATCCCAGGCTGATTTGGATGCACCGCCCACTTTATATAGTTCGTCGATACGCTTGAACTCCACTTCCTGATTGTCCAACTGGACTTTGGCTTGTTTCAGGTTGTTGGCATCCATTTTGACCAATAGCTGGCCTTCTTTCACATGGTCGCCTACTTCTGCAAACAGTTTCTCAATACGGACCGGCGACTGAGGTGCTATATTATTCTTTATATTTGCCTCCACAGTGGCTGTAAATTCTGCTATCTGGTCTACATCCTGAGCTGATACCTGTTCTATTTTCACTTTCACCTTTTCATCAACGGTCTGGGTTGTTGCGTCTTTCTTCTCACCCGAGCAGGACATCAGCAAGGCTAACGTAACGAGTGGTACAACTTTCAGCATTTCACGTGTTTTCATATTGTAAACTGTTTTTATTTTTATTCTCATTGCTAGTTAATTAGTAATTTTGTTGACCCAGAACTTTCTCCAGTTCTGATTTAGCTACCATATAATCGTATATGGATTGATTGAAATTCAACTTCGATTGCGTGAGTGCCAACTCGGCATCATTCATTTCCAACAGTGTTCCGGCACCGGTGTCATATCGCTTTTGGGCGATAAGATATCCGCGGTTTGCCTGCTCCACCCCTTTTTGCGCTGCATCGAACTTCTTGATGCAAGTGTTCATATTATCCATATATTGTTTGATAGACAGTTGCAGGTTGCGTTTTGTGTCTTCGCGCTGTAAGTCCATCTGTTGCATGGATACCTGTGTCTGTTTGATCTTATGATACTTGCTTCCTCCCGAAAAGATAGGAACAGTCAGTGTTACACCGATCATTGAATAAGGGTTCCATTGATAGTCCCTGAACTTGAAATTGTTATTCATGGATGTCCATTGATAAAGACCGGTCAAAGACAGTGTAGGCAGATAATCGAATTTCTGCATCATTAAGGTCTTCTTTAGCTGTTCGGCCTGCAAGTCGATCTGTTTCAAATCCGTGTTTTCGCAAAGTGTCGTGTCGGTCGATAAGAAATCTGCGAATAATTCCGTTTCATAATCAACCAGTGAACCTTCACAATCGATCTCTATTTCCAGGTCCATTCCCAGTAATGCTTTCAGTTGCCATTTGGCAAGTGTTAATGAATTCAATGCCTGTAGCATATTGGGTTCGCTGTTTTTTACAGTTACATCGGCACGGATCAGGTCGTATTCGGCAACGGTTCCCTGTTCATATTTCTTCTTGATATCCAGGTAGTTCTCCATCGCATTGTCGTAGCTGTCTTTAAATACACGGTATGAATCGTTTGCCAGCAATACATTATAAAAACTTTTTTTTACCTGGTTCACCATAGATATTTTGGATGAACGCGCTTGTTCTACCGATAATTCGACATCCAAGGCCGATATACTCAGACTTTTCCATAAAGAGGCATTAACCAACGGCATCGAAGCGTTAAATCCGAGACTCCAGTTGTTATCGCGTCCAACTTCGATCCCTTTACTCATATCCGGAACTTCTGTTCCTTCGGGAACTTCCGTACTTCCCATATCGAAGCCGTCCATATACATAACCTGTTTTTTCAGTGTCCTATTGTAGTCGGCTGCAAAATTAATCTGGGGGAACAGGGCGGCATATGAACCCTTTTGTGCATACTTTTTCTTTTCGATTTCTTTGTCTGCAACTTTTACGGTTGGGTTCTCACTCAGCGCAATCTCCAGCGCTTTACTCAGGTTCAGCTTCAGGACATCCTGTGCCTTGGCTGAGGTAAAGGCCAGAGATGGTAGCAACATCAAAACTACCCACATCATCTTTTTCCTAACTAATACTCGTTCCATTTAAACTAGATTTGATTTTGAATATAATACCTATTATAATTCTCTCACAATAAATTCTGTGATTGTTTCAATGCGTATCTGTCTAATATTGCAAGACCTTTTTCTGTACATATCCCACGTAAGAAAGTAAATAAGACGGTCTTGTAGACTTCCGATACAGAATGGTTCAGGAATGCACCTGTGGGGCGTATCATTTTGATCTGTTCTTTTGCCAGCAGGGTTACGATTTCAAAATTTATACCTTTCTGAAAGACTCCTTCTTTTACTCCTCTGGAAAAAAGCTTCATACACTTCTTTGAAAATTCCGCTTTATTCTTTTCATTTAATTCCAGGGCCTTCGGATATCGTTTCAGATCATCATAGAATTTCCGGTTATACCATCGGGGACGCTTCATGCATTCTTCATAAAATAAGATGATCTCTTCTACAACAGAATAGGGACCTTCTTCCAGCTCGATCAATACCTGCTTCATCTTTTTGTGATTGTATTCGATACTTTTCACCAGAAGAGTTTCCTTATCTTCGAAGAACTCATAAATTGTGCGCTTTGATATCCCCATGTTACGGGCAATATCATCCATGCTCACACTTTTTATTCCGTGTTGCGAGAACAAGTCAAGCGCAGTCATCATTATCTGTTCTTTATTCATATATATTTTTTGTATTCTCGATAATTATGTACGTTGGCAAAGGTCTACTTAATTTAGAAAACCGAAAAGGTTTATTCCGTTACATGATTGGTTTGAAACGAAATCTCATAGGCTTTAAAGAATCTTTATCGGTTGAAATTATGTTTGAATTGGTAAAAAATGAAACAAAAAATGTTGCAGGTATAAATAAAAGCCTATCTTTGCACTTACTACGATTGAGTAAATAAAGAAAATTATGGAAAATCTTCCTTTAATAGATTTAGCGGAGTTGAATAAAGGTATCGTTATTCGTGATAGCTTTCAGGATATTTTTTCAATAGCGGATATCGATGGAACCCGGGATATAGATAATTCAGATGTACATGAATATACCACTCCGATGCGTTTGGATGCGCTTCTGATGGTTTTGGCATTAGAAGGCTCGTCAGAAATTTATCTGGATTATGTACCTTATGTGTTAAAAGCAAACAGTTTCGTAATTATTATGCCTACGCATACGATGCAGTTGAACAAAGTCAGTAAGGATTTTAAAGGGAAACTGTTGGTTGTTTCAAAATATTTTCTGGATGAGTGCAATCCGGCCAAGCGTAGTCCTTCCATGGCAAACTATATGCAATTGAAGAAGAATCCCTGCACCACATTTGAACCGGAGGAAACGGAATTAATAAACGACCAGATAGAATTACTGCGGAAGAAAATAAAGAACCGCTCTCATTTCTTCCAGAAAGAGGTGATGCAAAATGCTTTTGTCGGTTTTCTATTGGAGATAGCCAATATCCTGATGGGTAAAAAAGACGGAATGCTGGTACCGGCCCTTTCACGTAAAGAGGAACTTTTTGAACAATTTCTGCAGTTATTGTTTGAACATTGCAAGGAACAGCACGTGGTGACTTTTTATGCAGAGAAACTGTTTATCACCCCTCAGTATCTGTCCCTTATCTTAAAAGAACTGACCGGGAAATCTGCGAATAAGTGGATCGACGATGCTTTGATTGTGGAAGCGAAGATCCTGTTGAAGGCTCCGCAGGCAACCGTACAGCAAGTCGCAGATATTCTGCATTTTTCCGATCAGTCGACATTTGGGAAATTCTTTAAGAAGCATATGGGTATTTCTCCGATGGAATATCGTAAGTCGTAACCTTCGGTTTATCTTTGGCGGAACTTGTACCAGTTTAATAATTCTATGACTCCATAGAAAATACTGGCGACGCCAAAGATGACAAATGTATTTGCTGCTGCTCCAAACGGATAAGCAATGATCATGATGCCGGTCAGTAAGATAAGTGCCGGCATTACATAAAAGCCGAACGGCACGATACTCCACTTACGTGCCGAAACCAGCATAATGATTTGCTGAACTCCGGCTATAACCAGTAAAGCCCCTAGTATATACATTAATATATTCACAAAAAACGCCGGCATAATCACTAGCCATGCACCGAATAAAATACTTCCGGCACCGTCGATAGGGAACATCGGTGAAGGTTCTCCCTCTACTTTCTCTCGCGTAAAGTAACTGAGTAAAGAAAAGATCCCGGGTAGTATAAAGCAGATACCTATGGCGATAACCAGATAGGTGACCGCAGCTTCCGGCCATAAAACCAGTACGAATCCTAATATCATAGCAAAAGCACTGCGCAGAATTGAATTGTTTACTTTTTTCATCTGAATATATTTTTAGTAGTTCTTTTAATATATAACAACGAAGGTACGGTATTTTCTTTGTTAAATATAGCAGGTATAAAGTTATAATTAAAATGATTTAATCTTAACAACTGTGCTGATTAATTTGTTTTATTAGAAAGGGTAGGAATCACAATCGGAAACATTTGTGATCAGCCGTTGTTATAAATGAGGTTAAACATTCTATTATAAACGAATATGAGCTTGAAAGAATCGTACTGGAAGTATTCCCTGATTACAATCATCCTGGTTATGGGAATAATACTTTTTATTGAATTTATGCCATTCCTGGGAGGGATACTCGGAGCATTCACCATCTATATATTGCTGAGAAAACAGATGCTGCACCTTACGGAAAAGAAACATCTGAATCGCAGCCTGGTCGCTATACTTCTGCTACTCGAAACCATTTTATGTTTTCTGATCCCTCTCTCTCTGGCTGTATGGTTGTTTATCAATAAATTACAGACGATTAACCTCGACCCGAACGTACTGGTCAGCAGCTTTGAGCATATTGCTGATATTGTCCGCCAGAAAGTAGGATACAATATATTGGATAAAGGTAATATCGCATCGATCGTTTCCGTACTACCCAAGATCGGACAGGTATTGATGGGAGGTATCAGCGGTTTCGCTATCAATATAGCCGTACTGGTGTTGATCCTTTATTTTATGCTGATCGGTGGCAGTCAGATGGAAGCTTATATTTACGACATCCTGCCTTTCAACGAAAAAAATAAGAAAGAAGTCCTGAAAGAGATCAATATGATTGTAACATCCAATGCGATAGGTATTCCTTTGCTGGCTATTATTCAGGGATTGATCGCCATGTTGGGCTATTGGATATTTAATGCGCCGAGTGCTTTCCTCTTCGGATTTCTGACCTGCTTTGCGACTATTATTCCTGTTGTCGGAACCGCTATTGTCTGGCTTCCCCTTGTCGTGTATATGGCACTGACCGGAGATTGGGTAAATGGGTTGGGACTAGCCGCTTATGCCCTGATCGTGATTACGAACGTAGATAACCTGATCCGTTTTATGTTACAGAAGAAAATGGCGGATATACATCCCTTGGTTACTATTTTCGGTGTCATCATCGGTCTGTCCTTATTCGGATTTATGGGAGTGATCTTCGGACCGCTTCTGATCTCGGTTTTCATGCTTTGCTTTAATATGTTCAAGAAAGAATATCTGCATGGAAAGAATGACACACCGACCGGTTAATCCTATTCATATTTTTTCCTGATCTCTTAATAAAGCAAAAAAAGAGAACTTCCTTATCTATGTTACCGATGGGTAACTTGCTTTTGTGACCAGTTGGTAACAAAGTGATAACATATGGAAAAAGAAGAAGTTATAGTAAGACCGAGTAAAAACAGGGAGTTGACAGAGCTTGCCTTGTTGAATGCTGTCAATACCCTGATAGAGGATGAGGGGTTCGAGAATTTAGGCGTCAATGTGGTAGCAGCCAAAGCCGGAGTTTCAAAGATGCTGATCTATCGTTATTTTGACTCGCTGGACGGATTGATCGCTGCTTATATCCAGAAATATGACTACTGGATCAATCTGGAGCCGGAACTGCCGGATACGGAACATCTGGGAGATTTTATAAAGGAACTTTTCCGGAATCAAATCAGGATGCTCCATAATGATTATACGCCGGTTGACAAACAGGCCGGAGTCGGAAATCTCGATCATGGCGACTATCCTTTCTGCTTCTATCAGTTACCTGGTATTATTGGAAGAAACCTGTCCGATATATAACGGCATCAAGTTACAGTCTGAAGACGGTTGGGAACAACTTGAGAATGGCCTGGATAAAATAATAGATAACTGGATAAATAACGGAAACCATGAATAAAACAACTATCCTGGCAGGTCTTGGAGTCGTTTTTTGAACTTTATTAAACTCATTTTCTCTTCTGTAAAAGAAAACAAACGTACCTTTGTTTATCTAAACGATAAAGATAAAGACGTATGAGAAGAAGAAATAATTGGCAGATCATCAAAGGTCAGCCACTAACGGAATTCGATAAAAAGATACTCTATCTCCAGAATAAAGGTCATTTGGTTCCTTCCCGAAAACTGATTAAAACAGAAGAACAGATCGAAGGCATTCGTAGAAGCGGAGTCGTAAACTCTGGTATCCTTGATTTGGTTGCAAAAGAGATCAAGGCAGGAATGTCGACAGCCCAGATCGATAAGCTGGTGTACGATTATACGATGGATCACGGTGCCATTCCGGCTCCGTTGAACTTTGAAGGTTTTCCGAAGAGCGTATGTACTTCGATCAATGAAGTCGTTTGTCATGGTATCCCCAGCGAAAAGGAGATACTGAAGGAAGGTGATATTATCAACGTAGATGTATCTACCATCCTGGACGGTTATTTTTCCGATGCGTCCCGTATGTTTATGATCGGTAAAGTTTCTCCGGAGAAAGAAAAGCTGGTTCGTGTGGCGAAGGAATGTCTGGAAGTCGGCATGAAGGCTGCCAGGCCTTTTGGCTATGTGGGAGATATCGGACATGCCGTTCAGAAGCATGCCGAGAAGAATGGTTTTTCGGTGGTTCGCGACTTATGCGGTCATGGTGTCGGATTGGAATTTCATGAAGAGCCGGAAGTGGCTCATTTCGGTCGTAAGGGAACGGGGATGCTTTTGGTTCCAGGCATGGTTTTTACCATCGAGCCGATGATCAACATGGGAACTTATCGCGTTTACATCGCCGAAGAGGATGGATGGACCGTAATAACAGACGACGAACTTCCTTCTGCACAGTGGGAACATACCTTTGTGATGCGGGAGGACGGCCTGGAGATATTATCTGACTGAATATTGCAGCAGGTTCAGTCTTTTTCATTAGCTGAACCTGCCGGCTCTTTTTACACCAATATTATTTATCCGAACAATTATCCTTGCATTTGTTGGGCTGTAAATAATCCCATTCCTGAAGTTTCCCGTCAAGCAGGCGAAGTTGATAAATGCCATTCTGAAAATCTGGAAATCCGAGTGTTTCCCGGTAGCCATCAGCCGTTTGTTTGACTTCCAGTCTTTTATAGGTACTCCCCATAATGTTTATAATCTCCAGTTTGCTCATTCCCAGTTCTAGTTTCTGAATGTTTTTATCCGCCGCCAGAGCATTGGAATAAGTAGCTCCGCAAGAAGTTAATAGACACATCGTAATCCCAAGTAATAGTGTGTATTTAATTATATTCATAGTACGCTTGTTTTTATCCGTTGATTTTTAGCTAGTGATAAACTATGTGCAATATACGATTATAACTTGATACTAACCATAGGATAACTGATCTTTTATAAAAAAAGGCAACGCATCCGATGGATGTATTGCCTTGTGCACGGAAGGAGAGGCTCGAACTCCCGACACCTGGTTTTGGAGACCAGTGCTCTACCAACTGAGCTACTTCCGTATTGCGGGTGCAAAGGTAGCTTTTTGTTTTTAATATGCAAGGCTTTTTGAAGAAAAGTGAAAATAATAATTTTCTTGCATGATAAAATTCAAGGAAAACAGGGTAGTCGAAGTTTCTTTTTCTATCTTTGGAGACGATAGAATTGATAGTTAAATCTATACTGTAAAACAATCAACGAAGCATGAAAAACGAATTAGAAATGAACTCCAACCTTCTGGTTGAGTTTCTGCAAAAACCTTCTTCCCAATTTACGAAAGCGGACATTATTTCTTTCATCCGCGAGAAGGGAATCAAAATGGTAAACTTTATGTATCCGGCAGGCGATGGCCGGTTGAAGACATTGAATTTTGTTATAAATAACGCTGCCTACCTCGATGCTATTCTAACCTGTGGCGAACGTGTGGACGGTTCGAGCCTGTTCTCTTTCATCGAAGCCGGTAGCAGCGACCTGTATGTGATCCCTCGTTTCCGAACGGCTTTTGTCGATCCTTTTGCCGAATTACCGACAGTCAGTATGCTCTGCTCTTTCTTCAATAAGGATGGGGAACCGTTGGAAAGTTCACCGGAATATACTTTGCATAAAGCAAGTAAAGCTTTTACCGAAGTGACCGGAATGGAGTTTGAAGCCATGGGTGAACTGGAATATTATGTAATAGCAGAGGAAGAAGAACTGTTTCCGGCAACCGACCAACGCGGCTATCATGAATCCGGGCCTTTTGCCAAGTTCAACGAGTTCCGTACCCAATGTATGCACTATATCTCACAGGCAGGAGGACAGATCAAATATGGCCATTCCGAAGTCGGTAATTTTACCTTGAACGGGAAAATATACGAACAGAATGAAATAGAGTTCCTTCCGACAAGGGTGGAAGATGCTGCCGACCAGCTTGTTATTGCCAAATGGGTTATTCGTAACCTGGCTTACAGCTATGGATTGGATATTACTTTTGCTCCGAAGATTACGGTAGGAAAGGCCGGTTCCGGTCTGCATATTCATATGCGCATCATGAAAGAAGGTCAAAACCAGATGTTGAAAGACGGGGTATTGTCTGAAACAGCCCGTAAAGCGATTGCAGGTATGATGCAGCTGGCTTCTGCCATTACTGCTTTCGGAAATACGAATCCGACTTCTTACTTCCGTTTGGTTCCTCACCAGGAAGCTCCTACGAATATCTGTTGGGGTGATCGTAACCGTTCCGTATTGGTTCGTGTACCGCTGGGTTGGGCTGCAAAGAAAGATATGTGTTCACTCGCTAACCCGTTGGAACAGGATAGCCATTACGACACGGCACAGAAGCAAACCGTAGAGATGCGTTCGCCGGATGGTTCGGCCGACCTGTATCAGCTACTTGCCGGATTGGCGGTTGCCTGCCGTTATGGTTTTGAAATAGAGAATGCTCTGGAGATTGCAGAAAAGACGTATGTCAATGTCAATATTCATCAGGAAGAGAATAAAGACCGCTTAAGTACATTAGATCAATTACCCGACAGTTGTGCCGCTTCAGCCGAACGTTTGCAAAAACAACGGGCAATCTTTGAAAAGTACAATGTCTTTAGTCCGAGTATGATCGACGGCATCATTAAAAAGCTGCAATCATATAACGACTTCTCTTTGCGGGATGACCTGAAGAGCGATCCGGAAGGAATGATCCGCTTGGTGAATACGTATTTTCATTGCGGATAATATAGAAAAATGTGTGAAACATTTTTCAGTTGACAGATGACAGTTGACAAGTGACAGTTGGAATTTCGCATTCGGTAATCCCATCGACCGAAAGCCGAAATAACTGTCACTTGTCAACTATCACCTGAAATAATTCTGTCTATATGAAAGGTTACAGCATGCCTAATCCTTCAAACATGCCTTTATAGACAGCTGCTTTTTCTTCCAACGGTTTGGGATAAGCCCGGGAAGAAGAAGGCATACGATATAATCTGAATACTCTACCTAGTAAAGTGAACGTAGAATAGGAACCGACCTTCGGTTCTTCGGTAGGAGGTAATACGGATAAAAGTGTATCCATTGCTTTTTGGCCGGTTACGACAATCGCTTTACACTCCGGAATCTGCGACAATACTTCTTCCGGATTGATAGGTTTGATAACTTGCAGGAAGTTGTCGGAAGCATTGTTCTTCAGACGGATGATCTCGACAGCCGTATCACCGATGCCGATACCTTTTTCCTTACAAAACAGTTTGGCTTTTTCTTCACTGAAAGCTTTCTTTGTCTCCAGGAAATACTCTTTATTATTATAAAATAGGAGTCCCAGGATACGCCACATATCGTTCTGGATATTCGGATAGTAGAAATTCATCGACCAACGTTGCATGGGAGGTGGGAAGCTGCCCAGCATAAGCAGTTTAGTCTGTTCGGGTAGAAAGAACCCTAGCGGATGTAATTCTGATACCATTGGCTTTTGTTATTTATCTTTTTATTGTCTGTTGTTTTTTACTGTGCATTTCTTCGGCAAAAGCATCGTATCCGATTGCTTGTATTCTTCTGATACAGGCTGCACGATCCGAACGGAAAAGAACAGCGAAAACCTTTCCTATGAAGTTGTTGAACATCTTACATTCCTCAATGGAACTGACCGTACAGTCCGCACAACTCTTATAGTTATGCTCAATATTGCAAGACCGTATTTTGCACCATGCAGCTTTTGCATTTGCCTTGCATCCGGGGCATTGTTTTTTTACAAATTTACGGCAGGCTCCACAATATAATCCACAGGCTGCAACATAGTCTGAACTGGGTTGATAGGTAAGATTTTCCATTCGAAAAGTAAATTAAGATGATTATTTGTCTTTTACAGAGATACCGATCATAACGGTTGTTCCGTCGATATTATTCCATACGGAATGGGGAATACTTCCTTTTACCAGAAACGACTCGTTGGCATTCAGTATTTTTACTTCGCTGCCCAGCTCGATACGTGCCTGCCCACTGGTCACAATAAACAGATGGTTATGTTCGTGTGTATGCAATGAAGTAGGTCCACCACCACCTTTTTCCAGATAAGCAATGGAACCGTCGATAATTTCCCCGCAATCAGCAAATAGCTTCTTTGCCAGGAAATGAATATGATCGGGAGGGGTGATGAACTCTTTCATAGGACTATTTTACTAATTCTTCCCATTCACCGGGTTTAAAACCAACCAGTACCTGATTTTCGTTTACCAGTAATGGGCGTTTAATCAATTTCCCATCGGATGCCAGTAATTCAATCTGTTCTTTGTCGCTCATGGAAGGCAGTTTGTCTTTCAGTTGCATCGCTTTATATACCAGGCCGCTGGTATTGAAGAAGCTTTTCAAAGGAAGCTTACTCCGTTCAATCCATTCAGTCAACTCTTCAACAGAAGGGTTATGGTCGATTATATGACGATCATCATAGGATACCTTATGTTCATCGAGCCACTTTTTTGCGTTCCGGCAAGTACTGCATTTGGGATATTCTAAAAAAAGATATTTCATATCATTCAATCTTTATTTGTCTTTCTTGCGTTGGTTCTTTGCATCTTCCTTGGCGAGAAGGACAACGTTGTAAACAAAATCAGTCATCCATTCTTCCGAGTAACCGAGTGTTTCTTTGTATTTACGAATACTCCAAGCCGTTTTTTGTACGCTAACCTCTTTCCATTCCGAACGGGTTACAATCTCGTGAATCGTTTTGGCTGTCTGGTTGTATAACAGCTTTTTTACCAACATAGAGAAACGGAACTTCCACTGCATCAGGTTGTCCAACAAAGAAAACAGGTCATTGCAGAAACCCTGAAACAGAAAAAAGTACGATTTGATATCGTTTTGTGATTTACAATTCTTTTTAACCGATGCATCAATCTCTTTAAAGAAACTTTCTTTCATGCCGTAGTCTTGCATAAGGATCTTACGTGCACGTGATTTTTCGGCAATACCCGGTTTGTTATTTTGTGTTGGGATCTTCAACATCCGTTTGAATAGCGCCATATCCGACAGCATATTGATGTTGGTTATACCCAGTTGTACAGCCATTACTGCCTGATAATAAACGCGGATCAAAGAAACGAACTCTTCAACGGAACCCTTTGAGGTAGCTTCTGTTTCTTCTTTTTCTTTCTTGAAAAGTTTAGAAATTATGTTCATGTGTATTTGTTATAAATAATTACGGGGACAAATATAGTAAAACTTGTCCCCGTTTCAGTAATTCTATTCAATTCTCTCGACTGTTATTTCCGGAAATTCTTCCATAAACAGGAGTAATTTGTTGTCATCCATGCTTTTTTTCGCTTTTATGACTATCGTAACGACATAAGTGTCGGCATTCGAATGATTGACTTTTTCCATTTGATAGGAGACGAGCATATAACCTCTGTCACTCAGTACTCGGGTAACCTTTTGTATAATGTCTTTCTCGGCAGTTGAAAAGATGATCATCGAACTTCTCATCCCCAGGCTTTTAAAGATGAAACTTAATAGCTCCAGACCGATTAAAGTCAATATTGTCGCTGCTACACCGACACCATACATCCCGGCTCCGATGGCCAGTCCAATCCCGGCGGTAGCCCAGATGCCTGCGGCTGTTGTCAGTCCGCGAACAAACTGTTTCTGAATAATAATCGTTCCTGCACCGATAAAACCGATGCCACTTACCACCTGCGCCGCAACACGGCTGGGGTCGAGGGAAACACTGTTTTCCTGTATGATTTGTTGGAAACCATACTGAGAAACAATCATGATGAGAGCACTACCTAATGAAACCAGGAAATGCGTACGATATCCGGCTTCTTTTGCCCTGTATTCCCGGTCGAGACCAACCACAGCTCCCAGAAGACCTGCGATAAATAATCTAAGTATGAAATCCCATAACATAATTGTATCCTCCTTTTGTTTATAATCCCAGTACTACGTGCTGGATAATATAGACTCCGGCCCCTGCCAGATATCCAAGGAGTGCAAGTAACGAAATATTTTTGAGATACCAAATGAAATTGATACGTTCCAGCCCCATAACTACGACTCCGGCGGCAGATCCGATGATCAGCATACTGCCTCCAACACCGGCACAATAGGCTAAGAATTGCCAGAAGATGCCATCTTGAACGAAGTTTGCCATATAAACAGGATCGGCAGCTGATGCAATCATAGCTTCTGTTGCTACCGGATACATACCGATTGCACCGGCAACCAAAGGAACATTATCGACGATGGCTGATAAGGTTCCGATAATCAGGTTTACAGCGTATACATTACCTACCGTATCATCCAGCCATAAGGCGAAATTGGAGAGTACGCCACTACAACGCAAGGCGTCTACAGCTAATAAAATTCCAAGAAAGAATAATAAAGTAGCTCCGTCTATCCGGCGAACTATTTTTGATAAACGAAGTTTTATATCTTCGTTTACGATATTCCGCTTATACATTAATTCTGTATATACCCACAAAATACCCACACCCATCAAAATACCCATGAATGGAGGCAGATGGGTGATTGTCTTGAATATAGGTACGAATACAAGGCAGAAAACACCAAGAATTAGTATCGAAAGTTTTTCTTTATTTTTCAGTTCTTTGAGCAGTTCATCATTTTCATTGTAAGTAAATGCATCGGGAGGTGTTACCTTTCCGTGCAGGAAGCGCATCATGATCAATACGGGTACTGCTGCTGAAACCAAACTCGGCAAGATAAGGTGAGGGATGGTTGAGGATGTAGAGATATTACCTCTTACCCATAACATGATCGTAGTTACATCACCGATAGGAGACCAGGCGCCACCACTGTTGGCTGCAATAATAATGACGCTACCAAACACCCAACGTTCTTTGTAGTTGCCTAATAATTTTCGCATCAACATAACCATAACGATTGAGGTTGTCAGGTTATCAAGTATGGCGGACATGAAAAATGTTATACAGGCGACTAATACCAGTAACTTTTTCTTCTGGTTTGTCTTAATGCGGTTTGTGATGAACATGAACCCTCCGTGGGCATCGATCAGTTCAACAGTAATCATTGCTCCGATCAGGAAGATTAGTGTTTCTGCAATTTCACCGATACTATCCAATACCTGATGTTCGACGACAAAGCGGGTACTTTGTTCCACGAAAGGGAGAGCTGCTATGCCTGGATGCGAATCCAGGAACTCTTTAAAGGCTTCGGCAGAAGCAATAGGGATAAGATCGGGTGCCCCGAAGGTATATAAAACCCAAAGTATAGTTCCGGTTAGTAGGGCCGTTCCGGCTTTGTTTACTTTCAGTGGATGCTCTAAAGCTATACATAGATACCCAACTAAAAAAACCAAAATCATCACTGTTAACATAGCTGTTTTCTCTTTTTCTTTTTAAATTTAGTTAATAGTCGCAAAAGTAAGAATAATATAGGATTAACACTCATTTTTAATGAAATGTTTTCATCAATGAAAACTATTCCTAAATAAATACGAAGATGGGTAGGAAAGTATATTGCTTTATTATGTTTTCCCATTATTTTATTAGCACTGGGGAACTTTCCCCATATAAGTGGGGAAGAGTCCCCAGTGCTGTGGGCTAAAATCCCCATTGCTGTGGGGAAACTCCCTTTGTAATAGGGTAAGTTCTTTTACTGTGTGAGATGAAAAAATAAAAGGTATTACCCGTAGAAGGTAATACCTTAAATAGAAGTGAGCGGTAAGCGAGACTCGAACTCGTGACCCTTAGCTTGGGAAGCTGAATATTTGCCTATTTATATTGC
The DNA here is from genome assembly GCF_023369805.1 of Parabacteroides leei. Lineage (NCBI taxonomy): Bacteria > Pseudomonadati > Bacteroidota > Bacteroidia > Bacteroidales > Tannerellaceae > Parabacteroides > Parabacteroides leei. The sequence goes on from NZ_JAMBQG010000004.1 coordinate 339,586, forward strand.
TTGTATTCAAATGATTATGTGTTATTTGTTTTTATTTGCGTGGTATTTGCGTGGTATGCTTATAAGCACCCTTTCAATTTTTCACCGGAGGGGGGGATGTGAATTTTTTACTGGTTAGATTCACATCTTTCCAATTTTGAGTTAATTTCTCCCATCGTTTGTTTATTCCAATATTTTTAGTACATTTGTGCTACATGATCGTAACCAAATAAGTTACAAAATATGGTCTCTGAAATCTTTGAATTAATGGCGATCCGGGAACAAATATCAAATTTATCTACCCGGGAGTCCGAACTTGTTAAACCAAAACTTGAAGACTTATCATTAATTCCGTATTTACACAATTATTTTATTGATACTTTTGGTATGGGCAATACTCGAAAGCTGGGAGCCATACAAAGGAAGAAGTTTGTCTTCATCATAGTCCTTCTCTATTCCCCGTCTTCTTTAGCTGGGGGATGTCTTAACAGAGGTGTTCGTGATGAGCTTGCTCATGCCCTAAAGTTAAATGCCCCTTCAGCGGTGTCAAGAATATGTTCTGATTTGATATTCTCTTATCAGCACTATAAAGATTTCCGGCTTGACCTGGAGAATAAGATCACCTTAATTGAGGGTAAATTGCGCTCCGAAGGCTATCTGTAAAAGAAAAACGTAACAGTTTAGCTATTGTTACGTTTTCGCTTTGAAGTTATGCATACTCTCTCTAGGGGTGTGCTTAAATTTGATGAAAATATTTTTTATGGCTCTCACTATCAAACAAGAAAAGTTCTGTAACTACTACCTCGAATGTGGTAACGCATCTGAGGCTTACAGGCGTGCATACTCTTGCGAGAAAATGAAAAGTGAAACTATAAACATTAAGGCTTCCGAGCTTCTTAACAGCGGTAAGGTTTCGGTAAGGGTTAAAGAGCTTCAGGCTGCTCTTCAATCCCGTTCAGACTTAAATAAAGACGAAGCGGTTAATATACTAACAAATATAGCTCGAGCCAATGTTGTTGATATGCTGGAAATCAAGAGAACAAAAGAATATCGTATCTTTTTAGTAAAGGATATAACTCGGTTGCCTATCTCTTTTCAGCTAGCGATACAATCAGTAAAAAGTACAGATAAAGGATTTGAGGTTAAGATGTACTCTAAGATAGATGCTTTAGACCGGTTATCAAAGATGATGGGATGGGACGCTCCGGAGAAGAAGGATATTACCAGCAACGGCAATCCTATTAATACCGGTATTCAAATAGAAGTAATTGATAGGAGGGATCAAGTAAATGAAGATTCAGACGACTAAAATATACGCTGAAGTACAAGGAGCTCTTAATGCTGGCTATAAAATAGTATCTGCACAAGGGTCATCTAGAAGTAGCAAGACCTACAATATACTTATATTCTTGCTGGTGTACGTTATTCAGCATCCTAAATGCTCTTTGTCTATTGTCCGTAAAACATTGCCTGCGCTGAAAGGGTCTGTTTTCAGGGACTTTAAAGAGATAATGCAGGACAAATTTTTGATGTGGGATAACCGGAGTATGAATAAGTCTGATATGGTTTATACTTTGCCCAATGGATCATTTGTAGAGTTTTTTTCAACTGATGACGAGCAGAAAATTAGAGGACGCAAGCGGAATATTTTATATTGTAATGAAGGGAATGAAATCTCTTTCTTAGAATGGCAACAGCTTATTATGCGTACAACCGATTTTTCCATAATAGACTATAATCCCTCTTTTTCTGACGAACATTGGTTGTGCGAATTGAATAAAGATTCTCGTACTTATCATTTTATCTCAACATACAAGGATAATCCTTTCCTGGAACAAACGATCATAGACGAGATAGAATCTCTTGAACATAAGAATAAAGTATTATGGACTGTTTATGGTTTAGGCTTGCAAGCTATGGCTGAAGGTTTGGTTTTCCCTGAATTTGAGATTGTGGATGAATTTCCTGCAAACGCCAAGCAGGTTGCAGCAGGTCTTGATTTTGGATACAGTTCCGACCCTACGGCTATAGTCAAATGCGGAATACTTGAGAATAGATTGTATTTGGACGAACAATGCTATCGTACTCACATGCTAACAAGCGAAATAATTAAGGAGTTGAAGAAGTTAGGATTGTTTGTTTATGCCGATAGTGCTGATCCACGTTTGATACAAGAAATTGCCAATGCCGGAATTATCATATTTCCGGCAGATAAATATAAAGGCTCTGTCATGGGAGGTTTGTTTAAGATGATGGAGTATAAACTGTGTGTAACAAGACGATCCGTTAACTATATCAGAGAATTGAAGAATTATGTTTATGAGCAAAACAAAGACGGAAAGTTTATAAACCAGCCTATTGACGCTTACAATCACCTGATAGATGGAACACGCTATTATACAATCGGTAAATTGCTTGGTAAGGTTTTGACATCAAAACAATATAACAAAGAGGATTTAGGAATATACTAACAATAAAGCATATGGGATCAATAATTGACTACATAGTAGATATATTTAGAGGACAATCAATGAACGACTCTACGGCGAACAAGGACCTTGTGACGCTTATAAAAGAAAAGGATATAAGTCAAGCTATGGAATTGTTCCAAAATAGGGACTTGGAAGTCATGGAGGCTATCCGGGAATATGATCCGGCTCTGCATGATATAATGAGTAGGCCGAATAAATTAAGAAAAGGCAAAGAACCATATGTCACTGAAAAGTTGCCTAGAAGATGGCAGGCATATATTAATGAAGTTGCATTGTTCTTTTTACTGGGTCAGCCTATAAAATGGAGTAAGAATGACCCTGATATTCAGGACGAAGCTTTTGACGCTTTTACTCAGTTTTTGAAAGATACTCGTTTCGATACAACCATGAGACAAGCTAAACGTCTGGCAGGAGCCGAAACGGAATGCGCGAAATTATACCATATTTATCGTAACGACGAAACCGGTAAGGCCGAGGTAAAAGTTGTAATGTTGGCAAAGTCATTAGGGTATACATTACGTCCTCTTTTCGATCAATATGGCACCATGCTCGCTTTTGGTTATGGCTATTTCTTGAAAGAGGGTGTTAATACTGTTGAGCATTTTGATATACAAACTCCGAAGGTGATTTATCGATGTCGTAAGGTCAATACAGGATGGGAAGTAATCCCTGTCATTAATCCTACGGGTAAAATCAATGTGATCTATTATCAACAAGAAAAAGAATGGGAGGGGGCACAACCACGTATAAGAAGAGACGAATATATTGACTCTAAATCTGCTGACACGGTTAATTATTTCGCTGATCCAAAGGCAAAGGTGTCAGCCGATGTTCTGGAGTCTCTTACTGACCCTGATAATGTAGGAGAGGTTATCAGATGTTTCGGACCTGATAGTATGTTTGAGTATGTAACCCCTCCTGATTCGGTTGAACTTAAAAAATTTGAGAAGGAAGTTTTGAAAGACTCTATACTTAACGATACTTTCACATTTAACTTCTCTCCAGAGAACACAAAAGGACTAGGGACATTGACAGGGGAAGCTCTAAAACGAGCTATGGCTCCATCTTACATGAAGCGGGATAATCGTAAAGAAATATATGAGATTGCAGTTGATAGGGAAAAGAATTTGATCTTGGCAATCATGAAAAACGTCACTCATATTTCGCTAAGACCTCAGTTGGAAGCTCTTCAAATCGACTTTGAGTTCTCCGAACCATTTCAGGAGGATACAGACAAAAGGTGGTCTGCTATCGGCAAGCTTCGTAGTGACGGCATTGCTTCTCTTGAGACAGCGATTAAGTTGCTGGGCATTGCGGATAAACCTGCTGATGAGATTAAGAGGATTGAAGAAGAAAAGCGACAAAGTCAGATAAACAATGAAAGTAATCAAGAAAATACTGTCTCCGGTCAAGATAACAAGGGTGTCGGAGCCAGCGAATCCGGGAACAATAGAGGTAAAGATAACGCCTAAATGGTGGTATATGGTTTATCTTATAGTGACGACAATAGTAAAATACAAATTATATGGCAACATCGTTAAATTGGACAAAACAAGGAAGTAGATATGTAAGCGACTCATTTGATATGACATCGGATAGTGCAGGCTTACAAGTTGTGACACAAAAAGAAAGCGACGTCCTCGTCGAAATAAGTCTTGACGGGAATGTATGGAGGGTAGCTGCTTTTAATTATCGGGGAGTAAAAGAAGTAGTAGACGTTATCAGCGGTGGTAAAGCTGGATTGAAAGTCCGAATTGTGACCACTGCGGAACCGCAAACAATACAAATACTGCAATGATTAATCTTAGCAATACTAATATTTCTCACTCCTTCTATCCCGGGATAGACCTAACCGGCATCCGGTTAGGAGTTGGAAGTAAGGCAGGAGGTGTGCCGTCAGAACCTGTTTTTGATCCGTCCTCATTCGATCAAGCCTGGACTGTAACCGGAAAGACTAACGAAGATTCAGACCGTGCTACTGTGACAAATTTGACCGGTAATGGTAACGATTTAGTGTTGAGTAATTTCTTGTTTGCGGAGAATAGTGGGTATGGAAGCTATATTACAGATTTCACTACATGGGGAACAAATTCGAATGTAACTGTAATCCAAAGAAACAAGTCTCGTATTGAGCTTAGTTCTACTGGTACAGGTGGAATGTACCACTCTCTCGAATCTTTATCTCTATGGACTGATATACTTAGAGTTAAAGTAAGCAACTTGGAAGGAAAAGTAGGTTTTAGATACCTATTAGATGGGGTTTTTATTATTGTTAAATCTACAGAAACAGATGCTATACTTGAAATAAAAAGATCTGAAATCCCAAGTGAGGCAACCAGTGCTTCATTCTTTTTTGCGGCTGCTGGAAGTGCTATCATCGAACAAATCCCAGATTACGAAGGTTACTTGGTGACTGATGGAGTGGATGATAAGATTTATTCTTCACCTCTTTCGTGGGGTGAAGATTGGACAATGGTAGGAAATTGGAAAAGCGCGGAGAATACAAATAAAAATTCTGGAATAGTTGCTCCTAATAATTTGTTTGTATATATTCGAACAAATGGGTATACGGTTTATGTAAGAAGAACAAATAGCGGAACTTCTATTCTCGCAAATCAAATGTTGGCTATATGCTCAGATGGAAGAATTTATGATCAAGATTGGATGGAATATAAAGTAACTCCGAGTATAAACAATAATATTATTCCTATCCAAATAGGCTTTCATTCTAATGAATATTGTAAAATGGCTTTCAAAAACCTTGCCATCTACAACCGTGTTCTCACTAAAGACCAGTGCATCAAAGCTTATGATTATTTACAAACCCTAAAAGAAAAGTAATATGAAATACATAGTAATACCTGCAAGCGATTTATCTATAGTCCCTCAGGAGGCTTTAGACGATCTAAATTTATCACCTCGTTACTCAACAGATGGAACTGAAGTTTTGATGAAAATAGGTAATTATGAGAAGTTGTTCCCTTCTGCTATGAATATACCAGAGAACGGAGAAGAATATCAGGAACCAGTTTATCCTTATCCTGTCTTTGAAGGGGACACTCTTAATAATCTGCTTAACTCAAAGGAATGGACAAGTGAAGAACTCCCTATATAATGGCAATGGCCCTAACTTCACAGTCCGGACCATCAATAGTTGAAATCCCATAATGGGATGCGCAAAGGTAGTAAATGATGTCAAATACGACAAAATTTGCTGCCTTTTTAATTAAAATGTAACAGTTTACAAAGTGTTACGTTTCTCTTATTCAAATATTTTCTAGCTTCTTCCCTTCCCCGTAATTTTATGCTATAGAAATTAAACTAAAGTGTATATAGTATGAAGGACAAAATTTTCAATCTCTTAAAACAGACTTATTCAAATCTTGGGTTAAGTGATGATATCTTACAGGGACAGGCCGAAGCGTTGGCTAATACCGGACTTGTAACTGACGATAACTTACAGACTGTTGTAGACGGTCAAAAATCTTTCCTATCTTCTCTTCAAAGCGGTATTGACAAACGAGTGACGGACGCTGTCAATAAAGCCAAAGGAGAAAAGAAGGAAGAACCTGCTGCTGGGGGCGGGCAGACAAAAACAGAACCCGATTTTCAGAAGTTGATTGACGAAGCAATTGCAGCAAAGCTGACTCCTATCCAGGAGGAATTAAATGCTTACAAAGTAAAGTATCAGCAGACTGCAAGGGCGAACATGATCGCTTCTAAAGCAAAAGAACTCGGTATCCCGGAATGGAGAGCTAAAGAAGGGTTTGCTATCACTCCTGAAATGGATGAAGCTGCAATCGGCTCTTATCTGGCGGGCATTAAGCAAAACATTGTTACCGCAGGGCTTGAGAGTAGTAACGCATCAGGTGTATTGTCTACATCAGACGACAAAGCCAAAGAAGAGGCTGATCAGTGGGCAAAAAATCTGCCTGACGCAAATTAATCATTAAAAAACAGAAAAAATGGGAGTTAAATTTGAAGGTAAATCTTATAGCGGCAATATGCCAGTGTTTTGGCGCGGAGAGGCTAAGATTTTACCTGGCGGCTATAAATTATTGCAGACATTCCCTAAAGGGACTGTCATTAAAAAAGGGACACCTTTACACATTGTATCTGGAACTTTGACTGCAGCTGTTTCCAAAAATGCAAAAGTCATATCTGGCGGAACAACGACAAAGCCTAGAGTGCCAAAAGGTACATTGTTCCAGGTTAATGATGTTGTAATGAAAATCGGAGAAACAACCGGTGTGACGGTTTCCTCTATTGATTCATCGAATGCCGATTATGATGTATTGACTTTATCTGCAGCTATTACAGGGCTTGTTGCAGATGACACCTTGATCGAAGCCACTGGTGCATCTGACTCTGCTGCAAAATATGAGCCTAATGCCGTAGTTGGTGAAGATACTGAGCCACTTGCAGGGGACGATCAGGACACTGTTTCTGCAGCTTATGATGCTGTAATACTCTTGGGTTATGTTCCGGATATCCCTGCGTCTTGGAAACAGGGGCTTTGCTTAAAAAACAACCCTAATATTATTTACGTAAAACAGTAATACTATGCCAGATAAATTTCAATACAGTTCTTTGTTTGGAGAACTTACAAAGCAGGTTCAATTACGATTTGATGCGGTATCAAGACAGCATAAACTATTATTTGACACCGTATTCTATGAGAGATTTTTCAATTGGGATTATCCTTCTATTGGGTTAAACTTTGAAGAAATCAAGGGTAAGTACAATGTCACTATTGCAGCTGCGACAATTGACGATAAGTCGAAAGAACCGGTACTTGGTACTCATGGACTTGAAACTATCGCTCAAAAGGTACTCCATCATGCAATTACGTTGCCTTTGACAATTGACGACTACAGAAAGATTCTGCAAATTTTGGATAGCAAATCTATTCCGGAAGAAGCGGCAAAAAGACAGCTTATTGATCTGATGTGGGGTAATGTTAGAACTCCGGTTCAAGGTGTTCAGGCGAAACTGGATATCATTGCTATGGGTGCACTATCTAATGAAGGTATTGCTACATTAGACGAAACGAACAACCCGGAAGGTGGTGTTAAGACAACTATTGACTACAATATGCCCACAGAAAACAAAGGCAAGGTTACATTGAAATGGAATGATGATAACATTGCTAATGTAGACGTATTCGAAGACATTCAGGCTATCGTAGACGCTTTTTCCGATAAAGTAGTCTTTGATCGTATCTTGCTAGCCCCTTCTAAGATATCTTATATTCTTCGAAGCAAGAAAATGAAACAGGTAATCTTCGGAACTGATAAGCAAAATAGCCCATTGCTACTGAACGCCTTCAATGAATTTATGCGATCGAACGAATTACCTATCCTGGAACCGGTAAGACGCCAGTGTTTGATTCAAAACAATGGTGTATTTACTCCATACAATCCCTGGAATGCAAAGAATTTGGTCTTTATTCCTTCTGGTGGTTTGGGTACGATCAAAAATGCCTATGTCAATAGCGAATTGAGACCTGAACCCGGAGTTACTTACTCCAATTATGGTCGTATTCGTGTATCTCAGTGGGGAGTCGGTGAAACGCAAAATTCGAATGGCGTTGAGTTTGTAAAGGCAGAAACATATGCTTTGCCTGTAATCACTGAAATTAATGGTATCGCCTCATTGAACACTGAACCTGAATAATCATGACGGTATCTAATTACATAACACAAAAGATCGGTTCCTTCGGTATGAATTTATCGGAGGCTGATCTTTTAGATATGACTTTGAACAGTTCTGTTTCTCTTGATGACGAGATTACGCAGGAAAACATGATCGAGGTAAAAAAAGCCATTACCGCTTTTATCCCGTCATTGTTGGCTCGTCCAACATCGGTAAACGAAAGCGGATTCTCGATATCTTGGGATAAGGACGGTATCAAAGCATATTATTCGTTGTTGTGTAAGCAATTAGGGATAGAAGATGTTTTAGCTAGTCGAATTTCTGACGCCTCAATGTATTGGTAATGTATTTTGCACCTCACATATTAGAAAAAAAATCATATATCAATCCGTATCGGGATGACAAGGGAAATACTATACCCGGGGCTGATGGTGATATGTGGGAGAAAATTGGCTCGTGTCGGTGTGATGACAATGGTGCTGGTCGACAGATCGGTGTCGCTGGTGAAATGGTAGTTTATGACTACCATATAGTGATCGCGGGCAATATAAAATTATCAGTTGGTGATTATGTGAGGGCATTGGATAATGATGGCTCTGTAAGGGGTGAAGGAGTGGTAATACAATCAGGCAAGTGCAACTATTTAGGCTATTCAGAGGTATGGATTTAGGCGTAAAGGCAAAATATGATTTTTCGGATCTTAAGAAAGCTAGAAAGCAGCTTCAGAATGAAGTTACCAACAGTATGCGGGTTGCTGGTGACTTGTATCTAAATGTCGCTGTGGCTAAAGGTTCTTATCAAAACAGAACCGGTAATCTTCGTAGCTCGAATGCCTATGCTATTACTAACGATGGCAAGATAATAGAAGAGAAGGTCGCTAATACGTTTAGTAAGACAGATGCTCAGAAATATGCCTTACAAGCGATTCAAAACGCTAATAAAGCGGGCGACTCTCTTATTCTTGTGAATGGTATGCCTTACGCATCCTTTGTTGAGAAAAAAGGGTTTGATGTCTCGTCTATGGCTTATCAGCAAGCTGCAGATAAATTAGGAGCAAAAGAATGATGACAAACGAAGACATAAAGGATTTTCTTTATAAGAAGGTAACGACTGTCTTTCCCGGCATGCCGGTATATAAAGACAAGCACCCATCTTACAAGAAAAAGCATGTTCCGGAAAGAATTGTTGTCAATGTTCTTGGTATGACAAATACGCCCTGGTCGAAAGGTTATGCTAACGTTAATATCTTCGTCCCTTACGATTCAAATGTCAACTATCCTGCTCCTGACAGTGCAAGGATGAACGAGCTTCAGAAGGTTGCAGAGAAGGAGTTTTTCAAAGGATATTTTGAATATGAAGGCAACAAAGGTACATACACAATAGATGAACTAAGCACAGAAGAAGATCCGGGAACAGACTCTTTCTTTGTGAATGTGAGATTATTTTTCAAAGTAGCAAATTTTAAATTGAGATAATATGAATACAGTAGGTATTAAGCGGTTACTATACGCGGACACATCAAAGGTGACGGGCGATTTGACTCCGGCTATGCTAAAGTCAATTATTGACGATGCCGAGACCAAAGAAGTAACCAATGTGCATCAGGATACTTGGTCTATTGACGAGTCGGAAGCCTCCGTGACCCGGTATAACAATCAGCTGACTAAAAAGCCGTACCGCCAATCAGCGGAATTGGGAGAAGTCTCCATGAATTTTACGATCGGCGAGTATGATTTCACGACCAAAAAAGAACTCATGGGTGGTGAAACTATCACCAAGAGCGGAGGAAGCGAAGTTATAGGCTGGAAACGTTCCCGAGAGTACGAAGAAATTAACAAGTGCCTTATGGCCTTGACGGAAGACAGTGTGTGGATTGTATTCCCGAAAGGGGCTGTTGTTACCCGTGAAGCAGAAACGGATGGTGCAGTAGGGCTGGCCGTTGTTGGTACGGCAATGGAGCCGGAAAACACGAAAGTTAGTACAGAATATTGGTACAGCGACAAAGAGGTACAATCTTCAACGAGCATTTAATAGGTTGGTTTAGGTTTTCAATTGGGCGGGGATGATCCTCGCCCTAATCATTTAAGAATATGAACAAAGCAGCAGGTTTAGTATCAGAGTCTTTGATAGGCGAAAGATTTGTCACAATCGTGCTAAAAGGAGAGGGGATTACTGTTTATCCTCCAACAATAAAAATCCTATTGCGGGCTATTAAATGGCTCTCAAAAATAGATGTACCCGATAAAGCGAACTGGCTGGATGCCCTTTTGTCTGTCCCCGGCAATATTGAACACATGATGAAGGCATTGTCTTTGATTATGGCAGGAGATATTGAGAATTGGGAAGATCGATCCGAAGAAATTGTGATTGCGCTCAAGGACTCTACCCTTGATGAACTCAAAGACGCTTTTAGCAAGGTTGTCAGTCTAATACATGTAGACGATTTTTTCGACTGTGCCGCCTTAGCAATGAGCTTAACAAAGATGGCGGCAGAACCAAAGTAATAGGTAATGATACTATATACGGACAGATTGCGAGTATTATGGAAAACCTTCACCTGTCGTACACAGAAGTGTTTGAGGTTATCCCTTACCAAAACCTGCTTATGATGCAGAAGGATAAGCTCAGAGTATGCTACGGAGAGAAAATAAATAAAACGTCCGGATCAGACATGATGTCCAGAAGAAGAGGGAAAAGGTGATGAATGACCGTCTTGAATATCATACAAAACTATTAGAGGCTATTTTGCAGACCAGCATAGAGAATAAAACTATCGGTATACAAAATAACCTCTTACTTAATGATATTCTTTCAAAACTCAATGATCCAGGCAACGATGTAAAGACTATGCTTATTGATATATTTAGCAACCTGGCAGCTTACAAGATCGTGAATAAAGAAGGAGATAGGTTATAGCTCTACCTCCATTTCTTTTCCTGTTAATGCAAAATATAGATTTTGAAGCTGGTGAAGATAGTAAATATCAATATTTTCATATTTAAACCTGTATGTATTTTCATCGTACAACTTAACTAATTTGAAACCATTCATAGAATAGCCTTTTTTGTTATAATAATCAAATTCATTGTAATCAGGTGTGAAATCGTTTTTAAACCCACACTTCAAAATTAAATCATTTGTAAGTAAAATACCATAAGCGGGAAACTGCATATATTCTATTGAATATTCCTCATATTGGCCATAAGGCCTTATTGTTATAGATCGCTCTTGCAATCCAACAACCTCATAGATGTTATTTTCTTCATCAGTGATAATATTGCCTATTCTTAACTCTTTTGGATCAATCATAACTTGTCTGTATTTAATACCAATTCATAATTACCCTGCAATATATCAACAGGTTCTATACTCAGTTCTTTACAGGATTCAATATAAAGATCAATAGCTTCTTGCATATTCTTTTTTATATCTACCAAGCTATTTCCTACAGTAATGACAGGTAATCCTTCAATATAGGCACTCAAGTTACTGCCTGCATTTTCAACTATTACTTCAATGATGTTCATGCGATAAAAATATCTATAAATACTGAATTATAAAACATTTGTCTCAACTTATTTCGCATAAACCCTCCGGCCATATTACCGGAGGGGCATCTAAACGGACGCGTTGGATTACGAAAAGTCCCTAACATGTATTCCGCTTGCGCATATTTATGTGGTAGTTTTTATATGTCTTCGTATGCCGGGTACAACGTATGTTTACTCCGTCTCTGCACTACCCGGTAGGCCTTGTTTATTTGGCCTACGCTGACAGAAATGTCCTTGTAGTTGGGATTGAGCGAATGACATACGATCGTCTCACTGCCCCGGTCATACTTCGTTATTTGTTTGAACAGGATACTGCTTCCGACTTCGAGTACCCAGAAACCGCTTTGACCTTCCTTTAGTTCTTCAATGGATACCGGAAGGACAAGCAACTTGTCTCCATCCTCGAAACTGTCTCTTAAACCATTGTCCATACTATCACCTACAACTCTAAATGCAGCATAGCAATATCCTGCTTCTCTTATATCTTCAAAATTCGTTTTCATGTGTAAATACTAAGTTTATGTTTTGTAAAATGGCACAAGAATGGCTGTACGTCATTGCTCCGTACCTCTAAATAGGTTATTTAATAAGCAGTTAGTTGGCTATTTCTCTTTCTATCAGAGGAAGAACACTATGCTTTTTTAGCTCCTCATACAAGAACAGGCGTCCTTTTTGAGTCCATTCGGTATTAAGGCTAACATCTGGACTGCCGTTTGTGTGAGTGTAGTTATGAGTAGTACTATGGACGTATCCTTTGTTCAAATACTTTCCGTATAAAATCCATTGATTACGAACTTTGTGTTGTATTCCCAGGTCACGCAGTAACAAATTGAACTTCCTTGCACTCATTCCGTAGTCCTGTGCTATTTGAGTAACCAGGACGGTCTGTTTGCTTTGAAGGATCACACGAGTGTATTCGCTTTGCTTTTGAAGTTCGACATTCTCAGCCTTCAGTTCGGTTATCTCTTCTTCCTTCTGTGTGATTTGCTTTTGCTGCTCTTCGATCTGGATCTGCTGCTGTGCGGCTAACATTAGAGCTTCTCCGAAGGATTGGGGGATTTGGAAGCTTTCTTTTCGTTTATTCTCCAGTTCTTCCCAGCGGTTGATAATTTTTTCTCGAAGTACCGCATCATATCCACTAGCAAGAATTAAGCAACCCTTTTTAGTTAGATGATAACAAGGCCTTTCTTGGTTGTTAGCATCTGTGTATGACCCCAATCCAAAATTGGATTTGGCTACTCCTTGTTCCAGAAGGTTACGAATGTCACGCATAATATGAGCGTGTTGCTTTCCTGTCAATTCGGAAATTTGCAGAGACGTGATGTAATCCATATCGGAGGATTGGACCGTACCTAGCATAGCAATGCTATTGCTGCTTGAGTAATTTTCATTCAACTGTAGCATAATCAATGAAAATTAATAGTTAATAAATAAAGAAAGCAGAGAATTTCTCCAACTTGCTACAGTTCCATATTGGCTTAGGGGCGAATATGTACGGAGAAACCTCTGCTTATATTTTAGGCAGTAGTCTACAATAGGGCATAAAAAATCCCCTAACCAAATATGTATATAAAACTGTAGCACTGCAAAAGTGCACACATTCATCGAAATATCCAAATTTTCAATCGTATTTTTCATAAAATCTTTATTTTTAATGTATAACATTGGCTGTGCGGAATTCTAACGCACCTCCGAAGACGGCCTGTTTTAGCCTATACTATATTGATTTTTACGTAACTACACTGTGTTGTTAGCGTAGCATCCAAAGATTACGTCCATAAATTTTGTTTTTTAGGTTCTTAACTAACAGAAAATAGCAATCAAGGTTACACTTCGAAGTAAGTCGCCGGTTCTCTGACTATAACTTAAAACAAAAGCTGTTTCAACTTTGTTATTAAGAAAAGGAGATCAAAAACCTTCACGGAGCGTTTGATTTTTATGTCTTGTTCAGAGAAATTGCAATACGCTTTATCTCTGAACAAGAGATTTGTTGCCTGTAATCTGCTAATAAACAGCATTGTTACATCTGCCACCTTGATATTCACCTCATGCCTGATACCATCCTGTATTTAATATAACGAAAGTTTACTAGTGTTTCAAATATTGGATAATAAAAGGACTATTTAACTGTTGGTTTGAACATAGCAGTGGCCGTGTGTCTTTCAACACACCTAAAATTTCACCGCTATGTGTTATTGATTATTAGTTAGTATTCAATAGAGAATATACAAACTCTCGACCTTTTTCAGTCCACACCGTTATAGTGTTTGTTCCGGAACTTCCATCACTTTTTATGTAAGTTGTTGTTCTCGGTTTAGTATATCCCTTTCCGCAATATTTAGCAGTAAGCAGCCATTGACCGGACTGTTTGTACATTATACCCATCTTTTTGAGTCTATTGTGCAATTCCTTTGCCGACTTAAGTCCGAAGTCTTTCGCAACCTGGGTTGATGTGCTTGTGTTATCCGACTGCAGAACGGTGTCGTGATATTCTACCTTTGGAGCTACCATCTTTAACTCGTTTGCTTGCAGTTCTACGGTTTCGCTTAACCGAGTATTCTGGCTTTGCAACTCTACGATCCTTCTTTCTCGTTTCTTCAGTGTGTCCTGAGCGAGAAGTAGTGCTCTTGCCATTATTTCATCCGGAGTATCGTCGGCTCTTGTCGCCATGTAACCACCGGTTGTTCGGATGGTTCGTAGGATTTCTTTGATACCCTTCTTGAACTTTTTAGCTATAGGTTTGCGAGATTGCATTAATAGTTCATATATGCCATCTTCTGTTAAGAGCCACATTTGACGGTTTTGACCTGACCGGAAGATTGTTCCGGTCACCTTTTCTTCTTCTTCAACAGATTGTAGCATCTTGTTTATGCTTTCGCTATCATATTCTATCCATTGAGCAACATCTTTTGCCAAGAACAAAGGTTCCTCTACCGAGCCATAAACATCGATCTGTTTCCCTAATAGGGTAGCAGTCTGGATAAGTTCAACTCGGTCTGACAATACCTTTACTTCCGGTTTCTCTCCGAATGTTAATTCTTGGCTCTCTACCCATTCCGCCAACTCACTGTTTGAAGATCTGAAATACATCAAGGCTAGTTCAAGCAGCAAGATTGTTGCACCTATGACACATTTGTTTATCTTCATGTTATGCTCGGATGCATAACTGTTGACTATGTCTCTATTATCCCGAAGCCATACAGCTACACCGGTTCCTACTACAGTGCTTAGTCCCTTGCATTCAACATAAACACGTTTTTCGTACTCGCAATATGGTATTTTTGCACCTTTGTAGTCAAAATAATAAAATCCGTTGTTTGATAATTCCATATTTCCCATAACTTTGCACTATGATTTGTTTTCTGAATCTCCGCAAAGGTGACTGCATATCGCCAATGCGGATTTTTATTTCATAGAAGACATGCTCTATGCCATCAGTTCTTTTGGCAATTTATTTCTTTCGTGATATTCCCGTCTAAGAAAATTCATGCATTCGTCATAAGTCTTGATGAAGCCGCGTTTAATAGACTTGGCAACATCTCTTTCCAACTCCAATAATTCTCTCGCTTTCAATTCTTCCCCTACCTTGTTTCTCATGCCGGTCTCATGGGCGCCATAAACAACGTAGTTTAACGCTCTTGCAACATTCTTGATTGCAGCCTGTAATAGATTCGGATGAACGATCGTCTTTAAAGCGCTGTTCATTTCTCTGTATGCATCTCCAGCATCATTGCGATACTGGATAAGCTGATCGTAAACGAAACGAAGAACTTTCACTTCAAATTCAGGATTGATCCACATTGCAAACTTTATGAATAGAAGTGGATTCATATATACTTTATCTAAAGTTTTGCCTTCTTTAGTATTACGGCCTTTGATCGTTGTAACTAACTGATTTACACCAATGGTCATTTTTGACCTTTGGCTCTCGTCTTTGGCTAAAGCTATCATGAAAGCTTTTGTATTGTCTGATTCTAGGAATTTATCCATTCTTCTTCTTGTGTTACCAGGAACAGCATTCCATTGCCGAAGAAGATCATTGGCATCGAAATATCCATCAACAGTCCTCTGCAAGACCTTAAAATCGCCCATCGGCCTTTCTAAAATCTGATTTGTTTTCATAATTATGTGTTTATAAATTGTTGCTAAAAGAAGGGCTCCACCTGTTCATCATCCTATTGTGGCAGTTGAATGACTACTGAGATAGAGCCCGAATGTCTTACTACGGTAACTGCCACGTAACCGCCGAATCTGATAACACAAAGTTATGAAGCACCAAACGTCCGACCCAGTTTTTGAGCCATAGAAACGTAACACTTTCTGAAATGTTACATAATAATTTTTCACTTGTTCTCATACGAATATATTTTATAGGTTTATTGTGTCTGATTAATCACCGGAATAAGCCCGGTTTGCATATAGGCTACTCATGCCAACATGAGACAATACTACATTGTGCTTTCTTTCGGCCATCTTCTTTTCAAAAGCAGCTCTTTGTTCAGCCAGGCGAACCATGTTCTTAGCCGAAGCCCATGCTTGTTTCAAACATGATCCGAACGTCCTACCGTACTTCTTACATTCTTTATATAATGTATGAGCCGATTTCATGATTTCGCTTTTGTTGTATTTCTGTGTTGCCATTGCTTTGTTGTTTTAATTTGATGATGCAAATATATAGCACCAATACTATATAAACAAGCATATAATATGTATATGTGCTATATTTAATAATATTTATATAGCATACATGCTAAATTCACCTTTATTTACATTAAATATAGCTTCAAGAAATAATTTATCTTATTTTATTTCGTATTAATA
Organism: Parabacteroides leei; assembly: GCF_023369805.1. Taxonomy (NCBI): domain Bacteria; kingdom Pseudomonadati; phylum Bacteroidota; class Bacteroidia; order Bacteroidales; family Tannerellaceae; genus Parabacteroides; species Parabacteroides leei. Next base: position 356,084 of record NZ_JAMBQG010000004.1, read on the forward strand.
CTATATTTACTATATTTGTATCCAAAAGAAATTATACATTCTATGGCTAATACAGAATTAAGAATTAAAGAGCTTTGCAAAGAAAGAGGTATTACACAAGCCCAACTTGCCGATAAATTAGGGATTCAAGCAGTCTCATTCTCGCAAGCTGTATCACGAAACAAATTCAATATGGATAGATTATCTGATATAGCTGACGTTCTAGGTGTAGAAATCCCAGATTTATTTGAACGACCAAAGAAAGACTCCGTTTCATTAACTTGTCCTCATTGTGGGAGAGATATCAACCTCAAAATAGACTAAATATGGAAAAAGATTTAACAGCACTCTTACATGAGTGTGACACATTGAAAGATCGTTTGTCTAAAATACGTCCATTGCCGGTTGAAGCATTGAAAAAAATAGAGGAAGCGCTAGATATTCAATATACATACGAAAGTAACCGTATTGAAGGTAACACGCTTACTTTGCAGGAGACAGAGCTTGTTGTTAACAAGGGTGTGACCATTTCCGGTAAATCCATGCGTGAACACCTGGAGGCTATCAACCATGCGGAAGCAATTGACTACATCAAGGATTTTGCAAAGAATGGCATTGAGATAAGCGAAAAAACAATCAAAGAAATACACGCCTTGGTTCTTCATGGTATAGATCGTGAGAACGCAGGTAAATATCGTACTGTTCCTGTTATGATATCAGGAAGTCAGCATATGCCACCCCAGCCGTATTTGATCGGCAAGCAAATGGAGGACTTTATGATTAAGTTCCGAGAAATGGAAGCTCAAAAGGCGCATCCTGTATTGATAGCTGCTTATCTTCATGACGAACTTGTGCGTATTCACCCCTTTATCGATGGGAACGGCCGTACGTCCAGGTTATTGATGAATCTATACCTGTTGCGTAATGGATATACGATCGTTAATCTTAAAGGCTCTAACGACGCCAAGCTAAGTTATTACAAAGCATTGGAAGCCTCACATATAGATAATACGCCAGAATCTTTTCAGAGGTTTGTGGCAGAAGCGGAAATATCGTCTTTGCAATATTATTTATCGATACTGGGGGAACCAGAGGTGCAAGAGAAATAAAGTAACGCCCGGCTACTTGTTGACGAGTGACCGGGTGTATCATGCTTATTTCAGGCTTTATCAAGGTCTGCAAAGCCATTTATGATATAAAATCACGTCAGGACATTGAAAATTTGCTGAAAAATTTGGGCTAAGTTCGTATTTTCATTACGTTTGTGGAATTATTAACAATTTAACACAAATGATTATGAAAAAGATTTTCTATTCTCTGATAATGGTAATAATGTGCAATATGGTATTTGCTCAAAATGACCATTTAGAATTTAAGGATATTCAAATAGATGGTAATATAAATTCTTTTGTGGAAAAGATGAAGCAGAATGGTTTTGTTCTTGTAACTCCCATGAAAGACAACTTAACAGCAATGAGTGGAAACTTTGTTGGTAAAAAATGCGAAATCTACATTCTTTCAACTCCTAAAACTAAAAAAGCCTGTAAGGTTGTGGTCTTTTTGCCTGAATCAGAGAATTGGAGTGACATTAAAAGTGATTATTTCAGCTACAAAGATTTGTATACCAAAAAATATGGAGATCCAAAAGACTCATTTAACTTCTTTACAAAGCCTTATTATGAAGGTGATGGATACGAGATGCAAGCATTAAGAAAAAAGAAATGTACATACGCTTCATATTGGATAACAGATAAAGGAACAATAGCAGTAGATATTTCATCTTCACAACAGATCTCTTTCGGATATGAAGATAAAATAAATATGAGTATATATTCTCAAGAGCAAGAAGCTGAATCTATCAATGATATTTAATTAATAAAGATAAAAGCTTAATACCTATAACTTATTATTTAGTTTACACTATAAATACTTAATCAAATTTTATATGAAGACAATTTTACTTTCTATTATTTTAGCTTTTAGCGCAATAAATATTAATGCAGAAAAGAGAGAAGCTTATGAGGCTATTTTAATCAATGTGGAAAATTCAGTTGATGGTAATAACATCAATGATAATGATGCCTCATTAAATAATGAAATAGGAGATAACAATTTTAATATATCTTCTTATTCTGATTCTAAAATTGATGTATCATGGATATTTCATCCAACGCATTTGTCCTTCACTCTTTTAAACAAAGGCAATAGTACCATTAAAGTTTTATGGGATGATGCCGCATTTATAGATGGGAGTAATTCTAGCCATCCTGTCTTTCATAACGGAATTACTATAAATGATCGAGACAAAGAACAAAAACCTACATCTATCGTAAAGAAGTCACAGATAGATGATCGTATTCTTCTTTCGGATAAAGTAGGATATATGAAGGTCGTAGGAAGATGGGTGTTTTCGTACATAAATGAAATTGTAAAAGATGGTGAAGAAATGAAGGTTTTATTACCATTGGAAATAAATGGAGAAATTAATGAATATCTTTTTACTTTTAAGCTAGTGAATTTGAATGTGAAAGGAAAGGCTTCTTTGCGAGGAGATGGTACTTGGATATATCAACCTTTGAAGAAAAGAAACTAAAATATCAGATGTAGCCTCTCACCCGTCCCTCACAAGGCGGGTGTTTTTATTCCATGATATGCCAAAGAAAAAGCGGTGAAAGTTTGTTTTTCGAATACAATGTATTACTTTTGTATTACAATATAATACAACAATAATATGGACGCAGTAGTAAGAAAACAAACTTCGTTCCGTTTGCGTGAGGATTTGTTGCAAGTCTTACAGGAACAAGCCAAGAAAGCAAACAGGAGCCTGAATAATTTCGTAGAGAGTACCTTGATGGACGCTATATACTCCGAGCCAAACGAGGAAACGATAGCGGCCATAAACGAGGCACGTTCGGGCAAATTCGCCGGCAAGATAGACGCGAGCAGCTTTGAGGCCTTCATGAAATCAGTGAACGAGATAGAATGAAAAAGATCCATTACAGTACGAAGGCAAAGAAAGACTTGAAGAAGTACCGCAGCAACATCAAGCTGATGGAAGCCTTGTTTGATGTCTTGAACAAGCTGGAGAGAGGGGAACCCATTCCAAGCAAGTACAAGCCCCATGAGCTTATAGGCAATTACAAAAACTGCATGGAATGCCATGTCGGAAACGACTTTCTTCTGATTTGGATAGACGCAGTGTCTGACATAGTGGAGATTGTCAGGATTGGTAGCCATTCCGAGTTGTTCGGTAAAAAGAGGTAGATAAGTAGCAAGAGCTCGGGCAGCCGGGCTTTTTTTTGTAGGGCAAGGGATGGAGAATCCGGCAGGAAGGGTTCGAGCCGCCGGTTTTTAGAACTCACGAGCAGTAATTCCGGAGGGATAAACTTGATTGAGCAATACTAGTATTTCCATATAAGTAATATATGGAAACCTAATATGCCATAAAACATGAGGATATAATGTTAAATTTCTTGTGAATCTCAAACAGAAGAACGACTTTTGCATCGTGAAAGAAAATTAAAGTAGCCTCGTAGGGTAAACAGCCTTGGTAGAGGCGTTGTTGTATAAATAAGAGAAATGCCAATAATAAAAGCAAAATCATCAGATAACCTCAATGCGGCTAGACTGCTTATAGATAATCATATCTATTCGCCTTCAGTCCATTGTTCTTATTATTCGGTTTATATGCTTTCGATGTATGTTCTTTGTCATAAATGTAATATTAGCTATGAGAATCAAGAAAAAGAATCAAAAGGAAGAGATTCTCATTTTTATGTAACTGAGAATGTGGCAAAGGACTTAGATAAGAAAAATCATATATCTATGCTAGATTTCCTTACCTGGTACAACAAATTGAAAATGCTTAGAAGGCGATCAGACTATTTAAATCAAGCAATAAAAAATAAAGAAGCCAATAAAGCTTATAAATTGGCTGATGATATAATACATTTACTCACAAATAAATACAATATAATATGAAAGCAAAAGATTTTATCATTGAGAGTTTGGTTAAAATTTCAGATAAAATATTTGGAATAAGCCTTCGATATGCTTATGATGTAAATACTGATTTTCATATTATTGAGGTTTCTCCCGAAAATATCAGGAGAAAAAATGACGAATATATGGAGATGGAAGCTCTTTTATGGAAAGAGTTCTATGACAAATATCCAAATGAGGACATTCTTATAAGTGATATTGATGAAACCAACAATATGGGTAATATGCTATATGAAAATTCATCTACTATCTTTGATGGTGAGTCGTATGATTTTATCAAATTTGACTTTAACAGAATTGTAGATACTGGTGAAATTAAAGACAATTGTAATTTAAAACTTGCAGCATAAAGTTATGTCAGAAAAAATAGCAAAATTTCGTTTTAAGGGATATAAGATATTAAATTCTTCAATTTCTGTAAAGGAAGGGATTAAGATAAGTTCAAAATTAAACATTAATTTTGGACAAACTTCTGGAGAGCATGAAAATGGGAAAGAATATAGATTGAAATTAGTGACATCTATAGAAGATGAGAATAATGCATTGAATATAAAAATAGACGCTATTGGTTTATTTGAATTTGATAGTGATATTGAAAATTATAAAAATGCTTTTTTTTCTCAGAATGCTCCAGCAATATTGTTCCCTTATGTAAGAGCTTATATATCAACATTAACATCATTATCTGGAATTCCTCCCGTCATACTTCCCACATTGAACCTATCAAACAGAAACAATACAGAAGAGTAAAAGCCGGACTAACCTCCGGCTTTTGCGTTTTAACTACCCTTAAAGCCCTCCATCCAAATTAATTTGTAACAGTTTGGTTACTGTTACGTTTATTCTCCTGAAATATTTTAAGCACATGTAGGCACTTGGTAACTTTGAGAAAAAGTTTACTCAAATGGCTACAAAATCAGCAAATGACATTGTAAAAGAGGCCGCAAAGCTAGGTGCTTGTTCTAAGTCCGGATCTGTTACAGATTGGAAAAGTCTTGTCTGGCTTTTCTTTTCTCCGCAGGGAAGAGAGTTCTGCGAAGAGAATAACTTCCCCAATATTGAGATGTTTCGTGAGATGAAGCCCTATGTAAAAAACTGGGGTGTATATGTTGATGCCGGCAATATCGTATTAGAGAATGTCCCTACAGCAGGTATTATCGGAGATACTCAGGCACTTCTTTCATATTCAGACAATACCAAAGTCCACAAACTTATCCTTATGCATGGAGGGAAAGCAAGAGTAACCCTTTCTCATTATGCTGTATTGTTACTAGTCAATATTGGCAACTGTGAAGTAGAAATAGAAAACGACGGGACCGCTAAAGTAATGTAATATGGCATCTATAGAGTTTATAATTAGTGCGAATTATAAAAAAGTCGAAGAGGCTTATGCAAAAATAGACGACTTGAAGAAGCTTGTTGAGAGCTTTAAGTCTGATAGTCCACAAGGCATTTCTCTTATTGGAGATATTAATCAAGAGCAAAAGAAAATTGAAGCACTTGTGGAAGAAATCCGTAAATTGAAAGAAGAGCAAGCTCAGCAATCTTTAAAAGCTATAGAAGATAGTAAAAAACAAGCACAAGAGTTGCAGGTTTTGGCTCAAAAATATAATGATCTACACAAGCAGATGAATGCTGCTCCTGTACAAACATCATCTAAGCCTACAGAGTTAATAAGTACTTCGCCTGAGCAATCACAGACAACTTCTACGACAAATTTTCAAGTTATGGCTTTAGAAGAGTTGGATCGTTCAATCGTAAAAGTAAATGGATCATTAGATAATAATATAACAAGACTATTAAGAGAGAGAGCTGCTCTTGACGAGGTTAAAAAGAGATTGTCTGATTTAAATAAAGAAGAAAAGGCAAGCGGAAAGGCTTCTGAGGAACAAAAAAAATTGCGGACAGAACTAACAAAAGCTGAATTAGAACATAAACAATCAATATCATCTTTACGAAGGGTTGTTGAAAACGATATAAAATTAAACCAGGCGGCAATAGGGTCAATGGATCAAATGTCGCAGGCATTGGGAAGAATGAAATCAGTTTATAGATCTCTCAATGCAGAAGAAAGAAGCTCATCATTTGGAAAATCACTATTGGATGCAATTCAAAAACTAGATCCTGAAATCAAAAAATTGGATGCTACAATAGGCAATCACCAACGGAATGTGGGTAATTATTCTAGCGCATTGGATAACTTATCTTCTGCGATGGATGGTGCTTTAGATGCAGCTTCCTTATTGCCTGGTCCTATTGGTTCAGCTGCATCAAGTATTAAAGGCTTAACAAAAGCATCTTTGGCATTTATTGCAACTCCCATAGGGGCTGTAATAGCCGGCGTAGTCGCGGCTTTGGCATTAATGTCATCATGGTTTAACCGTACAGAAGAAGGACAAAACGCTTTAAATGTATCAAGCGCATATTTTAAACAAACGCTTGATTCAATCCTTGATGTTGTAGATGACCTTGGAGAATGGTTATACAATGCTTTTACGAAGCCTAAAGAGGCACTACAAGATTTATCAGACTTTTTAGAAGATCAGATTATGGTTCGCCTAAAATCTTTTGCAAAAATGGGAGAATCAATAATGAAAATATTCTCTGGAGATTTTAAAGAAGGAGCCTCTGAGTTTGGAAGCGCATGGTTAGAGCAAATAACCGGTATAGAAAATGCAGGTGAAAAAGCTATGAAATTTATTGACGAAACTACCGATAAAGCTAAGAAACGAGCCGATTTAGCAGAAAGAGAAAATAAGCTCGCTATTGAACAAAGAGCATGGCTTGTCGAAAGATCTAAGTTAGAAGCAAGAATTAACGAACTGAGAGAAAAAAGTCAAGATTCTTCATTGACCGAAAAGGAAAGACTTAAAGCTTCTAAAGAAGCATCTTCCCTTATTAACCAAATGTATGAAAAAGAGCAAGAGTTAGCTGTTGAAAATAGAGATATAATTGCAGAGACAAATAAACTTTCTCATTCTAATGCTGAAGCTAAGGATAAAGAGGCTAAGGCCACAGCAGAAATCAATAAACTAGATGCTGAACGAGCGTCTAAGAATAGAGAATTACTTAGTCAACAGAAAGAGATTAACAACAGGATTGTAGAAGGTCAGAAGAAATTAGATCAATCTGTAATAAATGATCAAATAAAACTCAATGCCGAACGCCTAGCATTAATGGAAGAAGGACGTAAGAAGCGTCTGGCATTATCGGAACAAGAATGGAAAGAGAGAAAAGCACAACTTGACAAAGAGTATCAAGACACCGTTGAGCAATATAAGAAAATTGGTCAGGAAGTCCCCAAAGAGGTACAGACGACTTATCAGGCCAGGGTAGAGATTAACGATCAGAGCCGGGATAAGCGCGACAAAGAGATAAACAAGGAGGCAGACCGTGAATTTGCGGACAGACAAAAGGCATTAACAAACGTTTTATTGTCAGAAGAATCAAAGAGAACCCAGGCGATCAAAGAACGCTACGACAAAGAGCGCGAATGGGCGGAAAAGCAGTTAAAAAGTGGCGATATGGATCAAGAACAGTACAATAAATACATTGCTACTGTAAATGTCGCAGAAGAAAAGGAAAATCTTAGTTCTCTCTTGAAAGACTATGCAACTTTCCAGCAGAATCGAGAGAAGATTACCGCGGAATACAATGAGAAGATTCGTAAAATGAATGAGGCGAATGCCAAGGCTGCAGAAAAGGGAGAAGAACAAGTCTTTTCTGTTGGAAACTTCGAAGAAGCGGAAAGACAACTACAAGAGGCATACGATAACTTAGATAGTGTTTTGGCTCAAAGAGATGAAGATTTCAAAGCTTTAGCGGCAACCATTAGCAGTAAAACGACAACAGAGTTGTCTAAGCTGATCAATGATGCAGATCAACAATTGAAATTATTGTCACCGACTAACGACAAAGATGCTGAATCCATGGCTGTCCTCCGGGCCCGTATTAAGGTGCTACAAGAACAATTAAATACAGCAAGAGCAAAAGAAAAGGCTGATGATGAAAATAAATTGCTTAAGTGGAAAAAGCAGGTTAAAGCCCTTGAAGATGTAAAAAGTGCGACGGACGATATTATTGATAGTTTTGACGGTCTTGACGAATCAACAAAGAATATACTTAGTGCGGTAAGCACTGTTGCTGGCGCTACAATATCTGCAATAGGAACAATGACAACATTGGTTGACAATGCAGGAAACAGTATGTCATTAACCGCCTATATGGCGTCTAAGTCTATTAGTACTGTTGAAAAGGCCTCCGTAATATTAACTATTATTTCAGCAGCTTTGCAGGTAGCAATGGCAATAGCCAACTTGTTTAATAAAGACAATAAACGGCAGGAAGAAATTGAGAGATTACAAGACCAGATTGACGCGTTGCAGAAAGCATATGATAAGCTGGATAAGGCTATTGAAAAAGCTTATTCAAATGATGCTTCAAAATTGATTGATCAACAGAATAAATTGCTGGAACAACAAAAGGTGCTCATAAGGCAGCAGATCAGGGAGGAAGAGGATAAGAAAAAAACGGATAAGGATAAACTCAAGGATTATCAGGATCAGCTTGACGAAATTGACGAAAAGATTGCCGACAACAAAGTAAAAGCACAAGACGCAATCTTCGGCGATGATGTACAGGGGGCTATTGATGACTTTGCAGATGCTTATCTTGAAGCTTGGGAGGCAGGAGAAGACAAGGCTAAATCAATGAAGGATGTCGTAAAAAAGATGATCAAAGGCGTTGTTACTGAAATGATCAAAGCTGATTTGGCTCCGACAATTCAGGGGTTGAGAGATAAGATACAATACATGCTTACCGATGGCATTATTGATGATTTTGAACAGGCAGAATTAGATAAGATTATTGAGGAAGAGTCAAAGAAAGCAGAGAATAAATATGGATGGGCTGATAAATACATCAAAGAGCAAGAAGATGCAAAGCGTTCCGCTCAAGCTAAAGGCATGGCCGCCATGTCCCAAGATACAGGTGACAAACTGGATGGTAAATTTACTGCTGGGCTTATCTACTTAGATAAAATGACGACATCTTCGTATGACATTGCCGGAAGCATGAAGGAGCTTACCAGACAGAGCTATGATGGATGGAAAAATGTAGAAGCGATCCGAGATATATCTAGAAATATTGAAGTTCTTAATATTCGAATTGCAGACAACACCGAAGATATCGGAACCATTTTGAAGTCAATCAATAAGAACACTAACAGTTCAAATGAGAATCTGGAATACATGAGGACAAACGGTTTATACGTGAAGCGATGAAAGGAGATGTTTACATAGATGAAATTGATATTTTCTCGGCATACGGGGCGAATGTTACCGATGGTCTTGATTCTTTGTTTTTATTTCCTGCGATTAAAGAGCCTGAGAGCAACGACTGGCCGGAGGAAGATGGAATAGAGGTAGACTTGGAGACTGTACACTTGCAGGCCAAGGATATCACATTGACCTTTATGGCTGATAATCCTAACGATCTGATAGCTCGAGTCAGCGAACCGGGTTATCATACAATCAGAGTTACTGCCTATAACAAAGAATGGTCAGTAAGATTATCAAGCCAGCCATCAAACAAGATTATTAAACAAGCTGCAGCTTTCTCTTTAAAATTCACAGAGGATCAGCCGGAACGTCCTATTAGGCCTGATTCTTATACGCCTGGCACATGGGTAAAAGACACTGGGCATTATATTGACGAGGTTAATTTAAAAAACTATGGAGTCGAAGTATACGAAGGTATAGACGAGATTACTAAGTCTCCTACTGTTAAGCAAAATCTATTAAGAGGCGATATCAGCGTCATAGACGGTCAAATATATGATACTGGTAGTTTGGTGTTCAACAACAAAGATGTAACCTTCAAGTGCTTGTTTGTTGCGTCAAACATGGTAAATTTTTGGTCTTGCTACAATGCTTTTTTTTCAAAGATAATAGAACCTAATGAAAGGTCGCTTACAGTAGAAGCAACAGGTCTAACATATCCCGTATATTACAAAAAAACGGGAAATTTCAAGATACGTTCGTCAAAGAACAAAATAATGATTGAGTTTAGCCTGACGCTTGGATTTACATCATTTAGAGTTGAAGGTAAGCAATATATACTTGCTGCCGAAGATGGTAGATACGTTGTAACAGAAGATGGTTTGAATTATATAGACATGAATATATATGGAGAAGGATAATAAACAACTAACACCGATAAAGGTCTCTGAAACGGACAAGATCAGTGACTCTAATTTCGAAGGATTCTGGGTGCTTGGCTTTGATAGCATAAGCAATAAGAGCGTCCATGCTACGATGTCCCAGATGAAAGGTAATAAGGGAGATAGCGCCTTTGTTTTGTGGCAAAATCAACCCGGAAATGCAGGTAAAACCTACGAAGAATATGTCTCTTTTAACAGGCAGCCTGCAACCGATGCGGCAACCGAAGTACTAGAAAAGATGTCTCTAATTTCCGAAGACGCGAGTGCAGCTATTGAGGCTGCTAACACTGCCGCCGGTAACGCTCAGGATGCTGCGGATAATGTGCAAGACGGTAAGACACCTATACTCGAATCTGTCAATGCTCAACCCGGAGATACACCTTCCGGAGACTTTACCGCAAATGGGGTGGATGCTTTAGGTAATCCGAAATACATACTAAACCTGACTCTTCCTGCCGGCAAAGATGGTCAGCCGGCAGTCTTCGAGCAAGGGACAACAACAACCGTTGAACCGAACGGATCGGCATCTGTGGAAGTTGTAGAAAATGGCACGACCCCGGAAGGTAACCCTAAGTACATTCTTAACTTTTCCATCCCTAGAGGTCAACAAGGTCCACCCGGTGCCGGTTCTGGCAATGTGTCAGCTGACGGTACCGGTCTTGTCATTGGTAAAAAGTATCTGTTTGTCCCTGATGCGGACGACAGTACCGCCGGCTCTTTTGTCGAGTATGTAGCACCGGAAATCCCCGAGCAGGTGCAACCCGACTGGGACGCAACAGAAGGAAAGGGGGCTATACTTAATAAGCCGAGTAACGCCACCGCCGACACCTCTGGTCTCATGTCTGCTGACCAGTTTCAAAAACTGGAAAAATTGAACCCTTCCTATCTTTCTAACGATGTAACAGGGAAGAAGGTTGAATATACCGATGCGGGGAAGTTACTATTCGAAGGTAAGGAGGCGTTCGCGGTTGATGCTAATAACGAGCTTACCCTTGCCGGGAAGAAATTGAGTGAGTTAGGAGGGGGAGCAAATGTCGTTAGTATTCCGTTTGGCATAATGAGCCTATCTCCTAGTTCTACTAGCGACGAAATATTTGCTGCGTGGGGAGGACAGCAACTATTGTTAGAAATAGCAAAAAACTTTAATAAATCAACGGTTTGTACCATTGCTATGATTGAAGATGGTTACAAGCTGTTAGTATATCCAGATGTAACAATCGAATATACTGATGACTCTAACTATACAATTGACATTGTTATAAAAAATCAGGCAGAAGGCATAATGGCAAATGTTGTTACTGTAGTCTCTGGAGGAATAGCATCTGCAATATTATTAGAAGCTAAAGATGTAATTAATACGTCTGTAGGAGGCACAACAGCCGATAGAATATATTTATCCTATGGAGGTAATGATGGATTTGATTATAGAGATCTTATATGGAATAACAATAAAAGGTATGATGATGAAACTGGCCAAGGAGCTAGGCACCTAGCTTATGGGGGATCAAAAAGTATAGTGCTTACAAATTATGGTGACGGCACCAAAGCCCTCATGGACGACGGTACTTACAAAGAGGTAGGGGGAAGTTATGAATTACCAACCGCTACCCCCACCACCTTAGGAGGCATCAAAACCGGCTACTCCGCATCAGGCAAAAACTATCCTGTGCAGCTAGGCTCTGACAATAAGGCATTTGTTAATGTGCCGTGGACAGATACAAATACGACATATCAAGAAGCAACAACATCTACGGCCGGTTTAATGTCGGTAACGGATAAAACAAAAATCGACAGATTGCGTAGCTATACAACTGCCACGACAGTAGCTAGTCTCAATGTTAATTACGAGGTCATTTATGTAACTCTTAGTGCTAACGCGTCATTGTCAGTATCAGCAACAGGCACAACATATAACGGACGTACTATAACAGCATACGTGTATACAGCATCGGCCAGGACTATCACGATACCGACATCCGGATCATATATAAGCATGTGCGGAAGCTCATACACCTGTCCTGCCGGTAAATGGGTTGAATTTAATTTGACATGCGTAAATGGCATTTGGCATATTGCAAAACTTGAACAAGAATAGGAGGCGGTATGAATAGAAGAAGGTTTATGGCAAATGCAAAGAAGCCCCTACTAGTCAAATTGACAAGTAGCCCCGGCAGCAATATGTCTTATACATT
>NZ_JAMBQG010000040.1:0-4751 GCF_023369805.1 Parabacteroides leei
CCATATGGAACTGGGGACTGATTTTTAATCAGTTTTTGACTATATTTGAAAACCGAATCCGGGTTTAAACCCGGATTCGGTTCCTGTAGTTTTGAATTTACACAAAATTGTGGATAGTCCCATTTTTTTTATGCTTTTCGTCCTGAAAAATTGTACTGGTGGTTTTACCAATTATATGTAGGTCGTATTTAAACAAATGGGAAGGAAGTAAAATACCTCTCCCACTTGTTTAGAAGCAATCTTTTATATATCAGGAAAATTATGTTTGATTGCAGAACTTCGAGGTCCTAAACGTTTCCTTGTATAATGTTCAGTAGTTGTTATATTTTTATGTCGAAGATGACGAGAAATTTCATACATGTTAACTCCTGCATTGGATAATTCTTGGGCTCCAGAATGCTTCCAGCTATATAATTTAACGTCTTTAGGCAAATTCAAACGGTCGCGAAATTTATTGAAACGTAATCGCAAACTATTTTTACTTAACGCTTCAGGTCCAGGTATGCCTCCCCTACCGAATACGTAATAATCCTGAATTGACATATCAATATCATACTTAATTAACCAATCATATAACGCATCTGGCATTTGTATAGCTTCTGTCCTCCCATTCTTAGCATGATAATTTCTGATAGTTATGACCTTTGTATCAAAGTCAATGTCCTTAACTTTCAAAAAACGCATTTCATTTCCAGGACGGATCGCCGCATAATATTGCATCAGGCAACATAACCATAATTGAGGGTCCTCCTTTTCTATCTCTCTCTGCAAACGCTTCCGATATCTTTCAGGTAAACCGGCAGCTGCCTCGTCTTTTAGTATTCCAACACGAGGAATGTTTGTCACAGGGTTCTCTTTTATAACTTTCTTACGAGTCCGGAGGTATTCGAAAAATGTATACAAAATCTGTTGATATTTTTCCATCGTAAGACGAGATAATTTTTTCTTTTCTGCAATATGCTTCATGAATGAAACAATTACCCCATTGTCAATAAGCTGCACTATTTCATTTTCTTTCCCTACTTCTTTAAGGTATAAATTAAACAGACGAAACTTCGATACATAGGTTTGGTATGTTTTAGGAGTAACCTCAGAATTTTTTTCCGTCAAAAATTCTGACATATACATACTTGTAGAAGATGCCTTATGCTGTATTCGTGAAAACAGATTTGCCTCGTTGCAATACATTAACTTATCTTCATACAAAACCTTTGGACGAACATAAGGTGTCCATCCTTTTTTCAGCTTATCAGTAAACTCATTAACCAATCGCTGCCCCAATTCTTTTTTAGCATGTTCATTTTCACAATCATCAAAACCCTCATATATCCGAAAACGAGTCATCTTATCTGTTTCCGGATCTCTTACACTATACTGAACATACCACTTACCGCTTTTAGCCACCTTCACCTCTGGAAGAATAACCATTGATTTCCTTCTTGACATAATCTTACATTTTACAGGTTGCTGCGACACAAACACAATACATAATGTAATATACATTCAAAAGAAAATACGATATACATTTAAAACAAACAAACACACTGATTATCAGTGCGCTTGTTTCAATCCGTGGAGATGGAGAGATTCGAACTCTCGTCCAAACGAGGAACTAATCTGCTTTCTACATGTTTATCTTCGCCTTCGATTGTCGGGATCAAGCAAGACCGAAGCCACCCACTTAATCCTTATCCTCTTAATTTTCGCCTGAGACCCGAGGCTCATTTCAGACTATCTCCGATATTGCTGCACCACCTGATCGGAAAGCTTCGGAGCCACAGCATCCGGGTGATGTCACGTCCCCGCAACTTTTGCAGGGATTAAGCTTGAATCTACTATACTTCGATTAAGCAGCGTAAGCGTAATTGTTTTCGCCAGTTAATTGTTCGTTGTCTGAGATTTAAGTGCAAGCCAACCACGCACTACATGCTTACAAACCACTTCTACCCGCTGTCTAAACCGGTCATCCCCATGATTTGTGAGTACAAAGATACAAAGAATCTCTGTATCCCCGTACTCTATTTAGTTTTTTTATTCTATCACGCCTAATTCACGGAACCAGTCTTCTGCTCTGTCCGGCCATTCATTCACTGCAACTCCCGTATCTCTCAGGCCATAACCATGTCCTCCTTTACTATATAAATGCATCCGTGCAGGAATACCCGCCTCCTTCAATGCATAATAATAAAAAAGACTACTATTGATATACGATTTATCGTCCTCTGTCTGAACAAGCATGGTCGGAGGTGTAGCTGCACTCACTTTAAGCTCTGGAGCCAGCTTGAAGTTTTCACCATCCAGGTAAGCCGGATAAACCAAAAGACAGAAATCCGGACGGCAACTGACCTTATCGGCTGCATCCACCGCCGGATAGGTACGTTTATCAAAGTTATTACTTGCCATTGCCGAAAGATGTCCACCGGCAGAAAATCCCATAACTCCTATACGCTGCGGATCGATATTCATTCCTTCTGCATGAGCCCTGACATAACCGATTGCACGTTGAAGATCCTGTAAAGGGGCTGTATGCTTTTCCAAACCTTCCCGGCGGGGAACACGATATTTTAGCAATACTGCGGTTATACCGAGGTTGTTCAACCATTCACAAACTTCATCCCCCTCCAGGTCGTAAGCCAGGATATTATATCCACCACCAGGACAAACAACCATAGCCGCACCTGTTGCAACTTCATCCGGAGCCGGATAAACGGTGATTGTGGGTTCACTTACATTGGTTATACGTAATACAGTTTCACCTCCTGTTTTCCCTCCATCGTTATCTGCTTTCTCTATCAGCTGGGTTGTCTCACCTGGTGCTCCTTTCGGAAACAACAGGATCGGATTTTCTTGTGCCATAACTGATCCAATTACACAACTTACTCCTACAAGCAGGAATATCCATTTTCTGATCATACACTATGCAGTTTAAAGAATTTATAAGAATCATATTTTTTGAGGGAAATTGGGACTATATAGTATAGTCTTTCCCAAAGTAACTAATTCGCCATTCTTCACATAATCATCTCCACGCTCTGAAAGGTGGTCAACCATCGCTTTACGGAACTCCTTCAGTTGTTTGGCATAAGCCTTTTTCCCTGAACAATCCATCAATTCGCCCGGATCTTTTTTCAAATCGAATAATTGCTCTTCTCCATTATGAAAATTCCATATATATTTCAACTTTCCATCTGTCAGTGCACACCAGTAATTGTCGGCACTATAACAGGTGGCATGTTCCAGATCAATGTATTTACGCCATTCATCCGAATGCCCCTGTACCAGTTTCAACAACGAGCTTCCATCCATATCGGGAGGAACGGTTCCTCCAGCCAAGTCTATAAAGGTAGGAAGAAAATCGCGAAGTTCAACCGGTTGTTCTATTTTCACACCATTCGGAACTGCCTTTTTAACAAATGACGGCCATTTCACAACATAAGGAATATGGGCAGAACCTTCATAAGGATATGTTTTTCTCCAATGATAATGATCGCCCAGCATATCACCATGATCGGCCGTAAAGCAAATAATCGCATCATCATACATTCCTTTCTCTTTCAATGCTGCAATTATCTTTCCTATTTGATCATCAATAAAAGTAATATTCGCATAATAATGTCTCCTGGAATTCACGGCATAGTCGTCACCAAAATTCCCGAACGGAGCATCCGAAGCCACTTTTTCCGGATCCAGGCGTTCTGCATACTTACCACACCAATCACCAATGACAGGTTTAGGGATATCAGCATCTTTATACATATCCAAATAACGTTTCGGTGGATCGTAAGGACTATGAGGACGTGCAAACGACACTTTCATAAATAATGGTTTATCATTATTATAATTGCGGATCAGTTCACAGGCAGTCTGTCCCGTCCAGGTAGTCGGATGCAATTTCTCATCCAGTTTATAAATACCTGCCCCATGATCATTCCAACCGATACCCGTCAAATCCGGATTTTGTCCGGGAGCATTCAGTTGAAACCATTCACGGTAATCGCTGACAAAGTCTTTTGATTCGATTCTTCCGCTTTCATCTATCAATGTAGCATGGAAACCATGAAGTGCTTTTTGAGGGAACCAGTGCATCTTTCCTATACCAAAAGTAAAATAGCCCAGATTACGAAGCATCTGCGGCATTTCATATTTATATTGTTCAGCCATTCGCCCATATCCCAGCATACCGTGATGCCAAGGGGATAAGCCCGTTAATAAACCGGCACGTCCGGGAGTACTACTGGGAGCCGATGAATAACCACTTACAAATAAAGTTCCTTCTTCTGCCAACTTATCAATATTCGGAGAAATAACAGCCTTATTCCCCATACAACCCAAAGCATCCCCACGATGCTGATCAGTCATGATAAAAATGACATGAGGCTTCTTTTTCGTTTCTTTTTGCTCCTGAGAAAATATTGCAGACCGTACAGAATGGTTGACTCCAACACCCGCACCAGCCAAAAGTGATGATTTAAGAAAAGTTCTTCTTTTCATAATATATTTTTCTATGAATACAGATTTAGATAGCGAAGATATATATCTTATTTGATTCGTGCAAAGAGAAGTTGATTAATATTAATACCAAAAACAATGGTTTGCATAGAACAAAAAAAGGAGTCAGTTCTTACGAACTAACTCCTTTCTAGCATTCAGTCTTTCGACCTGACAAAAACGGCGGTTATCTACTCTCCCACTTTTACGCAGTACCATCGACGTGGTTGGGCTTAACTTCTCTGTTCGGAATGGGAAGAGGT
>NZ_JAMBQG010000041.1:0-4095 GCF_023369805.1 Parabacteroides leei
AACTCCTTATACTTCCGTTCTTTAAACTCTCAAAACTTTAAGGTCAGAGATTAAAAAAACAGTTCCCACACTGCCTCACAGTCCAAAACAAACTCAAAGAACACAAAAAATCCGCAAAAAGCCAAAAACAGCTTCCTGCGGACAAAGGTAATAAAAAAGTCGGATTATCGGTTTATGATATGCGTATAAATCTGTGTGCTTTCCAAACAGCCGTGTCCCAAAAATCGAGCGATATTCTCCACGCTCATGCCGTTCTGTAACAGATGTGTAGCTATGGAGTGGCGTAAAACATGGAAGTGTAGCCGCTTGCGTTTAATCTCTTCGTTATCGCATTGCTGATGTAAATAGTGCAAATCCACCGACAGGGTTATTTTCTTCTGCACAAAAAGGCGGTCATGCCCGCACCTGATTTGATTGCGGAAGTTGTAAATATAGTGCTGCAAGGCTTTGTACACATTGTCGCTCATCGGTACTATCCTGTCCTTGTAGCCTTTGCCCTGCCGTATAAAAATCGTTTTTCTATTGAAGTCTATTTCTGCGGGCGTAAGGTTGTATCCCTCGCTTAAACGCAATCCGCAGGCGTAGAAAAGTACAAAAACCAACTTCAACTGCTCCTGTTTGAGTTGCCTGTGTTCGTGGTCTAAATGCGGGTACAGGTGGTTGATAGCCTCTTGCAGCATTTTTATCTCTTCCACCGTAAAAGGTTCTATTCGGCGTATCCTTTGGGATTCGTCTATGGTAATACGGCGGTTGGTGGGAACAAGCGATGTCCGTGCTCCCATTTGGTGCAGAAACTCGCACAACTTGTCTATGGCGGTAAAATAATCGTTCAGATAGGAAGCACTTAACGTTCTGCCCTTAAACTTGGTATTGGGGCGGGTCTGTTGGCAGTCAAAAAAATCGTTGATGTGCTTTTGTTCGGCTTGAACAATGTGGGTAATGTCTTTGCTTTCAAGCCATAGAAAAAAATCTGTTACCCTATAACCGTAGTTACATACCGTTTCGGTAGCAAATCCCAACGTATCCAACCAAAAAACGTACTGTTCGTGTATTGCCTTAAAATGCGTGTTCATTGTTTTAGAACGGATTAAATTTTGTGATGTCTTCCGCCAGTTCTTCAATGTGGTTGGGCAGATACTCCTCCGTACTGATGATACTTTTATGCCCCGCCATATATTGGGCTTTACGCAGTCCGTATGTCCTTATCCAATATGTGATAAGTGAAGCCCTTATCTGTGCGAGGGAGACAAAGTGCCTGTCTATACGTTTGAGTGCTGTCGTAAGCTGTATCAATGCCCGTGTGGCGTGTTTTTCACTGTTATCCTGTCGCACAGGCAAAAACAATGTGCCGCTTTGGCTCTTGCCCGTCAGCAGGGGACGTATCCCGTTCATGTAACGTATCAGCGTACCTGTTTGCGTGGCGTGCAACGGCAGGATTCTGTCCCTGCCTCTTGTGGTGGTCTGTACCGTTACGGTGGCTTTGTACAGGTCTATATCTTCGGTTTGTAGATGTAACACTTCCCTTGTGGTCAAGCCCTGATGTATAAAGAACAGCAACATCACATGGTTACGGGTTTTGGTGTGACAGCTCTCTTTATAAAGGGTTGGACGTATGCCCGACAAGGATTTTTCTTCCGCCGCTTTTACATAGAGCTGATAATAGCTGTCGGCAAGTTCGGTCAGTTCTTCAGGAGTGTAGATGTAATGCAAACGCCGTTTTTTAACTCCCCGCAGTTTGATGAGTGCGGTGGGATTAAGACAGATAATCCCCTGCCCGACAAGACAGTCAAAGTAATGTCGCAGGGCGATAAGTCCGTGATTACTGCTTACGGCTTGATGGTTCTTATGGTGTTTTAGGTAGCTTAAATAGTTTAAAATGTCTTTCTTCTGTACGTTTATCGTATCTTGGTCGCCGTACCACGATATAAAAAGACTGACTTGTCTTGCGTATTCTTTTATCGTTACAGGGCTTTTGTCTTGCTGCTGTAAATAGTTTTTAAAATCTTCCATTCTCTTGGGTTGCATCTTTTCATTCATAAATTTCTTTTTTTGTGTCGTCCTACTCCCAAAGGCTTGTTATAAAGCGGTTTGCGGGTCGGTCATCGGGGATTGGCTTACTGTCTTACTGCCTGTCGCAGCGAGGGTATAATAATACTGTCGGTTTTTCCATTCCCGTTTGAGTTTTCCCTGCTGCCAAAGACGTTTTAAATAGCGGGCTTCGGTGATTTGACTTCTGCCTGTCAGGGTGGTAAAATCGGCTGGAATATATTCCCGGTCAGGACTTCGGGCTTCAAGTTCCAAAAGCAATTTAAGGGTATATTCCTCTTTGTCGTCAATGCGTTTACGCTTTGAGGGCTTTTGCGGTGATTCCGCACTTAATCCCGTTGACGGTTCTTGTTCGGATTCTGCTTTTTGCTCGGGTTCTGTCGGCGGATTCTGTTCTTTACGGTAAGCATTCCAGACATCTTTTAAAGTGGCTTGCATCTCCTGTTCGATACGTCCCTGCACCTCCTTTTGATTTCCGAAGTCCGTAAGTTTGTAAATAAATCCCTCCCTGTGCTTGTTTCCGCCTGCCACTTGGATGTATGAAAACAGCTTTAACTCCTGCAAATAGCGGTTCAGCGTGCGGGGGTGTATCGGTTTGGTCTTGCGTATATCCAAAGCGGTGAACTGTGTGGTCTTTGCCTGTTGCAGATACTCCGTAAGCCACTTGTAAAAGCCTCTTACGGACGTGCTCAGTTCATCAGCCCGCCTGAACAGCGTGTTTTTGAGCAGGGCAAACGCCATTTCAATATCCTGCGGATGGGTGCGGATAAATATCTCTCCTGTATCGGTGTCGGTCAGCCGTTCCCTTTGGTATTGGAAAAAGAAAGTGATCGCTTCGATAAAGTTAAGGAGTAGCAACAGCGATTTGCGGGGATAGGCTATATCTTGAGGCAGGTTTATCAATGTGGCATACGGATTGACAACACTGATGTTTTGCAGCGAGGCAATCACGCATTTTAAAAGGTGCTGGGCTCGGGCAATATCTTCGGTTCTTATCTGTCCCGCCCTGCACTTCTTCTGATACTCCATAACGGCAAGGTCTTGGGCGGGACTGTGGTTCAGGTGCAGGCAGAGAAACGGCAATCCGAGTTCTTCAAGATTTTTGTCCGAGTAGGCACAGGCTATCAGACAGAGTTTGGCTATCACTTCAAAGGTGGTGGAATGGAGCATTCCGTCTTTGTCCTTGGTGGCACGTGTATTTACCAGCCGTCCCTGCGTCTGGAGCGTTGCCAGCGGTTGCAACATCTGTGTCGTCCATTCCAAATCTTCGATAAAAAGGGCTTTGCCGTTAATATCCCCGCTGTCGAAGTAGTACAGGGCGTTTGCCGATATACGGCTGTGGAACGAGAACGAACCGTCGGGCATACACTCCGAGAGCTTTTGCAGGATATAACTTTTACCGATACCCGATTTTGCCAGACACAAAACCGAAAAGGGATTGGCCGACTTGTGCGACGCCAACGCCAAGAACAGGATAAGGGCGTTACGGTCTTCACCCAAAATGCCGATGGTGTTCAGTTGCTCCATCAGACTGCCCGACAGGTTCTTTTCCGAAAGAAAACGTACCGCTTTGCGTCTGTCTTCCTCGCTCGGAGAAAAAGCCTGTTGCGGGGATTTGCCCGTGTAACGTAACTGTTGCAGGCGGTATTCTTCCAACTGCAAGGTAAGGGTATAAAGGCTGCGGCTGGCTTCGAGGAGTTTCAGCCCCCATTTATCACAAAGGGTTCTTTGAAGTTTGTCGGTTTGGTTGTCATTGTATAAATCCAATGTGGTGCGCTGCGGCGGATAGTCATTGTACGTGATGCGGAGCGTGCAAACCATGCGTTCCACTTGCGACAAATCCACTCCGCCCAGCACATCAACCGTTAACAGGTCATCCGTATAGGTGATGAAACGGGAGTTTGTAATCTGTAAATTCTTCATGCTGTAATTGTTTAAATGTCAGGCACGAAATAACACAGATTATACGAGAAATGAAAATGAAGTTATTAACACAAGGGGATGACTGACAACCATTTCCCTCTTTTCTTCTGATGGTTTTAAGGGATT
>NZ_JAMBQG010000042.1:0-2455 GCF_023369805.1 Parabacteroides leei
AGGGCGCCATAGTCGGAGGGAGTAGACGCGAAACCAAGTGATCTACCCATGGTCAGGTTGAAGGTTAGGTAACACTAACTGGAGGACCGAACCGGTAAGCGTTGAAAAGCTTTCGGATGAACTGTGGGTAGGGGTGAAAGGCTAATCAAACTTGGAGATAGCTCGTACTCCCCGAAATGCATTTAGGTGCAGCCTAGGGTTAGTATAATATGAGGTAGAGCGACTGATTGGATGCGAGGGCTTCACCGCCTATCAAGTCCAGATAAACTCCGAATGCGTATTATATATTGCCCTGGAGTGAGGGCGCGGGTGCTAAGGTCCGCGTCCGAGAGGAGAAGAATCCAGACCATCAGCTAAGGTCCCCAAATAACAGTTAAGTTGAACTAACGAAGTCAGACTGCAGAGACAGCTAGGATGTTGGCTTGGAAGCAGCCATTCATTTAAAGAGTGCGTAACAGCTCACTAGTCGAGGAGTTTGGCGTGGATAATACTCGGGCATAAACTGTTTACCGAAGCTATGGATCTCGTAAGAGATGGTAGGGGAGCATTCTATGTACGTTGAAGGTGAGGGATAACCCTTGCTGGAGTGTATAGAAAAGCAAATGTAGGTATAAGTAACGATAAAGGAAGTGAGAAACTTCCTCGCCGAAAGACTAAGGTTTCCTGATCAACGTTAATCGGATCAGGGTAAGTCGGGACCTAAGGATAAGCCGAACGGCGATTCCGATGGAAGAATGGTTTAATATTCCCATACTACTTTATAGAGCGATGTGGAGACGGAGAAGTGACAGTCCTGCCAACTGACGGAATAGTTGGTTAAAGGGTGTAGACGTTGATCGCGGTAGGCAAATCCGCCGTGAGAGTCGAACCTGACAGTATACCGAGTACTTGTACAAGGTAATATGGATGTAATCATGCTCCCTAGAAAATCCGCTAAGCATATTTATAAAGTACCCGTACCGTAAACGGACACACGTAGTTGGGTTGAGAATACTGAGGCGCTCGAGTGATTCACGGTTAAGGAACTAGGCAAATTGACCCTGTAACTTCGGGATAAAGGGTCCCACTGTAACAGGTGGGCGCAGAGAATAGGTCCAGGCAACTGTTTAACAAAAACACATGGCTGTGCGAAATAGAAATATGAAGTATACAGCCTGACACCTGCCCGGTGCTGGAAGGTTAAGAGGAGAGCTCATCGCAAGAGAAGGTTTGAATTGAAGCCCCAGTAAACGGCGGCCGTAACTATAACGGTCCTAAGGTAGCGAAATTCCTTGTCGGGTAAGTTCCGACCTGCACGAATGGTGTAATGATCTGGACACTGTCTCAACCGTGAGCTCGGTGAAATTGTAGTATCGGTGAAGATGCCGATTACCCGCGATGGGACGAAAAGACCCCGTGAACCTTTACTATAGCTTTACATTGAATTTGGGCAACTAATGTGTAGGATAGGCCGGAGGCAATGAAGCAGGCACGCCAGTGTTTGTGGAGCCGTCGTTGAAATACGGCCCTTTGGTTGTTTGAGTTCTAACCCGCGAAATGTGGGGACACTGTATGGTGGGTAGTTTGACTGGGGTGGTCGCCTCCAAAAGAGTAACGGAGGCTTCTAAAGGTACCCTCAGACCGATTGGTAACCGGTCGTAGAGTGTAATGGCATAAGGGTGCTTGACTGGGAGACATACAAGTCGATCAGGTAGGAAACTAGAGCATAGTGATCCGGTGGTTCCGCATGGAAGGGCCATCGCTCAAAGGATAAAAGGTACTCCGGGGATAACAGGCTGATCGCTCCCAAGAGCTCATATCGACGGAGCGGTTTGGCACCTCGATGTCGGCTCGTCACATCCTGGGGCTGGAGAAGGTCCCAAGGGTTGGGCTGTTCGCCCATTAAAGTGGCACGCGAGCTGGGTTCAGAACGTCGTGAGACAGTTCGGTCTCTATCTATCGTGGGCGTAGGATATTTGAGAGGCTCTGACACTAGTACGAGAGGACCGTGTTGGACAGACCACTGGTTTACCGGTTGTACCGCCAGGTGCACCGCCGGGTAGCTAAGTCTGGATTGGATAAGTGCTGAAAGCATCTAAGTACGAAGCCAGCCTCAAGATTAGATATCCCTTAAGGGTCGTCGTAGACTACGACGTTGATAGGCTACAGGTGTAAGGGCAGTAATGTCGAAGCCGAGTAGTACTAATAGCCCGAGACTTTCTTTTTCCGGGAGGAAGGATTGATATATCAGCAGATATGGTTTAGTGTAAGAGCTATACTGTATATAGCGAACGGTTACGATTAAAGTAGCGTTGTCCAGAGTCAAACATCTTAAAAGAAATTAAGGTGGTTATAGCGTTGGGGATCCACCTCTTCCCATTCCGAACAGAGAAGTTAAGCCCAACCACGTCGATGGTACTGCGTAAAAGTGGGAGAGTAGATAACCGCCGTTTTTGTCAGGTCGAAAGACTGAATG
>NZ_JAMBQG010000043.1:0-2297 GCF_023369805.1 Parabacteroides leei
GGACGTGTCCTGTTTTGTATGTACCCTATGAATAAGGATCGGCTAACTCCGTGCCAGCAGCCGCGGTAATACGGAGGATCCGAGCGTTATCCGGATTTATTGGGTTTAAAGGGTGCGTAGGTGGCTTTTTAAGTCAGCGGTGAAAGTTTGTGGCTCAACCATAAAATTGCCGTTGAAACTGGGGGGCTTGAGTATATTTGAGGTAGGCGGAATGCGTGGTGTAGCGGTGAAATGCATAGATATCACGCAGAACTCCAATTGCGAAGGCAGCTTACTAAACTATAACTGACACTGAAGCACGAAAGCGTGGGGATCAAACAGGATTAGATACCCTGGTAGTCCACGCAGTAAACGATGATTACTAGGAGTTTGCGATACACAGTAAGCTCTACAGCGAAAGCGTTAAGTAATCCACCTGGGGAGTACGCCGGCAACGGTGAAACTCAAAGGAATTGACGGGGGCCCGCACAAGCGGAGGAACATGTGGTTTAATTCGATGATACGCGAGGAACCTTACCCGGGTTTGAACGCATTTTGACAGGGGTGGAAACATCCTCTCTAGCAATAGCAATTTGCGAGGTGCTGCATGGTTGTCGTCAGCTCGTGCCGTGAGGTGTCGGCTTAAGTGCCATAACGAGCGCAACCCTTATCTTTAGTTACTAACAGGTCGAGCTGAGGACTCTAAAGAGACTGCCAGCGTAAGCTGTGAGGAAGGTGGGGATGACGTCAAATCAGCACGGCCCTTACATCCGGGGCGACACACGTGTTACAATGGCATGGACAAAGGGCAGCTACCGGGCGACCGGATGCTAATCTCCAAACCATGTCTCAGTTCGGATCGAAGTCTGCAACCCGACTTCGTGAAGCTGGATTCGCTAGTAATCGCGCATCAGCCATGGCGCGGTGAATACGTTCCCGGGCCTTGTACACACCGCCCGTCAAGCCATGGGAGTTGGGGGTACCTAAAGTCCGTAACCGCAAGGATCGGCCTAGGGTAAAACCGATGACTGGGGCTAAGTCGTAACAAGGTAGCCGTACCGGAAGGTGCGGCTGGAACACCTCCTTTCTGGAGCGAAGAGTTCGTTATCAAGTTATCTAAGGTATTAGTTAACTTGTACTACGGTTGAATATGTATAAAATATAGATCTACCGACGAAATAAAGTCGGCAAGAGAGAAAAATGATGCTGAGACAATACGTCAAGGCAAAGTTGACAGTCCTATAGCTCAGTTGGTTAGAGCGCTACACTGATAATGTAGAGGTCGGCAGTTCAACTCTGCCTGGGACTACTCAAACGAATCTCAAAAATAATAGGGGGATTAGCTCAGCTGGCTAGAGCATCTGCCTTGCACGCAGAGGGTCAACGGTTCGAATCCGTTATTCTCCACATGACTCAGCAATGAGTAAAAGATCTTTGACATGATGGACAACGTAAAATAAAGTAACAAGAGCAAGCTGAAGATATATCAATCCGAATTACCGTATGGTAACCGGAAAAAAGAAAGTAAGCAAGGGCAGACGGTGGATGCCTTGGCTCTCGGAGGCGAAGAAGGACGTGATAAGCTGCGATAAGCTGGGGGTAGATGCAAATAATCTTTGATCCTCAGATTTCCGAATGGGGCAACCCGTCAGATTGAAGATCTGACACCTCGTAAGAGGAGCGAACGTGGGGAACTGAAACATCTAAGTACCCATAGGAGAAGAAAATAAAAATGATTCCGCAAGTAGTGGCGAGCGAACGCGGAAGAGCCCAAACCGATATTGTTTAGGCAATATCGGGGTTGTAGGACTACGATATAGCAAGAACTTAGTAAAGTGGAACGTTTTGGAAAGAACGGCCCTAGACGGTGAAAGCCCGGTACACGACTTACTGACGAAGCTTAGTAGTATCCTGAGTAGCGCGGGGCACGAGAAATCCTGTGTGAATTAGCGGGGCCCATCCCGTAAGGCTAAATACTCCCGAGAGACCGATAGCGAACCAGTACCGTGAGGGAAAGGTGAAAAGAACCTCGAATAGAGGAGTGAAATAGACCCTGAACCCGTCTGCCTACAAGCGGTCGGAGCACTTTCGAGTGTGACGGCGTGCCTTTTGCATAATGAACCTACGAGTTACTTTCTCCGGCAAGGTTAAGTGATTCAGTCACGGAGCCGAAGCGAAAGCGAGTCTGAACAGGGCGCCATAGTCGGAGGGAGTAGACGCGAAACCAAGTGATCTACCCATGGTCAGGTTGAAGGTTAGGTAACACTAACTGGAGGACCGAACCGGTAAGCGTTGAAAAGCTTTCGGATGAACTGTGG
>NZ_JAMBQG010000044.1:0-1855 GCF_023369805.1 Parabacteroides leei
AAGAAGGGGATGTGTCAAAACTAAGGCACATCCCCTTCTTTTTTTGGCAAAAATAGTCGTTCCTCTTTTTTTGTCTATGCGACTATTTTTTCATTAATTAGGTAATAAGGCTTAATATTCGTCGTATTTTGAGTCACACGTGGTCTGATAAAGATAAATATAGTGTGTGCACTCCTTCTCTTTCCTGCTTTTAGTAGTTTTGTACACATCTTTTTGATATTAAAAGCTATAGCAAAGAAGGCAAAGTCCATTGTAACCTTGTCTTCTCCCACATGCCGGAACCTTTTGTATGCCATGTTGTGTTTCATTTGTCCAAAAACTGCTTCCGGTTCTATACATCGCCTTCTCCTATGCCTGATGCCTTCTTCCGAGAGTAACCTTTCCCGTGCCTGCCGTTTGTATTGGTTTAACCGGTGGTTGACTTCTATAATACGGTTCCCCCGAGCTTTAAAGCAACTGCCACGCAAAGGACACCCTTCACATCTTTGTGCTTTATACCGGGCACTTTCGGTGATGTATCCGCTCTCTGTTTTGTCATGTCTGGTTCCTATACGGTTCATGTGCTGCCCCATAGGACAAACGTAATAATCCTCCCCCGCATTGTAATGGAGACTCTCCGCATGGAATGGATTGGGGGTATAACGGGGACGCTGTTCTTTATGGAAGTAGTTGTACTTGACAAAGGCTTCTATCCCATTATCTTGCATGAATCGATAATTTTCTTCCGAGCCGTACCCGGAGTCTGCCACACCGACAGTTGGTAAGCGGTTATAGCGTTGCTCAAAGGAGTGGAAGAAAGGTATGAGGGTCAGTGTATCGGTTGGGTTGGGAAACAGTCGGAAGTCTATGAGGAATTGGTTCTCGGTACCTATTTGCAGATTATATCCGGGTTTGGTCTGCCCGTTTCTCATGGCGTCTTCTTTCATGCGCATGAAGGTGGCATCAGGATCGGTCTTGGAGTAGGAGTTGCGTTCTCCAAGAGTATCAAGATGGTTGTCGTATTCCATCAACTTGTCACGGTACTCCTCAAGTTCCCGGACCTGTTTCTTCTTTTCCCGGATGACTTTCTTTTGTTCCTTGTCCTTTGTTACAGGCTGGTGTTCCAGCACCTCTTTAAGTTCATTCACTATATCTGAGAGCATGGCGGGAGTGAACTCTACGGGTGTGTCTTTCATGGAGTTCTCTTGGGCTATGACTTCATCCACCTGCTCCAGGAGAATGTGGATCTTATCCATCAGCTTTGTACGGTTCTTTTCGACTGTCTTGCGCCAGACAAAAGTATATTTGTTGGCTTTGGACTCAATCTTGGTACCGTCGATATACTCTACGTCAAGGCTGATGAAACCTTTGTCGGCAAGGACAAGAACCAACTGCGTGAATACGGTATTTATTTCCTCTTTTACACGGTTTCGAAAACGGTTGATGGTAATAAAATCCGGATGTTCATTACCGGAAAGCCAGATATAATGAATGTCACGTAGGAGAAGCTTCTCTATTTTGCGGCACGAATAGATATTGTTCATGTAGGCGTAGATAATCACCTTAAGCATCATTTTAGGATGATAAGGACAACGACCGGTTGCTTTATAAAGCTTCTTGAAATTGTCAAGATTGAGAGTATCAACAACAGTATTAACTATGCGAACCGGATCGTTCGCTGCTATGTTTTCATCAATTCTTCCGGGAAAAAGAACTGTTTGGTTGGGAATGTAAGGACGAAAATGTAACTTTGCCATAACGAAAAACTTTATGCCTAAAGATACAAAAACTTTGGGTAATAACAAAGCCCGGGCTTGTGAAAGTCTGGGCTTTGTGCATAAAAAAAGGTTGTGCCAGAGTTTTGACACAACCTCTT
>NZ_JAMBQG010000045.1:0-1729 GCF_023369805.1 Parabacteroides leei
TTTCCCTCTTTTCTTCTGATGGTTTTAAGGGATTTTTTCGGTTCTATAAACGGGATTTTATTTCATTGAAAAAACATGTCAAAACAGCGTTCTGCTTTTATAGGGTTGCCACATTCCCTTTTATCCGATTACAGGAAAGCCCCGATAAAGAAAGCCCCTCTGTTCCTGCGGAGCGTGAAAGAAAGTAATCCCCTTGTTTTCAAGTCGTTTTAAATTACTACCTTTGCGTACAAATTATTGGAATGACATGGCGACAAATGGAGAAATAACAAAAGGAATCAGCACCCTTTACGACACGATTAACCGGATAATCGAAGAGGCACGTGCTGCGGTTTACCGCACCGCCAATATTACGATGGTCAGGGCATACTGGCATATCGGCAGAGTAATCGTCGAAGAAGAACAAAAGGGAAAAGAAAGGGCGGAATATGGCAAACAGGTTCTCAAACAATTATCCCAAAAACTGACTAAAAAACACGGTCGTGGCTTTGATGAAAGTAACCTGCGCCACATGCGTAACTTTTACCTCGTTTATCCAAAATGTGACGCACTGCGTCCTGAATTGAGTTGGACGCATTACCGCCTGCTTTTAAAGGTAGGGAACGGGCAGGCAAGGCTGTTTTACATGCAGGAAACCATAGATTGCAACTGGAGTACGAGAACGCTTGAACGGCAAATCGGCAACCTCTATTACGAACGGATGCTTATGAGCCACAATACCCAAATAGTCAAGGATGAAGCTGCCGAAAAAGAAATCAGGCAAGAGCCGAAAGACATTATCAAAGACCCTTATGTACTGGAATTTTTAGGCTTAAAGGATAATACGGACTTTAGGGAGAATGAACTGGAACAGGCAATTATAGATAAGTTGCAGAACTTCTTGCAGGAATTAGGCAAGGGCTTCGCTTTTGTGGGGCGCCAGTACCGACTTACCACCGACACGGGCAAACACTTTTATGCGGACTTGGTATTTTATAACTATATACTCAAATTCTTTTTAATCATAGACTTGAAAGCCGAACCGCTTACCCATCAGGATATCGGGCAGATGGATATGTATGTACGCTATTTTGAGGAAAAGATGCGGCAGGAAACCGATAATCCGACAATCGGGCTTATCCTATGTACCGAAAAAGACAAGACCATTGTAAAATATAGCCTGCTCAATGACAGCAACCAGATTTTTGCATCCAAATACATGCTTTATCTGCCGACAGAACAGGAACTCAAAAAAGAGATAGAACGACAACGGGTACAGATAGAGCAAGAAAGGAAACTGAATCAATAAAGAGCAAAACTCCTTGTCTTGCAGAAAAGAAAGCCCCCAAATAGAATTAGTCATGCAAGAACATGTCTTAATGAACGAACCATGGATAGGGCATGTTCTTTGGGGCTATCTGTAACGTATGAAAGCCCCCAATCACAAAAATAGAATCAGTAAATTTAAAAGTGTCAATTTTTGGCAGGGGTAATCTCTATTTATCCCCTTCTTTTGATGTCACGCATTTTTGTTAAAAGAAATACTTCTTGTACTTATCCTTATAGACCGACCTCTGAGTTGTTCAATAGCTTCATACCTGTTCCCTCCTTTAAATGGGTTGAATAAAGGAAATCCCTATAAAGAAAGCCCCAATCATCAGATTATAAAAAAAAGAGAAAAACGGACAAATATACATGAAAAACGAAGCATGACCCAATCCCTTAAAACCATCAGAAGAAAAGAGGGAAA
>NZ_JAMBQG010000046.1:0-1702 GCF_023369805.1 Parabacteroides leei
TTGACAGAGTTCGTGACAGACTCTGGTATACCAAAATATAAAAGAGAATCATTTTCATATTTTTTGATCTTTTCATTATTACAGGCAAAATAGCGACTACTCTTTAATTATTGCGCAAATATAAATAAAATAATTTAATAATAATCAGGTATTGGATATATTTTTCCATATTAAAGCCCATGATGATTAAAAATATATTTAATTCTCATGGGCTATATAAATACATATAAAAGTAGTAGAGAGGAGAAATTAAAGTTTTAGCAAAATCGAATAAAAAAGAGACATTAATATCGGATCATTCCCAATATTTTACTTCTTGATAACAAGCAAGCTCCCAATACTCCAGCCCGCTCACCTAATTTCGATAATCTGATTTCAGTATCCTGACTCACTAAATTAAGAGAGTATTTCCTTATAGCGCTCTTTATCGGAAGGCTGATATATTCTCCCGTCAGAGACAATGCACCTCCCAAGACAACTAGTTCTGGATTGAATATATTCATTAACCCGGCAATTCCCCGGCCTAAATTCAATCCCATTTCTTCCAGTATTTCAATACAAAGCACATCTTCCTTTTGTATGGCTTCAATCATATCGGCCATAGTTATGTTTTCTTTTTTATCTATTTTAGCTGCAAGGATCGTGCTACTACCTTCTTTATATCTTTCTAATAATTTACGATATAAAGCCGATCCAGACGCTTCAGTTTCAATGCATCCTTTTTTTCCGCAGTGACAGAGTATCTCATTATCAAAGAAACAAAAATGACCGAACTCTCCTGAAAAGCCGGATTTCCCATAATACAATTCTCCGTTAATAAAGATAGATAGTCCCAACCCCCAGTTCAGATTAATAAACAAAATATTCTTTTCGCCTTTAACAACTCCTTGCATATACTCTCCATACAACATGGCACGAGTGTCATTCTCAATATAGATCTTGATCTTTATACGTTCTTCCAGGATTTGCGACAAAGGTTTTTCCTCAAAATAAAAAATACTGTAACTGTAACCGGACTCCGGTCTGACACGCCCTGAAATATTTACCCCAACAGCCAATACTTTCTCACGCGAAACTGGTAGAGAGTCTATAAATGTATTGATTTGGACACATAATGTTTCAAGAGCAGCAGGTGTATTTTCTAAAACAAATGGTATATTTTCTTCTATTCTTAACTTTTCACCCTTAAAATCAACGGCTGCAATATTTACTTTATCCCGGAAAATATCTACTCCGACAAAATAACCCGAAGTTGGATTCAGTCCGTAAATATTAGGTTTACGTCCACCACTGGTTTCTTGTTTCCCAAAATCCAATATATAACCATCCTCTTGTAATTCACCGATCAGCTTGGTTACGGTTGGAATACTCAAATCCATTTCTTTACATAGTTCTGCTATTGTAGCATCACCATTGGCGATATAATAATGTATGATTTTCTTTTTAAGAGACTCATTACGGTTATTATCGGTAGTGATAAGAAATTTTGTATTCATGGCTTTATTATTTGCTATTTTATAGTATGATTGAACAAAAGTAAATAAATATATTTCAAATATAAGCCTGTAAAAAATAAAAAAACACAATATTTCAGCCCGCCACATATGATTTCATATAAACTAATATTGGCGAAAAAAAACTTCAACCTCTTTTTTATATTTTTTAAGCCATTTTCAACAGAGTCTGTCACGAACTCTGTCAA
>NZ_JAMBQG010000047.1:0-1496 GCF_023369805.1 Parabacteroides leei
TTCCTATATCATTACCATAACCTTGTTCTTGTAATGAACCGGGTAAATGGATGGTGTCGCTCAATGATCGGGTATACCACTGTTCTGTCAATCCCCGGTCATTCGGATCTAGGGCAAAGCGCCATTGGCCTTGTAAAGTTTGTATGTTGCTTGCCTGTTGACAGCCTGTTAGACTCAAAAAGAAAAATAAAACTATCAAATATTCTTTCATTCTCATGTATGTTTGTTGAATAAGTTGTATTTAAAAAATATGAGGCTGTATTCTGTATTAAAGGATACAGAGAATACAGCCTTATACTTTTATCGTCAATTCATGTTACTTTTCAGCCGGATTATTTGCTTTCACTGGCCAATATGGATTCTGATAAATAGGAGAATCGGAATATTTTTCTTTATCCATAGTAGAAGTAATCATAAAATGCTGCATGGCTATTGGGCTCAGATAATGAGCCATGTGCCAGCCGTATCCTTCATAGGCCCTGTTCATTTTCAATATCTCATACGGACGTAAATAATCACTCAATGCAGGAGATGAAACAGTCGAGTTCGGATCCTGATCATAAATCAGTTTATAACCATTGGCGGCATATTTTTCAGGAAGGTCTGTATTCCACAATTTAAACCCTTCAATATGATATTTCTTTGTCATCATCTGATCCATTGAGCGCCAACGTTTCAAATCCATGCTTCGGAAACCTTCACTCAAAAATTCATTTCTTCTTTCTCTGCGGATATTAAACAAAGTCGCATCGTTTAATACCTGTCCGCCTGAATAAGCAGCCCAGTCTAGTTCTGCCTCCTTAGAGATATTTGTCGCTTGTATCGTTTTTTTATAATCTTCCTCTATATGAGCTCTGCGGCGTAATGCTCTCCAATACAGGTCCGCTTTACTGTCTAAATTACCATAGCATTCGTAATATGCCTCGATATAATTCAGATAAGCTTCGGCGGCACGAAAAATAGAAACGCCGGTATCTCCCTCATAATTGTTACAATACGTATGATCCCAATACCAATATTTACGGCAAAGATAGCCTGTGTTATATCTGTACTGTGCAGATCCGTTTGTGATATCCGGTATTTCCGCATCAATAGGATTGCCATGTGTACCTTGTCCTACATTCAACCAAATGTTTACCATTCCGGGTTGTTTTAAAAACAAACGAATACGGTCATCCCTGTCTTTAACGACATCTTGCGAAGAATTATCACCTTTGTACAAAGTGGAAGCATAATAGGGTAAGCCGTCGTTCATCAGATAACTTTGTACCATGCCTCTGGTCAAGCCTACTCCCTGACAAGTTGTTCCGGCATCCACCGGGCGATTATGGATAATGTTTTTTCCTCTGTCGAAATCTCTCCAAAGTAAGTATTTACAACCGATTATTACTCAATATTTTATAGATAATAAGTCAGAAATATGGTTGTTATTTTTAATTGCACATTCTAAAAGGTGAAGATTTAACGCTTTTATTGATTATTAACTCAAAAAGGAC
>NZ_JAMBQG010000048.1:0-1463 GCF_023369805.1 Parabacteroides leei
GAAACCGAAGGAAATAAAGAAGAGCAATGCCGAACTTTCGGTCTTCGTGAATTTAAGGCAAACGGTACACGTTTTGAAGTAAACGGACAACCGGTATTCCTGCGGGGAACACTGGAGTGTTGTATCTTCCCGCTAACAGGTTATCCGGCAATGGACAATGCTTACTGGACAAAAATATATAACCAGTGCCAGGCACACGGTCTGAACCATGTCCGCTTCCATTCTTGGTGTCCTCCGCAGGCTGCTTTTGAAGTAGCCGACAGCATGGGGGTCTATCTGCAAGTTGAATGTGCCGGTTGGACGACAGTAGGTGACGGCGCTTATTCCGACCAGTGGTTTCGTGATGAGAGCGACCGTATCTTGAAGGAATATGGCAATCACCCTTCTTTCTGTATGATGGCCTACGGAAATGAGCCGGGAGGAGCCAATCAAGGTAAGTATCTGTCTGGCCTGATCGATTACTGGAAATCGAAGGATCTCCGTCGTGTTTATACTTCTGCCGGAGGTTGGCCTTATGTAGAAAATGCAGACTACTGGGATCCGATGGAACCGCGTATCCAACGCTGGGCTGAAGGTATGGGAAGTATCATCAATGCTCAACAGCCCCGTACCGACTTTGATTTCGAAGATATTATTAAAAAGAATATGCCGACAGTCAGCCACGAAGTCGGTCAATGGTGTGTCTATCCAAACTTCAAAGAGATAGAGAAATACACAGGCGTACTGAAGGCCAAGAACTTCGAGATATTCCGGGAAACATTGAAAGATCACCACATGGCTGACCTGGCCGATGATTTTTTGTATGCATCTGGCCGTCTGCAAACATTATGTTATAAGGCGGAGATTGAAGGAGCACTCCGGACTCCCGGATTTGCAGGCTTCCAGCTGCTCGACTTACATGATTTCCCGGGACAAGGGTCAGCACTGGTCGGGGTACTCGATGCTTTCTGGGATGAAAAAGGATATGTTACACCTAAAGAATACAGCACATTCTGTAACAAGACTGTTCCGCTTATCCGCTTTCCGAAAATGGTTTGGCTGAATAATGAAACACTGAATGTTCCGGTCGAATTGGCTCATTTCGGAGAAAAAGCTTTACAGGGGGCTAATATCATCTGGAAAATCAGCAACCAATCAGGAGAAAAGCTGGCACAAGGCAGTTTTGTGAAAGACCTTCCGATTGCCAACTGTATTCCGGCAGGTAATATCGAATATGCGTTATCAGGCATAGAAGAGCCGTCTCAACTCACGGTCAGTGTGGAAGTGAAAGAGGCTAACAATAGTAACCGATGGAATATTTGGGTCTATCCGGCCAAGCAGAAAGCGGTTGAAAAGCTTCCTTATATTGCTTCAACACTCGACGATCAGGTGATGAACCGATTGGAGAAAGGCGAAAATGTCTTGCTTTTATTGGCTCCGGGAAGTATCTTGCCGGAAAAGGGAGGAGATATTCGTGTCGGCTT
>NZ_JAMBQG010000049.1:0-1423 GCF_023369805.1 Parabacteroides leei
TGAAGTGCACCCCAAAAGTTAGACATAAAACTTTAGGGG
Organism: Parabacteroides leei; assembly: GCF_023369805.1. NCBI lineage: Bacteria > Pseudomonadati > Bacteroidota > Bacteroidia > Bacteroidales > Tannerellaceae > Parabacteroides > Parabacteroides leei. The sequence continues at coordinate 40 of NZ_JAMBQG010000049.1, forward strand.
TGCATTTTTTATGTATAGACATCACAGTTTTGAAGAGAAACTAAACATTGTAACGAAAATTCAGCATGGTATTCCTCTTGGGCGATTAGCCTGTGAATATAACTTAGATCGGAAAATGGTCCGCGAATGGTTACGCAAGTACGAATTATATGGTGAATCCGGTTTACAGAAACAAGGTAATGTAAAAGCAACGTACGAAATAAAACGAGAAGCAGCCTTGTTGTTTTTGGATAAAGGTCTACCTTTGTCTGATATTGCATTGCGCTATGGCGTTAGCCGGGCACAATTAAGAAAATGGATAAAACTTTATAGTAATGGAGTTTTATCCCAATCGGTATACAGAGGACGACCACTAAAGGATATGGGACGATCAAAGAAAAAAGAACCTGTTTCAGAATTAGATAAGCTGCAAGCAGAGAACGCTCGTCTGAAAGCAGAATTGGCACTATTAAAAAAAGTCAGAGCCTTAGTCGAGGAAAGAGAAGCCCGCGAACGCATGAGTGGGTGGAAGCCATCGAAGGACTAAGGCTTGAACATAATGTTGCAACTCTATTGGATTGCAAGCAGATGGCTCGTTCTGTATTTTATTATCACCGCAAACGATTAATTATTGAAGATAAATACAAATGCGAAAAAGAAGAAATTAAACGTATATATCATTTGCACAAAGGTCGATATGGCTATCGGCGGATAACTGCTGAAATGCGAAACTTAGGTTATAAGATAAATCACAAGACAGTACAAAAGCTAATGGGTATACTGGATTTGAAATGTAAGATAAGGAAGGTTCGCTATCGCTCTTACAAAGGAGAAATTGGCAGAATAGCTCCAAATTTGCTTGAGAGAGATTTTAAAGTAAGCTCGCCTAATCAAAAATGGGCTACTGATGTTACGCAAATAAACATCAAAGATGAGAAGATATACTTGTCTCCAATACTTGATATGTTTAATGGAGAAATCATTTCTTATAGCATCTCAAAAAGCCCCAATATGCAAATGATAAATGAAATGTTAGATAAAGCATTTGATAAGGTACAAAACACAAACGGCCTTATCTTTCATTCTGACCAAGGATGGCAATATCAACACTACAGATATCGGAAGGCGTTGGAAGATCGCGGAATACTTCAGAGCATGTCTCGAAAAGGGAACTGCCTGGACAATGCTATGGCTGAAAATTTCTTCGGGATTATGAAATCGGAACTTCTATATGCTCAAACCTTTGAATCTGCTAAAGAGTTCATAGATGCGTTAGAAGAATATATAGACTATTATAACAATAAAAGAATTAAAATCAGATTAAATGGAAAGAGTCCGGTGCAGTACCGAACTCTTTATCAAAATATATAGTAGATAACTTGTCCAACTTTTCGGGGTCACTTCA
>NZ_JAMBQG010000005.1:0-360707 GCF_023369805.1 Parabacteroides leei
ATTTTACGGCAGGAATAGATATTGTTCAAGTACCCATAAAACAGGACCTTGAGCATCATACGGGGATGGTAGCTGCTGGTGCCTCCTCCTTTATATGTCTGAAGAAGACTGCTAATATCCAACGCGTCTACAACACTGTTTACAACACGAACGGGATGATTGGGAGCTATCTTTTCCGATAAACTGACCGGAAAAAGTACATTTTGGTTGGAAGTTAACTCTTTAAATACTATCTTAGCCATTGCTATAATGTTTGTTTGTTGCAACGGTAAGATACTGCTTTTTACCGAAATAAACAATAGCAAAAGGGGCTATCCGACTTTTTGGACAGCCCCTTTTTTATAAACTACTTCTTCTTTTTACCAAATATTTTTAGCAATAGTGGAAGAATTGAAACTGTTAATAGGGATTGTGCCTGTATTAGCAGAATTGATATTTTTCATTTTGAGTCTTGTTTTAAATGAAAGAATCGAGTTCTTGAGGAACTATGGTGATTATTGAACAGCAATTAGCTGTAAATTAGTTATATATGTAAAAAGTATTATTGCCTCATATATATTCTTTTTTAAAGACTCTTTCTTTATTTATAATGAAATCATCGGATTCGAACGCTCAAATTAACCATTTATAATATAAATAGTTTATATTTGTCATTGAAGAAAGACATTAGTTCCTCAAGAACTTCGTATTATAACTGATGAGGATTATTGTACAATTAAGAAATTCATAGCTTGGGGCCTATTGATGTATATAGAATAAAAGAAGGAGATCAGGAAGCTTTTAAAAGATTTTTTGTTCACTTTTATCCGAAGCTCATGTCGTTGGCTTGCCGTTTTGTAGATGATCAGGCCGCTAGAGATTTGGTACAGGATATTTTTGTATTCTACTGGGAACAAAAACAACAAATAGATGTAGACAATGTGCAATCTTATCTTTTCAAAGTCCTTCAAAACCGGTGCTTGAATTATCTGAAACATCAAATGGTTATAGAAGAATATACTGCTAAAATACGAATAGCGGAAGCTCGTATTGCTTTCCTGAATGATCGGACTGATTCTAATGATGTTTTGAAACAAATAATTAATTGGGATCTCCGTGAACAGATTGAGGCTTCTGTAAAAAAATTATCCCCAAAAGCAGCGGAAGTATTCCGTTTGTGTTATTATGAGGATATGCCACACAAAGAAATTGCTGATAAACTTAAAATATCAGTACGCACAGTTGCGAGCCATATCCGGACTGCAGTACTTTTTCTGCGGGAAGATTTAAAAGATTTACTAATACTTTATATCGTCTTTTTCCGGATTATAAATTAAGTTGAACTTTTTTCATTTTTGACTACGTAGTTTTGAATGCTTCAGTTGTCTTCTTTATATAAACGATAAGGAAGATGTATGAATGAGGAAATATTAATACGATTTTTAACCCACCGTTGCACACCGGAGGAAATAGAAGAAGTCGATAGATGGATTGCTGCCAATCAGGCTAATGCCGATTGGTTGTTTGAGATGGAACGCATCTGGAGTTTGAAAGATCAGCTGCGTTTTTCTGACAAACAAGAGATTGAAATGGCCTATGCTCGTTTTATGTCCGGATTACAGGAAAAGGATATAAAAATGGAGACAGGCCGAAAAGGTCCTTATCTATTTTGGATGAAATATGCTGCAGCGGTCATATTGATTGGATTACTAAGTACTAATCTGTATTTTCTATTGAAGGAAGAACCATCTTCTATGAATATGGTTGAAGTTCCTAATGGTCAAAGAGTTTCTTTGACCTTATCCGACGGTACAAAAGTCTGGCTGAATTCTCATAGTAAATTTACTTATCCTGCCCGGTTTTCTTCTAAGAACCGCGATGTTGAACTTGAAGGTGAAGGTTTTTTTGAGGTAGCCCATAACGAAAAAGTCCCATTTGTTGTACATGCCGATTTACTTCAGGTAAAAGTATTAGGTACTAAGTTTAATGTAAAAGTATACAATGAAGAACCTTCTGCAATAACGTTGGCTGAGGGAAAAGTAGAAGTCGCTACAAATGATAATGAGCATAAAGTCACTTTAAGACCTAATGAGCAGGTTACCTATTCAAGAGAAAATGGCTTGGCTGTTAATAAGTCGGTCAATACATCTTTAGTCAGATCGTGGACGGTTGGTGAAGCGGCTTATGTGAATGAGCAGTTGATTGATATTGTGACTGATTTGGAGCGTCGTTTCAATGTTCATATCATTGTGAAAGACCAGGAACTCGATACCGAATTGTTTACCTGTCGTTTTAAAGAAACGGCTAAAATAAGTCAGGTATTGACATTATTGAAAGATACCCGCAAACTGGATTATAAAATTCAGGGGGATCAGATACAAATTTATAAACCTTTAAAATGAGGATGCTTATGAAGAAAACTTAGATGTTATAAGAAATGAAGAACCGAAGATGCCGCAAACATCCCCGGTTCGGATTAAGCAAGTAACGCATTAGAGACAACCTAAATTTATTACTAACTAATCATTTACAAATGTATGAAATTTATTATGAAAAGCATGTCATGCGATAATAAGAAGTCGCCATGGCTCCGAAAAACTTTGTTTATTATGAGATGTATCTTGTTGTTCTTACTATTGGGTACAATGCAAATTACTGCAAGTGTGACTTATTCGCAGTCGGTAAAATTCTCTCTGAATGTAGAGAACTCTTCGGTGCAGGATGTCCTTTCAATTATTGAACAGAAAAGTGCATTCTATTTTACTTATAATGTTAACCAGATTAATACACAACGTAAAGTTTCTATAACGGTGGAAGACAAAACTGTTACAGAAGTATTGAACCAGCTTTTTGAAAAAGAAGGTATAAAATATCTGATTAGCGATAAACATATTGTTTTATATAAAGCTGATGAAGTCGTTCCAGCTTTGGAAAATATCAATCAGCAAAAAGGTATTACTATCTCAGGGGTTGTAAAAGATTCGAATGGGGAACCGATCGTTGGTGCAAATGTTCTGGAGAAGTCTGCAACCAATGGGACTGTAACTAACATGGATGGTCAGTTCACATTAACTGTTCCTGCAAATGCCAAATTAGTTATTTCTTATATAGGCTATAATACACAAGAGATTAATGTTGCCGGAAGAACAGTCATAAACGTAACTTTAAGTGAAGACTTTAAAGCGCTTGATGAAATTGTCGTAGTTGGTTATGGTACACAAAAGAAAGTAAATCTGACAGGTTCTGTTGCTTCTGTCAGTTCGGAAGATATCAAAGATCGCGTACAGACAGATGTATTAAGTTCCATTCAAGGAACGATTCCGGGGGTAACTATTATTTCCCGTCCAGGAAAAGATGTTTCTATAAACTTTCGTGGTCGGGGTAATTTGGGAACTTCCGAACCTCTTTATGTAATTGATGGGGCTATTGCCGATGCAACTTTCTTTTCTAATCTGGATCCGAACAGTATTGAAAATATTTCTTTCCTGAAGGATGCTGCATCTTCAGCTATCTATGGTTCACGTGCTGCCTATGGTGTTGTCTTAGTTACAACAAAGCAGGGCAAGGACGGACGAATGGAAGTCTCTTACAGTGGTATGGTGGGGATGAAAGCACCGACCTATACACAGGACCTTGTCAACTCATGGGAATATGCCGAATTATATAATGAGGCATTGTATAATACGAATCCTTCTGCAGGGAAAAATCAGGGGTATTCGGATAGTGATATAGAGCTGTTCAAAAAAGGAACCGAGCCTGATCTGTATCCGAATACGAATTGGGTGGATCTAGTATTCGATGATTGGACCGTTACGACCAAACATTCTTTGAACTTTTCGGGAGGAACTAAGAAGTTACGTTATTTTGCAGGATTGGGTTATGTCTATGATACGGAGAATATCCGGAATCGGGATACCCGACGGTATAATCTGAATTTGAATGTATCATCGGATGTAACTGGCTGGTTAACATTTCGCGGAAGTGTGAAGTATATCCAGCGTAATAAAGATATTGACGGAGGAACACCTTCGTTTGATAATATGCTGATCGTTCCGAGCACCTTCGTTGCCCGTCAGTCCAACGGCGAATGGGGATCAGTTGAGTCGGGTCATGAAGCCAGTGGTACGTTTGCCGGTGGTAACCCGTTACGTGCCTACAGTACGAATGACTGGACTAAAAATACGATTGAAAATTCAATGTATGAACTTGCATTCGATTTAAAGCCGATAAAAGGTCTGGTTATCACAGGCCAGGGTACTTATAAATCGTATGAATACAAAAACAAGGCATACACTAGTTTAAAAGATGATGTACCCAGTTTCTTGAATCCAGGTACAGTAATCGGTGGTACGGGGAATACGGTTAATTCGATGGAGGTAAACTGGAAAAAAAATAATTTCCTGACTTATACAGGTACTGCCAGTTATAATTGGACAAAAGATATCCATTCGCTTTCAGCTTTGGCTGGTGTATCTTATGAACATTATCAGGAAGAAACATTGATGGCTTCCCGTCAGGACTTCCCAGCTGATTCATTTGACGATCTGTCCGCAGGAGCAACATCCGGTTCATTATATAAAAATGGTTCCAGTATGCAAGAATATAAGATGTTTTCTTATTTCGGTCGTATCAACTATACATTAATGGAACGGTATATGCTTGAAGCAAATTTTAGAGCAGATGCTTCTTCCCGTTTCCATGCAGATAATCGTTGGGGATATTTCCCTTCATTTTCAGCAGGCTGGAGAATCAGCGAAGAGTCTTTTATGGAAAGTACACGTAACATTATTGATAATTTGAAACTCAGAGCATCTTATGGAACGTTGGGTAATATTAATAATGTAGGTAATTATGATTATTTTCAGAATTATGGAAGCCGTAAGATTTCAGATGTAGACGCTTATTACTCTTTTGGTGACTCACCAGCCAAAGTGATTGAAGAAACGAAGCCTGCTAACCACTCATTGAGCTGGGAAAAGGTGGCTTTGACTGATATTGGTCTGGATTTTGATTTATGGAATGGTAAATTGAGCGGTACGGCTGATTATTATATCAAAAATACCAGCAACATTCTGATGGCTTACAATGTGCCTTTGGAAACAGGTATTACAAATGCACCTTCACAAAATGTAGCGAAAGTACGTAATCGTGGGTTTGAATTTGCATTGGCACACCGTAATACGATAGGAGATGTCTCTTATATGATCAGTGCAAACATTGCAACAAACAATAATGAGATAACTGATTTATCTTCTTCGAACGATATTATCAAGAATCTGGAAAATGGTCATGGCGTAGCTAAGTATATTTTGCGTGAAGGTGAATCTATCGGTTCTTTCTACGGTTTTAAGAGTGATGGTTTATATACACAGGAAGATATCGACGCCGGACATTATTATACTTATGGTGGGGTCACTCCGAATGCTGGTGATACTAAATTTATTCCTCAACGCAAGTTGAATTGGGGTGAAGAAATTACGGATAACGACCGTACGATTATTGGTTGTGAAGTTCCTGATTTTACTTATGGTATCAATTTTTCGGTAAATTACAAGAACTTTGAATTCTCGATCTTCGGACAAGGAATCAGTGGTGCAGATGTGGCCTTTGAAGTTTATCAGGTACATCCGTTCTTCCACGGTCAGGATAATCCTAGAAGATATCATATGGGCAGATGGACTGAAGCGAATCCCAACCCTCATGCTATTTATCCGAGAATTTATACGGCTAGTAGCCCGCATACAACTTATAACAGGGCATTTAATGACTATCACTTGTTTGATGCCGACTATTTCCGTTTCAAGACAATGACTTTGGGTTATAATGTTCCGAAGAATGTAGTGTCCCGTTTAGGTATCTCTTCTTTGAAGGTATATCTGACTGGTGAGAATTTATTCACTATTCGTGCAGACAAGAAAATGAAGGATTTTGATCCGGAAGCAACCAGTAGTACTGTCCGTGCTTTGGGTAGTAAATCTTTAGCGTTTGGTGTGAATGTATCATTTTAATTGAAGGAGAATTGTTTATGAAATTACATATAAAAAGTTTAGTTCTATTTTGCGCATTGACAGGTGTATTAACCTCTTGTGATATGGATGTGGTTCCACCGGCAGAGATCTCTGCTGAAAATTTCTGGCAGACGGAAAAGGATGCTTGGTATGCTTTGAACGGCTGTTATCAATCGATGCCGGGACTGGATATCTGGGATGAAATGTGTACGGATAATGCACACAGCCATAAGCCATGGGAAGGTAATATGGAGATGGTTCAGCAAAACGGTATCAATACTGCTGCCACTTATGGGGATTATAAATTTAATGCAATCCGGACAGCCAACTCATATATAGCTCGTGTTGATGGTTGTGATATGAGTGAAGAACTTAAAGAAAGGACAAAGGCTGAAGCTCGTTTTTTCAGGGCTTTTGCTTATTTGAATCTGACCCAGTATTTTGGTAAAGTCGCTATTGTTACAGACGAACTCCCTTATGATGCACCGACTGTTACCCGTAATTCTGTGGAAGAAGTTCGTGATTTCATCCTGACGGAACTGGCTGAGGCTGCAGCTATATTGCCGGAGAGTTATAGTGGTGGTTTCATGAATGAAACAGGTCGTGTGACGCGCTATGCCGCTTTATCTCTACGTGCTCGTGCTGCCTTATATTTCGGCAATTATGCAGAAGCAGAGAAATCGGCTAAAGCAGTAATGGAGAGTGGTAAATATTCATTATTTAAACTGACGTCATTAAGTGCAGCCCAGGAACAGGAGGCCAAAGAAATGGATTTGTATATAGATTTTGCCGGATTGGGAATTGATAAGGATAAATATGTGAAAGGTATGTTTAGCTATGAGGCCCTTTGGCAAGGAGCGAATGCAACACCGGCTAATCCGGAATATGTGTTGACTCATGAATATATGGAAGATCCGTATGCTTACGATCAATACCGTTATACTTATTTTATTCCATTGTCAATGTCTATTCAGCATGGTTATTCATCTTTTGAACCGATGCAGGATTTGGTAGATGCTTATTGGAATATAGATGGAAAGACTCTTCCGGAGAAGATTTCAGTAGATACTCGTAAGGCTAATTATGATAAGATATGGAACTATGCGAAAAATCTAAGTGCAGGAGATTATAAAGCTTTTGCTACCAGTTCCAATCTGATGACCTATGATTATATGAAGGAGTTCAAGAATCGTGACAGTCGTTTGTATGTGACGTTGATGTTTCCGTTTAAGGGATGGCATGAAACAGCTGTTGGTGAATTTTATTACAAATGGGATCCGGATGTGATCAACAAGAATGGTAATGAATCGTGGACAGGATTCAGTTATCGTAAGATGGTGTCCTGGAATCCTTATGTTGCCAGTCCGTATGGTGCAGCCGAAGATTATCCGACTATCCGTTATGCCGAAGTTTTGCTGACATTTGCCGAAGCTCATTTAATGACAGCCGGTTATGATGATCAGGTTCGTTCTGCTTTGAATCTGCTGCGTGATCGTTGCGGTATGCCGGATGTTCCGGTTTCTTTGGGTGCACAGGAAGCAATCGATTTTTTACGTAACGAAAGACGTGTCGAGTTGGCTGTAGAAGGTCATCGTTACGATGATGTAAGGCGCTATGGAAGCGAATATTGTAATAAGTACCTGAATGGCCCGTCAACTGCTCCAAACGGTTATGTGGTAATTGATAAGAAATGGGATGATCGTTTGATGTTGATGCCGATCCCAACTACTGCCATAGATGTGAATCCATTGTTGAAGGATGATCAGAATCCGGGTTATTAATTTACAATCAATGATGAATCGATGAAAAAATATATAGGATATGTAGGACTGTTCTTATGTTTGTTGTCTTGTTCCCCAAAAACGGAAACTCTGAATGGAGATAATCAGTATCTTCCGTTTGCCCCGGATGGAATACCTTTCACGGTAGCAGATACTATGTGGAGAGCTGATATGCAAGGTAATCACAGAGCAGTAGTGCAGGTTTCCGATATAAATGGTAATACAGCTGTTAAGGCTGTATTACCATGGCGTCGTCCGGATTTACGTCCTGAAACCAAAAAGATTATAGTTGTTGATGCGCAGACCGGTCAGGAGATCAAGAATGTAGAAGTGTCGGACTTTTCTTTGGAGTCTGGTACGGTTACTTTCGAGCCTGTATCGGGAAAAGGACTTTATTATATTTATTATTTGCCTTATAAATATAGAAAAGGATGGGGAGATGCCCGTTATGGTAAACCTTGGAATGACTATCTGCCTCCGGTTTATGAGGCGGATGATACCTGGAAGTCTGCATTATCGGTAGATCTGCCTGAAGCAGAGGTACTTCGTTTTGAAAGCCGTTCTAAATTCGATGCTTTTACTCCAATGGGAATTATTGCAACGGTCGCTGAAACGGATAGTTTATTGAAACAGCATCCGGAAACTCCGATCCTGTTTCCGGAAGACAGGGCTTTTCCGATTCGTTTACCTCACCAGCTACCTGTTCGTTGGGTGAAAAATGGACCTGCCGGATCATTTGCAGGTGTTGCTTTACGAAATGAATATTATGTCTGGCAGATTGGAGTTTGGGCAGCTCGAGAAGAATTGAATGACGTCAGGCTTTCATTCAGCGATTTGACAAATGGTTCTGCCACGATTGCTAAAGAAGAGATTACTTGCTTTAACCAAGAAGGTATTAACTGGGATGGGAAACCGATCACTTTTAATATTCATGTGCCAAAGGGAAATATTCAGGCTCTTTGGTGTGGAGTTCAGATTCCTGAAGATGCAAAAGCCGGGGTTTATCGTGGGACTGTCGATTTTTCAGCCAAAGGGGTTGCTTCAAAAGTAATTCCGGTTGAGATAACTGTTAAGGGAGAGATCCTGGCAGATAAAGGAGATGGTGATCTTTGGAGACATGCTAGGTTGAGATGGCTGAATTCCAGGATTGGTGAAGATAACGAACCGGTTACTCCTTATCAGGCAATGAAGGTTGATGGCGACAGAATTCAGGCCACAGATAAAACGTTACAGATAGCATCTAACGGATTGCCTGCTTCTATCCAAATCAATGGCGAACAGGTTCTGGCAAAGCCATTCCGTTTCGTTATCGTTACAAATAAAGGATCTGTTTCTTTTGATGCGACGGACGCTGTTTTGAAGAAAGAAGCAAATGGCCTGGTTTCCTGGAAGTCCTCTTATTCTAAAGACGGTATCTATTTTACGAACCATGCTTTTATGGAGTATGACGGATATGTCCATTATGATTTACAAGTTTCTGCAGAACAGGATATGGTAGTGAAGGATGTACGTTTGGAAACCGACTATACACGTTATGCTTCGGAGTATTTCATGGGTACAGGTTTTGGCGGAGGCTTCCGGCCAGTCTCCTATCAATGGAACTGGGAAGGTCCATGGGATAGCTATTGGATGGGAAATGCAAAAGCAGGTTTACACGTAGAGTATAGAGGGGGGAGTTATCATGGTCCTCTGTTGAATGACTACAAACCAGCAGCACCCAGAGCTTGGTCGAACCATGGAAAAGGTACGGTTCAGATATCAGGAGCTAAAGGGCAAAGTGCTAAGGTTGTGGCAAGTACAGGTGTAGATACTTTGTCGGAACAACCTCGGAGTTACGAGTTTGCCTTATTGATTACACCACTTAAACCATTGGAACCTGCGAAGCATTTTTCTGAACGCTATTATCATGCGGAACATACGGGATTTGATAAAGCGGCCGAGGAGGGTGCGAATATCATTAATATTCATCATGCAAAACCTTTGAATCCGGTTATTAATTATCCGTTTATCGTACGAGATTCGTTGATTGGATTTATCAAACACGAGCATGAGTTCGGACGAAAGGTCAAATTATATTATACCATTCGTGAATTGACGAATTATGTACAGGAGATCTATGCCCTGAAAAGTTTGAAACATGAGATATTTGTTTCTGGTCCGGGATATGGTTTACCTTGGCACTGTGAACATTTGATCGATGATTATCGGGCAGCCTGGTATTCGGAAATGCCTAATGAGACTTCAGATGCAGCTTTGGTATTGAATGGTTTTTCCCGCTGGATCAACTATTATCTGGAGGGGCTGCGTTGGATGTTTGAGAATTATGATCTGGATGGAATTTATATGGATGACGTTTCATTCGACCGTCCGGTGATGAAGCGTATGCGGAAGATTATGAATCAATATCATCCGGGGGCTTTGATAGATTTACATTCCAATACATGGTATTCCGTTGGCCCCGCAAATCAGTATACAGGCTTTTTCCCATATGTAGATCGGTTGTGGTTTGGCGAGAGCTTCAAGTACAACGAAATGCATTCGGATGAATGGTTTGTAACTTTCTCCGGTATTCCGTTCGGTGTAATGAGTGAGATGTTACAGGATGGTGGTAACCGTTTCTTGGGTATGGTGTACGGAACAACTGCACGTCATTCTTACGGAAAATATTCACCGGCTCCGGTTTGGGATTTGTGGAAATCGTTTGGTATAGAAGATGCAAAGATGCTTGGTTACTGGGATGAAGTTTGTCCTGTCAGGACTTCGGATCCGGAAGTGAAAGCTACGGCTTATGTAAAGTCTGATAAGGTTCTGATATCGATTGGAAACTTCTCAAATCAGGAAAAAAGTATTTATCTGACTTTTGATTGGAAGGCTTTAGGTATGAATGAAGCAACCGTTTCATTAGAAGCTCCGTTTGTAAAAGATTTTCAGCAGGCTTCTACTTTTAAACTGAATGACAGGATTCCTGTAAAAAGTAAAGAGGGTTGGTTGCTGGTTTTATCAAAAAGGTAATAGCCTCCAGCCTAATCAATCCAGCAGTAGAGTGATGATAACCTTGTTTGGATCTTCATCAAGAATACTATGAAAAGAAAGGAAAAGGAAGATCTTTATTCTAATCCTGTTTGTGGGATATTAGAGAAGAACTTCCTTTTCTGTCTTTATAGATCTTCTTAAAAGTTTTGATTTATATAAATAGATTACCATGAAAAAAAGTATACTCCTTCTTTGTGCCACCGCACTATTGCAACCATTGTCCGCACAGCAACAGGCGACAGTCTCCGAAAATGTACAAACAGTTAAAACGTATCCTTTCTCCGATCCGGATCCGGTGGCAGATCCCTCCGATCTGTTTTATCCTTATTTCCGTTTTGATGGTTTTTCTGCTAAAGGAACCGACCGGCAATGGAAAGTAGTCTCTCTTGAAAATGATTATATCAAACTGACTCTCTTTCCTGAGATAGGTGGAAAAATATGGGGAGCTGTAGATAAAACGACCGGTAAGGAGTTTATCTATAATAACCACGTCGTGAAGTTCCGTGATATTGCGATGCGTGGTCCGTGGACATCAGGCGGTATCGAGTTCAACTTCGGTATTATCGGTCATGCACCGACTTCCAGTACGCCGGTTGACTATGTGACCCGGCAGAAACCGGACGGAAGTGTGAGTTGTTATGTCTCTTCTTATGAACTGGTAACCCGGACGCTGTGGACCGTGGAAGTGAATCTGCCGAAAGATAAGGCTTACTTTACGACAACAACGACCTGGCATAACAGTTCATCCATCGACCAGCCTTACTATCAGTGGATGAACGCAGGCTATCCGGCAGCGGGAAATGCCGAGTTCTGCTATCCTGGAACGAACTACATCGGACATGGCGGCGAACTCCATTCTTTCCCTCTGGATGAACAGGGGCGTGATATCTCCTGGTATGAAAAGAATGACTTCGGCAATTCAAAATCGTATCATATAGTAGGAAAGTATAACGATTTCTATGGTGCTTACTGGCATGACAACGATTTCGGCTCCATCCATCATGCCGGTTATGACGAGAAACTGGGAATGAAGATTTTCTTGTGGGGCCTTTCCCGTGAGGGAGGTATCTGGGAAGATTTATTGACGGATACCGACGGGCAGTATATCGAACTGCAATCGGGTCGCATGTATAATCAGCCGGCTTCCAACAGTAGCTTAACTCCTTATAAACATACGGCATTCGGTCCGCAGGCAACGGATCGATGGACCGAGTACTGGTTCCCGGTAAAAGGAATAAAAGGAGTCTCAAAGGCGAGCCGTATCGGAGCTCTTAACGTGTTGAGGGAAGACGGTTTTCTGAAGTTGTATTTCTCTCCTTTGCAGAAATTATCTACAAGCATAAAGCTGTATGAAGGAGAAAAGGAAGTGAACTCCATCCCGTTGAACTGCGGTGTACTGGAAACCTGGAAAGATTCTATCCCATTGAATAAGGCTGTTGCCGCCGGTAAACTGAAAGTCGTGGTAGGCGAGGATTTGCTGGTGTATTCGGAAGTACCTTCGGATAACATCACCAGTCGCCCGAAACAACTGCCTGCCGATTTTGACTGGAACTCGGTATATGGTCTTTATACACAGGGAGAGCAATGGATGAATCAGAAAGTACTCGACAAGGCAGAAAAGTTTTTACAGGCTTCCCTCGAAAAAGATCCTTATTTCGTGCCTGCACTGACTGATCTTGCTTCCCTTTATTATCGTCAGGGACGTTATGACGAAGCGCTAGCCCGTTGTAAAACAGCATTAAGCATTAACACGTACGATGGAGATGTCAACTATCTGTATGGTTTATGCAACATGGCATTGGGAAATCATACGGATGCCAAAGACGGTTTTTCGGTAGCTTCCTATTCTCCGGGAGTACGTAGTGCAGCCTATGAGAAATTAGCAGAAATGTTCCTGCTCGATAAAAACTGGGCAAAGGCTGAACATTATGCCTTGAGAAGTAAAGAATTCAATCGTATGAATCTGAGTGCTGACCATGTTTTAATGGTGGTTTATCGGAAGACGAACCAGCCGGAGAAAGCCAAAGCGCTTATCGATCCGTTGCTGGAAGATCTTCCGCTGTATCATGCGGCACGTTTTGAGAATTACCTGCTGAACAGAATGGATGAAAAAGACTTCGGATCTCTGATTCGTAACGAGCTTCCTTTTGAGACTTATATGGAATTGGCAGAATGGTATGAAGCAGTAGGTTGTAATGAAGAGGCCCTGACCTTATTCTCTTTTGCAGAAAATTATCCGATTGCAGGTTATAAAAAAGCTTGGCTATTGCATAAGAGTGGAGATGAGGCCGGAAGTATGGTTGCGTTAGAAAAGGCAAACGCTCAGTTTCCGGAAGCCGTATATCCTTTCCGTCCCACTTCTTTAAAAGCGTTGGAGTGGGCAAAGATGATTCGGCCAGACTGGAAAATCAGCTATTATGAAGGTTTGATTTATTGGGCTAATCAGGATAAAGCGAAAGCATTGGCATTGTTTGAGGGGTGTAGTGAAGCGAATTATGCACCGTTTTATCTGAGTCGTGCTTCTTTAAAAGAGGGTGAATCCCGGTTGAGAGATTTGTTAAAGGCAGAGCAGATAGAGATGTCGTGGCGCACCGGATTTACTTTGATCAACTATTATATCTCCAATAATCAATGGCAACAGGCTGTTGAAATCGGAAAGAAATATATTAAAAAATATCCTTCGAACTATTATATTGGCTTGAAGTATGCAAAAGCATTATGTGAAACGGGCCAATATCAGCCATGTATCTCTTTGTTAAGTAGAATACAGGTGTTACCGAATGAAGGTTCATATGCAGGACGTGCAGTTTATCGTGAGGCCAATTTGTACCGGGCGATGGAACAACTGAGGAGCAAGAATTATAAACAAGTGATGAAAAGTGTAGAAGCATCGAAAGAATGGCCGGAGAACTTAGGTGTAGGTAAACCTTACGATAATATGATCGACAGCCGTCTGGAAGATTATCTGGAAGCAAAGGCGGCTGCCGGGCAAGGAGATGGGCAGAAGGCATCTGCGCTGTTATCTGCCGTTGTCGGTTATCAGACATCCCATTCTTATTTCGATTCTGGAAACCTGTTAAGTGCTTTGGCTTTACGTGAGTTGGGTAAAGAGTCGGAGGCTAGTCGTATGGTTACTTCCTGGAGTACGGAGTTCCCGGGAAATCGTATAGCAGAGTGGTGTACCTCTATCTACCGTAGTGAAAAAGAGAAAGCTGCAGAAATGCTCAAGTCACGGAAGGAACAGACGGATACGACGCCATGGGAATCTTCTTTCCGTGATTCTAATTTTGAGCTGATCGTCCGTTTGTTTTGATTTTTATGAGTTATTACTGCCTGTTTGTATGAATTGACTGTAAGTGTATATCGACCCGGAGTGACACACTTATTGTTGCTTCGGGTTGTAATATGTTTCTTGGGTTTTGTATTTTTCTTTGGTGGATAAAATTATTATCTTTGATACTTTATTTCAGGAAGAAACATAAGAACTTATGTTTAATGGAGGGAGATTGCGATAAGTATGGATAATGAACTTTTATATCGTCTTAAGGAAGGGGACAGGGATGCTTTTAATTCCGTCTATTGGCGGTATAGTCCGAAAGTATACAATACCGTTCTATATTTATTGAATGATTCTGATATAGCTGAAGATGTGGTGCAGGAACTCTTCCTGACTATTTGGGAAAAACGCGAGAACATTCAACCTGAGCTTAATTTTGAAGCTTATATTTCAATTATCGCCCGTAATTTAGCTTATAAATACATAGAAGAAGCTCTTCGTAAAAATCAACCGCTCGAAGAGCTCAATGATATAAAACTGATATCCAGTTCAGAAGAAGATGCCATTGAAGCCGATTCATTGCGGGAGTATATTTTTAATGTCATTTCGTCATTCCCGGAAATGCGTCGGAAAGTATTTATCATGAGCCGTTTTGAAAATCTGTCGCATGCCGAAATAGCAGAAAAACTAGCTTTATCTGAACGTACGGTAGAAGCCCATATCTACCAGGCTTTGAAAGAACTTCGTAAAGTGTTGGGTAATAAGGCTGTGGCTTTCCTTCTTATTTATCTTTCTTTGTAAAAGCAAATATTTCTTTTCTAAATGCATTCTTTGATTTATGACTAGTATGTAAATTAAAGTTAAATACAAATGTTTTTTATCTTTCGACTAAGTAGTAGATACATTGGGAAGACTATTATATATAAACGAATCTATAATGAGAATAGAATTACTTCACCGTCTGATAGCAGGTTCCACTACTGAAGAAGAAAATCGGCAGTTGATGGAATGGTTCCGGCAGTGTGCATCCCGGGAAGAGTTTTTTAAACTTTTCGAGAGCGCATGGAAAGAGAGTCCGGATGAAATGCCCAGAGATGTACAGGAACGTATGTATCGTCGGTTAAGTCGTGGTTTGGATGAAGAGAAAAAACAAGCTAAAGTCATTCTGTTGCTTTCGCGTTTTTCCTGGAAAATCTGTCAACGGGTTGCGGTGGCTTGCATAATCGTTGTTTTAAGCTTGGTCAATTACAATATGTATCATAAGCAGAAACAATTATCGACACAGAATTTCATGGTATCGGCAGAGAAGGGACAACGGGCTTTCGTTACTTTGCCTGATAGTACGAAAGTGTGGTTGAACTCTGATACGAAGATCAGCTATCCGGCAGACTATGGTATGAAAGAACGGAATGTGGCATTGGTGGGGGAAGCTTATTTTGAAGTTGCTAAAAATCCGGCCAAACGTTTTGTTGTGGAAACCAAAGGTATGCAGGTGGAAGCTCTGGGAACTGCATTCAATATAAATTCATACAAAAATGATAATAAAATTATTGCATCGCTGTTTTCCGGTTCCGTACGAGTGAGTTATGAAGACCATGTAGCGATCCTCAAACCGCACGAATCAGTAAAAGTCGACCTGTTGACCCGCAACTTCCTGCAGTACGAAGATAATAACCTCAAGGATATAGCCCTTTGGCGGGAGAATGAAATCACATTCGACGGTGAATCCTTGGAAGAGATTGCAGGTATCATAAACCGTCTGTACAATACGACCATATATATAGAAGACGAATCGTTAAAGAAAGAATGTTATATAGGAACTGTTCGTAATAACAGTCTTGAAAACTT
Organism: Parabacteroides leei; assembly: GCF_023369805.1. Lineage (NCBI taxonomy): Bacteria > Pseudomonadati > Bacteroidota > Bacteroidia > Bacteroidales > Tannerellaceae > Parabacteroides > Parabacteroides leei. The sequence goes on from NZ_JAMBQG010000005.1 coordinate 15,927, forward strand.
TATCGACATCATCAACCTGACTACTCCCGTGGTATATGAGAATAAAGGTGATACCGTATTCCTGAAAAGAAGGGATCCTTAACAGGGCCTGTTAACCATATATTGAAATAAATCTAATGTCTAATCTAACAGAATGCCTATGAGGAAGGAATAAAAAGAAAAGAGGTAACCCTTTACAGAGCTACCTCGTCAATACAATTTTTGCAGATATCCCTTAAGTTGATATAGCCGATGTAGGAGACCGGCTGTTATTAACGGGACTCTTCTGCTTACAAAGTTACAAACATTTATTTTATCTACATCTTATTTCTAATTAAAAGAAAAATGAGTAACATGAAGCATTTATTTAAACAAATGGTTATTCTGACACTATTGTTAACCTTTCCACTATTGGAAATCCACGCTCAGATAACCATCAATATGAAAGACAAACCCGCTTCGGAGGTGGTGAAGCAAATTGAAAAAGTAAGCAAATATCGTTTTTTTTATAAGAAAGGCCTTCCCGGTATGAGTACCCCGATTACTGTTGAAGCAAATGATCAAAGTATTGAATCCGTGTTGGGGCAGATCGTTCAGCAGATACCTGTTTCTTATGCTATAAAAGGAGAAACTCAGGTGGTACTTACTGAGCCCGAACTTCAAAACTCGAATATTAACCTTACTAAATCGGTGAAGGGAACGGTAACCGATGCGAACGGAGAACCTATTATCGGGGCGAATATTATGGAAAAAGGAACAGTCAACGGAACGATTACCGATATGGATGGTAACTTTTCATTGACAGTGAAAGAAGGAGCGATTCTGGTCGTTTCGTATGTCGGTTATATTACTCAGGATTTACCTGTTAAGAATAAAAGCACACTGGTTGTTCATTTGAAGGAGGATTCACAAGCGCTCGGGGAAGTGGTTGTTACCGCTTTAGGTATTAAGAGAGAAGAGAAAGCATTGGGCTACTCTGTCCAGAAGATGAGTGGTGACGATATGCCGATGGCTAAATCTGTTGATATAACTACTTCATTGACAGGTAAAATTGCCGGACTGAATATTCAGAATAATACCGAATTTGATCAGGATGCAACGATCTCATTACGTGGTTCTACTCCTCTATTGATTGTGGATGGTATCCCTTATGCAAATTTATCGATCAATGAAATTGCAGCCGATGATATTGAATCTGTCGATGTATTGAAAGGAGCAACCGCTTCAGCGTTGTATGGAGCAAGAGGTTCCAGCGGTGCAATCATGATTACAACAAAGAAAGGATCGGATAAGGAAGGATTGAACATCAATGTCAATAGTAATACTATGTTTTTCTCCGGTTATCTGGCTTTTCCTGAAACACAACATTCATACAGTGCCGGTACAGGTGGTAAATATAATAATAATTCGGTGTGGGGCGATAAGTTGGATATTGGACGTACTGCCGTTCAATGGGATCCGAAAACGTACGAATTCAGAGAAATGGAACTTACTTCCAAAGGAAAAGATAATTTCAATAACTTCCTTCAGTTTAGTATGGTAACAAATAACAACGTAAGTGTTACCCAGAAAGGAAAATATGGTTCTTTCAGAGCTTCCGCCACACAAGTTTACCATAAAGGGGAATATCCTAATCAGAAATTGAATAAAATGACTTTCTCCGTAGGCGGTGAAATGAAATGGCAGAAATTTTCGATGGATGCAACGGCGGCCTACAATAAACGTGTATCGTCGAATACGGTAGGTTCGGGGTATAGTAGCAGTTACATCTATAATATGGTGATCTGGGGCGGTACCGAATATGATGTTCGCGATTATAGAGACTACTGGGTGAAAGGAAAAGAAAATGAAATGCAGAACTGGTATGATAAGAGTTGGTATGATAATCCCTGGTTTAAAGCTTATGAACAGATCACTTCGTATGATACTGATGTGTTCAATACCTCTGTCAACACCAGTTATGAGATTACTCCCTGGTTGAAGGCGATGGCTCGTGCCGGTGCTGATATTTATAACAAGCGGGAAGAATCCAGAAATGCGATCAGTGCAAACGGAGCATGGGATAAGAAAGGATATTACAGTATAAATAAAGATACTAAATTTAGTGTCAATGCCGACGCTATGTTGATGGCCGATAAAACTTGGGGCAAGTTTAACTTAAATGGAATGTTTGGAGGTAATATTTTCTATCGGCATGACGATGATATGCTGAGTAAAACACAGGGAGGACTTTCGATTCCCGGATATTATTCGTTGAAGTCATCTTCCGACCCTGTTAGTGCGACAAGCAGTCTGAAGCAAAAACGGGTAAACAGTATCTATGGAAAAGCTTCTGTTTCCTGGAACAGTACCTATTATTTGGATATTACCGGACGTAATGACTGGTCTTCAACTTTACGCTCCGACGAGCGCTCTTATTTTTATCCTTCGGTGGCAGGTAGTGTAATATTGTCGGAAATATTACCGTTACCTTCCTGGTGGAATTTCTTGAAAGTGAGAGGGTCATGGACTACCACAAAGCAAGACGCAGATATATACGCCAATAATAATGTATACGAAGTTACAACAAATGTTTGGGATGGTTTGTCTACAGCTTCCTATCCTGAAGCTCTGATCGGAGGAATTGTTCTTCCTCAGAAATCCGAAACCTGGGAAGCCGGTCTGGCTCAAACCTTTTTACAGAAACGGTTAAATATTGACTTTGCCTATTATCATAAGTTGGAGTCTGATTTTATTATTAATGGAGGGGTAAGTGAGTCTACCGGATATAAATCCATTCAGACGAATAGTAAAGAGCAGCGTTTACGTACCGGTGTAGAACTGGTAGTAGGAGGAACACCCATCCAAACGAAAGACTTCAACTGGCATATTCTGACCAACTGGTCACATGATAACTATACTTATCATAAATTGGATCCTGATTATTCCACGAAACGTCCCTGGATCAAGGAAGGAGCCGACTGGGACTGGATTGCTATTAATGACTGGGAACGTGACCCTGACGGAAACATTGTTCACAACGGAGGTATTCCTGTACGACAGACGTTCCAGAAGAAAGTCGGTAAATATGTTCCTGATCTGGTGTGGGGTATAACCAATACATTACGATATAAGAATTGGACATTAAGTTTTACGTTTGACGGGCGTGTCGGTGGTATCTCTTATTCTAAAACGCATCAGATGCTTTGGAATTCAGGGACACATGTGGACTCAGATAACCAATTCCGTTATGATGAAGTTGTAAATGGGAATATTTCTTATGTCGGAGAAGGAGTAAAGGTTGTTTCCGGTGCGGTAAAAAGAGATCCGGATGGCAATGTCCTGGAAGATACACGGGTTTTTGCACCTAATGATATCGTGGTATCTTATGAAAGTTATATTACTAAGTATCATGACTCTCATGCAAGCCCGAGCTGGCAGAATATGCTGAGCCAGACTTTCTTTAAGCTTCGGAATCTCTCCCTGACTTATGATATACCGTCGTCGGCCTGTAAGAAAGTCGGGATGAAAAATGCTTCTGTTAGTTTTACCGGTCAGAACCTGCTTCTGTGGGCGAAAGATTTTAAATATGCAGACCCGGAAAGAGGTGGTGAAACAGAAGAGTTGAATGCACCGTCTCAGCGTTATATGGGTTTTAATATTAAAGTTGATTTCTAATAAAGTATACAAATGAGAAATATGAAAAATATAAAAATAGTTAGCTGTTTACTGGCGTATGTTCTTTCGTTTTCAGCTTGTACATCGACTTTTGATGAAATGAATACGAACCCGGATGCAACCACTCAGGTTAAATCGTCCATGTTGGCTACCACCGTAATAAAGGACATGGTTACGAAGATATGGGAGTATAATGAGTTTCTGAGTCGGAGGATGTTTTGGGGGGAACAGATTAATAATGCCCAATACAACCGTTTCGGAACAGATAGTTTTTCTTATATCCGGATACTGACGAATGCGAAACAAATGATGGAACTGGCTTCCGAGGAAGATAAAGATGCCTATTCTGGATTATTCTACTTTATGAAAGGTTGGAATTTCTGGCGTTGTACGATGAGTATGGGAGATATCCCTTATTCGCAGGCCCTGGATATAGAAGAGTACCGTTATCCGGTTTACGACAGTCAGAAAGATGTTTTTATAGGTGTTTTGTCCGACCTGGAAAAAGCAGATAAATTCTTTGCTACAGCTAATACATTCGAAGGTGATCCGTTTTATAAAGGAGATCCGGTGAAGTGGAGAAAAGCGACGAATGTTCTGCGGTTGAAGGTGTTGATTTCTTTGTCTAAGCGTGTGGATGATACGCCCGAGTTGAATATAAAGGAGACATTTGCCAGGATAGTAGCGGAGGGTAACCTGTTCCAGAGCAATGACGATAATTTGCAGGTTGTTTATTCAGATAAGCAAGGCCAGCAGAATCCGTTCCATAATAGTTTTGTGAAGAGTATTAACGAATATGCCGGTTCTTCCCTATTGATCGATCCGTTGAAGAAGTTTGAGGATTATCGTTTGTTCTATTATTTTTCTCCGGCCCAGGCCATGACAGATGAGTTATATCTGGCTCCGGGACAAAAACTGTTGGAACCGAGTGACTGGAATGCTTATCAGGGATTGGATGTTGCTGCCGTATTCGGGGAAGAGTCCAAAAAGATTGCTAACAAGATGCATTCGCGCCCGAATGGGGTATACCGTTTGAGTTATGCAGGAGTTCCATATATTCGTTTAGGATATGCGGATATGAATTTTACGATTGCTGAGGCTATCGAACGGGGTTGGGTAAAAGGAGATGCCCAAAAATACTATGAGGATGGTATCCGTGCTTCTTTTCGGTTCGTTCGTTCTACTGTTCCTGCGGAATATCAGAATGGAAGAGAAATTACGGATGAGTACATCGATAATTATTTAAAAGGCTCTTATGTGGCTTATAATACAAAAGGTACGCAGAAAGACCGTTTAAAACAGATCTGGATCCAAGTCTATATTGCTCGTTATTATCATATGCAATATGATGATTACTACGATTACCGTCGTAACATGTATCCGGAGTTTCCCATCAACCCGAATACAAACCTGAACGATGACAAGACGAAGATCCCAGTGCGCTGGCAGTATCCGGAGAACGAATTATTGTATAATAAGGAACAGTATCTTGCAGCACTCGATCGTCAATGGGGAGGCACAGATAATGTAAATAACGTGATGTGGTTGTTGAAATAGTTTTTATAATAAAGAGATGATGATATGAAAAAGATAATATTCTTATTATTTTGTCTGTTAAGTATGCCGGTATGGGCAAAAGCAGAAAAGACAAACGATACCTTTACCGTTTACCAGATGAATTTATGGCATGAAGGATCGAAAGTGCCGAATGGCTATCAGGGAATTCTTGATGTATTGGATGAGGTCGATGCCGATGTCGTTTTTTTATGTGAAATCAGAGATTTCGACGGGAAGATGTTCATGCCCAGGATTTTGGAGGATCTGGAAAAGCGGGGGAAGCATTATTATGGGGAGACTTTGGGAATGGTTGTCGGTCTTTTGACGAAGTACAAACCGGATAGTTTCGTGAAATGTTGTATTGTCCCTGGTGATGAAGGCAGAGCAATGTTGAAAGCTGCGGTTACGATAGCCGGGCAACCTGTTTCTTTCTATTCCTGCCATCTGGATTACCTGCATTATGAATGTTATATGCCTCGTGGATACAGCGGTATGAGCTGGGATAAAATAGATTCTCCGGTAACGGATGAGAAAATTGTTTTGGAGGCGAACCGGCTGGCTTACCGGGATGAGAGTATCTCTGCTTTTATCCGGGATGCACAAGCGGAGATCGACAAGGGGATCCCTGTGATAATGGGAGGTGACTTCAACGAGCCTTCCCATCTGGACTGGCAGGCTAATACAAAAGATCTGTGGGATCATAATGGAGCTATTATCAATTGGGATTGTTCTGTGATGTTGCAAAAAGCTGGATTTAAAGATTCCTATCGTGAGAAATATCCGGATCCGATCTTGTATCCCGGGTTTACATTCCCGGCCGGAAATAAGTTGGCGGAAGAAGCCAAGCTGGAAAAGTTAGCATGGGCTCCGGATGTGGACGAAAGGGATAGGATCGATTTTATTTATTATTATCCGACCAATGCTTCAGTTTCACTAGAAAAAAGTATTCTGGTCGGACCGTCTGAAACTGTTATCCGTGGAAAGGTAGAAGAAAGTGATTCCCGGGACAAGTTCTTCACTCCGAAAGGAATTTGGCCGACAGACCATAAAGGTAATCTGGCAACATTTAAGGTTGTTACCGGAGAATGATAGATAATAATGGGCAGGAAGCAAGGAATATTGTTTACCGGTATCTGATTAGAACGGTAACAATATGCTGTTGTTCTGTTGTACTATTTTACTGTCGATAATTGTCGGCAAGCTTGTTGATAGTTATCGGCAAGCTTGCTCACAAATTATCGGCAAATTTGTTTATAATTGTCGATAAGCAATTATTACGACGGGACCTTATCTTTTCTTTGGGATGAAATTCAGGTTATATCGGGTTGTAACTATGAATATTACCCTTTCTCCTTCAATAATTGTTCTAGCAAAGCGGACTTCTCTTTTTCAACGGCCAGCATGCGTTCAAAAAGGTCGGTGGCTTGTTTGTTCAATTCCATTATCTTCTCTAAAGGATGAATGGTATTTTGATTGTATTGATCATTTGATATTATTCCTGTATTATAGCTTCCACTTTCAAAATTATTATTTTCAATAATGACTGATAGCGGATTTTCATCCAGTTCTTCAATGATCTTGGGGGAAACATTTAAGATGTTCGCGATTTGGATCAACGTATCTTTTTCGATCACCCGCTGGCTTTCGATGCGTGAAACCATTTGCTGCGTAGTGCCGAGATCTTTCGCTAATGAGCTCTGTTTGACACCCATTATATTACGTAATCTGCGGACGTTTGCACCCTGGTGAACGTTCTTTTGAGTTTTCTCTTCTGTTTCTTTTTCCATATCGAACTTATTTTATTTGAGACAAATATAAGGACAAAACGATAAAGTCTTTGCTTGTCATATGGGAAATAACAATCTACCTTGCTTTTTTCTTTTCCTGCATGCGATGTAAAAAACCTAGCCGTTTTGTGTATTTTACCTAAGCATGAATATTGGGGCATGAAGATATACTGCTTTTCTTTGTAAAGGTATCGTGAAAGTGAATTGATAAAAAAGGAGTAATGGATATTGACGGGCATTGCGAACTTTTACGATATGTGACAGTTTCCGGTAAGAGGTGATTGGCGAATCAGAGAATAGTCCATCAAATAAATAGTTTTATACTATTTTTATAACAAAAATAAGTTTACATTTGCGTTGGGTTATAGCGTGTAATTATATAGAAAAAGATTTTAATTACTTCATACAACCACGTCATTAAGAAGCAGTCGTGATAATTGCAGAGTGATATTTATCTAATATTTAACTTAATATATATTGAATGTCTCTATTACAGATGAAAAACTAATTGCTGCAATCACAAATGATGATTACACCAGTTACAATAAGCTGTTTATACGATATTACAGCCGTCTGTGTTGTTATGTCTATCGTCTGTTAGGAGAGAAAGAGGATGCTGAGGATGTTGTGCAGGAACTATTTCTTACCCTTTGGAACAACCGGAAGAGGCTAGCAATTGGTGAGAATGTTTCCGGTTACCTGTATAAGATGGCGAGAAATCTGGCATTGAATCATATCCGTACACAAACGAATTACAAAACAGTTTTAGAGAACCGGGAAAAACAACTTCCTTATTACGAAGAAAATTCGCTTGAGACTGAAGAATTCCGCATGGCCCTTTACGATTGTATCAACCTGCTGCCTGGCAGGTGTAAAGAGGTGTTACTCCTTCACCGCGTCAAAGGACTGAAGCAGAAAGAGATTGCAGAGCAGTTATCTATTTCAGTCAAAACAATTAAAAATCAGATTTGGGCATCCCTCCAGAGATTGAAAAAGTGTCTTGAAGTAAAAGGTATATAAAATTTTTCAGGTCCGTATAGGACCTTTTTTGTTTTACTGTGTCTTAATTATAAAAGGAAGATTCATGGAAGAAAAAGAACATATAAGTGATCATATAATAGATTACCTGCTCAGTGGTGAAAAAGAGGTCACCGACCCGGTCCTACAGGAATGGCTGGATCGAAATGAGGAGAACCGGCAGGAGTTGGAGCGGTACCGCAAGATCTGGGAGGAATCGGGACATTATATGGATCCCGGTATTTTCAATGTGGATCGTGCCTGGGAAAAAGTGGATACATCCAATAGACAGAAGACTCTTCTCCGGAAACGTGTGAATAATATTTATTATACTTTATCGGGTGTCGCAGCCTCTGTTTTATTGATGGTCATTCTTTCTGTTACCGGAGTATTTGATAAGGAGCAGGATATCTCTGTCAGCTTGACCGCCGATTACGGGAACCGTTCGGAAATAGCGTTGCCTGACGGGTCTGTTGTAAAGTTGAATTCAGGGTCGGATATTACTTATGTATATAACTCGAAGAAGAAAATTCGGGAGGTCCGTTTCCAGGGGGAAGGATATTTTGATGTATCGAAAAGTAAAACCCCTTTTATTGTGAAAATGACTGATGGAGTAGAGGTGAAAGTATTAGGAACCTCTTTTAACCTGAAAGCTTATGATAGTGATCCGACAATCCAAGCTTCTTTAGTTGAAGGTCGAATCGAATTAAAACATCAAAATGAAAAATTAACAATGAAAGCTGGTGAGATGGCTGAATTCGATAAACGGACCAATAAACTGAAACAATTGGATGGTGATTTGTCTCATTCTTATGGATGGTTGAATAATAAACTCTATATGGATGATATGTCGTTGGGGGATGTCTGTCTATTTTTGGAAAGATGGTATAATGTAGATATAGCCCTTCAGGAAGGGTTGGGAGAAAAGATCCATTACAATGGGGTTATACAGGAAGAAACCATAACGGAAGTTTTGGAGGCCCTATCTCATTTAAGTAATATTGCTTATCACGTGAAAGGAAAAGATATAAGTATAACCTCTAAATAAGTTTGCCTATGAAATAACTATCATGAAACACAAAAAACGGGAAATGTTGCAACCACTTCCCGTCCTATTTTTTGATCATTAATATACAGTGTGACCAACACTATTGTTAACTAACAATCAGATTACAAATATATGAAATTTTTTAATTTATCAAGGCCGGAATGTTCTCCGGCCCTTAAAAAGGTATACGCTATTATGAGATTAACAACTTTGGCTCTAATTGTTTTCTCGCTTAATATTTCGGCTACCGTTTATTCCCAGAAGACGAAGCTGTCGTTGGATGTAAATAACCAGTCTATCAAAGAGATACTGTATCTGATAGAAAATCAGTCCGAATTCCGGTTTATCTATGAGAGTGGGAAAATTAATCTGGATAAAAAAGTGTCTGTTCGTGAAAAGGAGCAGACAGTGGAAACAATCTTAAATCGTTTATTTGCAAAAGAAGGGATCAAGTATGAAATCACAGAAAATAATTTTATTCTGATCAATCCTATAGAGATGAATGGCAACCCGGTTAACCAAAGAGCGGCACAGGAAAAGAAACATCTCACGGGTATCGTTACGGATGAAAAAGGGGAACCGATTATTGGAGCGAATGTTGTGGAAAAAGGAACAACGAATGGAACCGTTACAGATATCGATGGCAAATTCTCTCTGGAAGTAGACGATAAGTCGATGCTTATGGTCTCGTACATTGGATATAACACTAAAAATGTACCTGTATCGGGCAAGTCATCCCTGACGATTGATTTGAGTGAAGATACGAAAGCGTTGGATGAAGTTGTCGTTGTCGGATATGGTACTCAGAAAAAGGTGAACCTGACCGGATCGATTGCTACAATGAATGTGGATGATATACAACAATATCCGTCATCCAATTTATCTAATGCACTGAGTGGTCGGTTGGCCGGAGTTCGGTTTACACAAGCAACCGGTAAGCCGGGTGCCAGTGCTTCCGTTTCTATCCGTGCAGCCGGAACCTGGAACAGTACAGATCCTCTTTATGTCATAGATGGAGTGGTCAGAGATAAATTTGCATTTGACGGCCTTGATCCTTCCGAAGTTGAAAATATATCTGTATTGAAGGATGGAGCATCGGCTTCCATATACGGTTCACGTGCAGCTAACGGTGTAATCCTTATAACAACACGAAAAGGAAAGAGCGGCAAACCGACTATTAACTACTCGGGAACTGTCGGATTTTCGGATGCAACAATTACACCTGAAGTGTTGGATGCATACGATCAGGCGAGATTGGTAAACGACCAGTATGTGGTAGAGAATGTACCGTCTACAGATATGCGGTATTTTGCAGATGACGAACTGGCTTATTTGCGCGATAACCGGAGAAATTTCAACCTGTTGGATGCTGTCTGGAAAACATCGTTGTTAACACGTCATACGGTGAATGTCTCCGGAGGAAACGATGCTGTGAGATATTTTGTGGGAGGCTCTTATTTCTACGAAAATGGCTCATTCAAGAACCTGAGTTTTAACAAATACAATTTGAGAAGTAACCTGGAAGCGAATATTACCAAGGATCTTGTTGCTTCCCTTAATGTGAGTATCGATACGAGAGACGATCAGAAACCTTATTGGAGATATGATAATGATGCAGAGACATTAAACAATTTGTACAGAGGTTTATTGGAAAGAGGATCGACAGCTCCACCTTATATAGATGGGAAGCCTAATGGTACATTCTCCAAATGGCATGCCATTGAGACAGTAAACGGTGCCACCGGCTATAATAAGAAAAAATGGTCGAGTTATGATGTGACTATGTCATTGCAGTATGATGTACCATTTGTCAAAGGATTGAACTTGAGATTGATCTATAATAGGTTTGACCGGCATACATTTGTCAAACAGTTCAGCAGACCGTATCCTTTGTATGTATTTAAAACGACCGGAAGTCATAACCATCTTTGCACAAACGAGGTGGAAAGTATAATGATTCGCAATGACGGCGATTCTCTGTACGAGAAATATAATAAGGATTACAGTTACCAGTTGAATGGGATCGTTTCGTACAATAATAAATTTGGAAAACACGATATAGACGCTTCATTTATATATGAACAGTCCGAAGGTACGGTTGATTGGTTTGATGGGCAGCGGAATTATTTCATTTCATCAACGGTCGACCAGTTGTTTGCCGGGAGTTCCGATTCCAAAAATTCAGTGGTGAACGGAAAAGGAGCGGAGACCGGACGTCTTTCTTATGTTGGAAGAGTTCGTTATGGATACGATGAGAAATATCTGATCGAAGCTGCATTCCGGTATGATGGCTCAGTAAACTTTGCACCGGATAAACGATGGGGTTTCTTCCCTTCTGCTTCTGCTGCATGGCGTATTTCGGAAGAGAATTTCTTTAAAAATAATGTACATTTTATTGACTACCTCAAGTTAAGAGGTTCCGTGGGGTTACTGGGTAATGATGCAATTGTACTGGAAGATAAAAATGCGATCAGCGGCTGGCAATGGCAGCAAAGCTATAATATTGTGGATGGTGCTCAGTTCGGTTCGTTGTCGAATGGATTGGCTACCGGTGTAGTACCCAACCCCAACATAACCTGGGAGAAATCAGTTTCATACAACGCCGGATTAGATGCTTTGTTCTTTAAGAATAAGTTTTCTTTGAATACGGAGTTTTTCTTTAAACATACTTATGATATCCTGGGAAACCGAATTGCCAGTTTGCCTACGACCTTCGGAGCTAATATGCCGTCGGAGAACTATGCGGTAATGGATTCGAAAGGTTTTGAAATAGAACTGGGTTATCAGGATAAGATAGGAGAAAATTTCCAGTACTATATAAAAGGAAATCTAGGGTATGCCGTAAATAAGATCGTGAAGAAGGATGAGGCACAGAACCTGCCGGCCTATAAATCTGAGATCGGTTATAACTCGGATCGTTTGATGGGATATATCGCAACGGATATTATTCGTACGCAGGCTGATCTGGATGCACTTCCCGACGACTATCTGATTTTTGGGGCTAAGCCGGAATTAGGAATGCTGAACTATATGGATTTGCGTGGAGTTAATTCTGATGAACCGGACGGAAAGATCGATGAGAATGATAAAGACTGGATCATTAAGCATCAGACCCCTCCTGTCAATTATGGATTTTCTATAGGAGGTACATGGAAAGGATTCAGCCTGGACTTGTTCTTCCAGGGTGTAGCCGGTGCAAAGAGACTAATCGATGTCAGAACAACGGACTGGGCAAATGAAACCGCCCCCTATGAGTTCTGGAACGACCATTGGACTCCGGAAAATCCGACTGCCAGCTTCCCTCGTGCAGCCAGACATAATGCAGGGGTAGAGTCCACATTCTGGGTGCGTAACTCTTCTTTCCTGCGTTTGAAGAATGTAAATCTCAGCTATACTGTTCCTCAAAATGTGACATCTAAATTGAGAGTATCGCAACTGAGCGTATTCCTTACCGGGACAAACTTGCTGCTGTTGCAGAACAGGATAAAATATTATGATCCGGAAAATAGTGCATTGACGGATTATCCGAATATGAGAAACTTCTCTATGGGCATAAATCTTAGTTTTTAACCTTCTAACAGATTCAATTATGAAACATATATTATTTTTATTGTTACTGATACTATTTGCCGGTTGTTCGGACGTATTGGATAAGGCAAATTTGTCTGCTGTTCCCGAAGAAGTTGTCTGGAATGATGCAGGGTATGCTACCGCGTATGTAAATAAACTATACAGGGACAATCTTCCCGGCTGGAATATATCTGTGGCAGGTGACTCGGATGAGGCTAATAGTACTTCCGGTATCTTGTATGGGCAGTTGACATCGTCATCCATCGACATTTGGTATTATAACCAGATCAGAAGTATAAATATCTTTCTTGATAATATAGACCTGGGGACTATCGAAGAAGCGACAAGGAAATCGCTTAAGGCACAGGTATATGTACTGAGAGCCTGGCGATATTTTGAGATGGTTCGGGTATATGGCGGCGTTCCGATCATAGATAAGGCGCAAAGTTTATCGGATGATCTCTATGTGAAGCGGAACAAAACATCGGAATGTATCGATTTTATCATAAATGATCTGGAAAATGCAGTGACGGGATTACCCTGGCAATGGACTAACAATGATATAGGCCGGTTTACAAAGGCTACGGCACTCGCATTAAAAGCAAGAGTCCTGCTGTATTATGCAAGCCCTCAGTTCAATCCGGATAATCTCAGGGAACGTTGGGATGCGGCATATAATGCGAATAAATCCGCTGTTGATGAACTGTCGAAAAACGGATATGGCCTGTATGACAGTTATGAGAATATCTGGTTTGATGAGATGAATAAAGAAGTCATATTTGTTCAACGTTATGAAGAACCCGGACTTTATCATTACTGGGATGCAGCAACACGTCCGTTGGCAGAGTCGCAGAATATATCAGGATGTAATATACCATCTTTGGAAATGGTAGAGTCATATCCTATGATAAACGGAAAAGGTATCCATGATCCGGAGTCGGGCTATGATCCGGTTATTTATTGGGAAAACCGTGATCCCCGTTTTAAGACAACGATTGCATATAACGGTTGCCTGTGGGAACTTAGCGGTAAGACCGGTCGGAAACAATGGACATATGTGGGAGCTGAAGTGCAACCGTCTGCTTCCGGTTTTTATTGCAGGAAAGCGATCAATACAAGTTATACTCCTTATTTTGCAGAGAGAAGCAGTACGGATTGGATTGAACTTCGTTACGCGGAAGTCTTGTTGAATTATGCAGAATGTGCAGCCGAATCAGGTAAGACAGAAGAAGCCTATGGAGTATTGAAAGAAATCCGTAAAAGAGCCGGTATTTTACCCGGTAATGACGGAATGTATGGATTGGCTACGGGTATGAACAGTGGTGAATTGGTAAAAGCTGTATTATTTGAACGTAAAATAGAATTTGCCTACGAAGGAAAGCGATATTGGGATTTGCGAAGAAGACGTCTTTTTGCGGAAGAACTGAATGGAAAGAAACGTCATGGTGTGCAGCCGATATTGAAAATAGATAAGGAAGAATTCCTGAAGATCGAGAATGTCGTGAACCTGGATAAAGACTACGGAACTTATTTCAGGGACTCCATCGTCGAGTTGGATAAGGTATTCAGTATTGATTTTAAAGATAACTATTATTTCTATGCGCTTCCGGAGAAGCATTTACAGACGAATAGTAATTTGCAACAAACCCAGGGGTGGGATAATGGGACATTTAATCCTTATGAATAATAACTGACTTTTTATCACCGGAGAAATGGCAATTATCTTTCTCCGGTGATTTTTAATAGCAATAATAATCCACTGAATAGACAGTTATTTGCTATTTGTCTATGAATAATTGAAATTTATATTTGCATTGATTTATAATACACTTTATATGGAGAAATACGTACAGAGAATGTGTTTACTGTTTTCTATTTTCATCTTGTTAGGTTGCTATCCGGTTATATCCCAGGCAACCCCCTATAACATAGCACCTCTAGCCCGTGCTTCTGCCTCTTCTTCGATGGATGCCGGCCATGATGCGGCTAAAGCTGTCGATCAGGTGATCCGTGTGCAGGATAAGGGAGAATGGGCGTCTGCGAGTACCGAAACTTTCTGGGGGCAGATTGATTATCCCTGGATACAGTTGGACTGGGAGCAACCTGTGAATATCAATAAGATCATTCTGTATGACCGTCCGGCCAAGGAGTCTCATATAGCCGGAGGCATATTGCATTTTAGTGACGGTAGTAAGATTAACGTTTGGGGAATAGCCAATGACGGAAGCCCTAAAGAGGTAGAGTTTGAATCACGAAAGGTAGAATGGGTACGCTTCGAAGTCACGGATGCCGCTGGTACGCAGGTCGGCCTTTCGGAGATCGAGGTCTTTCCTTCTCCTGAGGATTATACGGATCACGTATCGTGGGTCAATCCTTATATCGAGACAGCCCGTGGGCGTTACTTTTTCTTTATTACAGGAAATCAACCCTATGGAATGATTGGTGCAGCACCTCTGACAAGAAATAAAAATCAATATGGAGGCGGGTACAATTATAACTCTTCGGAGGTTCTGGGTTTTCCACAGATCCATTGTTGGATGCTTTCCGGCTTAACAATGATGCCGGTGACAGGGAATGTGGATCCGACAGGTGGGGAACAACTTTGGAAATCTTCTTTCCTGCATCAGGGAGAGATTGTTCAACCGGGTTATCACAGGCTGTTTCTGGATAAATACAAAGTCTGGGTGGAACAGACGGCTACCGATCGTGTCAGCTTTTACCGCTTCACTTATACGGAAGAGAATCTGGCGGATATATTATTGAATCTGGGTGGGTATGTCGGCACTTCGACGATGGTAAATGCCCATGTCTATAAAAAGGGAAATGAAGGCGTGGAAGGTTATTTTGATACGACCGGACGATTGTGGGGAGGACCTGATGTAGTCAGAATCTATTTTGCCGTTACATTCGATACACCTTTCCAATCACTGGACGGTTGGGTTGGCCCGGAACAGTTCAAAGATATCGATGAGTTGCAGGGAGCGAAGGAGAGTACTCCGAGAAATCAGGGAATGAGTTATCATGATGCCCCTACTTCCGGGGTGAAGGCTAATTACCAGGTAAAGCCTGGCGAACAGTTACAGATGAAAGTCGCCATTTCCTATGTAAGCACGGAGAATGCCTGGGATAACCTGAAGCAGGATTGCGACCACTGGGACTTTGACCAGGTACGGCAAGCATCTCAGCAGGAATGGAATGAATGGCTGGGTAAGATTAATGTAAAGGGAGGTAGCCATAACCAGCAGATGAAGTTCTATACCGACTTATGGCACTCATTATTGGGAAGACATAAACTGGATGACGCCAACGGCGAATATCCGGATTATACGGATGGAACCCGGAAAGGGGCTGAGACGAAAAATATCCGTTTTCATGTGCGCCAGTTGGAGAAAGACGGACAGGGAAAGGTGAAACATCATATGTACAACTCGGATGCATTCTGGTTGACACAATGGAATCTGAATACGCTCTGGGGGCTGGCTTATCCGTCCGTGCTGGATGACTTTGCGGCTTCTCTGCTGGAGTATGACGTGAATGGAAACCTGCTTCCCCGCGGACCTTGTGCCGGCGGATATTCCTATATCATGTCCGGATGTCCTGCCACCTCTCTTATCACGAGTGCTTTCCAGAAAGGACTTGTCCGGAAATGGGATCCGCAAAAGGCTTTCAAGGCTATGAAACGAAATCATTCCAAAGGAGGAATGCTGGCATTGGGAATGGATAAGGAGCTGGACTTCTATGTCCGTAACGGCTATTGTCCCGGCAATGCCGGTCTGACCATCCAGTGGGCCTTTGAGGACTGGGCTTTGGCTGAAATGGCAGCTAAAATGGGAAAGAAAGGCGATTATGACTATTTCCATAAACGGGCTACAGGCTGGCCGGCTTCTTTCAATAAGGAGCTGGGGCTGATCCTGCCGAAGAAAGCCAATGGTGAATGGCTGCATACCGACCCTTTGAGCGGAAACGGATATGTGGAGGCTAACGCCTGGCAGGCAACGTTCGGACTTTCGCATGATATTCCTGTATTGGCAAAGCTGATGGGAGGTAACGACAGTCTTTGCAGTAAGCTGGATTTTGCTTTCCGCCAATCGGAAGAAACTGATTTTGTCTATGGATACGGCAGCGGCTATGTCAGCTATGCCAATCAGCCGGGCTGTTCGAATGCTCACGTCTTCTCGCATGCCGGAAAACCCTGGCTGACCCAATACTGGGTACGTTGCGTGAAAGAACAGGCTTATGGAGCAGTTACTCCCGACAGAGGGTATGGCGGACATGATGAGGATCAGGGACAAATGGGTGGTGTGAGTTCCTTGATGGCAATCGGATTGTTTGCGCTGGATGGTGGTTCTTCCCGCGATCCGCAATATGATATAACAAGTCCTGTGTTTGATGAGGTGACTATTTCGCTGGATACTGATTATTATAAAGGAGGGTCTTTTAAAATAAAGACTTACAATAATTCGGCCTCCAATTGTTATATCCAACGTGCACGACTTAACGGAAAAGAGTATAATTCTTTCCGGATTTCTCATGCCGCCTTTTCGGAAGGGGGAGTACTGGAGTTGTGGCTCGGTGATACCCCGAATGAAGGCTGGGGTAAATAAGATGTTATTTGATACGAATGTAGTCCCCGGAGATATTTTAAGTATCTTTGGGAACTATATATATTCTAACTTTTAGCTAGCATGAAAAAGACTATTTCTTTATTTCTCCTTATGGGAGGATTTTTCTTTACAGGTTGGGATGTCAGTGCCCAGAATACAATTTTTCTACCTGATATGGATCTGTCTCTGGCCTATCAGCAGTATGGTTCACCCATGAAGAACACAGCCGTTACCGGTGAGAAGCTGACGATAGCCGGCGAGCAGTTCGTACAGGGAATAGGCGTACAGGCCAACAGTAAGATTAAACTGAGTCTGCGGAATAATACCAAACAATTTACCTGTAAGGTCGGGGTAAACGACCATTCATTGGATTACAAAAAAGAAGATTTCAGTAAGATACCGATGACAGACGGGACAATGCTGTTTTATCGTACTGACGGTACCGGAGGGAAAAAGCAGTTTGTCGGAGTAGGTTCCGGGGATGGTTCTCTGGATAAAGGAAGTGTCGTCTTTCGCCTGGTTGGTGACGGGAAAGAACTGTATAACAGCGGAATGGTTCGCGGTGGAGAAAAAGCCCGTGAAGTATCGCTCGATATGTCGGGGATAGATGTCCTGGAACTGATCGTGGATGATGGTGGCGACGGCATGAGCGGCGACCATGCAAACTGGATCGACCCCGTTTTCTCCTATAATGAAATCAAACCTTCACTGGTTAATGCAGATTATAAGGGAGCTATCGAGACAATGCCTGCAGAGGTGGAAAAAACGTTGCGTAGAAACATAGCCACTCTGCCCACTATCGACCTGCCGGTGGCACGTCCCCAGTCTGATTGGTTGCTGGATGCCAAAGATGTGAAAGCCGGCGTTTATCAGACACATAACGGAAAAGACATTGTGCTGTCCAATGGACTGGTGAGCCGTGTATTCCGTATCTATCCGAATCTTGCCACAGTCGATCTGATCAATCAGATGACCGGCGAGAGTATGCTTCGTGCCGTTAGTAATGAAGGTGTTTTAAAGATTGACGATAAAATCTATACATTGGGCGGTCTCGACGGTCAGTTCGAGTATGGCTATACGCAATATAAGTGGATTGATAGCCTGACCATCCTGCCGAACTCATTCCGTGTAACCGGATTCGACGTTACGGAACTCACTCCTCGTATCGAGTGGGCAAACAAACGCTGGTCGCTTGTGAAGCCGGGTGAGACTTCAGGTAAGGTGCTCTCTTTCTATCTGGAAGGGCCGGATTACCTGAAAGGTGTAAAGGTGAAACTGAATTATGCCCTCTATGACGGTATCCCTTGTATCAGCAAATGGTTTGAAATTGATAACCAAACCGGAATGGAGATAACATTGGATGAGTTTACGCTTGAACAGTTGGCTATGGCAGAACCCGAATCTCCGGTGGAAGCCAAGCGCCCCGAACAATTCCTGAAACCCAATATCCATGTCGAAAGCGACTGGGCGTTTCTGGGATTCACCGAACGGGAAGCCGACCGCACCGAATTCTGGAATACCGACCCGCGATATACTTCTCAATGTAACTATCCGTTGCTGACCCCTTGCCTGCTGGAGGTAAAACTACCGATGGGACCGGATGAAGATATCCCCGCCGGTGGTAAGTTCCAGAGTTTCCGTACCTGGCTGATGCCATTCGACAGCGACGACCGTGAACGGAAAGGTCTTTTCCAGAAACGGATGTATCGTAAGATCGCTCCCTGGACAACCGAAAATCCGATCTTCCTGCATTGTGTCTCCTCTGATCCGAAGGTGGTGAAAACAGCGATCGATCAATGTGCCGAGACGGGATATGAAATGGTTATCCTGAGTTTCGGTTCGGGATTGAATATGGAGGATGAAAGTGAGGCGAACATCGCCAAATTCAAAGAATTTACAGAGTATGCTAATTCCAAAGGGATAGAACTTGGCGGTTATTCCTTGCTGTCCAGCCGTTGGATCAGTGATGAGGTGGACGTTATCAACCCCGAGACAGGAAAACGAGGAGGTATGATCTTCGGCAGTTCCCCTTGCTTGTCCAGCGAATGGGGAAACGATTATTTCCGCAAAGTACGAGGCTTCTTTGAAAAGACCGGAATGACTGTTTTTGAAAACGATGGTTCTTATCCGGGAAATGTTTGTGCTTCTACGACTCATGCATATCACAAAGGGCTGAAAGACTCTCAATGGAAGCAGCGTAAACAAATAGTCGATCTGTACCAATGGATGTGTGAAACAGGTATTTATACCAATATTCCCGATTGCGGTTATATGTTGAATGGCGGATCGAAGGTCGGTATCGGTTACCGTGAAGTGAACTGGTCGCTTCCGCGTGAACGCCAGCTTGTGTTGGGACGTCAGGTAATGTATGACGGCCTGTGGGAACGTTTGCCGGGTATGTGCTGGACATTCGTTCCGCTCACACAGTATCATGGTGGTGGAGCTGCTGCCACGCTGGAGCCTCTAAAAGATCACATCCCTGACTATAAAGCGCACATGATCCAGAACTATGGAGCCGGTGTGCAGGCTTGTTATCGTGGTCCTCGTCTATATGACACGCCGGAGACCAAAGCGGCTGTCGTTGAAGTGATCGACTGGTATAAGAAGTACCGGAATATCCTGAACAGCGAACTGATCCACCTGCGCCGTGCCGACGGACGTGACTGGGATGGTTTTATGCATGTCGATCCGGAAGGGAAGGAGAAAGGCTTTGCCCTGTTGTTCAACCCGACCGACCAGGTTATCACCCGTACGATACGGCTTCCGCTTTATTACACTGGTATCTCCGATATAGCGAAGATCAGGGAGAAAGAGAATGCTCCGGTTACCTATAAGCTGAATCGCGATTATACGGTAGATATTGCGGTGACTATTCCTGCCCGTGGGAATACCTGGCTGGTGATAGAGAAATGAAAAGGTTCTTCTATTTCAATATTGTTTAATATAACTGTCATACTATCATTTATGGCTTTATATATGATGAATATCAATATGTAAAGATCATGATGGTTGGTGTGATAGTTCCATTTTCTACTATCATACTATCATAAAACAGCCTGACAAAACTTCCAGTCTACAGGACTTATTTTCAGCAAAGTAACTAATTATTTTTTTTGAGACCCGGGTGTAAAGGGTGTCGGGACCCGGGTCTTAGCATCGTTCAAACCCGGGTGTAAAAGGGTATAAAATGGGGGGCTGAAGAGGAAGCATTAGTAGTTTTCGTGAAAAAAGTAGGTATAGTTGAGCAAAAAATATAGGGTGCTATGAAGAAAATGGTCTGTGTCTGATCGTTTTTTATGTCCATTTTTATGATGCTTTACCTTGAAATAGATCGTTTTATGATAGTTTATATTAGCTAAATGATGGTTCATCTTAATTGGGAACATTCTGTTTTATGTAAAATAGATCAATAAACGTGTTTTAAGGTTAAGTAGGTAAATATTCTATTTGTGTAAAATGTACTTTATATCAGTCTGTTATTTGAATATCAAGATAAGAGCTTGTTATTACCTTTCTTAAGCAACTGATTTAGTCCGATAAGAACTCATTCGATTTTTTGCCAAATATATAAAAAATGCACTAATATCGGTTTCTTATATTAAAAAAAATAAGAATTTAACACTCTCCCCACTCAAATCTTTATGAATAGAACTTCTCTAAAGCCTTTTTTACATATTTCCTTTTTTTAAGATCTATCTGTTTTGAATGAGTTCTTATCGAACTCAGGTCAATTGTTGGTATTCTGACAAGTTTACTGTAAAGGGTGATGCAATTGTAATGCAGATATAAATCTAATAATTCAAGTTTATGAACAACGCTTTACTGAAAGACAATCTTGCTGCAAGAGCAGTGGATTCTCAGACGCGGAAGGTATTATCCAGGTCCGGTCTTATAGCTGGATTATGTATATCTTCCCTCGTTTCTTCGTATGCTATTCCAAACGGAATGGATGCAACGAAAGCAAAGAATGAAAGTGTTATGATCACTCAACAGGCTAAAAAGGTGTCGGGTGTAGTAACGGACAGTGCTGGAGAGCCTATACCTGGTGCTAATGTCGTGCAAAAAGGAACCACAAATGGTACAGTTACCGATATGGATGGTAAGTATACTTTGGATGTACCTAACAATGCAACTCTGGTTATTTCTTTTATTGGTTATACTACGCAAGAAATTAAAGTAGGTAGCCAGTCTGTGGTGAATGTCAGTTTGGCTGAAGAGGCAATTGGTCTGAATGAAGTTGTTGCCATTGGTTATGGTTATGTGAAGAAGAAAGACTTGACTGGTGCTGTTTCTACTGTATCGGCAGATGACATGGTATTAGGCGGTACGGTGAGTAACGCAGCTCAGGCGTTACAAGGTAAAACAGCCGGTGTACAGGTGTCGCAAAGTTCAAAAGCGCCAGGTGGTACTATTTCGGTACGTGTCCGTGGTAACAATTCAATCTCGTCTACCAACGAACCGCTTTATGTGGTGGATGGTTTCCCTTCTTCCGAAGGCTTAAACTTAAACCCGAATGATATTGAATCCATGCAAATCTTGAAAGATGCATCGGCCACGGCTATTTATGGGGCACGTGGAGCGAATGGGGTCGTATTGATTACGACGAAACGAGGAAAAGCAGGCGAAAACAAAATTTCTTACAGTGGTTATCTGGGAACTCAGAAGGTGGATAATCCGTTTGAGTTTATTAATGCAAAGGATTATATGAACTTGCAAAACGCGTTGTATCAGGAAATCGACGGTCAGGAAGGTAATCCGAACGGAGCTTATACGCCGTCTCAATTACAGTCTACTGTAGATACTGATTGGTTGGATGTCTGTACACGTCTGGCTTTGGTACAAGATCATAATATCCAGTTCCGTGGAGGTTCTGAAAAGACAAAGGTTTTGACTAGTTTGGGATATTATAAGCAAGAGGGTGTTCTGAAGAATACGGATTTTAACCGTATTTCCGGACGTGTGAATGTAGACCAAACCATCAACGATTTCATTAAAGCCGGTGCTACGATGTATGCCCATCGCGAACGTTCGAATGCTCAAACCTATAGCGGAAATATTCTGGGCGAGAATGTAATGTTGAGTGTGATGGGGTATGACCCGACGGTAAAGCCTTACAACGAAGACGGTACGTACGGACGTGTTCCCGGCGGTCGTGGGGATAATCCGTTAGCCAATTTGTTGGAACGTAAGAAAGAGGTGGTAAACGATAAGTTCAACGGAACGGCTTTTCTTGAAGTCCATCCGTTTGAAGGATTTACGGCGAAGGCTACAGCCGGTGTCGAGTTGCTGCATAACTTCAAAGGTTCTTATTTGCCGAAATCTACCACTTATGCGGGAGAAATTGAAGGAGGTATTGCTTCTACGTATGATTTTAGAGCCACCCGGCAGGTATTTGAAGGTATTTTGAATTATATGAAGACTTTCAATCGTGTACACGACTTGAACGTGATGTTGGGATATTCGTATGAGAAGTACAATGCAGAATCTCGTTCGGCAAGTGGGAAAGGTTTTTCTACCGACCTGTTTGAGTGGAACAATTTGGGAGCGGCTTCCATTAAAGGTGTCTCTTCTGCCAAGACCGAGAATATTCTGGCTTCCTTCTTCGGTCGTGTGAATTATGCATATAATGATAAATATTTGGCAACAGTAACGGTTCGTCGGGATGGTTCTTCTCGATTTGGAGCGAATAATCATTGGGGTACATTCCCGTCAGGTTCTTTGGCCTGGCGTGCCAGTGAAGAAGATTTTGTGAAGAACTGGGGTGTTTTCAGCAACTTAAAAGTACGTGCCGGTTACGGTGTTACGGGTAACGAACGTATTGGCGATTATGCGTCGTATGCACTGGTATCCACCAACCATATTACTTTGGACGGTTCAAGCAATATGCCGGGTACGCACCTTAATCAGGGCAGTCCTGAAAATGCCAGCTTAAAATGGGAAACAACCACTCAGTATAATATAGGTTTTGATATGGGATTCTTTAATAACCGTTTATCTGTGACGTTGGATGGCTATTGGAAGAAGACAAAAGATTTGTTGCTGAAAGTTTCTTTACCTTATTATACAGGCTTTACTTCCGGTCAACAGAATATCGGGGAGATTTCGAATCGTGGTTTTGAGTTGGATATTACGTCTCATAATTTGACGGGTGATTTCACTTGGGATACGAAGTTTAATTTGGCACTCAACCGAAACAAGGTGTTGGATTTGGGTAGTAGTGGCGATATACGTATCACCTCTGCCAAGCCGGTCGGCACGGTATCGGAAAATGCTTACGCAATTGTGCGTGAGGGAGAACCTCTAGGTTCGTTGTATGGATGGAAATATATCGGCGTATTGCAGGAAGGGGAGACATATGCTCCGCAACCTAACTCAAAACCGGGTGATCCGAAATTCGAAGATGTGAATAAAGACGGCAGGATTGATGCGGATGACCGTACAATTATAGGGAATGCCAATCCGGATTTGATTTTTGGTTTGACTAACAATTTTGCTTGGAAAGGATTTGACTTGTCTATTTTCTTTCAAGGTTCCATTGGCAATGATTTGTTGAATATGACACGCATGAACTTGGAGTGGAAACGTACAACGGATGCATTGAATCGTTGGACACCTTCCAACAAAAATACGGATATTCCGCGTAACGGTTTCTATTATTCACAGTATGGCGGATATGTGAATGATCATTTTATCGAAGATGCTTCATTCCTTCGTTTGAAGAATTTGACTTTGGGTTATACAATTCCGTTTAAAAAGGTGGTAAGTTCTTGCCGGGTATATTTTTCTGCTGAGAACTTATTTACAATTACTGGTTATTCCGGTTGGGATCCGGAAGTGGATACAAAGGCAAACGAGGCAGCCCAGTCAGGCGGAAGCCAACAAACGGCAAATGCTGGCGCTGGTATGGATTTCAATGCTTATCCTGCTATGCGTACTTATACAGTAGGTTTGAATATTACATTCTAATGGAAAGGAGAATTTGACAATGAGTTATAAGAAATATTTATTAGGTCTGGTTACGATAGGATTGGTTTCGGCTTGTACTGATCTGGATCCTGAAATATATAGTAATTTGACGACGGCGAATGCGTATGGTACGGAGTCGGATATCGAAGCTGCTGTAGTGGGCTTATATTCGGATATGAATCCTTATCCGGGGGATTCTTGGTTGTATTATGGTGGTTATATGATTATGATTACCGATTATGCCACTGATATGGGTTATTCTACTGCTGCTGGTGACCCGACTAAGTTGAGTAATATGACGTATGATGCCAGCAATCGTTATTTCAGCAACAACTGGAGAGATATGTATAATGTGATATCAAATGCCAATACGATTCTGGATAATGTAGATGCAGTCAATATGTCGGAAGAAAAGAAGAACTTGGTGAAAGGACAGGCTAAATTCCTGCGTGCAATGGCTTATCGTGATTTAACAGATGCATGGGGTGCGGTTCCTTTTATTACTTCGTTGGTGAAGAACCCGTTTACCATGAATGATGCGGCATTGACTTCGGTAGCTGAGATTGAAGCGACATTGATTGCCGATTTGAAAGAATGTATCAATCTTTTGCCAGCTAGCTGGAGTGGTCAGGATTTGGCTCGTGCCACGAGTGGTGCTGCCGCTACGTTGCTGGGAAAGATTTATTTGCGTAATCATGATTATGCAAATGCGAAAACGTATATTGACATGGTGTTGAACAGCGGTCAGTATGAATTGGAAAGTGATTTTAAATATGTATGGTCGGAAAACAATAAGTATGGAAAGGAGATGATTTTCGCTTTGCTACATGAGACGGGGCAGAATGCGGCGGAGATTGCTTGTCACTTCGGTCCTTCGGATCATCCGGAGGTTCCGGGACGTTGGCAATATTACGGTGTATCCCTTCCTTTTTGGCGTAGTTATGATAAAGAAGATCCGCGTCGTGAGTTCTTTTATTATGATTATACGGGGGATGCAAAACGCGATGATCAATCTGATTATGGTTTTCATTATATGGTTCCGGATGAGGGGGTAACGGTTGTACCGAATGATACGACCAAATATATGCAAAACGTGGCAACCATGAAATATACCTATGATATGATTTCGGATGCTTATTATGATGGGCGTACGATTTGCATTTTCCGTTTATCGGATGTGATTCTTTGCAAGGCGGAAATCGAGAATAACTTGAATGGTCCGGTTGCCGCTCTTCCTTATCTGAATCAGATTCGTGCTCGTGCCGGTGCTCCGGAATATGGGAAACACAATCGTTTCCCTGTTCCTTCAACGAAAGAAGCCATGAACGATGCTATCCTTAAAGAACGTGGGTACGAACTTGTGTTTGAATTCCAGCGTCGTGCCGACTTGATTCGTTTCGGTAAATATGAGGAAGTTGTAAATGCACATTTAAAGAAACTGGGTATCACCCAGCCAACAAATGTAACTTCTAATTTACGGTATTTCCCGTATCCGTTGAATGATGCCCAATTGAATCCGAATTTGGCAGCAGAGAATCCTTCACGGTTACCGAAATAAATAATGGGGAGAGGATGTGTGGAAAAACGGAAAGAGTTTGACGACACATCCTCTTTTTATTTGATCTAATAATTTAAGATGGATATGAAGCGTTTGGTAGTAGTGATTGGTGTTATAGCTTGTGTTGTGTTAGTATTTGGGGGGTGGATGGAAAAGAATACATTAAAATCTATTACGTTGACTTCCCCTAATAACACGGCGATGTATAATAAAGTGGATATCTTGTTGGCAAAGCCGGCTCCGGTATATATCGAATATACGGAAAAGAAGACAGGAAAATCGTATCGTACCCGAGTTTCGCGGCCAGACACGCTTCATCATATTGATTTACTGCTTTTAAAGGCCAATACAGAATATACATATCGTGTTATTATAGATAATTTGTTTAAACAGAAATCGAAAGAATTAACTTTTAAAACTCGTGCGCAGTCTTCTTGGTTGGTCAATCATTGGTTTAATGAACTACATCCGCATGACACAACAGCTTTGGGGGATGGGATGATATTAGTTTGTTTTGGTCGTTTGCCGGGCTACATGGCATTGATTGACAATGAGGGTGAAGTACGTTGGGTTTGGCAGGTAGATGATATTGGAGTACGTGCTGCTTCTATTACGCCGCGGGGTACATTCCTGGCAATGTTGCGTCCGTTTGTGAAGGATGTTATAGATGATTATACGATGACTCCGGAGCAAGTACGCAACGATGAACATAAAAAACCGATGCGGCGTGGTTCAATCGGTTTTGCCGGTGGAACCGGATTGGCGGAAGTGTCGCTGACGGGCGAAACGATGTGGCGTCTTGACTTGGATAAGGTAGAAAAGGAGAAAGATTATCAAGTGATTCATCATGATATATTAATGGATGAAGATCATCATATACATACATTGTACCGCCCGAAGAAAGTGGCAACAATTCCGGTTAATGGTAAAATGGAAACGGATACGTTAGGGGGAGATGGTATTATGGTCATCGACACATTGGGAAATATTTTGAAAACCTGGTCGGCATGGGATGTATGGGATATTGAGAAGGATCCGTATATCGCAGAATACCGTTATGACCGTTTCCATATCAACGGGCTTTGTTTTGATAAAGATGGCAATTATTTATTGTCAGCTCCTATCGAAGATCAGATTTGGAAGGTGGATGCCCAAAGCGGTGAACTGGTCTGGCGTTTTGGACGGGACGGTGATTTTCAGATGGATACAACGGCTTATTTCTCTTTCCAACATTCGCCTTATATTATGGAGAATGGCGATCTGATGCTTTTCGACAACGGCTTACACAATCAGCGTTCCGGAGGCAAAGCATTCCGGTTGGATGAAGAGAACCGTACGGCCGAGACAACGATAAATGCCTTATTGCCTGCCGATAAATATACTTCCCGTATGGGAAATGCATCTATGCTTCCTAATGGGAATCTGCTGCAATGTAGCTCGAAGACCGGTTCGGTGATGGTTACGGATAAGGAGGGAAAGGTGCTTTGGGAAAGTGTTTTGCACTTTGCCCCCTATCGGGCAGTGTATGTTCCGGTAGAAACCTGGGATAAATATTTTAAAGAAATCAAGTGATATGGAACGTACATCACTTTCCTATATTTTCTTTACGTTCCTGAAACTAGGAGCTACTGCATTCGGCGGCTATATGTCGTTAGTGGCTATCGTACAGAAGCAGTTAGTGGAGGTAGACAAGAGACTGAAAGAAGAAGATTTGCTGGATGGGATTTCCCTGACCTCCGTACTGCCAGGACCTGTAGCCGTAAATACGATAGCCTATGTCGGGTACCATCTAAGGGGGATACCGGGGGCGGTTGTAGCTTTTGCCGGGATCATTATTCCCTCGTTCTTACTGGTTATATTTCTTTCGTGGTTGTATTTCTCCTACGGAAATATACCTGCGGTAAAGAATGTGTTCAGCGGAATCACTCCGGCTATTACTGCTTTGATCGTTACGGTGGCTATCGGGATGGCACGTAAGACGATCAAATTGCCAGCCCAATGGGTTGTTTGCCTGCTGGCGGCTTTGTTGCTGATTTTTATCGGTGGTTTTACGGTTACTTTTCTGTTGATCATCGGTAGCGGGATAGCCGGCGGTTTCCTGTTTCGCCAGCCTGTGGGACAAGAGTTGATATCAGATGGGGAGAAGCGGACGGGTAGCAGGCAGCTGATGATTTCCGGGGTTGTTCTTTTGCTATTACTCTGTACATTACTTTGGGGAGGACAATATCCGGGTGCTCCGGATAGTATTCAGATCGTATCGACCTTCTCCGGTATCAGCTTGACTTTGTTCGGAGGGGGATATGTCGTTATCCCGGCTTTGCATGAGTTGTTCGTGGAGAATTTGAGCTGGCTGACCTCGGCTGAGTTTGCCGACGGGATAGCGATCGGACAGATCACTCCGGGACCGATATTTATTACAGCGACCTTCATCGGGTATAAAGTGGCAGGTATCACGGGGGCGTTGCTGGCAACGTTGGCGATGTTCACTCCGCCGGCTGTATTAACCGTCTTATTATCCCGTTTTGTAAAGATACTGAATCAGTCATCCGTTGTAAAAGCAGCCATGAAAGGTGTACGGGCGGCTGTTATCGGAATGATCTTTGCTTCAGCCGTTACGATCGGACAGACGATTACGCTGTCGGTTGTTTCGGTTATCATCTTCCTGGTTACATTTTTTATTTCACTAAAATACACAATCAGTCCGGTTTACCTGATCATCGGAGCAGGCGTGGCGGGCTTTATCTTATTCTAATTCTATGAATACAATACAAGGAATACAAATGATTGGAACTCAGCGGTCCGGTTCCAATCTGTTGCGTGTCATGCTGGACGGAATCCGGGAGATCGCTGCTCCCCATCCTCCGCATATTCTTCAGCGTTTCTTACCGTTGCTTCCCAAATATGGCAATTTGACGGATCAGTCTAATTTTTATCGGTTGGCACAGGATGTGTGCGAGTTGGTCACAGTGAATCCGGTTCCCTGGGAAGGTATTACTATTCGTGCAGATGAAGTGGTAGCAGCCTGCAGGCAACAAACGTTGTATGAATTGTTCCGGGTGATTTATGAATCGGCGGCCCGTCAGACCGGAGCTTCTTTCTGGCTGTGTAAAAGCATGAAAAATATGCTGTATGCAGAAGGCATTGAATCTACCGGGATTTCTCCTTATTATATCTATCTATATCGGGACGGTCGTGATGTCGCCCTTTCGTTTAAAAAGGCTATTGTCGGAGAGAAACATATTTATGCACTGGCTGAAAATTGGAAGAAAGACCAGGAAGCTGCTCTCCGTTTGAAAGACAGGACGGCAGCCGATCATTTCTTTATGCTGAATTACGAAACGCTTATTGCCAGTCCGGAAAAAATTATGCGGCAGCTTTGCGATTTCCTGCATCTTCCTTATTCTGATAGGGTGATGGATTATTATAAGAGCCGGGAGTCTGAAAATACAGCGGTAGCAGGCAAAATGTGGGCAAATGTAACCAAACCGATCCTGAAAGACAATACAAAAAAGTTTTTGCGTGAATTATCTTCCGAAGATATTGCTATCTTTGAATCCGTAGCCGGAGATATATTGCAGCAACTGGGGTATTCCTTATGTACTCCCCTTGATCTGTTAAAAGATAGTTTCTCTGACAAGGAAATAGTGTTTTTTAATGAAGAAAACATACGTTTGAAGAATCTCTTTATCCAGCAGGCTGATCCCGCCGATCTGGCTAAAAGACGTCCGCAGGATGAATTGATCAATCGTATAAAGCAATATTAAAGATAAATACTAGTACACATGAAACAATTACTATTTACACTTTTTTGCCTGTTTGCCTATAGTAGTTTGCAAGCACAGTCTGTACCTACGGACGAACTTTATGGGGTGGGTACATGGAATGCCGATTCCCTGGGAAACCATCGGGTAGTTGTCGCTGTAGATAAACCGGCCGATGCCGTATTGGCTACGATTGAATGGCGTCGTCGCGATCTGACCCCGGAAGCAAAGAATCTGATCGTTGTGGATGCTGCAACTGGTGAACGTATTACGAATGTATGTCGTTTTGCTATCGACCGGGAGCGGGGAGAGGTCGCTTTTCAGCCACAGACTGTACCGGGAGAATATTATATCTATTATCTGAAGAATGTAATGAGCGGCAGCCCTTATTATCCTACCGTCAATTACCCGGCTTTTGAAAATACGGCTTCGGCTGACTGGGTAAAGAAAAATAAATTGTCCGGGAAGAAAGCACCTGCCCTTCCGGCTGCTAAAGTCGTACAGTTCCAGGCAATCAATGAGCTGAACAGCTTCTATCCGATGGAAGTGATCGCTACATCGAACGAGACTGCCCGATTATTAAAAGAACGTCCCGGAGAGAAATATATTCTCTTTACGGAAGACCGCAAATTCCCTATTCGCATGACTACGGATATTCCTTATAAATGGATTGCCGACAATCGGCATGATTTCTTTAACGGGCAGGCGGATAAGGGAGAGTATTATGTCTTCCAGTTAGGTGTGTGGGCGGCACGTTCGAATGTTGAGAATCTGTATGTCGATTTCTCCGCCCTTACGAATAAAGCGACCGGCGAGCAGATACCGGCTTCTTCGTTTACCTGTTTCAATACGGAAGGGACGGATGTGACCGGTACCGTCTTTGAAAAGAATTGCTCTGTGGATAAGGGTAAAGTACAGGCATTATGGGTTGGAACCCAATTGCCGGAGCATCTTTCTGCAGGCACTTATCAGGGAACAGTGACTGTCTCTGCCGCCAATGCCGAAAGCAAGAACGTACAGGTCTCTCTGAATGTTTCGGAAAATGTAATTGCCAATCATGGAGATAACGAACCCTGGCGTCATTCCCGTCTGCGCTGGCTGAACTCGCAGATCGGTTTTGATGATGAGGTGATTGCTCCTTATACGCCGCTGGTGATGAAGGATAAGACGATCAGCTGTTTGGGACGTGAGGTTAAACTCTCTGACTTAGGTTTGCCGGAACATATTATCAGTTATTTCAAAGAGACTATGACGGGCATCGGTACGAATGGCCGTAGTGTATTGGCTGCTCCTATGGAACTGGCTGCCGATGGCGGTGCATGGGAAAACCTGAACTTCGAAATCACCAAACATAAACAAGGTGCAATCGCCTGGAAAGCCCTTAACCAGAACAGCCGTTTCCTGATGGACCTGGAAGGAGAGATGGAGTCGGATGGAAATATAGAATATAAAGTGACATTGGTCGCCCGCGAAGATGCTTCTGTGGAGGATGTTGCGTTGCGGACACATTTAGTATCCGGTGTCGGACGTTATATGATGGGCCTGGGAGAGAAAGGCGGTTACTGTCCGAATGATCTTCGCTGGAAATGGGATGTAGAGAAAAACCAGGATGCTGTTTGGATAGGTGATGTCAATGCCGGTATCCAGATCCGCCTGTATGATAATAAATACGAACGTCCGCTGAATACCAATTTCTATCATCAGAAACCGTTGCACATGCCGGTATCCTGGTGTAATGCCGGAAATGGAGGTATCGATATCCATAATGCAGCCGATGGAACACGTATTAATGCTTATTCCGGTAAACGCAGCGTGAAGAAAGGAGACCGGTTGTATTATTATTTCAACCTGGCGTTGACTCCGTTCCGCCCGATCGATACGGATAAACAATGGCGTGAACGTTATCATCATAACTATGAGTTCCTGGATGGCATACAAAAGCGAGGTGCCAATGTCATCAATATCCATCATGCGAATGCTATCAATCCGTTTATCAACTATCCGTTCCTGCGGACCAAAGAGATGAAAGCGTACATCGACGGTGCTCACGCTCGCGATATGAAGGTGAAAATTTACAATACCGTTCGTGAGTTGTCCAACAGCTGTGTGGAAATGTTTGCTTTGCGTAGTCTGGGGAATGAGATATTCTCGGAAGGTCCCGGCGGCGGTTTCTCCTGGTTACAGGAACATTTGGATCAGAATTATATCGGAGCCTGGTTTGTTCCTCACCTGAAAGATGCAGCGATTGTGAACAGTGGCGTTTCCCGTTGGCATAATTATTATCTGGAAGGTCTCGACTGGCTGATGAAGAACGTCGGTATCGACGGGTTATATATCGATGACCTGGCTTTCGACCGGATGACGATGAAGCGTATCCGCAAAGTGATGAACCGTACGAATCCGGGTGCTATGATCGACCTGCATTCTGCCAATCAGTATAACCCGAAAGACGGTTTTGCCAATAGTGCCAATTTGTATCTGGAACATTTCCCCTACCTCGACCGTCTGTGGTTCGGTGAATACTTCAATTATGATTTCCCGCCGGAGTTCTGGCTGGTTGAAGTTTCCGGTATTCCGTATGGTCTGATGGGTGAAATGCTGGAAGGTGGAGGTAATCCTTGGCGCGGAATGCTGTATGGTATGACCGGTCGTAGTCCGCGGGTAGACAACGCACCCTTGTGGAAACTGTGGGATTCGTTCGGCATGCAGGGCAGCGAGATGGTCGGCTATTGGGTGAAAGATAATCCGGTGAAGACGGGTAGCGATAAGACGCTGTCTACCATTTATCGCCGTATGGGAGATAAGACATTGATCTCGCTCGCGACCTGGGAAGATGCCGATGCGAAGGTTAAACTTTCTATCGATTGGGCCAAACTGGGGCTTGATCCGGCAAAAGTAACATTGTATGCTCCGGCTATCGAAAATTTCCAAACGGAAGCAAGCTGGAAACCGGGTGATGAGATCACGGTTCCGAAGGGGAAAGGCTTGTTAATTATTGCAAAATAATAGAAGCTGGTATAGTATAGTTTACAGAAAATGTACTCCTTAATTGTATATAAGGGAAATTATTTCCCTTATATACAATTGTTTATTATTTAAAGAAATTACCATGAAAAAGATTCTCATCCTTCTTTGTGCCACCGCACTATTGCAACCATTGTCCGCACAGCAACAGGCGACAGTCTCCGAAAATGTACAAACAGTTAAAACGTATCCTTTCTCCGATCCGGATCCGGTGGCAGATCCCTCCGATCTGTTTTATCCTTATTTCCGTTTTGATGGTTTTTCTGCTAAAGGAACCGACCGGCAATGGAAAGTAGTCTCTCTTGAAAATGATTATATCAAACTGACTCTCTTTCCTGAGATAGGTGGAAAAATATGGGGAGCTGTAGATAAAACGACCGGTAAGGAGTTTATCTACAATAACCACGTCGTGAAGTTCCGTGATATAGCCATGCGCGGTCCGTGGACATCAGGCGGTATCGAGTTCAACTTCGGTATTATCGGTCATGCACCGACTTCCAGTACGCCGGTCGACTATGTGACCCGGCAGAAACCGGACGGAAGTGTGAGTTGTTATGTCTCTTCTTATGAACTGGTAACCCGGACGCTGTGGACCGTGGAAGTGAATCTGCCGAAAGATAAGGCTTACTTTACGACAACAACGACCTGGCATAACAGTTCATCCATCGACCAGCCTTACTATCAGTGGATGAACGCAGGCTATCCGGCAGCGGGAAATGCCGAGTTCTGCTATCCTGGAACGAACTACATCGGACATGGCGGCGAACTCCATTCTTTCCCTCTGGATGAACAGGGGTGTGATATCTCCTGGTATGAAAAGAATGACTTCGGCAATTCAAAATCGTATCATATAGTAGGAAAGTATAACGATTTCTATGGTGCTTACTGGCATGACAACGATTTCGGCTCCATCCATCATGCCGGTTATGACGAGAAACTGGGAATGAAGATTTTCTTGTGGGGCCTTTCCCGTGAGGGAGGTATCTGGGAAGATTTATTGACGGATACCGACGGGCAGTATATCGAACTGCAATCGGGTCGCATGTACAACCAACCTGCTTCCAACAGTAGCTTAACTCCTTATAAACATACGGCATTCGGTCCGCAGGCAACGGATCGATGGACCGAGTACTGGTTCCCGGTAAAAGGAATAAAAGGAGTCTCAAAGGCGAGCCGTATCGGAGCGCTTAACGTGTTGAGGGAAGACGGTTTTCTGAAGTTGTATTTCTCTCCTTTGCAGAAATTATCTACAAGCATAAAGCTGTATGAAGGAGAAAAGGAAGTGAACTCCATCCCGTTGAACTGCGGTGTACTGGAAACCTGGAAAGATTCTATCCCATTGAATAAGGCTGTTGCCGCCGGTAAACTGAAAGTCGTGGTAGGCGAGGATTTGCTGGTGTATTCGGAAGTACCTTCGGATAACATCACCAGTCGCCCGAAACAACTGCCTGCCGATTTTGACTGGAACTCGGTATATGGTCTTTATACACAGGGAGAGCAATGGATGAATCAGAAAGTACTCGACAAGGCTGAAACGTTTTTACAGGCTTCCCTTGAAAAAGATCCTTATTTCGTGCCTGCACTGACTGATCTTGCTTCCCTTTATTATCGTCAGGGACGTTATGACGAAGCGCTAGCCCGTTGTAAAACAGCATTAAGCATTAACACGTACGATGGAGATGTCAACTATCTGTATGGATTATGCAACATGGCATTGGGAAATCATACGGATGCCAAAGACGGTTTTTCGGTAGCTTCCTATTCTCCGGGAGTACGTAGTGCAGCCTATGAGAAATTAGCAGAAATGTTCCTGCTCGATAAAAACTGGGCAAAGGCTGAACATTATGCCTTGAGAAGTAAAGAATTCAATCGTATGAATCTGAGTGCTGACCATGTTCTAATGGTGGTTTATCGGAAGACGAACCAGCCGGAGAAAGCCAAAGCGCTTATCGATCCGTTGCTGGAAGATCTTCCGCTGTATCATGCCGCACGTTTTGAACAGCTCTACCAGGGTGAAGGCTCCGGTCATCCTATTGATGATTTTCAGTCGCTGATTCAGAACGAACTGCCTTTCGAAACCTATATGGAACTGGCCGAATGGTATGAATCGGTCGGCTGTACAGAAGAAGCATTGTCTCTCCTGTCGTGCGCAGGTAACTATCCGATTGCTCTTTACAAACAGGCTTATTTATTGCATCAGGCTGGCAACGACGATGAAAGCCGCAGCCTGTTGCAACGCGCCACGGCTCTCTCTCCGGCAATGGTATTTCCCTTCCGTCCTTCTTCTTTGAAGGCCTTGGAATGGGCGAAGACGGTACAGCCGGACTGGAAGATCGATTATTATGAAGCTTTGATCCGGTGGGCTAACCAGGATAAGGCAAAAGCGTTGGAGCTGCTGGAGAATTGTGGTGAAGCCGACTATGCACCATTCTATTTAAGCCGTGCCTCTTTAAAAGAGGGTGAATCCCGGTTGGCTGACCTGTTGAAAGCAGAGCAGATAGAGATGTCATGGCGTACCGGATTTGCTTTGATCAACCACTATGTCGCCAATAATCAGTGGCAGAAAGCCGTTGAGACGGGAAAGAAGTATACGAAGAAATATCCGTCGAACTATTATATCGGTCTGAAATATGCGAAGGCTTTGTGTGAGACAGGCCAGTATCAACCCTGTATCTCTCTGTTGAGCCGGATGCAGGTTCTTCCGAATGAAGGTTCGTATGCGGGACGCGCTGTTTACCGCGAGGCTAATTTGTACCGGGCGATGGAACAACTGAGCCATAAGAATTATAAACAGGTGATGAAGAGCGTGGAAGCTTCTAAAGAGTGGCCGGAGAACTTAGGTGTAGGTAAACCTTACGATAATATGATCGACAGCCGTCTGGAGGATTATCTGGAAGCAAAAGCTGCAGCAGGACAGGGAGATAGCCGGAAAGCATCCGCTTTATTATCAGCTGTAGCCGGATATAAAACATCCCGTTCTCATTTTGGTTCCGGTAACCTGTTAAGTGCATTGGCTCTGCGCGAGTCGGGGAAAGTACAGGAAGCAGATCGTATGGTAGCTGCCTGGAGTACGGATTTCCCTGAAAATCGTGTAGCACAATGGTGTACGGCTATTTATCGCGGTGAAAAAGAGAAAGCTGCCGGTATGCTTCAGTCACGTAACGATCAGACGGATACAACTCCGTGGGAAGCGTCTTTCCGTGACCCCAACTTCGGTTTGATTGTTCGTTTCTTTTCTTATATTTGTACCATCTAATTAATTATCAATTCTAATAGCATGGAAAATATTTCAAGAAGAACTGCAATTAAGACCGCGTTAGTAGGTGGAGCAGCAATAGCTGTATCCGGGCTGGAAGCTGTAAATCCGGCAAAGAAGAAAAAAACAGAAGCTCCCGAACCGCTGAAAGGTAATATTCGTCACTCCGTGAGTAAATGGTGTTTCGGTGATTATGAGTTGGAAGAGTTTTGCGAAATATGTAAAAAGATAGGTATTGAATCTATCGAATTGCTCGATCCTAAAGACTGGCCGGTGGTTCAAAAGCATGGTCTAACCGTTGCGATGGCACAAGGTGCAGGCCTGGGTATCGATCGGGGATTTAATGATCCGAAGCTGCATGATGAGTTGGTAGCCAGTTACGAACAGGTTATCCCATTGGTTGCTGAGGCCGGATTGACTAATCTGATCTGTTTCTCAGGTAAGCGTAATGGCTTAACTGACCTGCAAGGTTGGGAAAACTGCGAGAAGGGTTTAAAACGCCTGATGCCGTTGGCTGAAAAACATAATGTAGTCCTCACTATGGAATTACTCAACAGCGTAGGACATAAAGATTACCAATGCGACCATACGGTCTGGGGTGTTGAATTATGCCGTCGAATAGGATCTCCTAACTTTAAACTCTTGTATGATATCTACCATATGCAGATCATGGAGGGGAATATCATTGAAAATATTCAGAAATATCACGAATATTTCTCCCATATCCATACCGGAGGTAATCCGGGTCGTGCAGAGATAGACGAAACACAGGAACTCTATTATCCGGCTATCATGAAAGCGATAGTAGAAACCGGTTATAAAGGATTTGTAGGTCAGGAATTTGTTCCCCGCCAGCCGGATAAAATCGCTTCTCTTGAGAAATGTATTCGTATTTGTGATGTGTAATCTATGAGTAAGATAAAATTAATGCAGCTTTGCATCCTGTTGTTCACTTTTGTGTTTGCAGGATGTAAAGAGAAAGGTAGCGGGAATTTCACTCCCGGTGAATTGTGGCCTGATAACAACGGGGTGCATATTAATGCTCACGGTGGTGGTATTCTCCATGTTGGAGATACTTATTATTGGTTTGGCGAACATAAAACGGAAGGTACTGCCGGTAATAATGCCCTGGTCGGTGTTCATTGTTATTCATCCAAGGACCTGTATAACTGGAAGGACGAAGGTGTCGCTTTATCTGTTGTGAAAGATGATCCTTCGCATAGTATTGCGGAGGGGTGTATCCTGGAACGTCCGAAAGTGATCTATAATAAAAAGAATAACAATTATGTGATGTGGTTTCATCTGGAACCGAAAGGGGCAGGATATTCCGGTGCGCTTAGCGGTATTGCTGTAAGTGATAACGTGACGGGGCCGTATAAATTCCTTCGTGCCGTTCGACCGAATGCCGGTTACTGGCCTCAAAATGTACAGGAAATTCATAAGCAGGGAGTTCCCGAGTCAGACAGAAGCCAGTTCACGGGAGGTAGTTTGCCTGCACATCCGGACAGCCTGAACCTGCTCGGACGTGATATGGAAGGTGGACAAA
Organism: Parabacteroides leei; assembly: GCF_023369805.1. Taxonomy (NCBI): domain Bacteria; kingdom Pseudomonadati; phylum Bacteroidota; class Bacteroidia; order Bacteroidales; family Tannerellaceae; genus Parabacteroides; species Parabacteroides leei. The sequence goes on from NZ_JAMBQG010000005.1 coordinate 53,257, forward strand.
TGGCCCGCGATATGAATCTTTTTGTTGATGACGATGATAAAGCCTATCATATCTATTCTTCCGAAGAGAACAGTACTTTGCATATTTCACAATTGACAGACGATTATACGAGTTATTCCGGTACGTATGCTCGTTTCTTCCCCGGACGTTTTATGGAAGCGCCGGCCATGTTCAAGCATGACGGTAAATATTATCTGATCATGTCGGGTTGTACCGGGTGGGCTCCGAATGCCGGACGTTCGGCTGTTGCTTCTTCCATCTGGGGACCTTGGGAAGAACTGGAAAACCCATTTGCCGGGCCGGATGCCGATCTTTCTTTCCATTCACAAAGTACATATGTATTACCCACCCCAGGTAAACCGGGACAGTTCATTTATATGGGCGACCGCTGGACTCCGGAGAATGCTATCGACGGTCGCTATATCTGGCTTCCTATCCGCTTTGAAGGCATCCAACCTGTTATAGAATGGCAGGATACATGGAGCTATTGACCGCCTGATCCATCGTAATAGAAATTAACAATCTGTTTTTTATAAATTCATCGGATCATACTGATAAATTGATTTAATCTTCATTAATTTTGCAGCTTCGTTTTGGTGAGGCTGCAAAATTTGTTTTTAGGCATGGTGATCATTATAACGATATAAAATAAACATTTGAAATGAAATCAACTTTATCGATTACCTCAAGGCAGTTAATGCTGAGAGAGCTGCACGATTATCTGATGATCGCTCTGGGCATGCTTTTTTATGCTATTGGGTGGACAGTTTTTCTTTTGCCCAACGACATTACTACCGGAGGGGTGCCGGGTATTGCTTCTATTGTGTATTGGGCTACCGGACTGAATGTCCAGTACACGTATTTTGCAATTAATGGCGGGTTATTGATCGCTTCCCTGATTGTTCTTGGTTGGAAATTCAGTGTAAAGACTATTTTTGCCGTATTGGTCATGACTTTTATCCTGCCGATCATTCAGAGTGCAACAGCTGGTTTGCACCTACTTGGTAATCAGCCGTTCATGGCTTGTGTTATCGGTGCTTCCTTTTGTGGTAGCGGTATTGGTATTGCATTTTCTGCTAACGGTAGTTCTGGTGGTACGGATATTATTGCTGCCATTATCAACAAGTACAGGGATATTACTCTGGGGCGTGTCATTCTGATGACGGACATGATCATTATCTCTTCCAGTTATTTCGTGCTGCATGATTGGGAAAAAGTGGTTTATGGTTTTGCCACTTTGTATATTTCCAGCTTTGTGCTCGACCAGGTAGTAAATAGTGCCCGTCAATCCGTGCAATTTTTTATAATCTCCAAGAAACACGAAGAGATAGGACGTCGTATCAATAAAGATCTTCATCGGGGTGTAACGGTTATAGACGGAACCGGCTTGTATACAGGGCTCGGAGTGAAGATGATGTTCGTATTGGCAAAAAAGCGGGAGTCGACTACTATTTTCCGTCTGATCAAAGATATAGATCCGGAAGCGTTTGTTTCACAGAGTGCTGTTATCGGTGTGTACGGGGAAGGGTTCGATCATATCAAAGTGAAATAAATAACTCTTTATAATCACTTTTTTCAAGCACGGAATTTATATATTCCGTGCTTGAATCGTTTGTAGGAAAAGCTTTTGTATTTAGTTTTCCCCATTGCAATGGGGAAAAGAACCCACTATAATGGGGATTTATCCCCACCTCTGCGGGGGAAATTCCCCACTATAAAAAATAAGTGGGGCATTTTAATGGTAATTTGAGACGTACATTCTTCTTTCCTATTTAACCTATTATAATACAAAATGAGCTATATTTGCATCCGTGGGGTTATTAATTCTAACAGGATTATTTTCGACCTTTTATTTTCAAAAAGATAGATGCGTTAAGAGTGTAATACTATTTATGAGCTTATGAAATTATATGATCCGGATACTAATATTTACTTTATTTTGATGTAATATGAGTGTAATAATGCATTTTTATTTTTGCGTCCTAATTGTTGTTGAAAGACTGTTACAATAATTATATAAGTAGATATTTATATGCAAATATCCGATGAAAAATTATGGGGATTATGTTTGACTGGGGATAGAGAGGCTTTTAGAGAAATCTATTGTCGCTTCTATTCTTTATTGTATAATTATGGCTCCAAATTGGTCTCGGATAAGGATTTAGTAAAGGATTGCATCCAGGATATTTTCATAAAGCTAATTCAGAACTACCAGTCTCTTTCCACTACCGCAAACGTGAAAGGATACCTGATCAAAGCCTTACGTAATAAATTGTATGATACACTCGAAAAGGAAAAAGCCACCGACGATATTTCCCTGTATGAAGAAGTGTTCGTGACCGACGAACTGATGCCATTACTTTCTTTTGATGAATCGGAGACTGATAATCAAGCTAAACATCTGATGCAGGCCTTTTCACAATTATCTTCCCATCAACAAGAGATTATTTACTTGTATTACGTGAATGAGTTAAAGCATGATGAAATAGCCGAGATTATGGGAATAAATTATCAGTCTAGTAAGAATCTGCTATTCAGGTCATTATCCAGTCTACGGAAATTATATCGAAAAAATAATTGATTTTATTCAAAAAAAGTGAGTACCAAATGAACTCTTTCCCGTAATAGAAGTAAAAAGAGGTTACTCGTGAATAGAAAACAAAAAATATCAGATAAGAAATCGTTCGAACAGGCCGGTAAGGACTTGCTCCGGAAAGTACATGAAGCAGAGCCCGATCGTCGGCAGGAAGCATTGGCGTCCTGGCAGGAGATAGAGGCTGGCTTGAGTCGGCCACATACTTCATTCCGGTTGCGCTCCCGCTTTATATGGTCTGTTGCAGCCTCAATAGCCGTACTTCTTTCTGTCGGTCTTTATTTCTGGACAGACGGAAAAAAAGATTCTTCCATGTCGCTTGCTTTGCTTGAAAATAACACATCTTCCTTGTCCGGTAATGAAATTGTTCTGATTGAAAGTCAAGAGAAGATGCAGCTGAAGGACGAATCGTCTATTACATACGATGTAGATGGAAAGTCGAACGTGGAAGAACACGTTGTAAAGAAAGAAACGGCGGGAGATAGAAAAGAGAAAAAAGAAGAAATAAACCAGATTATTGTACCAAAAGGCAGAAGGGCGGACATTACTTTCTCTGATGGAACGAGAATGTATGTAAATGCCGGTACACGTGTTTTCTATCCTGCTGTATTCAAAAAAGATAAAAGGGAGATTGTCGTCGAAGGCGAGGTTTATCTGGATGTGGCGAAAGACCCTTCGCGCCCATTTATTGTCAAAGCTAACGGCTTTGATGTCAAAGTGCTTGGTACACAGTTTAATGTTTGTGCTTATAAGGAAGATGCGTCGGCCTCTGTCGTCTTGGTTGATGGACGGGTAGAAGTCAGCTCCGGTAAGAATACTAAATCTATACTCTCTCCTAATCAAATGCTTGAAATAAATGATAAAGGGACGGATGTAAAGGAGGTAGATGTTTTTGAATATATCTGTTGGAAGGATAACATGATGATGTTAAGTGACCGGAAAGTAGGAGAGACGCTGGACCGGTTGTCTCGTTATTACGGACGTAAGATTTGGTATAATGAAGAGATTGGGAATATCCCCATTTCCGGGAAGTTGGACTTGCGGGAAAATATGGAAGACGTGATCAGTATCCTCTGCCAGTCCCTGTTCCTTCAATATAAAACAGATGCGAATAATAATATAATAATATCAAAATAGAATGCCTATGTGAAAGACATTAAATTAAAAAGAAGAACCGAACGATACGGCCATATCACTCGGTTCTAAAGTCTCTTGTTTAATCTATTAATTTATGTATCAAAGAAAAAACATTACAAATGTATGAAAAAGAATGAAGAATTCAGCCGAAAACCGGTTCATTTTCTTAAAAGTGCATGTTTAGCCTTATGTCTGGTAAGTTATGGAGGATCTGCCATCTACGCAGCATCAGCCTATGCGGAGCAAACCACATTGACCGTTCGCATGAACAACCGGACCGTAAAAGATGTATTTAACTACATCGAAAAGAACAGTGAATTTATTTTTGTGTATCACGGTTCAAATATCAATTTGAACAGAAAAGTAAGTGTGGACGTTCACAACCAGACGGTTGAGGCAATACTGAGTAATATGTTCGCAGGAACAGATATTGAGTATATTATCAATGATCGCCAGATTATTGTACGTAGAAACGAAAAAAGTAACAGATCTGTTACTTTTGCTGCTGAGTCTCAGCAGCAAAAGAAAATTACTGTAACAGGAAATGTGAAAGATGTAACCGGCGAACCGCTGATCGGTGTGAATGTATTGGTGAAAGGTACAACCATTGGGGGTATCACGGATATAGATGGTAATTTTTCGTTGTCGGATGTGGATCCTAATGCGACGATCAGTGTCTCTTATATCGGTTATAAAACACAGGATATTGTGTTGAAAGGGAAAAGTGCGGTAAATATTACTTTGAGTGAAGATAGTGAATCGTTGGATGAAGTTGTCGTTATCGGTTACGGTACACAGAAGAAAGTGGACTTGTCCGGAGCTGTGGCAACTGTTTCAACAAAAGTACTGGAAAACCGTCCGGTCCTGACAGTCGGACAAGCCTTGCAGGGGTCAGTAGCTAACATGACTGTTTCGATTGGTAGCGGTCAGGCAACGGACTCTCCTACTTTTAACATACGTGGTACAACCTCTATCAATGGTGGTGACCCGTTAATTGTTATTGACGGCGTTGTCTCTACCTCGGAAGAGTTAAACCGTATGAATCCTTCCGATATTGGAAGTATTTCAGTCTTAAAGGATGCCGCTTCAGCTGCTATCTATGGTTCACGTGCTGCATTCGGTGTAATTTTGGTGACAACGAAGACGGCGGGACAGGAAAAACTGACCGTAAATTATAGTAATAATTTTGCTATGCGTAAGCTGAGTAGTATGGCAGAGGTGATTACAGATCCTTATACGGTGGCAACAGCACGCAATGATTTCTATTATCCGTGGGGTGTGAACCATAATCAGGAAGAATTGGAATATGCGAAGCGTGTTTCGTCTGATCCGAGCGTATCTCCTTATTTCCTGAAGCCGGATGGAACTTATGCTTATTTCGGTCAGACCGACTGGTTTGGCGAAGCCTATAAGAACCTGGCATTCTCAACGAACCACACTGTCGATGTCTCCGGAAAGACCGACCGTTTGAACTACTATTTCTCTGCCGGTTATAACTTCCAGGACGGTATGGTTTCGCAAGGAACAGATAAGTTCAATCGATACAATCTTCGTTCCAAACTGGACTTCAAACTGGCTGACTGGTGGACGTTGGGCAATAATACCAGTTTGGTAATTTCCGATTATGATGCTCCTTACTTCTTGGGGGATGATTATTATTGGGCTGTAAACCGTCGTAATGCGTTGGTGCCTATAAAGAATCCGGATGGTTCTTATACTGAAGATGGTGCCGCTATCATGGGGCGTTTTGCGGAAGGCGGACGTAAGAAAGAAAACAAAACTACTTTGACAACGCAGTTTACGACTAAGTTGGATATTATTAAAGATATTCTTTTTGTTAACGGTTCGTTTGCTTATGTCGCTAACCGGAACAATAAGGACGGTGCACAGTTGTCCGTCCCTTACCGGAAAGGTCCGGAAACTCCTATTCTGTATCAGAACTCGGTTTCTTCCGCTTTCTTCGATAATACGGAAGCGTCAACGGTTACTTTCGATGCATATGCAACTTTCCATAAGTTGTTTAATGACAAGCACGATTTCACGGCTATGGTGGGTTACAACCAGGAAAGCTGGACTGAATCTTATGAGTATGCCCAGCGCAAGGAGCTGATTACAGACGGACTGCCTACACCTAATTTGGCTACGGGCGACATGACTGTTACTCAACGTATCAGAGAATTGTCTTTCCGAAGTGTTTTCGGTCGTTTGAATTATACGTATGATAATCGTTATATTCTAGCGGTGAATGCCCGTTATGACGGCACTTCACGTTTCCCGACAGATTCCCGCTTTGTGTTCAACCCGTCCGGATCTGCTGCATGGGTTATTTCACAGGAAGGTTTCTTTGAACCTCTTAGAGATGTGGTTAACTTCCTGAAATTACGTTTTTCTTACGGTAGTTTGGGTAATCAATATCTGAAAGACAACTATTATCCCTATTTGGCGACAATGGGTTCCGATAAGTCGAAAGTCATATTGGATGGCAAGCAGCCTGTCTATGTTTCTTCTCCGGGATTGGTAGCCGGCGACTTGACTTGGGAAACGGTGACGACTTCCGACTGGGGTATGGATGTCAACTTCTTCAATAATCGCTTGACGGCAACAGTTGATGGTTATATCCGTCGTACGAAAGACATGTTGAGAAGCGGTGCGAAACTGCCGTCAGTATTGGGTACGGCTGTTCCGCTGGAAAATGCGGCCGACTTGAAGACTACCGGTTGGGATTTGACAATCAGCTGGCGTGACCAGTTTAAACTGGCAGGCAAGCCGTTCAACTATGGCGCGAGCTTTAATATCGGCGACAGTCGTTCTAAGATCACAAAATATGCCAATGAAACAGGTAGTTTGGGCGATCATTATGTAGGTAAAGAATGGGGTGAAATCTGGGGATTGGTGAATGATGGTTTCTTTACTTCTCAGGAAGATATCGACAACAGTGCCGACCATACAGAAGTCGATCCGTATCCCGGTACACCGCCTATGGCTCCGGGTGATGTCAAATATAAGGACTTGAACGGCGACGGCAAGATCAATAAAGGTGCCAACACATTGGCCGACCATGGTGACTATAAGGTCATCGGTAATGATCAGGCCCGTTATGCTTTCGGTTTCACAGCCAATGGTGATTGGAACGGATTCGATTTCAGCATATTTATACAGGGTATTATGAAAAAGGATTACTATCCGACCCGCGACCCGTATTTCTGGGGTATGTATTATGATCCATGGACAAATCTTACGTATGGTAATTATAACGACCATTGGACAACAGAAAATCCGAATGGATTCTTCCCGCGTGTCAAGTCTTACCAGGCCTATGTCGCTAACAGAGGATTGGCTATTCCGCAGACACGTTATTTGCAAAATGCGGCCTATGCCCGTCTGAAGAACTTGACGTTTGGTTATACGCTTCCGCAGAAATGGGTGGAAAAGGCTAATATCAGCCGTCTTCGTATTTTCTTCTCCGGCGATAACCTGTGTGAAATCACAGGTCTCTACAAATACTATAAGATGGATCCGGAATGTTTGGGCGGACAGATTTATCCGTTGCAGCGTTCCTATTCTTTCGGTTTAAATGTTACATTCTAATTTTAGCAAGACATAAGTTATGATCAAGAATAATATAAAAATATGGATGTTCGGGTGCATCGGTCTTTTAAGTTTAAGCGGATGTAACGACTCTTTTTTGGAAAAACATCCGGAAACTTCAATCACGGAAGATGGATTTTTCAACAACACAAGTGACTTGGAAGCCTATACAAACGGTTTGTATGAAAAGATTACTTCCGGCTACTCGGATGCTCCTTCCGATAATATGATTTATACGGAAAGTAAGGATATTTACAGCATGATGCGTGGAGAGGTTAATCCTGATAACCGGAGCACCTGGGATTGGGAAGATATTCGGGATGTTAATTTTATGTTGGCCAGAGCCGGTAAGGCACAAGGCGATCCTACGGAAATCAACCATTATATCGGATTGGCTCGTATGTTCCGTGCGAAATTGTATTATGACAAAGTTTTGTCTTTCTCAGATGTGCCTTGGTATAGCCGTGATTTGCAGACAACAGACAAGGAGTTGCTCTATAAGACACAAGATCCTCGCGCCTTGGTTGTAGACTCTATTATGGCGGATTTGGAGTTTGCCGTTAATAATATGACAGCCGGAACCAGCCGGACACGTTGGTTTAAGAATGGTGCTTTGGCTATGCAGGCTCGTATTGCTCTGGATGAAGGCTGCTGGCGTAAATATCATCCGGAATTGAATCTGAATGACTCCGAACGTTTCTTGCGGGTGGTGATAGATGCTTGCCAAAAGATTATGGATTCGGGGATGTACGAATTGTCGACAGCCAAGTCTGGCGATATAGATGCTTATGAAGCTATGTTCTGCAGCCAGGATTTGAGTGGCAATAAAGAGATGATTATCTTTGAAGATTATGATAAGGCGTTGGGCCGTACTCATAATGCCGGAGGATCATTGTTCGACTTCAATTCCAGTATGTCACGTGATTTGATGGAAGACTATCTGGTAGTGGAAGATGGAAAGACAAAACGTTTCCAGGATGTGCCGGGTTATGCGACTAAGAAGTTCACAGAAGTGTTTGAAAATCGTGATCCGCGTATGCGACAGACTTTTATGACACCGGGTTTTGTTCGGGCAGACAAAGTAGATGCATATCGTCCGAAACTGACGATGGGTGGTTATCCACAGGTGAAGTTCTCACCTCGCACGGCTGATCAAATTACTTGGAGTAATTCTTATACAGACCTCCCTCTGATCCGTTATGCCGAAGTCTTGTTGATGTATGCCGAAGCGAAAGCTGAATTGGGTGAGTTGACACAGGACGACGTGGATCGGACAATCAATCTGTTGCGTGACCGTGTAGGTATGCCGCGTGCTTCGTTGGTCGACTGGCTGAGTAACATCGATCCGGTACAGGCCAACCGTTATGCGAATGTCGCTTCTTCACAAAAGGGTGCTGTTTATGAAATACGTCGCGAACGCCGTATTGAGCTGGCATGTGAAGGTTTCCGCTATGGTGATTTAAGACGTTGGGGGTGTGGTAAACTGCTGGCTAACGTGCCGGAAGGCGTTTATCTGGAACCTGGCTATTTGGATGTAACCGGCGATGGACAACCGGATTATGCGATTGTTGCTACAAAGGCTGATGCAGATGCTATTCCGCAGGAAGATAAGGATAAATACAATCTGCAAGTTGAAATATTGGAAGGCAATACTTATTCGCTGACCAATGGGAATAAGGGATATGTCCGTATGATTTCACAGGTTGGCCGTTGGAATTTTATAGAACCTAAATATTACTATACTCCGATTGCAACAGAGGACTTGATTTATAATCCGAATCTGGTTCAGAACCAATATTGGAAGCAATAATTCATCACGCTTTTACTTGTAGGTAAAACAAATTATTCTTATATCTCAAAAGCTGTATCCGACATTGTAACGGATACAGACTTTTGAGATATATTTTTGAATCACTTTTATCTTTCTATCTTTGTGGTTGAATTATCTTAATATCGATAAGTTATATACATGAAAGCACAAATTCTTATCAGCATTACATCTGTAATACTACTTCTAAGTCTATTATCTTCTTGCTCCGAACAGGAAAAAGAACAACAACTCACTGTCCTTTCCTGGAATATCTGGCATGCAGGTCACTCAAAAGCTTATGGACAAAAAGCTTGTGATGGCATCATCGGCGTGTTGAAGAAAAGCCAGGCAGATGTTATCCTAATGGTTGAGACGTATGGGGCAGCACCGATGATTGCAGATTCGCTCGGTTACGAACATTATCTGATATCTAGTAATCTTTGTATCTTTAGTCGTTATCCGATCGTAAAAAAATATTCTTATCCCGATGTGATCGATACTTTCAATTTTGGAGGAGTGGAGATAGATATGGATGGGACGCCGGTTCGTTTGTTCGATACTTGGATCCATTATTTACCTGATGAACGTTTGGTTCCTACCGATAAGTCGGAAGAAGAAATACTGGCATGGGACGATGCAGGAACACGCGACGACGAGATACGTAAAATATTGGGTGTTCTGAAACCTGTGATTGCTGAGACTGATAGTATTCCTGTCATTATGGGAGGCGATTTCAACAGTCATTCTCACCTGGACTGGACGGAAGCGACTAAAGACATGTACAATCATGGAGGTGCTGTGGTCAACTGGACGGTCTCCAAAGAGATGGAGGCAGCCAATTTCAAAGACAGTTTCCGCGAGATCAATCCTGACCCGGTGAAGAACATCGGAACAACCTGGCTGACAGATGCTGATTCTTTGGAAACAGTGAACCGGCAGGATCGTATCGACTTCATCTATTATCAGGGAAAGACGATACAGGCGGTAGAGTCTCAATGCTATGATAATATTCTGGGTAAAACGTTCTCTTTTAAAGGAGACGATTTCTTCTATGCTTCCGATCACGGATTTGTTTTGACAACTTTTAAAATTAAGAAATAATCATGATGAAACACTTATTCTTATCCCTGCTTATCTGTCTGGGATTCAGTTCCTGCCAGCAAGATACGAAGCCTGTAACATTTGCTATCATATCTGATATTCATCAGGACATTGCGCATGATGCGGAAGAACGTTTAAGTACTTTCTTACGGGTTGCAGAGGAAAGTCAGGTTGACTTTATCATCGAACTCGGTGACTTCTGTATGCCGAAAGAAGAAAACAAACCTTTCCTGAAACTGTGGCAGGATTATGCCGGTGAAAAACATATGGTATTTGGAAATCATGATATGGATAATTGTTCGAAAGAAGAATTTATCCGGTTTACGGGGATGCAGAGCCCCTATTATTCCTTCGATAAGGGAGATTTTCATTTTATCGTACTCGATCCGAACAATATATATGACGGAGAAAACTATCTCCCATATGATAAAGGAAACTATTATAAAGCGGAAAAGATCTCATTGGTAGATCCAGAACAAATGGAATGGCTGAAGAAAGACCTGAAGGCTACCGACAAACGTTGTATCATCTTCTCCCATCAAAGCTTTGAGTGTTCTTCAGAGAACCGTGAAGATATCCGGAAAATCTTTGAAGAGGAAAATCAACGCGCCGGATATAAAAAGGTAGCAGTCGCTTTCAGCGGGCACGACCATACGAATTATATGAAAGAGATCAACGGCATAGCCTATATCCAGATCAACAGTGCTTCCAATCAATGGGTAGGCGAGAAATATGCCTGTCCGGAACGTTTCAGCGATGAGATCAATCAGAAGAGACCGGCTTTGAAATATACGCTGCCTTATAAAGATGCCCTTTACGGGATCGTTACGTTGACAGATAAAGGTATGGATCTGAAGGGAGTAAAGAGCGAGTTCATTGCTCCGGGTCCCGAAGAACTGGGTATTACCGACCGGTCGCAACCTTTAGTGCCCTGGATAGAAGATTTACAACTAACATTCTAAATATAAACAAGTCAATCACATGAAAAAAACATTTCTGAACATTGCCCTGTTGAGCTGTGTGGCATTCTCTGCCAGTGCTGCCTATACTGGACGGGTCTTTGTAGATAAGAACAATAACGGAGTTTTTGATAAGGGAGAGAAACCGATGGCTGGTGTTGCTGTCTCCGACGGGCTGAGTGTCGTGAAAACGGCTTCCGACGGTTCTTTTTCTTTACCGGGACATCCTCGTGAACGGTTTATCTTTATCACCACTCCTTCAGGATATAAGACGGATAACAAACATTATATCCGTATCGACGGCGAACAGAAAGCGTATGAGTTCGGTTTGCAGCCTTATAGCGGCGGTATCAAGAAAGACGGTAGCCATAAATATGTCCATATCGCTGATACCGAGATCTTCAATACGGAGAATCATGGCGACTGGGTAAATAATGTGCGTGATTATGCAGCCAATGAACAGGTCGCTTTTATTATGCACACAGGCGATATCTGCTATGAAAAAGGCTTGAAGGCACATATCAAAATGATGAATACCGCCAATATGGATTGCCCGATGTTTTATGCTATCGGTAACCATGACCTGGTGAAGGGAAAATATGGTGAAGAGCTTTTTGAAAGTATCTACGGTCCTGTCTATTATTCATTCGATGCAGGTAGTACACACTATATCGTGACTCCGATGGCCGGTGGTGACTACCAACCCGGTTATACGAAAGAAGATGTCTATCGCTGGCTGAAAAATGATCTGGCACAGGTTCCGCAAGGTAAGCCGATCGTCGTTTTCAACCATGACCTGTTGACGTATGGCGACCAGTTTATTTTCGGAATCAACGACCAGGAGCAGATCAACCTGAATGAACATAACCTGAAGGCTTGGGTATACGGCCACTGGCATATCAATTATATGAAGAAGCAGGGAGATGTATATTCTATTTCTACGGCAACGTTAGATAAAGGTGGTATCGATCACTCGACCAGTGCTTTCCGTGTCCTTCATGTCGATAAGAAAGGAGATTTCGTTTCCGAGCTTCGTTATACTTATCTGGATAAACAGATTCGGATAACCTCCCCGGTTGAGGGACAGGTACCTGTATTGGCTTCGGGTGCCGTACCTTTGGCTGTGAATGTCTACTCCTCTGTGACTCCGGTAAAAGAGGTAACTTATACCTGTTTGATAGATGGTAAAGCCCTGTTCAATAACAAGAAACTGCAACAAGCTACCGACTGGTCGTGGAATGCCGAAGTTCCTTTGACTGCCAAACAGGAGGGAAAAGCTGTTACCTTAAAGATAAAAGCCCGTTTTAATAACGGAGAAACTGCAGAAACAGAAAGTGCCTTTACCTACCATGCTGCTCCTGCGGAGGTGAAACTGGGTGGTAACTGGGTGAACCTGTTGGAGAATCCTCAACATGCCGTACCGGCTCAACCTGCACTGAACCAGCCTTTACAGATGGCTTGGATCAAGAATGTAGGAGCAAATATTTATATGACATCGCCTCTGGTTTATAACGGAAAGATCTATATTGCTTCTGTGGATGAAAACCTGAAAGGGGAGGCTCATGTATATGCCCTCGACGGTAAGACCGGCGAACTGATCTGGAAATATCCGGTACGCAACTCCATTAAAAATACGATCGTTATAGATAATGGTCAGGTTTTGGCACAGGATGCACAGGGTTATTTGTATGCTATTAATGCCGAAAGCGGCAAACTTGGCTGGGAAAAACAGTTGCCGATAAACGGTCTGCCTGCTCTGATCGAAGGTCTGGTTGCCTCCGATGGTATTGTTTATGCAGGAACAGGCAAAGGTCTTTGTGCTATCGAAACGAAAGATGGTAAAGTGATCTGGCAGAATAAGGATTGGGGACAAGGAGAAGGGACAACTACAACTTTCTCTGTTGCAGGTGACAAGCTGATCGGCTCATCCCAATGGAATGCCCTCTACGGCAACGACCTGAAAACCGGAGCATTAAAATGGACTGCTAACACCAACGGTCTGCGTAATCGTGGTGCCTCGGCTGCTGTTCATGGTCACTTATTGTATTTGATCTCAGATAAGTCTTTCTTTATCCTGGAAGCTAATACCGGCCGTGTGGTTGTACGTAAGGAGTTACCTTTCAGCGTGGATGTTACCTCTACTCCTTTACTGACGGATAAAGAAATCATCTTCGGTTCTGCTAAAGACGGTTTGATCGCTTTGGATAACGAGACACTGGAGCTGAAATGGAAGTTTGCTACCGGCGACGCATTAGTCTTCACTTCTCCTTACTCCCGTAAACCGGCTGCCACCATCGAAACCAGTCCGGTACTGGCAGGAAATACAGTCTATGTAGGTGCTTCCGACGGAATTATCTACGGAGTGAATAAAGAAGACGGGAAACTGGTGTGGAAACATGCGACAGGTGCTCCGGTATTCGGCTCGGTAGCTGTTTCAGGCAATGCACTGATTGCTGTCGACTTCGGTGGCAATGTATATACTTTTGTCGCTGAATAATGGTAATATGTATTAAGGGAGGCAGAATCCTAAGACCTATCATTGGGTCTTAGATTCTGCCTCCCTTATATCTTTAAAGTGTTCTCTACTCTACACTCAGTACTATCTCAGTCCCTTGTAACAGCGGTGAAGTAAACTTCACACGTGCCTGTCCTTTCTCTCCTGTGGTCTGTACATACGCCAGCAGACGGCCCTGGTAAATACGATGGCGATTGTCGGTGTAATCGGTCATATCGGTATTGCTGGAGCCTTCGAGTCCCAGGAGGCGTGCCGGCCCTTTGATCTCGCAGGTGATCTCGTTGTCACCCAGTTTCACGATCGTTCCGTTTTCGTCGACAACTTCGATAAAGAGGTGTGCCGTAGCCCGGTCGTGGGAGAGCGTCGTGCGGTCTGCACTGACACGAAGAGCATACGGGCGACCGGATGACCGGATCACGTAGTTCGAAAGTACATTTCCTTCTTTGTCGCAACCTTCCGCGCGTAGTTCGCCTGCCTGGTAAGGAATATCCCAATGGATGATCCCTGTCTTTTCGTCGTAAGGTTTTATATCACCTACCACTTTTCCATCAAGTAACAAACGTGCTTGCGGGGCGTTGGTATAGCAAACTACCCGTATCTCCTGTCCCGGATTGTAATTCCAGATATCCGGTGCATCTGCCGACAGATATTCCCGTTTGGGATAGGTGCCGATATACGTTACCGGTTTTTCACCCCATAGCGAAGCACGGAAATGTCCGCGGGGCTTAGCGAAACTACCGAAATTAAGCAGTCCGGTATTCAGTCCTCGGGAAGGCCATGCACCTGATTCTCCCAGGTAATCCGTTCCTGTCCAGATGAATTGTCCGAAGATAAACTCTTTGTTCTTGACGGCATACCAGGCTTCCAGTCCGGAGCCGTTTTCGCTGCCGTAGATGACACGGTCGGGATAGGTGGCATGATCTTCGTCGTAACGGTCTTCCGTATAGTTGTATCCTACTACATCGATGGCATCAGGATAAGCCGTCTGGTTTGACATGATTACGCCCGCCAGCGCTCCGGTTACGAGACGGGAGGTATCGACAGAGCGGACACGGGCAGCCAGGCGTTGGGCAATAACACCGATACGCATGGCATCCGGAGCATCCGACTTGTAACCGCCGAACATCGGTTGGTTGATCGTCGAACCGTCGAGGATAGGATGCGAGTAAGGGTCGTTCGGATAATCCACTTCATTACCGATACTCCACAGGAAGATGGACGGATGATTGCGGTCGCGGCGTACCATATCGGTTATGTCCTGTTCGATCCATTCTTCAAAGAAATCATAGGTACCGTCATATCCCGGTTCGCCTACATTCCATCCTTTGATCCATTTACGTTTCGGAAATTCCCATTCATCGGACACTTCATCCATGACGAGCAGACCCAAACGGTCGCACAGTTCATAAACGACGGGAGCCTGCGGGTTATGGCTCATACGGATGGCATTCACACCGATCTCCTTGAGGTTGGTCAGGCGGCGTTGCCATACTTCGGGAGGAACAACGGCGCCGAGTACGCCCGCATCATGGTGCAGGCAGACGCCTTTCACCTTCATCCAGTTGCCGTTGAGGGCAAATCCTTTATTAGGGTCGAAGTCCAGTGTACGAAGCCCGACATTGGTTTTGCTGCCGTCTATACGTTTTCCGTTGCAGAGCAATTCGGTTTCCAGTGTATAGAGATACGGATGGTCGAGATCCCAGCGGGTAGGTTTTGCAACTTTCAGTGTGAGCGTTTCTTTGGTGATACCTTCTTTTCCGTTGGAAACACGGGTGCGGCGTTGTGCCACTTGTTTGCCGTCAGCATCGTATAAGGTGGCTGAAACTTCGAGTTTATCACTTGTCGCTCTGTTTTTTTCCACTTCCATATCGACGGCTACGGTAGCCTGTCGGTCGGTCAGGGAGGTGGCATGCCAGCCGATACCCCATTGGGCAAAATGTATTTCAGGAGCGGAGACCAGCCATACGTCACGGTATATGCCCGAGCCGGTGTACCAGCGGGAATCGGCATAGCGGCTGTGGTCTACCCGTACGCTCAATACGTTCTCGCCCTCTTTCAGGTAAGGGGTCATGTCGTAAAGGAAGGAGATATAGCCGTTCGGGCGTTTGCCGAGCAGGTGACCGTTCAGATAGACTTCGCTACGGTTATATACCCCTTCGAAATAAATATAATGACGGGCTGCCTTGTCCGTAATATTGAAATGCTTGCGATACCACCCTATCCCGCCGGGCAAATAACCGGTGCAGCTGGCGAGTGATGGGGATAGCTGGCCTTCGACAGACCAGTCGTGTGGTAGAGAGAGTTTTCGCCATTCACTGTCATTGTAATCTGTTCCGACGGCAGTAGAATCATCCTGCAGGCGGAATAACCATCCATCGTTGAATTTCAGAGGGTCGCCAAATGAAACCTGTGCGTCTGCCGGGACGGTTGTAAAGAAAGCCATTACGGAGATAATGGCTACAAATAGAACATTCTTCATATCAAACAATTATTTAAAATTATACACAACTGTAGTCACACTTTCTGCATCCAAAATCACCTGCTGACTATTAGTCACGGTACTTTCCTTCAGATTTTTATTGGCGGTGGTGGTATAGGTCGTAACTTCCTTTACCTCATTGTTCCAGCCTGTATGGGTTTCATTCAGGCGGACACCTTTTTCCGACAGGTTGGTGTAGACGGCAACGATCTTGTCACTTTCGGGTGATATCCATGCCGAACCGAAGAAGCTGTGTGACTCATTCAGTTCCAACGATATCCTGCGGTATCCCGGACGTATGAAACGGCTGTAATTACCGAGTACCCAAAGCGTAGGGGTGGCCTGGTAGGAGCCTTCCTGTTCTACATCACCTTCGACCCCTCCTACGGGAGTCAATGCAATCAGTAGAAAGCGGTTCTTGTGTCCCCAGCGGGGCATATCCATCGAGGTCCAGTAACTCCAGGAAGATACCCCTGCCACGGTAAGGTCGTTATGTATCACTTTGGACATATAGAGGGCGATATCCATTTTGGTCGCTGCGTCATATCCGGCAAATTCGGATGAACTGTATCCGTCGCCCAGCATGCTCCATTCGCTTTGCCATACGTCGATGTCCTGTTTTTGTGCCGCCTGTGCAACTTGTGCGCGAACGTTGCGCATGTCGTCCCAGGTACCGTCGGTCCAGTAGCTATGGCCGCAGATCCGTTTCTTTACATGTTCCAGATCACCCACATAGGCGGAAGAACCAGCGGTAAAGAAGGCGGAGAGAACGTTGCTTCGGTTGTTGTCGTTCTTGATTTTATACAGGTATTCCCAGTCGCCGGATTCGCCGAGCAGTATTTCGGTTGACAGATTACGTTGTGTCAGTTCCTTGTCGAGTTCGCGTGCCAGCCGGGCGATTTCGTCGTTCGTCCAGCCGCTTCCTTCCTGGCCGCTTTCCCAGTTGTACTGCGGTTCGTTGACCGGCGAGATATGTGTTACGGGATATCCTTCGTTCAGGTAATGCCGGGCAACATCGGCCATATAAGCCGCAAAATCGGTATAGTGTTCACTCTTCAGGTTCGAAGTTCCTCCACGGTTGGAGAAGCCTTTGCCGTTGTAGGTGTACTGTACGGGAGGTGTATTGCTGAAAAGAACCATACTTTCACAACCGAACTCTTTGGCACGGTTCATGAAATAACGCTGTCCCTCGCAGCGTGTCCAGTCGAATGAAAGATCATCCGTCAGGTACGATTCGGCACGGCGGGATTTGTCTTCGATGCCGCTGTCATCGCCTTGTCCGGCACTTCCGCCTCCCAGGTTCACACGCCACATGGAGAGGCCGATGCCTTTGGGATTGCCGGATTGTATTTCGGAAGAGAAAAGCAATTCGCAGATCTTGTCGCGGCCGGAAGTCCAGTATTTACCCACATAGGCAGGCATCCAGCAATCGGATGCACCGAATCCCGCCAGGGTCTGAAAGGTCTGCCCGGCATTGATGGATACGGATTTCTCTACGCTTGTGCCCGGTTCGTCGGTACCGGGGGCAGGAGTGTCCGGACCGTCGTCGCTGCAAGCCAGGAGAGTAGCTATTAATGGTAAACAGAGGATATATTTGAATGTCATCATGGTTGATATTTTCGGTGTTAATAGCACTATTGTGCTGGTGTTGGTAGCACTACTGTATCAGACCCAATAGCACAGTAGTGCTATTGGGTCTGATACTAGTGTCCTGAACTGCTGATACTTAATTCCAGCCTGGGTTCTGTGTGATGGAACCACCGGACATGGTTATCTCATATAGTGGGATCGGGAACAGCAGATCGCGGGTTTCATTGAATGAGATACCTTTGTTGCTGGGTTCACCCTGATTTTCCGATTCGTAGATGTCAGCATTTGATCCTGTATTATACAGGACGAACGAACCGTTCTGTCCCATCAGGTTACAAATCGTCTTCTTTCCGTTGTCGTCGTTCCAACGGCGGATATCATACAAACGGTTGTTTTCCAGTGCCAGTTCCAAACGGCGTTCCGTGCGTATAGCCTTACGCAGATCGTTGCCACTGACCGTTACATTCGGCAGGTGAACACGGCTGCGAACTTTGTTGAGGCTTGTTCTTGCCGTTACGTCATCGCCAAGCTCGTTGCAGGCTTCGGCATACATCAATAATACATCGGCATAGCGTAAGATTCGGTGGTTCAAAGGAACCTTGTCCGTATTGTAGTTAGCCGGACGTTTGGCATAAGGTACAAAGAATTTCCGGTTGATACGGGCAGATTTATGTTTCTCCGGATCGACGATGCAGCAATTCTCATCCCAGCCGTATTTTTTGATATACGTATCGTAGCTACCCATCTTCCTGGAGTTCTCAGCGAATACGTCGAAGTTGTCTTCTCCGGCTATTTCGGTACAACCGGTCTTGATGATCGTCCATTTCAGGCGTTCGTCGTCACCTGCTTTGATATAAGCGTTTTCGAGGTCGCTTGTCGGTTGGCACCATGCCCAACCGTCATCCGGGTCACTCGAGTTGCGCATACCGGTAATAACAGACAGGGAACCACCCAAAGCGTATGTTTCACTGTACATGAATTGTACTTCAAACAATGATTCTTTGCTGTTGTTGTGGTCTATCGACCATACATCGCCGAAGTCGGCAAGCAGGTCGTATTCTCCTTCGTCGATAACCGTTTTGAAAGCATCGCGGGCTTCCTGCCACTTATCCTGATACAAATAGACCTTTCCCAAAAGTCCCAGGGCAGCGCCACGGGTAGCACGTCCCAGTTCCGTGTCGGCATATCCGCTACGTTGCGGCAACACTTCGGAAGCAGCCACGAGGTCGTCTTCAATAAACTTATAAATAGCGCTTGCTTCACTGCGGGTAATACCTTCTACCTCTTCCGGCATGACAAAACCGGTAACCAGAGGTATGTCTCCAAAGTTCTTAACCAGTTCGAAGTAATAGAAAGCACGCAGGAACCGGGCTTCGGCTACCAGTCTATTTTGTTTCTCTTTATCCAGGATAGAAGCTTCGGGGATTCTTTCGATGCCAATGTTGCAGCGCAGAATACCTTTGTAGCGGTATTGCCAGAAGTTGGCGATCGCTTCGTTCGATTGTCCGTTACCCTGATAATGTGCTACGGAGATATAGTCCCCCTGGTCTTGTGCCGTGTTTCCCATCCAGCAGTCGTCGCTGCACATTTCCGACAACAGCCATAGTTTGTTGATCTGCCACCAGCCGCCATAAGTCAGGGCACTGTAGCAACCGGTAAGGAATGATTCGGCTTCTTCATCCGTTTGGAAATAGGTATCGAGGTTCTCTTGTCCCCTTACATCTTCTTTCAGGAAATCGGAGCATCCGGCAAATGTCACCGAGGTGATCAATGCGATTATATATATTATCTTTTTCATGTTCTAAAAGGATTAAAATTTAAAGTCAATACCGAATAAGAATGTACGTGGGTTCGGGTAAGCGATGTTGTCGATACCGGTCTCGATCACACTACCGTCTTTACCGATCTGAGGACGTTCCGGGTCCATACCCGAATAACCGGTGATCGTGAACGGATTCTGAGCAGAGAATGAAACGCGCAGGTCCATGCCCTTCAGCAAATGCTTTGGAATAGTATAACCTAGCTGAAGCAGTTTACAACGCATGTAAGAACCGTCTTCCACATAGAAACTGGATACACGTGTGTAGTTCAGGTTCGTATCGTTTACCGACAAGCGCGGGATATCATTACTGGAACCTTCACCGCTCCAAACCTTGCCTAATGTTCCGGCGTATACGTTCGAGCCGCTGGTTCCGGCATACAGCCCTTTGGTCGTATTATAGATATCGTTGCCGAATGTTCCGTAGAAGTTGGCGGCAAAGTCGAAGTTCTTGTAGTTGAATCCGATATTGAATCCGAGTAACAGGTCGGGATAAGGGTTACCGATCCAGGTCTTGTCGTTTTCATCCAGTATACCGTCGTGGTTCATATCCTTGAAGCGGATATCGCCGGGCTGTGCATTTGCCTGTATCAGTGTTCCATGTTCGTCGGTGTGGGCATATACTTCATCCCAGTTCTGGAACAGTCCGTCTGCCACATAACCGTAGAAGCGGGAGATTTCGCCGCCGTCTTCATTGCGGATGATCTGATCCTGGTTGAAAGCACCGGTAAGGACGGCACCGTCACCGGAGAACTTGATTGCTTTATTCTTTACAGACGATAAGTTGATACCAGCGTTGTATGAGAATTCTCCTACTTTATCGCGCCAGTTGAGGCTCAATTCCCAACCGTTAGCCTTCATGCTACCGATATTCATCCACACCTGGCTGTTCCAATCGGGATATCCCACGGCGTAAATGTTCTGTTTCTTATAAAGCATGTCTGTCGATTTCTTCTGGTAGATATCGAATGTTGCGTCCAGGCGTGAATCGAGGAAAGACATATCGACACCTACGTTCCAGTCTTCTACTGTTTCCCATTTCAGTGTATTGTTACCTACGGAGGAGACGGAAGTACCGCTCACACGATCGGCATTCGAACCGAACACATAGTCGGCTGCATTTAGCAGGGTCAGATAAGCGGAGTTGTCGATATTCTGGTTACCTACACGACCCCAGCCTCCGCGGAGTTTCAGGTTGTTGAATATCTTCTGGTCTGCCATGAACTCTTCGCCGATCACACGCCAGGCGGCTGATACGGAAGGGAATACGGCATATTTGTTTCCTGTGGGGAACTTGGAAGAACCGTCCGCACGTACGGATGCTGTCAGGTAATAACGGCTGTCGTAGTTGTACATTAGACGTCCCAGATAGGAGATCAGCGTATTGTAGGAGGTTTTACCCTCGGCAGTCTTTACGATGGTACCGGCATTTACTTCCTGTAAGTTGTCCGAGTTGTTAGGTACTTCGTCGCGACCCGCTTTCATCTGATAGGCGGCGAAACGTTCTGCCGTGAATCCGACCATCGCATTCAGGTTATGCTTCTGAACGATGGTAGTCATATAGTTAGCCGTGTTTGTCCAGTTCCAGTCGAGCCATTCCTGCATTTCGCGGGATACATTACTCAAATCTGATTTTTCCTGCGAATGGATATAGTACTTCGGTGTGAATGAGTCCGAACGGCGGATATGTGCATTGGCACCGAACTGGGTACGTAAAGTCAGGCCTTTCATTGGTGTGATCTGTAAGTAAGGGTTCACGATGAATCCGTACTCGCGGGAATGTGCATTCTGGCGTGAGATTGCACCGGCGGGGTTCACTGTCTCATTGTTGTTGGAACGTGCATAGTTGCTGTACATATTGTCGACCCATTCCGATTCTGGCTTGAAAACAGAAGTTGTCGGGTCCATCGACATAGCTGCTCCGAACTGGTTGGGTGTATCGTCCCACGATTCTACGCGCGGAGCCATATCGAATCCCATTTTCACGTATTTGTTGAATGTGTATTCCGTGTTCAGGCGGGCATTGATCTTATCCCAGTAACCTACATCATATTGGGAGTTATTGCGGAAATATCCCAGGCTCAGGTTATAGACCAGTTTTTCATTACCACCCGAAAGGCCGAATGAATAGTTCTGTACGAGCGCAGTCTTGTTCACGACCTGATCCCACCAATCGGTACCTTCGGCATCGGTGATACCGTCTTTACTGTTCCATATCGGAGTACGTCCGTCGTTGGTATAACGGGCTTTGAATACCTGTTCGTATTCCGAAGCCTTAGCCATATTCGGGTTAGCAATTGTCTGGAAACCGACTGAAGTGCTGAAGTTGAAGCGTGTCTTTCCGGCAGACCCTTTCTTGGTCGTGATCAGGATAACACCGTTGGAGCCACGTGTACCGTAGATGGCAGCCGCAGAAGCATCCTTCAATACTTCCATCGATTCGATATCGTTGCTGTTCAGGAAGTTGATGTTTGTACCGACAGGCATTCCGTCTACTACATACAACGGGTCGCTACCGTTGACTGTCGTCACACCACGGATCAATACCTTGGGCTGGGTGCCCGGGCCACCACCACTGGTGACCTGCACGCCGTTCACTTTCCCCTGGAGGGCATCCATCGCATTACCGGTAGTCATTTCCGTGATCTGTTCCCCTTTCACAGTAGAAATGGAACTTGTCAGGTCACTTCTTTTCACGGCACCATAACCGATCACTACTACCTCGTCGAGCAACTCGCTCGCTTCCTTCATGACAACATTGACTGTCGGTTGCCCGTTGACGCGGACCTCCTGGGTCTCATAACCTATGGATGAGAATATAAGTGTCGCATTCGGGTTGACATTTGCCAATGTATAATCACCGTCGATACCCGTTATAGTCCCGCTACCGGCACCTTTGATCTGTATCGTAGCTCCGATCAGCGGTTCGCTGTCGGTAGCGGAAGTTACTATTCCTTTGACTGTTATCTGTTGTGCATAACCACATAATGCCAACAGTAACAGACATGTTATTAATAATTGCTTTCTCATAACCAGTTTCAATATTATAGATTAATTTACTCGGACTAATTTAGCTCTTCCCAAATGTGCATCGAAGTAGAACTTATACGAACCTGTCACATTTACGGCCGGTTTAGCCCAGTTATCCTGTGTCGTATTAGGTATTGTCCATGCCGGGTTTTTTATACTGCCATAGTAATCGAACGTTTCGGGTTCTGCCGAATTGTCGGTACGCCATGTGCAGTAGTTCCACCAGCCGTCGGAGTGATAGTTGTGGATGATGAAGTTCATCGATTCACCTCCGGTCAGTTCCAGATTATCTTCCAGATAGAAGAGGTGCGGATTGGTAGCATCCTGTGTAAAACGTTGTACGGCGGATGGGCCGGTGGTGGTATAACCGATATAGAATTCGGTAAGCGTGCTGCCGTCGCCCCACTGGTCGAGAAGCATCGAACCTTGTGCATGAGGTAGCGGGTCGATAGCTTCCGGAATGGAATAACTACGTATGGCATAAGTGCCTTCCATCGTATTGAGTGTGATTTCGTAATAAACGTTCGCCTGTTCCAGAACGATCGGTTTGGCCGTTTCGGGATCGTCCGTCAGCTTGTTATCGTCTTCCGGGTCCAGGCCGAAGCAGATCGGGGCGAAGTCGCTCTTTTGCGGCAGGAAGAAGATCTCGGTGTTAGCCTTCTGGCTGTAATAATTCGCTTTATATTCGTAAGCGCCGGTATGTTCGATACGCATAGGTACACCGAATACATCGCTGTTCAGTTCTTCAACCGTTGCTACATCGGCCAGATACATCTTTTCGAAGTCCTGTAATTCGGATACGGAAATAACGCTCTTTATAACGGATGTATTTCCAACGTTGTCGGCAGCTGTGATCGTTACATTATAATCCTGTATAATGCTTGGTAATGCGATTTTCTCAGAGAATTCGAATGTCTTTTCACCATTAACCTCCAACTTGCGGGGGGAATAACCGTCGATACCCGGGATTTCTACCGTTACGCAATCCAATGCCCGGTCGTCCTTGACAGAGAAACGCAGGTTGAATTTGGTTTCTGCTTTGATAAGTACGGTGACGCTCGCATCGGGAGATACCGTAAATGTCGGGTTCTCGAAGTCGCCGTCCATCGTTACCAACACATCCTGTGATACGGACCGTCCGCCTACATCTATAATAGTAACTTTGACGGTGAACTGTTCACCGATCTCCTCTTTCTGGATAGCAAAGCTATAACTAAGGTCGTATGTTTCGAGAGGTTTCTCATAGATTTCGATCAGATCGATCGTCTTGTTGAGATTGAGATCGGAGCATTCGAGGTTGATGGCGGCGATACCATCTTTGTCGCTGACTGTTCCCTTGATTGTGAAGCTTCGTCCGGCTGCGGTCTGAATATGGTCACTTGTTAAGGTCAGAGCGGGGCTCTGTCCGTCTACGTCAGGATAGCCGTCGTCGTCGCTACATCCTGTTGTCCATAAAGCCAACGATGTAAATGCCCAAAGTAACAGGGCATTAAATAGATGCGTCTTCATAAATATTGTTTTTAAAGTTAAACTAATTGATTACTTTATACTCTTAGAAATGTATTGTTTACATTTTTAACTTAATACAAAGATAAGTGATCTTATTTTCTATAAGTATGGGTAAATCGTGCAATCAGGAGGCGCAAATCTTGCAATGAACGATTCGTGTATCTTAATTACGGATTTTCTTTGTATGTTTGAATTGGAATAGAAAACGAATGCCATGAGAATCCGATTTTTACTTTATCTTCTACTATTTCCTGTCCTTTTGTCGGCACAACCTTATGCAGTCAGACAACTAGGTATCGGAAAAGGATTATCCAACAACTATGTGGTCAGTATTGCCCAGGATAAAGAAGGCTTTTTGTGGTTTGCCACGGAAGAAGGCCTGAATAAGTTCAACGGGACACGCTTCATCACTTATTATAAAAACGAAACGGAAGACGGGTACGGCATTACGGGGAATGAACTGAACCACCTGCTCGACGACCCGGAAGATTCTGTCCTGTGGATAGGAACGCAGCGAACCGGGTTGAATGCCTATGATTATGCGAATGATACTTTTACCATCTACCGGCATAGCGATACGATCCCGGAAAGTCTTATTACGGACGACGTAACCCATATCGCTGCTGCATCCGACGGTAATCTCTGGATTGCGACTTATTGGAAAGGTATCGATTACCTGGATAAGGCAACCGGTCATTTCACCCATTATAATAAAGAAACCGTACCGGAGTTGGTCAGTGATAACATCTGGTCGGTAGCGGACGGAGGAAACGGGAAATTATATATCGGGCATGTGCACCATGGCTTCAGTGTCTTTTCTGTCAGAGAAAAGAGGGTAAAGAATTTTATGCACGATCCAGCGGATCCGAACAGCTTGCCGGGTAATGAAGTACGGTGTGTCTACAAGGATTTGAATAATAATATCTGGGTCGGAACCAATAGAGGTATAGCCTTGTATAACCCGGAGTCGGAGAACTTTATCCCTTTTAATTCGGATAAGAACCTTTTGCATTATGTCTATGATATCCGGCAACTCGATGGAAATAAGTTATGGATTGCCATGGAGTTTGGCGGAATTGCCGTTATGGATTTGACGCAACGCCTGTTTCAGTTGCCCGAACAGTCCCGGTTCCATTATATCTGCGAAGGGGACGACGGTTATAGTTTGTCCAATTCGAGTGTGAGATGTATCTTTCAGGATTCGTTCAAAAACGTGTGGACAGGTGTGTGGGGAGGCGGTATCAATTTCCTGAGTTACGAATCGCCGCAGTTCGGAGGATATTACTATTCGGCAGACCAGAGTTCTGTGAGTCGCCTGAATAATAAAACGGCTAGTAGCGTTTGTGTGGACGGTCAGGGTAAGTTGTGGATCGGAACCGATGGTGGTGGGATCAACGTCTTTGATAAAGGAACGCGGGTAGCCCTTTACCAGGAAGAGACCAACGATACGTTCGGCAATTCCGTATTGGCAGCCCTGCGTGATTCGGAGGGTAATCTGTGGTTCGGAATGTTTAATAGCGGAGTGAACTATTATGATGCGAAGGCAAAGGCTTTTCGTCGCAACATCCTTCCTGAAATCGCCAAAGAGGATGTGCGTGCTTTCTATGAGGATGACGACCGCATGTTATGGATCGGTACCAGTAACGGCTTTTATAAGGTCGATCTTGCCGATAAAAAGATAGAAGGACACTATTCCTTTGAAAACAATCTGATAAGAAGCCTGCTGAAAGACTCCCGCGGACGCTTGTGGGTCGGTTCCTTTGGCGGTGGACTGGGAGTAAGCGATGGCGATTTGCAAAACTTCAAAGCATTCAGTATAGAAAATCTCTTCCCTTCCAATACGATCAATGCCATTTACGAAGATAGCCGGCAGAACGTATGGGTCGGAACGGGGGAAGGTCTGGTCTGTTTCTCCCCGTCATCCGGTTGGGATTATAAGGTTTATCGCCGGGAAGAAGGGTTGATGAATACGCATATACGTGCCATAACGGAAGATAACATGGGTAATATCTGGCTGAGTACCAACAAAGGTATCAGTTGCCTCCTGAAAGATCAGGTCGTCTTCAATAACTATGACCATTGGGACGATGTGCCTATGGGTAACTTTATGAGCGGGAGTGTAGCGAAAGACCAGGGTGGGGAGATCTATTTCGGTTCTATCAACGGATTATGCCATTTCAACCCGGCTTTGGTGTTGGAGAAACGGGAAGCTCCGGCCGCCGTTATTACGGAAATGAAAATATTCGGTCCGCTGGGAAATACCGGTAGCAGTGAGCAGGAAGTTCCTATCGACAGACAATCGAAGGTGAAACTGAGCTATATGCAGAACAGTTTCAATATCACCTTCAATATACGGAATTACGCATTAGTCAATCAGGTAGAATATGCCTATATGTTGAAAGGGCTCGAAGATGCCTGGTATACCGTTACCGATCCCAATAACGTGACTTTTCGTAATATACCTCCCGGCGATTACCGTTTTCTGGTCAAAACGCGCATAAGGAACCAGGAATGGTCGGAAGATATCACGGGGCTGGATATATGTATTACTCCTCCGTTGGCTCTTACCTGGTGGGCGAAAACTTTTTATCTCCTTCTGGCACTTCTCACTTTACTTCTGATCTCTTATGCCTATAAGCGGAAGGTGGAAATGGAGTCTTTGTATAACCTGGAAAAAAAGAAACATGAACAGGAACAGGAACTGAATAACGAACGTCTTCGTTTCTATACGAACATCACCCACGAACTCCGGACACCGCTTACCCTGATATTAGGGCCGCTGGAAGATTTGTTGAAGCGTAACACGCTCTCTTCCGGCGATTCGCAAAAGATATCCGTGATCCACCAGAGTGCGATCCGCCTGTTGAACCTGATCAACCAGATACTTGAATTCCGGAAGACGGAGACGCAGAACAAGAAGCTCTGTGTCAGCCGTGGGAATATAGCAGCTCTGATCTATGAGATCGGCCTGAAATACAAGGAACTGAACCGAAAACCCGGCATAGAGTTCCATATCGAGTTGGAGAAGGAGGATATGCCCCTGTTCTTCGATAAGGAGGTGATTACGATCGTCCTCGACAACCTGATCTCGAATGCGGTCAAATATACGGATAAAGGTGTTATCACCCTGAGTCTTTACAATGTCATGCGCGACGGGCTTGCCAAGACAGAAATAAAGGTGAGCGATACCGGTTACGGTATCAGTGCGGAAGCGCTTCCGCACATCTTTGATCGTTATTATCAGGAAGGAAGCGGACACCAGGCTTCGGGGACGGGTATCGGCCTGGCATTGGTAAAAAATCTGGTTTTACTTCATGAAGGCGATATCCGGGTGGAAAGCGCGTTGAATGTAGGAAGTATTTTCTATATCAGCTTATTGACCGATAACACATATCCGCATGTTCTTCATGCCGATTCGAATGAAAAGAAGAAAACGAAAGAGGATGAAATACAGGAGGTTCTTCCCGAGCCTTCGGGTAGCGGAAAGCGTATTTTATTGGTCGTGGAAGATAATCAGGATATATGCGATTATATTGTCGATTCATTCTCTGATACTTTCGATGTTAAAACGGCAGAGAATGGGGAAAAGGGGTTGGAACAGGCATTCAACTATATACCGGATATTATCGTCAGCGATATTATGATGCCGGTGATGAACGGGATGGATATGTGTAAAACATTGAAGGAAGATCTCCGTACCAGCCATATCCCTGTCGTTTTGCTGACAGCAAAAGATTCATTGCAGGATAAAGAGGAAGGATACCTGATAGGTGCCGATTCGTACTTGACGAAACCGTTTAGTGCTACATTGCTTCATAGTCGTATTCAGAACCTGCTCGATACACGTAAAAAGCTGGCCGAACGATTCAGTTCAATCTCCGGTGTCGGTGATAAACGTGCTATTATCGAAGAGTCGTTGAACAAGCTGGATAATGAGTTCCTGAAAAAGATCAATCAGCTGGTCGAAGAGCGTATGTCGTCTGAAAAGATCGATATCGGTTACCTGGCTGATAAGATGTGCATGAGCCACTCTACGCTTTACCGGAAGATGAAAGCACTGACGGGACTTTCTACCAACGAATATATCCGAAAGGTGAAGATGCAATATGCCGAACGTTTATTGCTTGAAGGGAAATATAATGTTTCTGAGGTCGCCTTTATGGTCGGTTTCAACAGCATTGTTTATTTCCGCCAGTGCTTTAAAGAAGAATTCGGTGTTCTGCCTTCTGAATATCTGAGGCGAATGAAACCGGAGTGATCCGATAAGGATACATATAAAATAGTCCGGATATGTGCCGTTAAGCAATATATCCGGACAAAATATAGAAAAGGGGGATTGGTTATTTCAATTCAAATGCCATTTTGCTGCGGATGTCGGTTGCCGATGCGCCGATCAATGCTTCGAACTGTCCCGGTTCGGCTACCCATTCGTGCTTACCGTCGTCGAAGAAACTCAGTGCATCCGTACCGATGGTGAAAGATACTTGTTTTACTTCTCCCGGCTGCAGGTAAACCTTTTGGAAACCTTTCAGCTCCTTGACAGGGCGGGGGAGTGATGATTTCTTGTCGCTGATATAAAGCTGTACGATTTCTGCCCCTTCGCGGTCACCTGTATTTTTTACGGTCAGGGTGAAAGTGATAGGTTCGTCTTTTGCGATCGTCTTCTTATCGGCTGTTACTTTTCCGTATTCGAATGTCGTGTAACTCAAGCCGTGGCCGAAGCTGAAAAGCGGTTTGGTTTTCTGTTTGTCTGCCCAACGGTAGCCAATGAAGATACTTTCGTTGTACTTCTCGTCTACCAGGTTGCTACCGTCGTTTCTGGGAGTGCCCGGATATTCACCCAACTGGTGTGCACCTACATCCTGTAAAGAGACGGGGAAAGTGAACGGCAGCTTACCGGATGGATTTACATCTCCCAGCAATATCGAAGCAATAGCATTTCCCGCTTCCGAGCCCAGATACCACGCCTGTACGATGGCCGGTACTTCTTTCACCCACGGCATGGCGATGGCATTCCCTGAAATATTAACCATGATCAGATTTTTGTTCGCCTGAGCCAGGGCAGCTATTACCTGATCCTGTCCGTAAGATAAACCCAATTCCTTGCGGTCTGCATCCTCGCAGTCCTGATGTGCACTCTTGTTCAGACCGCCGATAAAGATCACATAGTCGGCTTCCCTGGCTACAGCCACGGCTTCGGCTATTAATTCCTCCGGCGAACGGTTGTCTTCCAGATCCTGTCCGGACTTCACTCCATTGTATTCACCACTCGGGTCGCCTACATAACCACGTGCATAAACGACTTCGGCTTTATCACCTACTCGCTTGCGGATACCATCCAGCGGAGAGAGTTCGTATTTCACTTTCAGGGAAGAAGAACCACCGCCTACGGTCATCATCTTGACGGCATTTTCACCTATAACGGCTATTTTCTTTGCGCGGTTCAGGTCGATAGGAAGTACATTATTCTTGTTCTGCAATAAGACGATACCCTCTTCACCGATTTGACGGGCAGCGGCAAAATGTGCTTCTGAGCAAAGTGACCCGTAAGGACGGTTTCTATCCATATTCGTGCGATAAGCCAGGCGAAGGATACGTCTTACCTTGTCGTCGAGTTCTTTTGTGCCGACTTTACCTTCCCGGATCAACTGAAGATAGGGATCTGCCAGGTAATAATTATCGTAAGCGTTACTTGCCCCGTTGGATAATCCGTTGGTCCAGCTACCGAACTCCATATCGAGCCCGTTGGTTATGGCTTGTTGTGTATTATGAACGCCTCCCCAGTCGGAAACGACAACGCCGTCGAAACCCCATTCACCTTTCAGGATGTCATTCAACAGATACTGGTTATGGCAACCGTGCTGGTCTTTGTATAGGTTGTAAGAACCCATGATTGCCCAGGCTTTCCCTTCCAGAACAGCGGCTTTGAAAGCGGGTAAATAGATCTCATACAGGGCACGGTCGTCTACAATAACGTTGGTCGTATGACGGTTTACTTCCTGGTTATTCAGTGCATAATGTTTTACACAGGCTGCCACACCATTCTGTTGAACGCCCTGTACATAGGGAACCACCATCTTTCCGGCCAGATAAGGGTCTTCGCCCATATATTCGAAGTTACGTCCGTTCAATGGTGAGCGATACATGTTCACACCGGGGCCCAGCAGCACCGTTTTGTTACGGTAGCGGGCTTCTTCCCCGATACTCTTTCCATACAATAAAGCTATTTTCGGATTCCAGGTAGCAGCCAGGCAGGTCAGTGCCGGGAAGGCTACACAAGAGTCGTTGGTCCATCCGGCTTGTTCCCATTCGTCCCATAAAACTTCGGGACGAATGCCATGAGGGCCGTCGGTCATCCAGAATTCGGGAATACCCAAACGTGCCACCCCCGGAGAACAAAACTTGGATTGCGCGTGTGTCAATGCCACTTTCTCTTCGAGTGTCAGGCGCGATAAGGCGTCTTCCACACGTTCTTCTATCGGTTTATTGTTATCCAGGTAAACCGGAATGCTTTGTTGTGCCTGGGCAAATGCAGGAAGTAACAACAGGGAGCAGGCAATATACTTAATCAGTTTCATGTCGTTTTATTGTGCTTTTAAACTTAGTGAGCGGATGTATTCTTTCTGAATGATACAGTTTTGTAACCGGCTGTTCTCTATAAATTCCATCAGAGCCGCTTTTGCCTCTTCCTGATCCGGACGAGCTTCGCGTATCTCCTGATAAGTAGCCCGGGGAGCTTCTGAGAAAGCAACGATACGATCCCAGTTCTCAGGAGCTTTAATACCGGCGAAAGATGATTCGTCGATTTTTTTATAAGGCCAGAAAGTCCAGCCGATATTGTTTTCCTGCATGACGTGGCAGAAAGCATTTTGCCAGGCTGTCGTGTTATGTCCGATCTCTCCCATGTACATAGGCAGGTTCACACGGTCGCGGAAGTCGATGATTTCCTGGATAGCGGCCTTTGTGGCTTCGCCGCCGTAACGGTGGCAGGTATACATGATTTTATCGTCAAAGGTGGAATCGGTGAACGGACGGAAATTGCCGTTCCACTGGGCACCGCCCAACAGGATGATATGGTTGGTATCCACTTCACGGATAGCGGTTGTAGCCCGTTTGTATAACGGTTCCAGCTTGGCGTTCAGTTCTTCCATATTATTGAAATAGGGGGCGATAGGTTCATTAATCAATTCGTAGCCCAGGATTACGGGTTCATTCTTGTAATACGTTGCGATTTTCTTCCAGATATCGCAGAACTGTTGCTGGCTGGCTTCGCTTTCAAAGAGCCAGGGATAACCGTAGCTGTCGTCGATGTTATCGCCAGTCTGTCCGCCCGGTGCATCGTGCATATCGAGGATCAGGTATAACCCGGTCTCCCGGCACCAGTTGACCACACTGTCTATGCGGGCGAATCCATCCTGGTTGGAAGTCAGTCCCATATAATCTTCATCGGTGAAGAGTTTGTAATGGAAAGGTAGACGGATGGTGTTGGCTCCTGTCCCGGCAATGAACCGTACGTCGTCGCGGGTGATGTAATTGTCTTTGAAAGCCTTCCAGAACTCGGAGGTAAAGTCGGGGCCGACCATTTCACAAAGCATTTGGTTGATACGTCCCGGTGAGTTCGTTTTGCTGAAGCCGAACATATAACCTTCGGGGTTCAGCCAGTTCCCGAGATTGGTTCCCTGGATGAAAAACTTCTGTCCTTTTGGAGTAACCAGGTCGGTACCGGATATACGCATAAATGCTTCCGGGGGCATATCGGTCGTATCCGTACCTGCTGTTGCAGCGTCCTGCCGGCATCCGGTGAAGGATACCAGCAGAAGCAGGATCATTAAATATATATTCTTTTTCATATCTGTTATTCTACTGTGAATGTTGTTTGTAATCCTTCTGCACTATTGGGGCCGACCCAGAGATTGAATTCGCCCGGTTCTACTACTTTCTGTATATCTATGTTCCAGAATGCCAGTTCTTCGACCGGGAGAGAAAAGGTGACGGTTTTCTTTTCACCCTGCTTCAGGGAAATGCGTTGGAAACCTTTCAACTCTTTGACCGGACGGGTAACAGAGCCAAAGGTGTCCTGTACGTACAATTGTACCACTTCTGTCCCGTCATATTTACCGGTGTTAGTCAGGTCGAAACTGATTTCCAGTGTTCCGTTGGCAGCCAGCTTATCGGTTGCCAGTTGCAGGTTGTCGTATCCGAATGTGGTGTACGACAATCCGTAACCGAAGGGGAACAGGGGATCGAAACCGGCATCCATATAGAAAGAGGTACAGCCCAGTGAAGTCTGTCCGGCTTCCAGCGGAATAGCATCGATCAGCGTTTCCTGGCGGGAGGCGGGGCGACCTGTGTTGTTATGGGCATAGTAAACAGGTATTTGTCCTACCATCTTCGGGAAGGTAACCGGCGTTTTACCGCTCGGTGCCACTTTACCGAAAAGCAGGTCGGCAATAGCCGGACCACCCATAGTTCCCGGATGGAAAGCGTAGAGAACGGCATCCGACTGGTTTACTTCCTGCTCGATCGTTAGCGGACGACCTGCCATGATAATTGTTACGAGAGGTTTTCCTGTCTTTGCCAGGGCGGCAATCAGTTCGCTCTGTATTCCTTGCAGGTGTAAATCTGCCAAAGAATGAGCCTCACCCGAGAGAATAGACTCTTCTCCGACGCATACCAGTACGGCATCCGCACGTGTGGCAGCACTTACAGCTTTGGAAATATTGCCTGTGCTCTTGTCGCGGCTGTAACCCAATCCGGGTTCGTAGATAAACTGTACCTTGTCGCCATACATCTCTTTCAACGCTGCCAGTACGGTTTGAGTATGTGCTTTTTCTCCGTCGAATACCCAGGTCCCCATCTGATCGTGAGGGGCATCCGCCAACGGGCCTACGACCGCAATGGTACGGATCTTATCGGTGAAAGGTAAGGTCTCCCGATCGTTCTTTAACAGGATAACCGATTGTTCTACTGCTTCTTTGGCTTTGGCGAGGTGTTCGGGTGCATATTTTACATGTTGGTCTGTGTTTACATAAGGATTGTCGAACAGTCCCAGACGGAACTTAAGACGAAGGATGTTGCGTACTGCATTATTAATGGCCGCTTCCGATATTTGCCCCTTTTTTACGAGTTCTTCCAAGTGGCGGATAAAGGTGCCGCTGACCATTTCCATATCGATTCCGGCATTTACGGATTTCAAGGCAGCTTCCTTTTCGTCTTTACAGAAGCCGTGGGAAATCATTTCAGCGGTCGAAGCCCAGTCGGTAACTACCATACCGTCGTATTTCCACTCATCGCGCAGTACATCTTTCAAGATAAAGCTGTTTCCTGTCGAAGGAACACCGTCATTATCGTTGAAAGACGTCATAAAGGTGGCACATCCGGCTTTTGCTGCTGCTTCGAACGGAGGAAAATAGACGTTACGCAACTGGCGTTCGGGGATGAATGTCGAATTATAATCGCGTCCTCCTTCTGCTGCTCCGTAGCCGACAAAGTGTTTGGCACAGGCGGCTATTGAGGTCGGATCGTTCAGGGAGTCGCCCTGGAAACCTTTCACCATAGCTACACCCATGACGGAGCTAAGATATGGATCTTCGCCACAACTCTCAGCGATTCGTCCCCAGCGGGGATCGCGTGAGATATCGATCATCGGGGCAAACGTCCAGCGGATACCGTCGGCAGATGCTTCGATAGCGGCTACGCGGGCTCCGTCCTGCACGATCTGTGGATTGAAGGTAGCGGCTTGTCCCAGGGGTATTGGGAATATTGTTTTATATCCGTGAATGACATCACGCGACATCAACAGGGGGATACCCAGCCGGGATTCTTCCACCGCTACTTTCTGTATCTCATTAACTTTTTCAGGGTCCGTCACATTCAGTAACGAACCGATTTCTCCTTTACGAACCTGGCCTGCAATTTCATCCATGCTGCCAAACGGGCTCAACTGGTTCATCTGACCGATCTTTTCGGGTAAGGTCATTTTGCCGAGCAGTTCTTCTACCTGTTTTTCAACAGTGTCTCCTTTCCCTGCTCCGGAAGGCTGGCTACATGCCATCATGGAAAGAACCAGCAGTCCGGCATAGAAGATATTTAATTTGTATGTTTTCATGGTGGTCATTATGTGATTGAATATTTCATCTTCCCGTTTTGAATGAGTAGATAGAGAGTTGCTGTATTACCAACTCTCTATCTGTTGTTTATTACTTATTTATTGAAAGAGAAATCATCGAAGAAGAAGATTCCTGGGGCAGCGTGACCTTCTGCACCGAACTGGATAACAACCTTGTTATAATCGGTACGGTCTTTTACCGTGCTGAAATCAAACTCGAGTTCGATCCATTTATCGGTCTCCAGATTTGCTTTTACAATCTCAGTCTGGCTTTCCCATGCATTATCGCCTGCTTCGGTATTCTGCAATTTGACAACAACCTGTTTCTGCAGTTTATTGACTGTGATCCAATCGCCTGCAACGGCAGCAGCGGTCGTATAATCGTTGTAAGACGGAATATATACTTTCATACGAATCTTGTTATTTTCCGACAAGTCGAACTTAGTATCTTCCGATACCCATGATATGTTGGAATAGAACTCTTCCGATTTCTGGTAGAGATATACCTTTTTAGACGTATTAATGCCGACCGGTGCGGGATTCGAATAGACAGGTTCCATATCTCCCATCTTTTCGGGGATGAATTCTACGGATAATTTATCTTTCTCAAAATCTTCAACCAATGTAACAGGCTTAATTTCCACTTCGGGTTTTACGTTCTTTTCTTTTGGAATGAAACGATACCACCAACCATTACCGCTTTCAACGGTACTGGTACATTTCAGATACAGTTCGTCGTCTGTCAGGCTCAGGATCTCGTAAGTGGATGTTCCTGCATAATGGCCGAAGAAAGCACCGTTGTTCAGTGTGATCGTCTTACCCGTTTCATTCAATGTAAAAGTATATGCGTCTTTAGGTTCATACTTTACGTCAAAGTCTCCGGCCGGGGGAACAACGGCTGTACCTCCCAATGCGTTTTTACCCGCTTCATTCGTATAGATATACCCATTGTTTTTCCAGATCATTTTTACTCCCACCTGGATAAATGTAAACTCCTGGGTATAAAGGCTCGATTCCAGTTTGCCGTTGGCCGGGCACGACCACCATGAAGGCGCTTCGTCGGTACTCGGGCCGACTCCGAAGTGTCCGCTATGATATTGGTCGAATACCCAGGTTTTACCTTGCAGATTTTCGGCACCTCCTGTCAGGGCGTTGTACATAGGAGTGTTCAATAAGGACATATCGTCCTGTGCAACCGTGACTTCCTTTGTGATCGTTGCCGATCCTCCGGTAGTATACATGGTCATCGAGATCACATAAGTACCTTTAAACGGATATTTCGCATCAGCCGTTTCTCCTT
Source organism: Parabacteroides leei (assembly GCF_023369805.1). NCBI lineage: Bacteria > Pseudomonadati > Bacteroidota > Bacteroidia > Bacteroidales > Tannerellaceae > Parabacteroides > Parabacteroides leei. The sequence continues at coordinate 88,795 of NZ_JAMBQG010000005.1, forward strand.
TGGCGGTCGATCCGTCTCCCATATCCCAGGTGACGACACCTTTTATACTCGATTCATTTTTCAGTGCGATCACGTTCGGTTGTTCACTTTTCGGTGTGGCGGAGAAAGCCAACTGGCTTTCTTCGGGCATTGCACCTAATGAATGGTCATCATTGTCTTGCGGGTCGCAAGAGGTCATCGCCAAAATGGCCATTAGGACGATGATTCCTGATTTGAATATATTTCTTATCATATTATTGTCTGTTTTATCGTGTTAGCCACTCGGTTATTTCCAGTTACCGTTTTGTTTCAATTCGAATTCGGTTCCCAGCGTCTTTGTCATTTCTCCCTGAGGAATAGGAAGATATTTCATCCATTCTTCAAAGGTGCGGACAGAGTTGAACTCGGAATTGTTTTCTGTCAGCACACTCGGAGCATCTCCCCAGCGAACCAGATCCCAGAAGCGCATTCCTTCACCCAGGAATTCTTTATGGCGTTCATCCTTGATATTCTGGGCTGTGGCGGCAATCGGTTTATCAGTACCGAAGGCGCGGCGGCGTATCTGGTTGAAGCATTCATCTGCACTTACGCCCTGAGCTTCGGGAGCACCTCCCATCTTCACCAATTCCACATAGTTCAACAGTGTTTCGGCATAACGGAAAATACGCAGGTTATTACAGTAATTCAGATCCTGGTCGCCTGGAGGAGGGTTGTATCCTTCGCGGGCAGCATATTTACGTTGGAACAGGCCTGTATCCTGGAAACGTTTTGAATAACTGCCTTGACGCCAGTCGTTGATAGAGGCATCGCGGCGCAGGTCGCCTTCTTCGTACATCTGGTAAGCGGACAAACGGACAGGAGCAAATCCCCAGCCTCCTTTGAACACTCCGTCAGGATCTTTCAGTTCATTCGGAGAGATAAATGCCGGTAAGTTCGTACCATATCCCTGCCAGCCAGTATCCCAGGTTTTACCTTCCGGCAACTGGTTGCTTTCAAAGATGGATTCTTTGCAGAATTCATTTTCGTCCAACCACATGGCATCGAAATCATCCATCAGTTCGTAATCGCCGCTTTTGATGATCGTGGCCATATCGTTGGCTACTTCGGCATATTTAGACTGATCTTTCTGATACATCACTACGCGTGCTTTCAACATCAGGGCGGCAGCTCTGTTGGCACGTCCCAGGTTGGCTCCGCTGACTTTCATCGGCATACCTTCTCCGCAGGCTATTTCCAGGTCGGCCATTATTTTCTGGTATATTTCGTCTGCACTCATCTGAGGTGCCAGGTAAGGATCGTCCAGCGGAGCTTCGAAGTAAGGAATATTTCCCCAGAATTTCCATAACAGATGCGTATAGTAAGCACGCAGAAAATGAGATTCTGCCGTATACTGGGCCACTTTTTCTTCCGTCACATTCACTGCATTTTTGCAGGCAATAACCGCATTGTTCGCACGTGCCAGGCCGGTAAAATAGATACTCCACAATCCGTCGAGAGTTTCTGCCGCACTGGAACTGAATTGCGACAGTACATATAATTGATGCTGGTCGCCGGCATCGCCTCCCCCTTTGAACAAGTCGTCGGAACGCAGGTCGGACATAAGTAACACAGCATTATAATTGTTGTTTGCATAACTGTCAAACATCAGGATCTGATAAGCCGAACCCAAACTGGACAAGATCGTTCCTTCGGTTGCGGCTGCACCGGCTTCCGGCTTTTCTGTCGGCCCGGCTGTCAGGAAATCGTCGCCACAGGAAGTGGTCATGACTGCAGCCGCCAAAAGAGATGCAAAAGCGAATAATTTATATCTTTTCATAATGATAAATACGTTTAAATGTTAGAAAGTGATATTAGCTCCTAAAGAGATCGTTCTTGATTGCGGATAGATACCTTTATCCACACCGATCGTAGTATAATTGCCGGAGGCCAGTTCCGGGTCGAAACCGTCGTAACCGGTGAATGTGAACAGGTTCTCTGCCGATACGTATACCCTTAGTCTTTGTATGGACGCTTTCTTAGTCCATATAGTAGGCAGGGTATATCCCAGCTGGGCTGTTTTCAGGCGTACATAAGATCCGTTCTTTACATACAGGTCGGAAGAACGCCAGTTTCCGTTCGGGTTTTGAGCTGTCATGCGGGGGATAGAGTTGGAAGAACCTTCACCCATCCATCTGTCGAGTATCCATGTCGGACGGTTCATTGCCGGGATATCGCCACGTTGTGCGAAGTCGAATATATCGTTTCCGAAAGTTCCCTGGAAGAATAGGTTCAGGTCGAATCCTTTCCAGTCTGCGCCCAGTGTCAAACCGAATGTCCAATCGGGCATCCCTTTACCGATCTTTGTTCTGTCGGTATCATCTACCACTCCGTCTTTATTCGTATCTACGAAGCGAACGTCACCGGGTTGTGCCTTCGGCTGTAAGAGTTCGCCTTTATCGTTCGTATAGGCATTTACTTCGTCCCAATTCTGGAAGATACCATCCGTTTTCATTCCGTAGAAGTAGGGCCATACATCCCCGTTGGTAGCCCGTACATATTCACCTACTCCGGATGCACCGGCACTTTCGTAAGTAGCCAGACCGGAAGCGTTACCCAGGTCGATCAGCTTGTTTTTCAGGTAAGAAGCGTTGGCGCTGATTGAATAGTTGAAATCTTTGACAGAAGACTTCCAGCCCAGTTCGAATTCAAGTCCCCAGTTCTGCATTTTTCCGGCATTACTCATCGGGGCGCTTTGTCCTACGTAGCTTGGGATCGGTTTATCCATTAACATTCCGTTCGTTTTCTTCTTGAAATAGTCGAAACCGAAATTCAAACCGTTATTGAAGAAGCGGGCATCGAAACCGAGGTCGATCTGTTCCGACTCTTCCCATTTGATATTAGGATTGGCAATAGCTGCCGGTGAAGAACCATATTGCATTGTTCCGGTTTTACCGTTATCCTTTACGCTGTAACCTCCACCGAAATAGTAGTTTTGTCCACCGTCCATCAGGGCTGTATAACGGAAATTACCGATATTCTCGTTACCGTTCTTACCCCAGCTGAAACGTACTTTCATAGAATTGAATACGTCGCTCTGGAATTGTCGCATATAAGGTTCGTTCAACACATTCCAACCGACAGACAATGCCGGGAATGTAGCCCATTTATGATTCGGTCCGAAGCGGGAAGAACCGTCGCGACGCATTGTGAATTGTAACATATAACGTTCGTCGTAGTTATAATCGATACGGCCGAAATAAGAAGCCAGGGCGGTAAAGTTGTAACCATCCGTGCCACCCCATGTACGTTCGTCGTCGCGGCTGCCGGTAGCAGAGTTGATATTGGCCTTGTTCGGGTCTGTTTCAAGCAAGTCGTAGTCGCTACCACCCAGTTTGCGAACTGAGTATCTTTGTGCAGACTGTCCTAAAACGACTGTCAGGTTGTTCTTTTCAAAGAATGTTTTATTGTAGGTCAATACGTTTTCTACCTGCCATCTGTAGCCACGGTTCATTTCGCTTTGTACCCAGCTCTGTTCGTTTTTCTTCATAGAGCCCATATAATATTCGAAACCATATCCGTCGGCCCCCCAGAATGCCAGGTCGGCACCATAGCTGCTTTTGAACTTCAGTCCGGGAAGTACATCCAGTTCGGCCCAGAAAGAGCCGACGAACTTGTCTTCATTATTTTTTGTTACGGAAGGAGCATTCAACTGGGCAACCGGGTTGGCCAATTCCTGATAACCGGAAGGCGGCAAAGAAAATACACGTCCGTTTTTGTCTACGACAGCTGTCGGGTATTTTTCCAGGATCTCAGCTGATTCTTTTTCGTTGGCATAAACGGGAACCAGGGGAGAGAACGTGATGGCACTACCCAGGATAGAACCGTATTCCGAGTTTGATTCGACAGTGGAATTCGTACCTCTGGAATAACCGATATTGACACCTACCTTCAGTTTGTTGAGGAATTTGCGATCTTGTGCTTCAAACACTTCATAGGTAGAGTTAGAACGAAGGCTCCAGCGGTCGTAGTTTGATTTACCATAGTCGCCGCCTACGATACCTTCCTGATTGAAGTAGCCTAAAGAAAGGAAATATTGCATTTTGTCGCTACCGCCGTTAATACTTACCTGATGTTGCTGAACCGGAGCATCATAGTTGAAAGTGGCATCCTGCCAGTCGGTCCCGTTACCTGCGGAAGCAATTTCTTCCTGCGAGTAAAGAGCAGGGTTTCCGTCGTTCACCTGTGCTTCGTTCATAATAGTCATGTATTCGCGTGCGTTCAGGACTGCTTTCTTTTTCCAGGGATTCTGCCATCCGTAGCTGAAATCGTAGTTGATCGTCGCTTTACCGCTTTTACCGCTCTTGGTCGTTACAAGTACAACACCATTGGCAGCACGGGCTCCGTAAATAGCTGCCGATGCGGCATCCTTCAGAATTTCAACAGACTGGATATCTACCGGGTTCAGGTAGTTGATACCACCGTCTACCGGCATACCGTCTACGATATATAACGGATCGCTGTTATTGACCGTTCCGATACCACGGATACGCACTTTAGAATCTGATCCCGGCTGGCCGGAACTTTGCGTGATCTGTACACCGGAAACTTTTCCTTTCAGCGCATCTTCCACACGGGAAGGCTTGGCTGCATTCAGTTCGTCGGCTGTTACACGGCTGATAGCCGCTGTTACCACACTCTTTTTCTGAACACCATAACCCACAACGACAATTTCGTCCAGTGCCTGACTGTCTTCTGCCAGTGTTATGACTAACGGTTTGTTGTCAGAAATTTTTACCAGTTGAGGTGTATAACCGATGAAAGAGATTTCCAGGACGGAGCTTTGCTCAACGTCAGGAATAGAGAACATACCATCCAGGTCTGTAATGGTTCCGTTGGTCGTTCCTTTTATAATAACATTTGCACCGATGACTGGTTCGCCCTGGGTGTCTTTTACTTGTCCACTGATCGTGAACTTCTGGGCGAATGTAAGTGTCGGGAATAATAATAACAGGCATAGGATGGGGATGATACCTCCATAATACCTCCGTTTAAATAAAATGTTCTTCATAAGATAAATACATTTTAAAGTTAACATACTAATTGTTTTTTACTTTTATTGTATTTGCAAAAGTAAAGTGTGGTTTGTGGGCTTCAATAGTCTGGTAAACAGCAGAAGTAAATTAATGTATTTATTATATTGCTGATCCATAGCTTTTTATAAATTTTATATACCAATAAAAAGTAAGTTGTTTTATAAGGTTAAGGAGGCTTTCAAGTCCATTTTAGCGCTCTATTTTTCCTAAAGATTTTACAATTTCTGCAAAATGTTCTTTGGGTACGATTGCTTTGCTACGTGTTTTCAGCCGGTTGTTATAGACTGTCTGGGCAGAGCAATGGAGGAATTCGGCTATTTTTACACTGTCGCTGATCCCCAGACGGACTAATGCATAGATACGTAGTTCGGTGTTTAATAATTCTCCTTCTTTAGGCATGATCTGTTTATCCGGTTCGAGCAATGCATTAAAGTCGGAAACAAAATCCGGATAGATATGTAGGAAGATGGCATCGAAATTGCGGTAAAATTCTTTTAGTTCATTGGAAGCCATTGAAGAACTATCCGTCATCTTTTTCACTTCGTCTATCATTCCGGTTTTGATCTTCCGGTTTATATTTTTCCTGTATTCATCGAGTTTACTGATATAGTTTGAACATATATTGAATACATAACCGATATATTCTTCTTTGACATAGTTTGATTCCGTCAGTTTATTGTTGGTTTCCAATAACTGTTCGTTCAATGATTGGAGCTGATTATTCACTTCGGCCAGTTGCCCATGAGCCTGTTCCAGTTCTTCGACGTGTTTATTCAGGCTCTGGTTGGCTTTGTTCAGTTTCTTTCGTGACTCCTTCAGCCGTTTCATTTGTAATCCGATGAAGAATATGGCTGCAAGCAGAACTAATAATAACGTGCTTACGATGAATAGATACCGGCGTAAATCGGCTTCCTGTTTTTTATTTCTTTGTTCATAGGTTTTATGGATGGCGTCCAATGCAGAGGAAATACCGATCATACGTATTCTGTTTTTGTATAACTGTGCACATCCGAGGCAATAATTGAGATAAGAATAGGCGCGGTCTGTGGCACCTCTTTCTAAAAGGGTTTTTCCCAGTTCTTCCAATGATGCGATATCATGGTTAGCCGACCGGATATCAGCCATGGCTGATAAGATGAGGTAACGAAGATATTCCTCTTCGTTACCTTCGTCTCTATTCATTATTGCTAAAATATATGCATTCATAGCCTCCTTCCTGGAATCGAACGAAGCAGAAGCCAGCGATAATCTCAACTGTTCTTTTACCTCTTCTGCCATAGGAGTTCCGTTATACTGCCATCCTCTGTACCATAGATAATAGGGATGATTATCCGGTATACTGGAAAAAATGGAATCTCGGTATATCTTTTCCTGGGCATAATAAAGTATACTTTGCTGGGAATCTTCCCCGGAATATTGACCGTAATGCGAATAAAGATACATCATCTGTCCGTAATAATCCGTTTTGGTATAAGATGACAGATTATCTACATTTATCTCATTCAAGGCATCCAGTGCTTCTTTCAGGAATCCGGTAGCCGATAATATAAAAGATTGTTCGATATTCCATTGTGCTATCCACTGCAGATTATTCAGTTTCCGGGCGATATTCAGGTTTTTCTGTATGTAACTTAATGCCGAATCGCTGTCGTATACCATAAATTCTTCATAGAACAGTTTGTTCATCCAGTACTGTTCTTCTTCCGTTTGGACTTTCTGTTCCATTTTTCTCAGTTCTTCGATCCGCTTCTCTTTGGCAACGACAAAAGTCTCTTTTTCAGCAAGGAGCGAGTCAAGGCTTTGCAGCATTTTTTCGATGTTATCGGATACTGATTGCCCGTCGGCATATCCTGAACAAACGAATGAAGGAATGATAAATAATAGTATTATCCTGATATACATTGTTGTCTAATTTAAGGTTTACGGATCAAAGATAAAAAAAGAGGATGAATTTATCCTCTTTATTTGTTTTTTAGTTACTTTTTCGTAAGATTATATGTGTACTTAATTGATTCAGAATATCTAAAGTTTCATCCAGATCTTTGGTTGTATGCATAGCCGGAGGGGTATATTATCGCGTACTCGTTTTTCAGAAAACGGGCGATTTCCTGTTCCAGTTGCTCGTGCAGGAGATTATGACCACCAATCAGAGGGCTGGCTCCTACCCCTGCTCCGTACTGCTTAAGGGCTTTTATTCCTTCTCAATGACTTCCAGGTGATGTGAAAGTCCCAGGTAATCATTTGAACCTGTTAACGAGATAATGCGGTAGGGCAGATGTTGGATCTGATGTCTGTATGAAATATAATCATCTATTTGTTTTGCATATGGTAAACAGTCTTATTTATAAATTAATGTGTTTTCTTGCGAATCTGACTTAATGTCTGGGGAGTAACTCCTATATAAGAGGCTATATATTTCAATGGGATTTGTTGAATGAATTCTTTGTTTTTTATAATAAGTTCTTTATAAATTTCTTCACATGAAAATCCCAATAATTGTATTTCTCGAGTAATTTTCCGAACTAAAGCATCTTCTAGAACGATTCGTGCTATTTTATTTATATTCAATGAGGTTTCATATAAATCGACTAAATCTTGCTTTGCCAGTTTCCAGATTACGCAATTAGTCAGAGCCTGAATATTTATGCAAGAAGGTTCTTTCTGCTTTAGAGAAAAATATGAGTTTGCAAATTCCCCAGGAAAGGAAAACCAAAAGGTGATTTCTTTATCGGGGTCATTATGGCTGGTAGTAGTCCAATAACGAAGAATGCCTTTTTCTATAAAGTAAAGATAGTTTTCATAATCACCGATTCTGATAGAAAACTCATTTTTCTTTATTTCTTCCCGTTTAAAGTGTTCACAGAAAAATAATTGTTCTTCTGGAGTTAGTCGTAAACCTCTGTTTAAGGAGTCGAGTGTGTTTACGGATTGTTCGATTAGTAAGGCTATATTTGTCTCCATACGATTTTTCTTTTGCTCAATGGACTGTGTGGCGTTGTATTTTCAAAGCCCCAGCACAAAGATAGAATAATGTCTGAACCGTCAAACAAAAAAAGAAGAATTTATGAGAATGCCTTGTATTTATTAATGTAGATTCATTTTGTGGGGAGTAAAGATGGAATATTTAATCTGCTATTATAGGAGCACTAGGATCATCTTTTATAAAGACGATACATTCATCATCTAAAATATTATTTTTAAAGATATTTATAATAGTATCATTACATTCTTTTAGTCTTACAGATATATGATTGTCTTTAAAATTCAGCATATGACTTACTATCTTGATACTATCAATCATAGAACTGTTTTTTTTGTCTTGAAGGAATTTGGTCAATATACTATCTACCTTTGTCAGGTGGTTGTACGAAAAATTGCATGATTTGATAGAAAAGTCTGTACTATTAAGAATTTTGGCCATTTCTTTTTTTCCTTTCAAAGTATCTCCTACGATATAAATTATAAGATTATAATCATCATCGGTAAAATTTCCACCATAGAAATCCGGAAAAGTTTTCTTTTCTCTATAATAATCTCTGATTTTCGAGAAATTTTTTCTATATGATGCCAGTGAAATTCTTCTTGGCCAATATTCGGGTTTAAGGGGATAAGCTTCCCCCTCTGACTTATTCTTTTGTTTCAAAATCTTTTTTTGAACTAAATCTGGATTTGAATTGATCGAACTATCCTTTTTAGAACCTGTACAGTTGCAAAGAAATAGTAATATGATCAATGCTATAAATACTTGTTTCATAATTTATATGTTGAATAACAAGAATACAAAAGTACTATGATTTATCATGGCTTTATAGTCTTTGTTCTATATTATTGATTACTGTTTATAAATTATGGAGATTATGCTCCTATTATTACAAGATAAGATTATTAATTCATTTATTTTCATGAAATTATGAGCTTTATGAAGATAGGTTCAATAATCAACTAATTTAAATGCGTTAATTTTGGTGTATGTCTAATTAATAAAGGATTAACATGAAAAAGAAACTATTTTTATTATTAATGGTGGCGCCTTTTCTTATGCCGTCTTGCTCGGATGATATAATTGATAATCTGAACACGAAAAATGAGAAAGTGGAAAACAGTTCTATGATTGATGTTAAATTAGTAGATCAAAGCAAAGCCTTAGATGCTTTTGATAGATTAATATCTTCTTTTCAATCAGGCAGAACAAAATCTAATTCTAATGTAAATTATCCAGAATATTATGGAGGTTGTTATATTAATGAAAATCAAGAATTGGTCGTTTATGTTACTGGGGATACAATTCAAGGAAGAAGTACTATTTTAACTACTACAGGAACAGATGACTGTATTACTAAATCTTGTACTTATTCATATAATGAATTATTGGAGATAAATTTTCGAATTACAGATTACATCATTAGTAATGCGAATCCGACTCTTATGGATAATATAGCAGTTGTTAGTATAATGGATAAAGAAAATTGTATTGAAGTAAAACTTTTAAATTGTAGTGAATCGAATATTAATGAGTTCAGATCTCAGATTATAGATTCTCCTGCTATAACATTTGTTCAAACTGAAGAAAAGGTTCAAAAATATGTTGATCCTTATCCTGGTTATGGACTATCTGGTTTTTATGGTAGTTTTACTTTTGGTTACCGTGTAAATTCTTGGTATGGTTCTGATGGATTTATAACTGCAGGACATGCTGTAAAATCCACAAATCAAATGATTACAGATAACGGGGTACAGATTGCAAGATGTGACAAAGTACAGTATGGAGGTAATATAGATGCTGCATACTGTGAGTCGACAGGATATGTGAATTTTTCTAACCGTATAGGTAATGGAAGTGTTACACTTACATCAACAGTCCAAAGTGCTGTTGTAGGTCAATATATTTATAAGTATGGAGCTGTCTCTGGTGAAACTCAAGGCTTAATCACCTCAACAAGTGCACAGTTTACAGTAAAGGATGATAATGTCCATTTAACGGATCATATTGCGACTAGTATATACGCAGGTCATGGTGATAGTGGTGGTCCTGCATATGCTCGTAGTGGAAGTTCTGCAAATATAATAGGAATAGTTGAAGGAGGTTCCAGTGGAGTAACATATGTAACCAAAGCATCAAATATAAACTCAGCTTTTAGTGTGAGTGGCTATTAAATATTAATTATTTGTATCTTAGTATGCTATATGTATATTAAGATACAATGATTTCTTTAGGAAAAGGTTGATATAAATGAAAAATGACTTTAGTCTCTTAATTTATTTCTTATATTAGCATCCACATTTATTCTTTTTATATGAAACAGATTTATATATTTATTAATGTATTACTTTTATCTCTTTTCGCATGTGAGCCTAGGAATAATGAAGTAGAGACAATAAAGGATATCAATTATAACTTTATCGAGTATTTAAATTCCTTTTTACCTAAGAACCATTTGTCTACAAGTATTATGGAACACTTATATATCATGCCTTATGATGAAATTAAATATCCTGATTATTATGGTGGTGCTTTTGTAGATTATGGAAGGTTAAAGTTAATTATAAATTTTACTGGAGATTCTATTCAAGCCTTAACTGATATATCTCAAAGGATAAGTGTTAGAAATCTGGTTCTTCAAAGATGTACATATTCATATAATGAATTGGCACGTTTGAAAAAGACGTTATACACGTGTAATCATGAAGTTGATACAGATAATATTTATGTTTCTAATGAAGAGAATCGGGTAGTGGTAGTACTTCGTAATGATACAGAAGAAAATCGTTCTACAATCAAACGCATGGTGAAAGATCAATCAGCTATAATGTTTGGTAAACAACAGCTGGTTGAGGCATATACCCATTAGAATGAACTTCCTTTATATCTTTGCATATATGAAAGCTATTTATATAATAATCTCAATTATCTTCTTTTTGTACGGTTGTGTACAAAAAAAGAAAGAGCGGATAATTTCTGATTATAAAGCAGTAATAATGCCTGTTTCAATTCTTTCGGATACAACAGTGTATGAATTGATAATAGTTCCTGATACATTCTCTGTTTTATCTAATGCAATACCTATTGTTCTTATAAATCACTCGGATGAAGATGCTTATTATGGTAGTGGTGATATTGCTCGTGAATATTATAACGATAGTATTGGGAGATGGGAAAACGCGAAAACTCCACCTAGGTTTGTCCCAGTCCATATGTTATGGAAGCTACCTGCGAAAAGTAAAGTTAAAGCAAAATTCTCTATATTTGACAATCGACCAGGTAAATATAGAATAAGTTATACCTTTACAAAGCCGCGTTGTCTTAAAGCGGAAAGTGAATATTATCTTTCAACTACGTCAGACTCAATTGTATTGAATGATGATTCACAAGATTCGGGTAAAGAGAATTTTGATTCGCAGAAGGATATTACAACTCGCGAAGAAAATGAACAAGAAAATATTATGATTGAGTTTGCGAATAAAAGAGCATGGGAAAATGCGTATAAAGTACGAGCTTTCATAACAGATTCTGATTTTCTCATGACCAAGCGGCCTATGTCTGATGATGCGATAGCTCCTATTAACTATCATACTGGTTTAGTGGAAGATCGTGCATATAATCAGGTTATTTACACTCTTGCACTAGAACGAGCTAAAAAACATCTAACCTTACGAAATGATAAACTAGTTTTAAAAATTGAATCAGGCAGCGAAATTAATATAGCTGAGGACCTTTTTCAGTTTATTGTAATGCTAGTCGATTCCTGGGATGAATTAATCAAAGAAGGTCTATTGAGAATAGTAAAAACAAAAGATGGTAATTATGATGTTGAACCAGTTCCTAAAACAGAAATAGTTCCCCTTGAAGATTAATATTGAGAAGGATCAATGGGTTATAGAGCGTTGCTTAATGGAGCTCCGGGCTTTATTATGTCAGGACATGTAGCGAAAAGGTTAAATGTTCCGGTATATTATTATAATGAATTAGTTGGATATACGAGTAAATTGCAAGTTTATGGTGCTGTAGATGCCGCATTTGTTCCTACTGGAGCTTTTTTCTCTGCTAGTAATGTCACAACACAAAGAAATGTATTATCCAATAGAGATGAAACTATGAGAGTAAATAGCATAGTTAATATGGAAGGTATGGTTAGTGGTTATTAATGGGGGCTGTAACCCGACAAATCTAACTATATCAGGTACAGTAGGTGGAATGAGCGTTACGATCACTAATGTTACTGCGGTAAGATATAGTTGTAACGAAGGTGATAGTGGAGGTGTTATATATTCAGATGCTAATAATATAGTAGGTATCCATGAAGCTAGGAATAAGACAACAGGTGAAGCTTATTATATTTTGGCAAAAAATATAAATACAAAATATTTTAACTTATTGATTTATTCTTATTTTAGCATCCACATTGATTATTTTCATATATGCAACAGACTTATTGCTTCATAATGAAAAATAATTGTTCTTCTGGGGTTAGTCGTAAACCTCTGTTTAAGGAGTCGAGTGTGTTTACGGATTGTTCGATTAGTAAGGCTATATTTGTCTCCATACGATTTTTCTTTTGCTCAATAGACTGTGTGGCGTTGTATTTTCAAAGCCACAGCACAAAGATAGAATAATGTCTGAACCGTCAAACAAAAAAAGAAAAATTTATGAGAAGGCCTTGCATTTATTAATGTAGATTCATTTTGTGGGGAGTAAAGATGAAAAAATTAATATATTATCACAGGAACAACATCGGAGCTATCTTCTATAAAGACAATGCATTTATCATCTAAAATATTATTTTTAAAGATATTTATAATAGTATCATTACATTCTTTTAGTCTTACAGATATGTGATTGTCCTTAAAATTCAGCATATGACTTACTATCTTGATACTATCAATCATAGAACTGTTTTTTTTGTCTTGAAGGAATTTGGTCAATATACTATCTACCTTTGTTAGGTGGTTATATGAAAAATTGCATGATTTGATAGAAAATCCTGTACTATTAAGAATTTTAGCCATTTCTTTTTTTCCTTTTAAAGTATCTCCTACAATATAAATTATAAGATTATAATCATCATTGGTAAAGCTCCCACCATAGAAATCTGGGTATTTTTTCTTTTCTCTATAATAATCTCTGATTATTAATAAGTTTTTTCTATATGATGCCAGTGAAATTCTTCTTGGCCAATATTCGGGTTTAAGGGGATAAGCTTCCCCCTCTGACTTATTCTTTTGCTCTAAAAACTTTTTTTGAGCCAAATCCGGATTTGAGTTAATAGAATTATCCTTGTCAGGGTTTGTGCAGTAACAAAGGAATAGTAATATAGTCAATATTGTGAAGACTTGTTTCATACTTTGTATATCTTTAATATATTAATCATAAACAATTCTTCCCGATGATTTTTTGAAAACAATAGCTGGTGAATCTATTATATTTTGTTTGAATTCTGATATAACTTCATCATTCAATTTATTTAGGAAGACGAAAACTCTATTTTCTTTTTCTTCTATCCACCAATAATCAAGATATTTTGACGTGGGTATTTTGTTATTTGTTTTGTAACTTATAGTGTCCATGATTTTATTCAAAGTTCGATAAGAATACTCACAACTCTGAAAAATAGTATTTGTCTTATTTGTTCTTTCGCTAAAGATCTCTTTTGCTTTTAAGGTATCTCCAGTTATGAATATTATGAGCTGACCTTTTTTATTAGTATATGATCCTCCATAATATGATGGATAATCTTTCGTTTTTAATAGACGTAGCTTATCTCCATTCCCAAAAAGTTTTTTAATTTCTTGGTAATCATTAAATGCCGGTTCTTGAACTGCTTGTTCTGCATTTCCTTGTTTGTCTGATTTTATGTTTTTAATCACATTTTTATTCTCGATAATTTTTTCTTTAGTGTGATTACTCTCTTTGCATGAAAAAAACAAACAAATAAGTATTAATTCTAGATATTTAAATTCTTTCATCAGATAGTTATATAGTAATAAAAAACCTGAACTAATTTCACATTTTGCAACATTTATACCATTGACGCGAAATACTTCATTCTTAAAAGTTGTATGCCCTGCCATAATAACTCCGTGTTGACCATATCTGGTTACTCTATATCCTACAGAACTTGGAGTTGACATGGTTCCTGAAATAAGCTGACCTGGAGAAAGAGATGCTTCAGTTTGTATTCTGCCTGGAGATTGTTTAAATTCAATGGCTGGTGAGTCTGATGCCGTTTGTTTAAATTCTGCAATTACTCCATCATCAAATTTATTCAAAAAAACAAACACTCTATTACTTCTTTCTTCTATCCACCAAAAATCAAAATATTGACTGATGGATAATTTGTTACTAGCAACATTATGTATGCGATCCATAATATCTTTTTTGCTAAACGGATTGTGTTTGTGTGGAGCTGTATTTTTCAATGTTCCAGTACAAAGTTAGAATAATGTCTGAACCATTAAACAGAAAAAGAAAAAAATATGGGAATCTCTTGTATTTATTAATATAGATTCATTTTACTGTCGTATATTTGAATTTTGAAGTAGTAATGTATTCTCAATATACCCGTATGTTTGTTGAATAGTATCAATATTAAAAGGGAAAGTCATGAGAAAAACATTATTCAGTTTATTGGCATTAATAGCCATGTTGTTAGTAGTATCCTGTACGGATAATTTAATGGATAATCCAGTTGAGGATGTGAATGTAATTGAACAGAGCTTGGTGGAGACCGAAAAACAAGCCTTAATATTAGGAGAAAACTTGTTGAAATCGTTTCCAAGAGTAGAAACTAGGTCAGGAGAACAACCAAAATATCCCGATTATTATGGTGGTGCCTATATTAATAAAGATAAACGTTTTGTTATTCTTGTTAAAGGGGATACAGCGGTATATAAAAAAGATTTTGTTAAACGGACACAAAGTAGCGACATTTTGGTTGTATCTTGTGATTACTCTTATGGAAAATTAAATAAAGTAATAGAAGAATTAAAAATTTTGTATCTGGACGAAAATAATAGAGCGACTATTGATGCAACAACGATGCGTGCGTTCTCTCTAAACACTGTGGAGAATAGAATTAATATTAAACTGGAAGATTTATCAGCAGATAAGATAAGTCTTTTTAAACAAACTGTTTTAGACTCTCCTACTTTTGTTTTCAAAAAAAGTAATGGAGTTCCAGTTTTTGAAGCAAACTTAAAACCGGGTGGGGCAGTATGGAACACTCCAAGTACATTGACGGGGTTGGCTTCAATAGGATACAGAGCAAAACAGTATGGAATTCCGGGTATTGTTGTGTCTTCACATTTTCTTCCTTATAGTGGTACGGGACTTTATCATAATGGAATGCAAATAGGAACCTGTTTATCAAGTACAATGTCAGGAAGCGTTGATGCAGCATTTTGTGAAGTCTATTCTGGCAGTACTATTGGACAAATAACACAATACGGAAATAAATCTTTAGCTTCTTCTTTAGGTAATTTGTGGTCAGGTGGTAGTGTCTATATGGAGGGTGCAACTACACAAAGAGCTTCTAGTGGTTCTATACAAGATGTGGACGACAATGGAGAATTTGAGTTTAAAATAGGTTCAACTGGATCAACTCAAAGGGTCTATCTTACAAATGTTGTAAGAACAAACTACGCCAGTGGCCCAGGTGATAGTGGAGGTGTTGTTTACGACAGTTATAATAAACCTTTGGGTATTCATTGTGCAGCATCGGTATATGGAGAAAGATATTTTATAAAGGGTAGTGAAATAAATAGAGTATTAAATCTCACAATGTATTAAGATTATCTACTAATGAGTGGGGAGAGTTCTCCCCACTTGTATTTTATAATTAAAATAAGATATGAAAAATTGTGTTATCTGTATTATAATTTTCTTGTTTATTTTTTCTTGTGGCAAGAGGCAGAATAATTCAGAGCAAGTCTCAGTAAACAGTGAGGTTTTACTAAACCGTGAAAAAGATGCTTTGGTGTTGATTAATAGTATAGCTTCTTTTTGTAAAATAGATGGAGATAATTCTCTTTTTGGATATCAGGATTATTGTGGAGGACTTTATATTGATGAGTTTAAAAATGTTGTAATTATTATCGTTGGTGATACGAATTTGCATAGGAAAGCAATAGCTAAAAAGATCGGTAGAAATGATTTTCTTGTGCAATCGGGAAAATATTCTTATTCTATGCTGAAGTCTATTTTGAATGAGCTTGTTTCTTTTTATAAAAATGTTGATAATGATAGTATTATTCAGGAAGTTGGATTGAAACAATTTGGCTTAAGTATTCATAAAAATAGTATTTATATAAAGTTGAAAGATTGTAATCAAACGAAAATAGATTTATTTAAGGAAAAAATTATGAATGCTCCTGTATTTGTATTTGAAAATTCATCGGGACCTGCAATAATGGAATAAATAATATTGTTTTTATGCTTGTTAGAAAAGGTTTTAGGTTGAATTTACTTGTACTTTCCTAAGAGGAAAATAGGATGGTTTATCTAATAATTTTTGTATTGTATATTCAGATTCTAATTAATATAGTAGGTGTCTATGAAGCTAGGAATAAGACAACAGGTGAAGTTTATTATATTTTTTCTTTCTTTTTTGTATTACTCATGTCGTGATAAATCTAAGTCTGATACTGATATATGTCCAGGAGAAATAAAGTATTCATGCAAGAATGATACTTTTATTGGCTTTTCAATGCTTGAAAATGAGCAATATGCGAAGAATGAGATACGTATGAGGCAGCTGAATATAACAGGACAATATATTAAAATATTGAAGCGTATGACATTGGAAAATAGACTTCCTGACTATTATGGTGGTAGTTATAATAATAGTGATGGTGTTTTGACTATTTTGGTTACAGGAGATACAATAGAAAACAAACAAGATTTAGTAAAGATGTTGGAAGGTAGTGAGTTTATTGTACAATCTTGTGAATATTCATATAATGCCTTAATGCAAATTGTAGATAGTCTAAACGTAGTTATTTATAAGAAAGAGAATCAAATAAAACTGAATAACCTTAATCTTGATTATTGGGGGATATTGGAAGACAAAAATAGAATCGTTATAGTCATAGATAATTGTAATTCTCAGAAAATGAAGCTATTTAAAAAACAAATAATGGACTCTCCTTCCTTTATCTTTAGGAGTTCATCTGATAGTATAACTTTTCACTGATATAATCTAATGAATACTATTTCCCTGTCCGGATAACTTTTGATAAAAACTTGTATCCTCCGGAAATTTCATCTTTCACAATCTTTCCCGGTTGTGGAACCGGAACATGCATTCCTATTACAGTGATGTCCTTGTCGGCTAGGTATTCCAACACTTTGAGGCGTGTTTTTCGTGCCATGTCGGGATCGACGTCATAGGTTACCGATATCTCGGGGTGTGGCATCTGTATAGCCAGGGCATGTGTCAGGTCTCCCCATACCAGTAGCTTTTCGCCGCCGTCGGAGATGAGATACATTATATGTCCCGGGGTATGTCCGTAGGCCTCTATCGGGAAGATGCCGTCACCGTAATCCCCGTCGAGCGCAAGAGCTTGTACTGTTTTGACTTTCGTACCGTATTGTTCCTTTATCTTCTGCACTGTATGGAAATTTTTGCGCTGGTCGGGCGGGAATTTGTTCATTTCTACATCACTGCTCCAATAAGCCAGTTCTTTGTCGCCTACGGCTATCGATGAGTTTACGAAAACAGGATTTCCATCCAACAGCATCCCTCCTACATGGTCTCCATGCATATGTGTCAATAGTATTTGATCTACATCCTGGCATTCAATACCAAGATTCTTCATTTGCTCGAAAATTTTCCATCCGTAGCCGGTATCTATGAGCCATACCTTGCCTTTCCCTTTTACCAATACAACGTTTGTTGCGATCGGGAAGGTTCCGTTTGGAGCATATTTAGCGGTTATATCTGTTGGCGCGTCTATCAATAAGCCCGTCTCCGCATCTCCTGAACCTTCGGTAAATACAAACACTTCATAATCTCCCACTTTATAACCAGTGTTTAGTTCGGTTGTCAATTCTTGCGAATATCCATTAAAACTGATACACAAAAAGACAATAAGGATAGAAAATAAGTAAGATAAAGTTCTCATATTCGTAGTTTTCTGTACAAAAGTAAAATAAACAAAGTGATATTTCAATAAAATTGCCAAATTTAAAATAGGACAGAACTCGTATGAGATACTTTCTTATTTTAAATTTGGCGAATGTTATATCGTATTACGGCTCCATCACCACCGCGATACTATTTCCCTGGCCAAGTAGCTTTTTGGTGAAGGCCTGTATTTTGGCAGGAGTGATGCTGTTGACTGTTTCGACATATTTCGTTGCGGCGTCGAATCCTTTGTAGTAATAATTATCCAGCGTATTCAGCCAGTAACCATTTTCCTGTTGGTTCTCTGCATGACGTTTCAGGATATTGTCCTGCGTCTTTTTGAAATCTTCCGGACGCGGACCGATATCGGAGATACGTTTCAGTTCGTTGCGTACGATTGTGTTCATCTGTTCCCGTTTGTCAGGATCGGTGTCGAAATAAGCCTGCAGGAAGGTTTGTCCTTTGGGGAAAGAAGAGATACGGGCAGAGGTCTGTACACCGTATGTACCGCCTTCTTCTTCACGTACCTTTTCCATATACACCAGGTCGAGCACCTGTTTCAACATGGTGGCCGTGATGATGTTTTCCAGGTTGTAATCCATTTCTCCGGAATAGAAGTTTACGACGGAAGCTTTCGGGGTTTCCATCTGACGTTTGAAACGATTTACGTATTCACCTTTACGGATGGGGGGAACCTCTTTTACATTTCCCTGTTCTATTTTACCGTTGGCAGGCAGAGTTGCCAGATATTGTTCCACCAATGGACGGATACTGTCGGTATTGATGTTTCCTACGAAAGTAAAGACAAAACCGGAGGCATCGCCGAAGCGTTCCTTGTACATTTCCATGATACGCGGATAACTGATATTCTTGAAATCGGCCGGATCGATACGCATGGCACGCGGGTTATTATTATAGATCGCTTTCGTCAGTGAGTCGCTGAAGGCTACCATCGGATTCAGTTCCACATTTTTCAACTGGGCGATCATACGGTTTTCAAAAGATTTGTACGCTTCTTCATCCATACGCGGAGCCGTGAAATTGAGGTAGATCAACTCGAATAACGTCTTCAGGTCGGAAGGTGTGGATGAGCCGTTCACGTTTTCGCTATCCATTCCCAGTGAAGTAGAGCAGGATACTTTCTTGCCGGCCAGCATCTTGTTGAGGTCGATAGCCGAGAAATTTCCCAAGCCACCCAGGTCGATGACTTCGTTGAATACTTTCAGGTTGTCGATATCCTTATTTCCGAATAAGGTGCTTCCGCCCGGGCTGGTTGCCGTCATAATGATCTCGTCTTTTTTGAAATCGGTATGTTTCAGTACTACTTTAATCCCGTTATTTAAGGTCAGTACGGTGGCACCGAACAAAGGATCTTCCTTGCTCTCCGTGATTTTACCCGGGGCGGGTAGTTCCGAGATTAAAGGTTCGTTCGAAAGTGTTTCTTTATAAGGTTCTACCGGAATACGTTGCGCTTTCATAAAATCGCGGAGCAGCTGTTCGTCGGTAGGATAAGTGACACCTTCCTTTTCCGGGCCGGTCAGGCTGATAACGATATTCCGTTCGCCGATCATATCCTGGATATATTTGTTGACCTGTTCAACCGGGACAGCCTGGGCGATCTGCCCGATCAACGCGTATTCCGTTTCAATACCCGGAATATATCCACCTTCGGTAAAGTGGCGTACATATTCGTTGGTGAAGGCACTGTTACGTTGTTTGTCGCGGTCGTTGTAAAGCGATTCGTATTGTTTGAGCACGTTGATACGGGCCCGGTCGTATTCAGAAGGAGTGAAACCGAAACGTTTTACGCGTTCTGTCTCTGTGACCAGCGCATTCATGGCAGAGTCCACTTCATTGTCTTTAACCAATGCGGCTACCGACCAGGCACCTTTTGTCTTCGATATCATATAATCGCCGTCTGAAGCTTGTGCTGCAACGAAGGGGGGATTGGCTTTCTGCACCATTTCGTTGAAACGTTCGTTCATCATCGTGGCTGCAACGCTTTGGATATAATCTTTTACCACTCCGGCAATCGTACCATACATCTCCTGCGGCATCTTTTCATGTTTGTAGAAGATAGACAGGATCGTGTTCGAGGCCTCCTTATCGGTAGCAATGGAGATTAGCGGCATATCGTTGTCTGCCACTTCAAACATTTTGCGGGGAGCCGGATTTACCGGAGCCGGGATATCGGCAAAGATCTTTTTAACAGCTGCTTCCACTTTATCGACATCGATGTCTCCAACAATGATAATGGCCTGCAGGTCGGGACGATACCATTTGTGGTAGTAGTCGCGTAGTTCGTTCGGTTTGAAGTTGTTGATCACATCGATCGTTCCGATCGGCATGCGGTGAGCATAACGGCTGTCCGGATACATCTTCGGCAGTTGCTGCTCCCAGAGACGTGCCTGCGCATCCTGACGCGTACGCCATTCCTCACGGATCACGCCCCGTTCTTTCTCTATGGCGGAATCGGCCAGTGTGATGAAGTTCGACCAGTCATGCAGAATCAACAGGCAGGAGTCTACTACGCTTTCACGGGTGACCGGAGCATTCATGATCATATACACTGTCTCATCGAAGCTGGTATAAGCATTGAAATTCTCGCCGCCGCGCATACCTACACTCTCGGTGAATTCGTCCATCCCTTTATCCGGAAAGTTTTTTGATCCGTTGAAAGCCATATGTTCCAGGAAGTGTGCCAGTCCGCGCTGGTTCTCTTCTTCCAATATGGAGCCTACGTTTTGCGCAATATAGAAGTCGGCTCGCTCTTTAGGTAGTTCGTTGTGACGGATATAATACGTCAATCCGTTCGACAGCTTACCGTAGCGAACCTGCGGATCGATAGGCAGTGGTTGCATTTCCTGTTGTGCTGCCAGTTGGAAGAGGCAGAAGAAGCTTAACAGGGAAAAGATTAAAAATTGTTTTTGTTTCATTCGGTTATTAATTAGTTTATTCATTATTAATCGGTAATACATACATGACATGCGTTCCGCCTCCTATTTTGGAAAGAACACCTTTCTCGACAAATCGTTTTATGTCGGCAACGGCACGATAACGCGAACAACCATTCAATTCAGCATAATCGAGTGTTGAAATCCGCTTGTTTCGTTGCAGGAAGTCCAACATCTTCTTTTCCCGTTCGTCGAGTGTCAGTTTAGCCGGAGTCTTAACATGTTCGAGTTCTGCATTTTTTAATCCTTCTTTCAGCTTTTCCGAGCAACGGAAATTTACTCCGTCCACCATAACCGTCATTCTCTTTCCGTCGGCAGACGGCTGGGTACGGAGTGAAGGTGAGAAATATCCCAGTTCCTCCAGTTCCACATGCTGACCGCTTTCCAGGCATAGGGTGATGGCCCATGCAAAAGAGTCGAGCACCGCTTTTACGTCTGCCGAGGAGATTGTAGACCGGGAGCAGATCATTTTGCATAGATAGTCCATTTTCGCTGTACCGTCGGATACTGCCCGTGCATGACTTAATTTCTTCCCTTGCCGGCTCTTCGGCTGCGGAGTCTCATGCACTTTGAATTTTATTCCCATTCTTATTCTTGTTTTATACTAATGTGTCTGTAAAAACAATGTGATGTCACTCTGGTTTCCTGCCGACATAATTTCTTGTCGATAATTGTGGGCAAGCCTGTTGATGATTATGAACAAGCTTGTCGACAATTGTAAGCAGGCCTGTCGATAATTATCGGCAACCAAAAAGGATAAAGACAAATATACAACACAATGTAGGGAATTGTTCCCCACGTAGGGATAATTATGGAATATTTGTACAATACTTTATTTGTTTGTCGATAGAATTGAAGATATTCTGCCAGTCGATGCATCTTTCCGCTGTCTCTTTAGCGAATGACAATATGTTCCTTGTTTTACTGTTTTATAATCTGATTGATCCGATTCATCAGACTCCAGTCTTCCAGCCCGGAACCACGTTCTTCAAAGCAATAGTTCCAATTATCGTTCGATTTGTAATGTTCTCGCCAGATAGTTCCGAATTCTCCAAAAGACGTATCGGTACTATACTATTTGTTATTATGTTGAAATGAATACAAATAGTGTATAAGATAATGCGATACCTTTGTTACAATTAACCCATCTCCTTTTGGTAAGTGACCAATTGGGATATTTAACTAAAATATCATGGAAACATCGAACATCGCATTATTAATAGAACAATCGATCAATGTAATAGACTCTATAAATAGAGGGGTACGATTAACATCAGAGGAACAACAATTTTTTTGTGACCATTTTGAGCGTCAGGAAATAAAAAAAAATGAATTTGCTATTCAGATAGGTGATTTTGAAAAGTATCTATATTTTATCGAAAGTGGTATTCTACGCTATTGGACAAAAGAAGCCGAAGGAGATCCTGATAAGGAAATAACATTTTGGTTTTCCTTCCCGGGTGAATTCGCAAACTCGTATTTCTCCCTGAGGCAGGGACAACCTAAAAATATACCACTAAAATATTTAGCATCTTACATCGGTGTAACGCCACAAAGATTGAGCCAGATAAGAAAAAAAATTTGAAGAGATCATTTAAACATAACTTATATGTGACAATATTTGCTATTGTTTATGAGTTATGGTTGATAAAATCTATTGGTAAAGGCATTATTAAAGTGCTCACCAGCCAACGCCGAGTGGGTAAAAATTATTATGTGGGTCAGAAAGATAACCAAGAGATTGGTTTTGTCGCTTTAAAGCAAGGAAAGGAAGTGTATATACAGGTTACTTACCTTATTCCGGATGAGAAAACTCGGGAACGTGAGTTTGGGAATCAAGAAATCAAGCCTACTTCTATGATATAATCTATATAATAGTACCTGAATTAATGGAAAAATTACTAATTTTCCACCTTGAATAACACACAACAAACGAATGAAAAGCGCTTTTTACCTTATACTCTGTCTGTTAACCTTTGTGATGTGTAATAAACGCTTTGAAGTGTTGCCGTCTGAGTTGGTGCATGCCGATTCATTAATGCAGAGCCATCCGGACAGTGCTCTGGCTATTCTTGATTCAATGGAGATACCAGCTCCAGAAAATGAATTAGAGTATGCTACCTGGTGTTTGCTTACGACACAGGCTCGTGATAAAAACTACATAAAGCATACATCAGATTCTTTAATAAATATAGCACTCGAATATTTCGAAAAACAGGATGACCCGGTAAGGAAGGCTACTACATTATATTATGAAGGGCGTGTAAACTTTGATATGAATAGGGCGGAGGAGGCCGCTACTTTCTATTTGCGTGCACGGGATGTGGCAAAGAATACAAAGGATTATAATTTACTCTGTTTGATAAACTCCCATCTGGGAACATTATATCTTCACAGAGACTTATGTACTCAAACAACTGAGGCCTATAAGCTTGCCCATGATTATTCACTGTTATTAGGAGACAGTGGTACTATATCATATTCTTTTTCTTATTTGGGGCGTGCTTCTATTATCTGTGGAGATATGGAGAAAGCTGTGGGTTATTATAAAGAAGCTATAGGTATTGCTGAAAAATGTCGAAGTCAAAGGGCTTTAATTTCGGCTTGTGCAGAAATAGCAATGGCATATACCAGAATGGGGGCGTTGGATTCATCCTTGTATTATCAGGTAAAATCGTTAGGTATAGATGAAAGGTCTGGCTCTCTTGATTTTTCTCAGATACGTTTAGGTATAGGAGAGACATATCGGTTGATGGGACAGTTTGATTCAGCTTATTATTATTTAGAAAGTGCGTTGAATACCACGAATGTATATGTCAAAAGAAATGCAAGCCAGGAATTATACTATTTGTATCGTGATTTCGGAAAATATAAAGAAGCAATAGCACATAATGATTTATATCGAATGTATATGGATTCGGTAGAGAATATAAATCGTAGTATGAAGGTGACTGAAATACAGGTGAAGTATGACCGGCAAAAGCTTTTAAATGAAAATAATCAATTGTTGATTCAGAAAAGTCATTTTATAAAAAGTGCTTTGTCTATTCTGATCTTATTGCTTATACTAATCGGCTCATTGATATTTGTTTACCAACGTAAATTGTTGCGTAAAGAACGTGATGTTCAGGAAACGAAAAAGCAGTTACAGTCTCATTTGGTTCATTTGCGTGAGAATGAGGTAGATATCAGGAGAAATGAAGATCTGATCAAATCGTTATCTCTGCAAATAGAAGAGAATACGGAATTGCAGGAGTCTTTGCAGGATAGGATTTTTGAAATTGAATGTATTCGCCAAAAGAATGAATCACTACTTGGTCAAAATAAGCTTTTACAGGAGAATATAGAGAATTACATTTATAAGTTACAAGAAAAAGGAATAGAGATAGAGACTTATGAGTGTTTGGCAATTCAAAATACGGTTTTACATGACCGTGAAAAGTTTCTTTGTAATGAATTGGTTAAACGGATAGAAACGTTAAATAACCTGGCAGTATCTCCTCGTTATATAACAGATGATAAGTGGAATGAAATCTTCGATTTAGTGAATATGGTCTATGAGGATTTAACTTATCGCCTGCAGAAAGACTTCCCCACATTAACGGATAGTGATCTCCGGATTTGTTGTCTGATAAAATTGCATTTGGGCAACTCCGTTATAGCTACATTAACGGGAATCTCCCCTTCTTCCGTAACTAAACGGAAACAACGTTTAAAAGAACGAATCAGCCAGCATTTGATTACTCCCTTGGATAGGGAAATTTCAGTCGATGCTTTTCTTTGGGAATATTGAAAAATGATTTGTCCGTATTCTACGAATATGGCAATCTGTAATTGTCTTATATATAGCCATTTGTGGTTTGTGGATGTCCACGTCGATCCTTTCCTTGTTTGTTGTAAAACATATATCTTTGCTATGTATTAATCATTTTAAATAATTAAAATCATGGTAAAGGGTAAAAAAATGTTTACATGGATTGTATGTGTATTTTTTGTACTTATTTTTAGTGGATTAATAGTACAGGATTTATCTGCAAAGACAATGTCTGTAGTTACATTTGGTGGCTGGTGGACAGAAGGGCATCGTTCTGCTTCTGCAAAAGTCCCTATTTCTGCTTTTGTTAATGGAGATATCTTATCTATTCAAAGTTCCAGTCAACGTTCTGATATAGTTGTACGTATATCGAAAGATGGAATTATTCTTTACGAAGCGAAAGTTTCGGCTTCAGAAACAGATTATGCTATGATTGATTTAGGTGGCTTTGATGCGGATACTTATGTTCTCGATCTGACAAATCAATGGGGCGACCACCTGCATGGAGTATTTGAAAAAGAAGGAGGTAATAGTCTATAAGCAATAAGATGTTTGAAAAGTTTTTTGAGTGTATGGGGAACTAACAGATTTAGTTAGTCGTAAAATTGGATGAATAGAGTTTATATTTTATATAAGCTCTATTCTTTTTTTGTTACCTTTCGATTTCTTTGTCTGATTTCCTTTATCTTCCAAGGTGTTTTTAATGGTTTTCCACTATAATTATATGTGAAATCGGATATATATTACTTTAACTTTTAAAGGGCTGATTTTTAACCAAAAAGGAGATTCTGTTTTTAAACAAATCTTTTACATCTTCTGTTCTATATACAAATCGAAAAAAATATACTTCCTCTGTCCTTTATTGGTGTTTAAAATGACTTTGGTCGGTATTTTAGGTATTAAGTTAATCACAAGATAAATTTGTTTTGTTATGAGAAGAATTGTGTATTTTCTTCATGCCATTGGTATGCTTTTTTTGTTCTCGTCTTGCATAAAAGAAGATATGGATGATTGTGTGATAACACATACTGTAAAAGTATATGTAAAGGATAAGAATTATTCAAATATAGAAAGTGTTTTTCAGCTAGTAAAAAAAGATGAAAACTTACCTTATCGTGCTTTTATAGGTACGATATATTATCAGTTACGCGATATAAAAACGGGGAAAATTGTTGAAGAAAAATTAGATAATGCGTTAAGTGATGGTGACCAGTTTTATACAATTAAGTTCAATAATATACCTCAGGGTGATTATAATCTTACTGTATGGGGTAACATACAATCGGAAACGGCAATGACAACCGGAATGTTGCATAATAACGGTAATGAGTTGACAGATACGTATGTTGCCAATAAAAATATCTCTTTTACTTCTGAAACTTTTTCTGATTTGTTAATGTTGGAGAGGGCTAAAGGTGATTTACTTTTGTTATGCTCGAATTTTCCATCCGGGATAACGCAGGTAGAACAAAAAGTTACCTCATTATATGATACGGTAGATCCTTACCTGAAGTATATGGGAAATACGACCGTTCTCAAAACAGGGCCTGTTAAACCATTGATTGAGACTATGCTGGCGCCTTCTGTAACGGGAGGAAGTTCGAAATTGCATCTTCGGTTCTTTTCCAACACGGCTACGGATGCATCTAAAGAACTTGTTGTTCCTGAAATACTTCTTGTTATGAAACGGAATTATATAACAGCTATAGAGGCTAACTATAATAAAATTACCGGCGCTCTGGAGATATGGACGTATATTAATGAAGAATGGACTATGGTTCATCAGTTGGATATCTTAAACACCAAATAATATTTTCTTTTTTCTAGTTATTTACTTAATAATTTTCGGCTTATGAAAAGTGTTGTTTTTTTATCAGTAATTTCTTTACTAATGCTTGCCTCATGTTCAAATGAAGACAATGCAGATCCAGTAGAGAGTGAAAATGGTTCAGTGACTTTTGAACTGTCAGCAGTGAATGAGATAGAGAGTGGCTCGGTGACACGTGCTCCGGTTTATAGCCAGGAGGCTACGCAGCATGTTACGGAGGTGAATGTGTATGCATTTAAGAGCAGTGGTGCTGATTATTTGTTTGAGAAATCATACAATATCGCAGGCTGGACGGATGGAACGACTTTTAAACGTTTTTCCGTTCCGGAAGAGAACAAGCTGACTATGGGTGATTATAAATTTCTGGCGGTAGGGGTCGGAGCAGATAATCAGTTTACGATAACATCGCCTACTGTTTCCAGCACTAAGTTTGAAGACATGGTGGCTACTATTGCCGCGACAGGTGATGAAACTGAGATCTTCGCTGGTTCTACCCCTTACACGATCATTGCTCAGGGTAGTCGTGTCAGTATCCAGATGACCCGTAAAATAGCCGGTGTTCTGGGGTATTTCAAGAATGTACCGACAACAGTAGACGGAACTACAGTTAAGTACCTTCGGCTTTCGGTTTCGACCAGCAACAAAGTGACGAACCTTTCTACAGGTGCCGGATCGACAGCAGGAACCACTCCGTACAATATCATTGATATCGACCTTTCTACACAAGGAACGGCAAATGATGTTTATACCGGAAATACGGCTGGTGCTGGTGTTGTCAAAGTGGCGAATTCACAACTTAGTGGTAAATATCTGGTTCCTGTTAATGCTATTACAATGACTTTGGGCTTGTATGATGCGAGCGGAACAGCTCTCAGGACATGGGCGGTTTCTTCTCCCGGAACGGGAACGAGCTTCGATATTTTGGCCAATCATTTCTATACATTAGGTAGGAAAGTGACTTCGGGCAGTACTGTTGGGGATCCGGATGATCCGAATGATGACGATAACCCGATCGATTTGCTGACAGATCAAACAATCACGATCACTATTTCTCCTAACTGGATTGCTATTCACGATTTGGTTTTGCAGACTCCTTAAACTGAATGTCGTATGAATATTATGCGTCGGACAACAGATGTTTATTTTTGGGCCGCTCTCCTGGCTTCTTTATGGCTGGGAGGGTGTTCTACGGATGATATTCCTTTCGATCAGGAAGTCGGAACGGTTTCTGTTCCTTTGTCGATCATGGAAGAAGGGGGCAATCTTACCCGTGCGTTGGGAGACGCTACCCCTTCCGTGAATCGGGTATTGATCCTGCCGTTTAAAAAGACGAACGAATCCTTGGCGAATGATCCGGTTAATTTCGTACCGGATTATACAGCCGCCAAACAGATTGATATAAATGCATTTCCTTTGAATACGGCCATGCTCCGGATGTCTACCGGCTCCACATACCAGTTAATGGTGATAGGTTATAATCGGAATGATTATGATTTCGTTAATCCGACAGCTTCCGGGAGACGTTTCGATCTGGGAATAACCGGTCGGCCGTCAACTTTGGCTGATGTGAATTTGAAATTGATCAATGCTCCGGATGTTCCCGAACTTTTTTCTTGTATGGGTAATGGGTATAATGGGGCTGTTTTGGTTGGAGGATTATTTAAGCCAGAACAGATAAATAATATAAAAGGGACGTTAACCCGGATTTCCAGTGGTTTAACGCTGAATATCACCAATATTCCCGCCTATGTGACTTCTATCCGTTTGAGAGCCGAACAACTGGTAACAGCAGTGAAGGCTGCCGATGGTACTCCTGTCCAATGGCAGGTTGTCGGGGATACCGGATTAAGGACGCTGGGATTATTGACTCCCGTATCGGGGAAAGTTACATTCAACATGTTTATGTTGCCTACTTTGGATGCACGTAAAACCCTTTTGTACCTGGATGTGATTTATGCGGGTATTACGGAACAGTATACGGTAAAGATTGCGGATGTTCCAAATGTAGTCTCCGGCAATCGAATTATATTTTCACCAAACCATTGGGTGCGGATTGATGGTGATTACAACAAAATCAACCTGGGTTTTACTTTGTCCTATAATATTAATCTGGACGATAATGCCTGGGATGGTATTCAAAACTATTAAAAGAGTAACGAAGATGAAGACATTTATTCTTGTTTGGGTCGGTTTGCTTCCGCTTTTGCTTTTTGCAGCCTGTGAGAAGGAAGAATTGGTGCCTGTTGAAACGGAAAAGCCGACAGAGACTCCTGATGACGGAGGTTCGGGTGTTGTCCCGGAGGGATATTTTGTAGTGACATTCTCACCGGAGAGCGGTATGAGCCGAACTCCTGTGAGTGGCCTGGATGGGCGGGTTCGTCATCTTCGTTACCTTGTTTATAATGAATCGGGGATGTTTGTAAAGGAAAAAGAGGTGCTGCCTCTGACTTCCGGAACAACTACCTGGCCATTACCTGCTATACGAGATACTTTGCCAAAGGGAGTCTATACGGCTGTTTTTTTGGCAAACACGGATAAGAACCTATTCCCCTATCCGGTTACGGGAGGAGGACAAGGAGTGGCAGATGTACTACTTAATTACAAAGGGCAGATGTCGGATGCCCGTATCGTATTACCTAGTGGACCTTTTTCCGATACTTCGGAATATTATGAGGCGAAGGTGAGTTTTTCACCTACCACGCCGAATCCGTATATTGTGTTACAACGGATCATCGGAATGTTTAAGGTACATCGTAATTTTGTGGATGCACA
The DNA here is from genome assembly GCF_023369805.1 of Parabacteroides leei. Lineage (NCBI taxonomy): Bacteria > Pseudomonadati > Bacteroidota > Bacteroidia > Bacteroidales > Tannerellaceae > Parabacteroides > Parabacteroides leei. The sequence goes on from NZ_JAMBQG010000005.1 coordinate 118,332, forward strand.
GACAGCCCTGAATCAACTTGTTAATAATATCGTCACACAAATACAGTATAAGAATTATATACAAACCACAGTGGGAGGAACCGCTCCGGGCTCATTGCGATATTTGTTGAAGCAGATCCCGGCCCTTTCGCTTCTTGATGCGACAGTAAATGCTGTAGCCGATGCTTTGCTGATCCCTGTAACGAATGCTCTTTATGATATTTTGCTACAGCAACTGGTAAATCAGATCGGGATGGCGTTGACAGGAAATACGACTCAGCAAGGTGCATTGAGTGGCCTTGGAGTCTTGTTGAATCCCTGGGTGGGAGACTCTGCACGTACGGCTATTGTGAGTATCAATAATTTTCCAAAGTCGGTAGACTTGAATAATAATGTGATAGACTATTATTCCGGAGTGAATCGTTTCAGGTTTAACTTTACCGGTGGAACAGTATATGATGAAAAAGATATTCTTATTCGCGGTTTTCATGGAAGTTTCGATGTGCGGCGCATCAGTGCCATACGTGACGGGCTCATATCCGGTTTTCTGATCGAGAATACTATCGACGGCCCCCTTTTGTTGAATGGTGCCTTTATAGACATTACAGATCCTGTAACGGCCAATGTGGAAACGAACAGGCGTTATAAAGCCGATTATTCTTTTCTGGACTTGCGTCTTAAGTCGTATACACAACAAACAGATGGAAATCACTCGCTTACGCTGAATGTGAAACTTGGAAATATTGCAAATATAGATGGCATACTGGGAGGAATACCTTTGCTTGGCGGTATATTAAACTTAGTTTTGGCTCCGATAAAGAATATTACGATTTCTGTTCCTGTCAATTTACCATTGCTTGGCGTGGATAACCTGAGTGTGTCGGGTAGCTGGAGTGCGGTGACATCTTATTGATTTATTCATCTTTGACTTTCATCTTTTTGAGGAAAAGCCTGTAATGACAGATATGATGCTTATAACTTTAAGTTAAAGTGCTACTTAGCTTTGTATACTTGAGCAAAAGAACTACTTTTGCACGAGAATATAAAGATGCATATGTTGAAGGATATATTATATAACCCGGATGCTAACTTAACCCTGAATGATGTACGGGCCTTGTTGTTCCAGCAAAAGACACTTACATTATCCGCAGAAGCCTTGGAAAAAGTAAACCACAGTTATACTTTTCTGAAAAGTTTTTCGGCGGATAAGATCATTTATGGTATAAACACGGGTTTCGGGCCGATGGCTCAGTATCGCATTGAGGATGATTCCCTGAAACAATTACAATACAATATCATACGCAGTCACTCGACGGGCGCGGGTGCCCCGTTGTCTCCGTTGTATGTCAAGGCGGCAATGATTGCCAGGCTGATGACTTTCCTACAGGGGTATTCAGGTGTACATGTGGAATTGGTAGAGTTGTTGGTCGAGTTTATCAACAGGGATATTTGCCCTTACATTCCTGAACATGGTAGTGTGGGGGCCAGTGGCGACCTTGTGCAGCTTGCTCACATGGCGTTGACCCTGATCGGAGAAGGAGAAGTGTTCTATCGAGGGAAATGCTGCGATACGGCGGAGGTAATGAAGGAGAATGGGCTGAAGCCGTTCACCATGAAAATCCGCGAAGGATTGTCTGTTACGAACGGGACTTCGGTGATGACCGGTATCGGTATGGTCAACCTGATCTATGCAAAGCAATTACTGGCCTGGTCGGTGGTCGCTTCTGTTATGATGAATGAGATCGCTTCTTCATACGATGATTTTATGTCGCCTGCCCTGAATGGAACGAAGCAACATCAGGGACAACAAACGATAGCGCGTGCCATGCGTGAATGGGTAGCCGGAAGCAGCTCGGTGCGTAAACGGGAAAACGAACTCTATTGCCGTCATACCGAAAAGGTTTTTGAACACAAGGTGCAACCTTATTACTCACTGCGTTGTGTTCCGCAGATCCTGGGTCCGGTCCTGGACGAAATGCTCAATGCGGAAAAAGTGTTGGTAGACGAACTGAATTCGGCCTGTGATAATCCGATCGTCGACCCGGAGACTGAAAATGTATATCATGGCGGTAACTTCCATGGCGACTATATCTCTTTTGAAATGGATAAACTGAAAATAGCCGTTACGAAACTGACGATGCTTACCGAACGACAGTTGAATTATCTTTTCCATGATCGTATTAACGGTATCTTGCCTCCGTTTGTCAACCTGGGTGTACTGGGATTGAACTACGGTTTGCAGGCTTCTCAGTTTACGGCCACTTCCACAACGGCCGAGAGCCAGACGCTTTCAAATCCGATGTATGTACACAGCATTCCGAACAATAATGATAACCAGGATATCGTTAGCATGGGGACAAACTCGGCCCTGATTGCCAAAACTGTTATCGAAAATGGCTATCAGGTGATGGCAATCCATTATATGGCTATCGTACAGGCCGTAGATTGCCTGAAGATACAGGATAAGCTATCGCTCCGTACCCGGGATATTTACAATGAAATACGTAGCTTCTTCCCTGTGTTTACCGAAGATACGCCTAAATATAAAGAGATAGCGACAATGGTCGACTGGTTGAAGAATAAGAATATAGAACCAATTGTATGAAATACGCATTAGTGACAGGCGCAAGCCGGGGAATAGGACGTGCCGTCAGTTTGAAGCTGGCGGAGATGGGATACGTTATTCTGGTTAACTACCAAAACAACGATGCGGAAGCAGAACAGACCTTGCAGTTGATACGTGAGAAAGGTTCGGATGGCGAGTTGCTTAAATTCGATGTTACGAACGCTGAATCGGTGGCATCCACCCTGAGCGGGTGGATGGATAAGCATCCGGATGCTTATATCGAAGTGTTGATCAACAATGCCGGTATCCGTAAAGACAACTTGTTGCTTTGGATGACCGGCGAAGAGTGGCACCGGGTACTCGACATCAGTTTGTCCGGCTTCTTTAACGTTACGCAGCCTTTATTGAAGGACATGCTGGTGAAACGTTTCGGGCGAATTGTCAATATCGTTTCCCTGTCCGGTATCAAAGGAATGCCGGGGCAAACCAACTATTCGGCAGCTAAAGGCGGAATTATTGCGGCAACCAAAGCACTGGCCCAGGAGGTAGCCAAAAAGAAAGTCACGGTAAATGCGGTGGCCCCGGGTTTTATCCGTACGGATATGACGGGAGACCTGGATGAAGGCGAATTGAAGAAATTGGTTCCCGCCGGTCGTTTCGGCGAACCGGAAGAGGTGGCCGACCTGGTGGCTTTCCTTGTTTCGCCTGCTGCGTCTTATATTACAGGAGAGGTGATTTCTATAAACGGTGGGTTATATACCTGATATAAAGATTTATGAATAGAGTTGTAATAACAGGGATGGGTATTTACTCCTGCATCGGAAAGAATCAGGAGGAGGTAAAAACATCATTATATAAAGGGCAGTCAGGTATTGGTCTCGACCCGGTACGGAAAGAGTTCGGCTATCGTTCGGCATTGACCGGCCTGTTGGATAAGCCGAATCTGAAAGGCGTACTCGACCGCAGACAGCGTCTCGGCCTTCCCGAACAGGGCGAATATGCCTATTTGGCTACTGCGGAAGCTTTAGCACAGGCCGGGATAGACGACGAGTATCTGTCGAATCATGAGGTCGGTATCCTTTACGGTAACGATAGCAGTACGGCTCCTGTGATCAATGCGGTGGATATCATCCGCGAAAAAAAGAATACGGCGTTGGTCGGTTCGGGATCTATCTTTCAGAGCATGAACTCGACCGTCACCATGAACCTGTCGGTTATCTTCAAATTGCGCGGGGTTAATTTTACGATTTCCGGAGCGTGTGCCAGCGGTTCGCATGCGATCGGTATGGGCTATTTCCTGATCCGGTCGGGTATGCAGGATTGTATCGTATGCGGGGGAGCGCAGGAAGTGAATATGTATTCCGTCGGTAGTTTCGACGGACTGGCCGCTTTCTCTGTCAGGGAGGATCAGCCGGAAAAGGCTTCCCGTCCGTTCGACAAGGATCGCGATGGCCTGGTTCCCAGCGGGGGAGGTGCGACCGTTATTATAGAAAGTTACGAGTCGGCTAAGCGGAGAGGTGCCAATATCCTGGGCGAAGTGGTAGGATACGGATTCTCTTCCAACGGCGAACATATATCCGTCCCGAACGTGGACGGTCCGCGGCGTTCATTGGAAATGGCATTAAAAGACGCAGGTATGGCAGCCCGCGACATACAGTATGTGAATGCTCATGCCACTTCCACCCCTTTAGGCGACCTGAACGAGGCGAAAGCCATTGCGGAAGTTTTCGGGGAAGCAGCTCCGTATGTGGCTTCTACCAAGTCGATGACCGGACATGAGATGTGGATGGCAGGCGCAAGCGAAGTGATCTATTCCATGTTGATGATGCAGAACGGATTTATCGCTCCCAACCTGAACTTTACGGAACCGGACGAGGCTTCCGCTTTACTGAATATCCCGGCGGAGACTCAGCAACTCGAATTCGATACCTTCCTGTCCAACTCGTTTGGCTTCGGAGGGACCAACTCTACATTAATAATCACGAAATTCAAATCTTAGTAGTCAATAAGCAAACAAATGGCAAATACAGAATTAATTCAAAAAATAAACGAGAAACTATCGGAAGAGTTCGAAATAGATATTGAACTGATACAGCCCGATGCCCCGTTGATGCAGACACTCGAACTGGACAGTCTCGACCTGGTGGACATGGTCGTACTGGTGGAACATAACTTCGGGTTTACATTGAAGGCACAGGATTTTGTCGGGATTAAAACATTCCAGGACTTTTACGATTTCATAGACTCACGTGTGAATGAGTAACGATACAGGCTGGAAAGGTAAAACGCGTGGAGGTTCTTTCGGGTACCTCTTCTTTATTCTCTTGATAAAAGGACTGGGAGTAAAGGCGGCGTATGCGTTTCTTTGTCTGGTTGTGGTCTACTTTGTCCCGTTTGCCCCGAAGGCGACCCGGGCGATCCGGGGATATGCACGGCAGCGGTTAGGATATGGACGTCTACGTTCCGCCCGTTTTCTGTTGGTCAATTATTACCGGTTGGGGCAAACCCTGATCGATAAGGTGGCAGTCGGTGCAGGGATGGACAAACAATATACCTTCGATTTCGGTACGCAGTATCAGGATTTCCTGGAGGTATTGAACGGAAACGAAGGAGTAGTTATGATCGGTGCCCATGTAGGCAACTGGGAGATCGGCGCTCCTTTTTTCGATGAATACGGGAAGAAGATGAATATCGTGATGTTCGATGCCGAATATCAGAAGATCAAAGAACTGTTGGAAAAGAATACCAATGGGAAGAACTACAAGGTCATTCCTGTGAATGAAGATAACCTGACACATATATTCCGGATCAGGGATGTATTGAGTAAAGGAGAATATGTTTGTTTCCAGGGCGACCGTTATGTGGAGGGCTCGCAGGTCTTTACAGCGACTTTTCTCGGGAAAGAGGCCTCTTTTCCGGCAGGGCCGTTCCTGTTGGCTTCCCGCCTGGGAGTGCCTGTCGTATTTTATTTCGCTGTCCGTGAGAAGGGCATGCGCTATAAGTTTAACTTTGTACTGGCACAGCCGGAGAAGCGTGTCAAAGGGAAAGTGCCGGGGCAGGAATTGCTGAAGCAGTATGTATCGGCGTTGGAATCGGTTGTAAAACAATATCCGGAACAGTGGTTTAATTACTATGACTTCTGGAAATAAGAGATAGAATAAGAGAGAACATGGAATTATCATCTCCTCAAAAAGAAATATATGCAAAGGATCGTTTTTCGGCAGTACAGGCACAACGCCTGGCGCAGGAGATCGCTTTTGGCCCGGTAGTCTTCCAGGTGTCGCGCCTGATGATTAAATTCGGGATATTCGGCATGCTGCGGGAAGCGCAGAACGGTCTGACAATGGATGAGATCGTAGAAAAGGCAGGCCTTTCGCGTTATGCCGTGCAGGTGTTGCTGGAATCGTCGCTGACGATCGGGACCATCCTGTTGAAAGACGACCGTTTCTTCCTCGGGAAAGCCGGCTGGTTCCTGTTGAACGATGAAATGGCACGGGTGAATATGGATTTCAACCACGACGTGAACTATCTGGGACTTTTCCACCTGGAAGAGGCCTTGCTTACCGGCAAGCCCGAAGGCCTGAAAGTGTTCGGCAACTGGCCGACCGTCTACGAAGGTTTGTCCAGCCTGCCCGAAAAGGTGCAGGAGAGCTGGTTCGGCTTCGACCATTTCTATTCCGACAACTCCTTTAAGCAGGCGTTGGAGATTGTTTTCGCCGGGTCGGTACGTACGTTATTGGATGTGGGTGGCAATACCGGGCGTTGGGCGACTCAATGTGTAGCCTGGTCACCGGAAGTGGAGGTCACCATTATGGATCTGCCCCAGCAGCTGGAAATGATGCGGGAGCAGACAAAGGAGCTCGAAGGGGCGGACCGTATTCACGGGTATGCTGCTAACTTGTTGGATGAGGAGACCCGTTTTCCGAAACCGTTCGATGCGATCTGGATGAGCCAGTTCCTCGACTGTTTCTCGGAAGAGCAGGTACTGAGTATCCTGACACGCGCCGCGGGTTCGATGAACGCCGACAGCCGCCTGTATATCATGGAGACATTCTGGGACCGCCAGCGTTTCGAGACGGCCTCTTATTGTCTGGCGCAGATCAGCCTTTATTTCACGGCAATGGCCAATGGCAACAGCAAGATGTATTATTCCGGCGATATGGCCCGCCTGGTGGAAAAAGCCGGACTGACGATCGAACGGATGCACGACGGGCTCGGTCTGGGGCATAGTATTATGCAATGTAAACTCAAATGAATATGGCTGCAATCTCATTCGATACCCCTCTGTTGGCCGGCGACGAGCTGTTGGAACTGATCCCGCAACGTCCGCCGATCGTGATGGTAGACCGTTTCTTCGGTATGGACGAGACCGGTTCGTATACCGGGCTGAAGGTGGAAGCCTCCAACCTGTTCTGTCAGGACGGACGGCTCGATGAATGCGGCATTACGGAACATATCGCCCAATCGGCAGCCGTGCGGGTGGGTTATCTGTATAAGAATGCCGGCGAAGAGGTGCCGGTCGGTTTTATCGGCTCGGTCGATAAGATGAACTATCGGACGTTGCCGCAGGTCGGGGATGAGTTGCGGACCACGATCCGGGTAGAACAGGAGATATTCGATATCACGCTGATCTCGGCCACCGTGCAGGTGAACGGAAATCCGGTCGCCGAAGGTCAGCTTAAAATATTTTTGAAGAAAGACGCATGAAACGGAGAAAACTACAAGAGGCTGCCCTTACCAACCGCACGACCTTGCGGGTCAGATTCAGCGAAGTAGACTCGATGGAGGTTGTCTGGCACGGGGAGTACGTCCGTTATATGGAAGACGGACGGGAGGCTTTCGGGCGACAGTACGGTATCGGTTATACGGATATACGGGATGCCGGTTATGTAGTGCCGATCGTCGAACTGGACGTACAATACAAGCAATTCCTCAAGTACGGCGAGTCTGCGATTGTGGAAACGCGCTATATCCGGACGGATGCGGCTAAGATACTTTTTGAATACGTGATCTTTCGGGAAAGCGACGAGACTGTGGTGGCTACGGGTTCCAGCATCCAGGTCTTCGTAAACAAAGCGACAGGATTACTGGAACTGAATAATCCGGACTTCTATAAAAAGTGGAAAGAGAAATGGAAGATCCGGTAAACAGCTATATAACGGCCGGCTCCATCATCAGTTCGCTGGGCTTCGGCAGGGAAGAGAATTTCTCCCATATCCGCGGGTACCACTCGGGTATCAAACGGGTAGAAAACACTGCTCTTTTCGACACTCCTTTCCTGGCTGCATGTATTGACGATACCCGTTTAAAAGAAGCCGCTTCGGCACAGAAGCTGGACGGGTACACCCGGATGGAGCAATTATTCATCCTCTCTTTGTCGGACACGATCCGTCAAAGCGGTATCGATCCTTCCGATCCTGCGTGCGGACTTATCCTGTCGACTACAAAAGGCAATATCGACGCTTTGGCCTTCGCCCCGGATACCGGGCTGCCGACGGATAGTCCCGATCCTTCGCTTTACGGCATGGCCGAACGGGTAGCCGCTTATTTCCATTTCACACACGAACCGATTGTCATTTCCAATGCCTGCATTTCCGGTGTTTCGGCACTGGTAGTCGCTTCGCGGCTGATAGAGGCAGGCGCCTATAAACATATACTGGTGGCAGGGGGGGATCTGTTGACCCGCTTCGTTGTCACCGGCTTTCAATCTTTTAAATCAGTCAGCCCGGAGATATGCAGGCCCTACGACGAAATACGCGACGGCCTGTCGCTAGGGGAAGCCTGCGGTTCTCTGCTCATAACCTCCGACCCGCACCGGGTGAAAGAATATCGCCCCGTGATTATCCGTGGAGGGGCGATAACGAATGATGCCAATCATATCTCGGGGCCTTCGCGTACCGGTGATGGCTTGTATTATGCGATCAGCCAGGCAATGGATGAGGCCGGTTTAGGGCCGGATGCCATTTCGTTCGTCAATGCGCACGGGACGGCTACCTTGTATAATGACGAGATGGAGTCGAAAGCGCTTCATTTGGCCGGGTTGGATCATCTGCCGCTCAACAGTCTGAAGCCGTACTGGGGACATACGCTCGGGGCTTCCGGCATCATCGAAACGATCGCCTGTATGGAGCAGCTTCGCAGCGGAGAAGTATTCGCGACGTTGGGGTTTGAAACCTGCGGTGTTCCTTTTCCTTTGTCGGTAAGTGCTGCGCACCGGACGATCGGGATGCAACATTGTGTCAAGACCGCTTCCGGCTTCGGCGGCTGTAATGCTGCTATCGTTTTGGCCTTTCCGCCGGGCGGAAAGCTCGGCTGTGAAGAAAACAAGCTCGCCGTCGGTCGGAAAGCTTCTCCCGAAGAAAAAGAAACTTTTCCCTCCTTCGGAAAGCTTCCCTGTGAAGAAAAGGACCTTTCCGCCCGTGGGAAAGCTTGTCCCGATGGTCAAATGACCTTTCCGCCCGCCGGCGAGCTTCCCAGCGTAGAAAAGAACCTTTCCGCCCGCCGGACGGCTTCTTTTTCCTGCCGGCAGGTGTCGATCGCTCACGGAAAGATACTTCTCGACGGAGAAATCCTTTTCGCTGCCGACCCGTCCCTCCCTTTTGCAACATTTATCCGCGCAGCCTATACCTTTTTATCGCTGGATGACCGTAAGTTTTATAAGATGGACGATCTTTGTAAACTCGGATATATAGCGGCAGCCTGTCTTTTCGCAAAGAACGGGGGAACTACCGGTTATGCTCCGGGAGAAGTCGGGATCGTGTTGGGGAACGCCTCGTCTTCGCTGGATACGGACCGGAAGCATCAGCGTCTTATCGACACGATGGGCGATCGGGAAGCCAGCCCGGCCGTGTTTGTCTACACCTTGCCGAATGTGGTGATGGGCGAACTTTGCATCCGGTATAAGATACAGGGGGAGAATACCTTCTTTATCAACGACCGCTACCCGGAGTCCTTTATCAGGGAATATGCCCGGCTGGTGATGCAAAAGAGGCGGCTGCGCGCCTGCCTGACCGGTTGGTGCGAACTGCTGGGCGAAACGTATGAAGCCCGTTTCGACTGGCTGGAACAAAAATAATTTCAAACGAATAATAATATAGAACAGACAATATGGAACAATTAATGCAGGAATTGAAAGAATCGCTGATCGAATCGCTGAACCTGGAAGACATAACCCCGGCGGAGATCGAAAACGAAGCGCCTCTTTTCGGGGATGAAGGATTGGGGCTCGACTCGATCGATGCCCTCGAAATCATGCTGATACTCGAACGTAACTATGGTATTCGTATAGCGAATCCGGGGGAGGGGAAATCTATCTTCTACTCTGTAAAAACGTTGGCTGACTATATCACTGCCAACCGCACGAAATGAGAATAGGCGTCACAGGTATCGGTTGCGTGTCGGGTATCGGCATGAATGTGGAGGAACATCTTTGTGCTTTCCGCGACGGGCGGAATGGGCTGGGACCTGTTACGCTCTTTCCTACCTCGCATAAAGAACCTGTATCCGAAGTAAAGCGGACGAATGAGGAATTGAAGCAGGCACTCGGTATTCCGGCATCCGCCGAATTATCGCGTACCGCTTTACTGGGGATGACGGCGGCCTTCGAGGCTTTGGCCGACTCCGGGCTGGACTTGTCCGATCCGCATAACTCATTACGTATCGGCCTGATCTCTTCCTCCTCTACCGGGGGAATGGACTTGACGGAGTCTTTTTATCCTTCTTTCCGCGCCAATCCGACACATGGACGGTTAAGATATGTCGCCTCGCACGATGCCGGCGACAGTACGGAACGGATCGCCTCTTTCCTGGGAATTACCGGGTTCCGGACAACGGTCAGTACGGCCTGTTCGTCTGCCGCCAACGCAATTATGCTCGGAGCCCGGATGATCCGGCAGGGAATGCTCGATGTGGTGATTGCCGGCGGGACGGATGCCTTGTGTAAGTTCACCTTAAATGGCTTTGCCTCCCTGATGATCCTGGACAAGGAGCCTTGCCGCCCTTTCGATAGCTCGCGTGCCGGGTTGAATCTGGGGGAAGGTGCCGGTTACCTGGTACTTCAATCGGAAGCAACTCTTGCCAATCCTCCCTATTGCCTGTTGTCCGGCTATGCGAATGTCAACGATGCTTTTCACCAGACGGCTTCTTCCGATGAAGGCACCGGTGCTTTCCTTGCCATGAAAGGTGCCCTGGATAAAGCGGGGGTGCGACCGGAGGAGGTAGACTATATCAATGCCCACGGAACAGGGACCCTGAATAATGATGCTTCTGAAAGCCGGGCTATTCTCTGCCTTTTCGAAGGCCGGATACCGCCGTTCAGTTCTACGAAAGCCTTTACCGGCCATACGTTGGGCGCTGCCGGTGGGATTGAAGCTGTATTCAGTGTGCTTTCCCTGAAACACGGTATTCTCTATCCGAACCTGAATTTCTCCGCTCCGGTAGAGGAAACAGGATTGATCCCTGTTACCCGTTATCAGGAAGGATTGACTCTTCGCTCTGTATTATCTAACTCCTTTGGTTTCGGAGGGAACAATGCTTCCCTGCTTTTCCAGCAATTCGATCGATAGACTATGTTTACAAAGCCGGTTTATATAGAAAAAACAGCAGCCTCTTTTGAACGGACAACCGATGGTTGCCAGCTCAGGGAACCTGACTACAAACTCCTGATCCCCAATGCAACCCTTCGCCGCCGTATGAGTCGTATGGTTCGTATGGGGGTGGCAACCGGATTGCAATGTATCGGGGAAACGGCTGTTCCTGTGGATGCGATCCTGACCGCCACAGGGCTGGGATGCCTGGCCGATACGGAGAAGTTTATGAATACGATATTGGAGCATAACGAGGAACTGCTTACTCCCACGGCATTTATCCAGTCTACCTTTAATACGATCGGGGCACAGATCGCTCTGCTTACCGGAAATCATAGTTATAATACGACTTACGTACATCGTGCCTTTTCTTTGGAAAGTGCTTTGTTGGATGCGGCTTTACTTTTGCAGGAAGGGGAAGCTTCGTCTGTGCTGGTCGGAGCTGTCGATGAAATGACACCGGCCTTGGAGGCCATTCTCGGCCGTCTGGGTTTTTGGAAGAAGGCAAAGCCGGGCGAAGGGGCGGCTTTCTTTCTGTTGTCGGGAAATCCATCGTCGGAATGTATGGCGGAGCTTCGGGATATAGAGTTGTTCAGCGGCTCTTTCACGCAGGAAGAGATCGGTAAGCGTATGGAAGCTTTTCTGCTTCGGAATGGGGCTATGGATGCCTCTGTGGTCTTGCCGGATGAGTATAAACGTTACTGCGGAGAGTTCCCGACAGCCATGTCGTTTGCTCTGTGGTATGCCTGTACCCGGATGCAGGAGGCCGGTTCTCCCGGCTCCGTTTTGTTGTATAATTCCTTCCTGGACAATCATTCGTTTTTATTAATAAAGAAAGGGTAATATATGGGATGGCTGCTATTGATAGTCGTATTGGTTTGTGTCGGAGGTTTTCTGTTTTATGCCTCTTACAGCATTCGTTCGGGAGTATATGTGAAAGCCTTGTGCAAGGGAGAAACCGATAAACGTGTGGTCTGCCTCACCTTCGACGACGGCCCTGACCCGAAACATACGCCGCAGGTGTTGGATGTTCTGAAGAAGTATCAGGCACCGGCCGCCTTTTTTTGTGTAGGGGAAAAAGTATTGGAAAACCAGGAACTCTTCAAGCGTATGGTAAAGGAAGGGTATTATATCGGAAACCATACTCACAAACACTCCTGGACGTTCCCGTTTCTTTCATTCAAGAAGATGTATGATGAAATCTTGAAAGGTGAAGATGCCTTGTACACGTATGCAGACCCGTTATCAGCTTTCCGTCCTCCTTTTGGGGTAACGAATCCTACTATCGCCCGCGTGACGGATGAACTGGGATATACAATAATCGGATGGAGCATTCGTTCTTTTGATACGCGGAGAGAGTCTGAAGATAGGGTGTTTCGCCGTATCATCAGGCAGATCGAACCGGGGGCCGTTATCTTGTTGCATGATCGCCTGCCCGGCTGTGCCTCTCTGGTGGCTCGTTTACTGGAATATTTAAAGACAATCGATTATGAGGTCATTCCTCTCGATACAATGTTTTATTTACCTCGTCCGTTTGAAAAAGAGTATGATAATGAATAAATATATATGCCTGTTGTTGCTTCTGGCCTTTTATTTGCCAATGGCGGCTCAAAAGGATCTGAAACCATTGGTTTCGACAGCTGAGTTCCAGGAGCGGCTGAAGAAGGAAGCGGCTTCGCTCTCTTCTATTGAAAGTGATTTTACACAGGAGAAGTTTCTGGATGTTTTTAATGAGAAGGTTTTCTCGAAGGGGCGTTTCTATTATAAACAGGAGAATATGATCCGGATGGATTATACCTTACCGGTCGATTATCAGATTATTATCAATGGCCAAAAGCTAAAGATCGTATCCGAAGGGAAAAGCAATGTCGTCAACCTGGGTTCCAACCAGATGATGAATGAAATGAAAGGGATGCTGGCTGCCTGTATGGTTGGCGATTTGAGTAGCATGACATCGGCGTATAAGTTGGAATATTATGAGTCGCCTTCTCTTTATGTGGTTAAGATACGTCCGGTTTCTAAAAGTGTACAGGCTTATATCTCGGAGATCGTTATCTCGATAGATAAGAAAAATATGGCTGTACAAACGCTGCGCCTGTCGGAGAATGCAAAAGATTATACCGAATATCACTTTACAAATCAGAAATATAATACACTGACCGGTGATGAAAAGTTTGTTATCCGTTAGTCTTTGTCTTTTACTGATCTGCTGTTCGTGCGCTCCGTCCATCACACGGGACTGCCGGAAAGGGGAAACATTACTGATAGGAAAAGAACAACTTCTTCCTATGGTGGATGCTTCTGCCGGGTTGTGTAAATACAATATGACGATCGATTTCATGCGGAAGCATTTCAGCGGACTGTTATTGGTCAAGGAAACGGATCAGGGAACCTTCCGTACGCTTTTCAGCACCCATTTCGGATTGAGCCTTTTCGATTTGGAAATCGGAAGGGGCGGTTTAGTAGTACATCATTGTATCGAACCATTGAATAAAAAGAAGATACTCGACCTGTTTTATCGTGATTTCTCGGTCCTCTTCGGTTTAAACGTACAGCCTGAAAATAAAGCAGTCGTTTATAGCTGTACAAAACCACAAACAGATATTGTTTATAAATTGTTCCTGCCCGGCTTCCAAGGATATTATCGTGTGGACGATATAACAAACCGCATACAAGAGATCAAGTTGGGAGCCGGCCTTCGTAAAACAACTTTCCGTTCCCTACCCGACACTACCGGGATAGAAATGCTCCGTATCAGACATACGGGATTACGGCTTTCTATCGGTTTGGATGCCTTAAAGTAGGATTTACCTAAGATTATGTAAGCTATATATTTTTGAAATTAGTAACAAACAACTTATTAAAGTATGAAAAAAGTATTGATAACATTAGTTGTCCTATTTAGTATCCTGACATTTTCTTATTCACAAAGTGTCGTGTTGACTTCCGGTTCAATAGACTTTGTAAAAGAAGCCCCTGTACTGCAATTCACTTTCTCGTATAACGAGATGTTAGTCGGAAAACTAACGGAAAGTGAATATGTCAACAAGAAAATCACCGACTATAATGAGAAAGAAGCCGGTAAGGGCGATGAATGGGGAAAAGCATGGGTTAACGATCGTAAGGAACGTTTTGAACCTAAGTTTCTGGAACTATTCGATAAATACATGGGAGAAAAAGGCATCACCTCCGGAACGGAAGGTGCTATCTATGTGATTGAGATTAACACGGATTTCACCGAACCGGGTTGGAATGTCGGCGTTATGCGGCAGAATGCATCGGTAGACCTGAGCTGTAAGGTAAAGAAGATCGATACAGGTGAGCAGGTCGCTTCTATAAAGATTCGTAATGCTTCCGCAAATAATTTCTGGGGAACCGATTTTACTGCAGGCTATCGCGTACAGGAAACGTACGCCAAGGCAGGAAGAGAGCTGGCTAAATTCTTTATTAAAAAAACAAAGCTGAAATAATAAAGATTAGTCTTGTTTTTAGAGTAGGAACTCTTGTGAGAGAAGGGTTAATACTCTGAAAAAGATTCGATACAGACCAAAATAATAGAAAAACTTCCCTACCTTTGTCCCACTAAATGCATAGTAAAAGGGATGTTGACTGACTTTTATACAGTAGAAACCGTTGCGGGACAAGATGAAGAATATACTTGTGTAATTCGGCTGAATCCGGAGCATAATGTTTATAAAGGGCATTTCCCGGGTATGCCTGTGGTACCCGGTGTTTGTATGCTCCGCATAGTGAAAGAATGCGTATCGATGGTGTTGAATACTCCGGTGCGTTTTCAAGCTATAAATAGTTGTAAATTCCTCTCTGTTGTGAACCCGTTGGAACATGGCATTCTTACGTTTGCATTCTCTTTAGGCAATACCAACAGGCTACAGGCTATTGCAAGTGCAGGTGAGACGACTGTACTCAAACTAAAAGCAACGATTGTTGCGGAGTAATAACGAATAAATGGTAACAGATACTACATATACATTTCCGGATCATTTCCGACGGGAGGGGCAATTGGCTATTGTGATTCCAACGTACAACAATGCTATTACTCTTGGCCAGGTCCTCACGGATGTATTGGTTTACTCATTTCCTGTTATAGTGGTAAACGATGGTTCCACAGACCATACAGCGGAAGTGCTGAAAGGATTCTCCGAGATCGGTGTTATCAGCTATCCGAAAAACCGGGGAAAAGGGTATGCTTTGAATACCGGACTGAAAGCAGCTATGGAGATCGGTTACCGTTATGTTATTACACTCGATTCGGACGGACAGCACTATGCAGACGATATCCCCGTTTTCCTGAAAGAGATAGAATTGCATCCGGATAGTCTATTGATCGGGGCCCGTAATCTGGCTTCTGATAATATGCCCGGAAAAAATACTTTTGCCAATAAGTTCTCTAATTTCTGGTTTACACTGGAAACAGGTATCCGCTTAACTGATACCCAGTCGGGTTACAGGCTTTATCCTTTGAACAAGTTGAAGAAAGTACGTCTTTTCACGACGAAATACGAATACGAACTGGAGATAATCGTACAGGCTGCCTGGCGGAATATACGGGTTGCGAATGTTCCGGTGAAAGTGTTTTATCCACCGGCAGGGGAGCGGGTCAGTCATTTTCGCCCGTTGCGGGATTTTACACGGATCAGTTTATTGAACTCAGTGCTTGTAACCGTTGCTTTGTTATGGTTCTGGCCCTGGAAATGTGTACGAAGCGTAACGAAGGAGAATATAAAGAAATTCATATCTAAGAATATCACTCATTCCCCGGAGTCGAATATACGGATCGCATTAGCGGTTATGTTCGGTGTTTTTATGGGAATTGTGCCTATCTGGGGATACCAGATGATTGTTGCCGGTATATTGGCCCATTTGATGGGGTTGAACAAAGTGATCACGATCGTTGCATCGAATATCAGTATCCCTCCTGTGATTCCCTTCCTGTTATTCGGGAGTTATGTGACGGGAGGGTGGATACTGGATCGTCCTGTAAAGCTGAGTGTATATGAAGTGACATTCGATACGATCAAGGATTCGTTCGTTCAGTATCTGGCCGGAAGTATGGTTTTTGCCGTTATTTGCGGGTTATTTGCCGGTGTTGTTTGTCTAACGTTGCTTTCGTTGTTCCGGAAGCCTGAGCGTTCTGCCGGATGAGTAAGCTGTTTATCCATATATATAATTACCTGGAACGCCATCTGGCTGTCCGTTACCTGCTACTGGTCGGTAGCTCCCTGTTATTGCTTTTCTTTGCCGTACAGGTGAAATTTGAAGAAGATGTAACCCGATTTTTCCCTGATACGCAGGATGCCCGGAATACGGAGATTGTATTCCAAAACCTAAAGATCAAAGATAAGATCATCGTTATGTTGTCGTCTGCCGATACGGTATCCGGCACGGTTTCTTCCGATCGCCTGATTGAGGCAGGAGAAAATCTGAAAGATAGTTTGCTGGAAGAGGCCGGAACCGAGTATATAACGGATATATTTGCGGAGGTGGATGAGAATATGATAGGGAAGGTGACCGGATTGATTTATGATAACCTGCCTGTCTTCTTGACGGAGGCTGATTATGTCCGCATGGATTCCGTATTGACCCCGGATGGAATTGAACGCCGTATGCGTAGTAATTATCTGAATCTGCTTTCTCCGGCAGGAGTGGCACTTAAGAATATTCTGCCCCGTGACCCGGTAGGTCTGGGTACTTCTTCTCTGGAAAAACTGCGCGATTTCCAGATGACGGCTAATTATGAGTTGTATGACGGGCATATTTTTTCAAAGGATATGTCGACCCTGTTGCTTTTTATTACTCCGCATTACGGGACGGGCAGTACCGGAAAAAACGAATTCCTGATCGATACGATCGAAAAGCAGCTGAAAGAAACGATGAACGCCTATCCCGGTGTGAAAGCGGAATATTTCGGGGGACCGTCGGTCGGTGTCTACAATGCCCGGCAGATCAAATCGGATACCATGTTGACCATGACGATCGCCCTGATCATCATTATCGGTTTTATAACATTGGTATTCAAAAGCCGTTCGGCTGTGATCCTGATCATACTGCCTGTATTATATGGAGCTGTATTTTCACTGGCTCTGATCTTTTTCATTAAAGGTGCTGTGTCGGCCATTGCGATCGGGGCGGGTGCTGCTGTGTTTGGGGTGGCACTGAGTTACTCGATCCATGTATTGTCGCATTTTAATCATGTCTCGTCCATCCGGCAGTTGATCGAGGAACTGGCCTATCCGCTTACAGTGGGGAGCTTTACAACGGTCGGAGCTTTCTTCGGCTTGGTTTTCACCAGTTCGGACCTATTACGTGACTTTGGCTTGTTCTCTTCATTGGCATTGATCGGGACAACCTTTTTTTGCCTGGTGTTCCTACCGCATTTCCTGAAGATAAAGAAAGGACATGAAGAGGCCGGCCGGGTGCTTCGTATTATTGAGAAGATCAACGGATATGCTTATGAAAAAAATAAGCCGTTGGTCATTACGATCGTGATCGTCTTTTTCCTGTCCCTTTATATGTCGGGAAAGGTGACGTTCGACAGTAATATGATGAATCTGAGCTTCGAACCGGTTAACCTGAAGGCGGCAGAACAGCGCTTGAACAATCTTTTCCAGTCGGATAATAAAACCACACTTTTCGTTTCGGTAGGTAATACTTCTGATGAAGGATTACAGCATTATGCGGAAACGAATCGTGAACTGGAAACGTTGAAAACAGAAGGAAAGATTAAAGAATTTGCTTCGGCAGAAAAAATATTTATTCCTTATGCAGAACAGCAGCGGCGTATCGACCGCTGGAACAGCTACTGGACAGCTGAACGGAAAGCATTGGTCGATAAAGAAATCAGGGAGAAAGCCGGGAAATATCATTTCCGGGCCGATACTTTTGATGACTTCTTTGCTCTTCTGGATAAACAATATGCTCCTTGCGATTTTACTTCCGGCGATTCTTCTTTGCCGCTACTGGATAGTTGGGCCTCTTCAGCCGATTCACTTTCCATGTTTATCACGCAGGTTCGTTTGAATGAGGATGATAAAGAGTTTGTCTATGACCGTTTTGCCGATAATGACGGATTGGTGATTTTTGATCGGGGGTATTTTGCCAATAAGTGGGTCTCTGCTATCAACGATGACTTTTATCTGATTCTTTATATCTCTTCTTTTCTGATCTTCTTCGCTTTGTTGATCTCGTACGGACGGATCGAATTGACGTTGATGACTTTTACCCCGATGGCTGTCAGCTGGGTAATCATCCTGGGGTTGATGGCAGTAACCGGAACGCAGTTCAATATTGTGAATATCATCCTTTCGACCTTTATCTTCGGTTTGGGAGATGATTTCAGTATTTTTATCATGGATGGTCTGCAACAGGAATACCGGACGGGCAAGAAGATGCTTACTTCCCATAAGACAGCTATCTTTTTCTCTTCGTTCACTGCGGTTGTAGGGCTTGGGGTACTGGTTTTTGCGAAACATCCTGCATTACAGTCGATCTCGGTAATTTCGATCCTGGGAATGATCTCTGTCGTATTGGTTTCTTATACGATCTTACCGATCTTGTTCCGTTTTTTTATTTCCCGGCCTGCCTCAAAAGGAAATTTTCCATATACTTTGTCCGCGCTTCTGGTCACAGTGTGGTTTTTTGGCTTGTTTGTCACCGGCTGTTTATTGATGATGGGAGTAGCGCTTCTGTTGATATTGCTACCTGCAGGAAGGAAAAGGAAAAAGCAGCTGTTCAGCCGGATCATGATGTATATGCTGCGTATTTTCCTGAAAGCTGCCTGGATAGCCCGGCGTGAGAAAATAAATCCGGGTAATGAAACTTTTGAGAAACCATCGGTGATTATTGCTAACCATCAGTCTTTTGTTGATATACTGGTCATGCTTTCCCTGGCACCGAAGTTGGTGATGGTAACGAACAGGTGGGTATGGCATTCCCCTGTTTTTGGAAAGATCGTGCAATATGCCGATTTTGTGCAGACGGAGGATGGGTATGAGAAAGTCTTACATCATCTTCGTGATAAGGTTGCGCAGGGATATTCGGTGGTTGTTTTTCCGGAAGGAACACGTTCAGCAGACTGTAAGGTACATCGCTTTCATAAAGGAGCTTTTTATCTGGCTGAGAAATTGCAGTTGGATATACTGCCGGTCGTTCTCTATGGAACGGGAATGATTATTTCGAAACGGCAGCCGTTTTATGTGAAGCGAGGGGTATTGTGTACCCGTATATTGCCCCGTATAGCCAACACTGATACAAGTTTTGGCGTGACCTACCAGGAACGTTCGAAAACCATTGCTGCTGCTTTCCGTAATGCCTACCAGGAGACTTGTGATATTTATTCAAATTCGGATAATCCTTATTTTTACAGGCAGTTGGTTGCTAATTATATTTATAAAGGTCCGGTTGAGGAATGGTATATTCGTATTAAAGTCCTCATGGAGGATAAATATGAGTTTTTTAACCGGATTATTCCGCGTAAAGCCCGGATTACGGATATTGGTTGTGGCTTGGGGCCGCTCTCTTATATGCTTGCCATGCTTTCGGAAGAACGGACAGTTCTGGGTATTGATTACGATGCGGATAAGATTGCCGTTGCGAATCATAATTTCTCCAGGAACGATCGTACCCGTTTTGTTTGTGCCAATGCGGTAGACTATGATCTCCCGTTCAGTGATGTGTTTATACTGAATGATATGCTCCATTATATGGATTATTCGTCACAGGAACGTTTGTTGGAAGCCTGCATTGGTAAGTTATTGCCGGGTGGAATATTAGTTATTCGTGACGGTGATGCCGGTGGTACGGTTAAACACCGGGTAACCCGGTTTACCGAGTTACTTTCTACCCGTTTACTGGAATTCAATAAAAGAGAGAATGATCTTTATTTTCCAACGCATGAAATGTTTATCCGGCTCGCAGAACGACATCGGATGGAGATAGAGCAGCAGGCTAATGATCGTTTTACATCCAATACGATCTATGTTCTGAGAAGAAAGGAGAGTGCACATGAGCAATAGTAGTCGATATGATGTTATTATCATAGGAAGCGGACTGGGTGGTCTGGCTTGTGGCGTAACTTTGAGTAAAGAAGGGTATAATGTCTGTGTGCTCGAAAAGAATCCTTTACCCGGTGGTTGTTTTCAATCTTTTAAACGGTATGGCAGGATGTTGGATACAGGCATTCATTATATCGGCAGTATGGATGAGGGTGAAATTATGCGGCAATACTTTACTTATTTCGGAATAATGGATAAGTTGAAGATGCGACGGATGGATGAAGAGGCTTTCGATATGATCTGCTACAAGGATAAGTTTTATCCTTTTGCTATGGGACATGAACGGTTTGCGGAGACGTTGGCCCGTGAATTCCCGAAAGAAAAAGAGGCACTTTACCGCTATGTCGATATGTTGGATGCTGTCGGTAGGTCGATCAGTGTGGAACAGTTGAGGAAAGGAAAGTTGTCTTCCGGCAATATGGATAATTTTTATGTCTCTGCCTGGGAACAGATCAAGGAGATTACTCCGGATGAAACTTTACAGCAGGTTTTGTCCGGGAGTGTTTTGCTGTATGGTGGTGAGCAGTCGGTTTCTACTTTTTATCATCATGCTATCATAACGAATTCGTATCTTCAGGGATCCTGGCGCTTTGTCGACGGAAGTATGCAGGTGGCAGATGCCTTGGTAGGCATGATCCGGCAGAATGGAGGAACAGTGTTGACCGGTGCGGAAGTAAGTAAGCTCTGTTTATCCGGAAACGAAATAAGAACCGTAGAGATTAATCATTCGGAACAACTGGAATCCCGGTATGTTATCTCTTCCTTGCATCCTTTCAATACGTTGAGTCTGGTGGAGAAATCTCCGTTGATACGGAAGGCTACTCTATCCCGTTTGCAACATTTGCCTAATTCATACGGATTGTTTTCTGTCTATCTGCTTCAGAAACGGGAGAGTACACGGTATTGTAACCGGAATCTCTTTTTGTTGGGAGATCAGAATGCCTGGTATAACACCCGGTATCCCGAAGATACCCGGATTAATACTTGTATGGTCTCGATGCAACCCTCTTCTGTCCAGGAACAGTATACCGATGTGATCTGTCTGCTTTCTCCCATGTATCTGTCGGAAGTGAAAAACTGGGAAGATACGACTGTGGGAAAGCGTGGTGCTGATTATGAAGAGTTTAAAATGCAAAAGGCACAACAATTAATTGCTTTTGCCGAACGATATTGTCCGGGTATTTCACAGAATACCGAGAGAATAGTGACTACTACGCCCCTTACTTACAGGGATTATACCGGAACCCCTGGTGGTTCGGCTTATGGAATTATGAAGAATTATAAAAATCCGCTGACAACATTGATCCCACCTCGTACGCGTATACCCAATCTGTTCCTGACCGGACAAAGCTTGAATGTACATGGCGCTTTAGGGGTAACATTGACTTCGATGCTGACTTGTGCGGAATTGTTAGGGGCGGAATATCTCGCCCGGAAAATAGGAGATGCCTGATATGAAAATAAAGAAGATAATAAAATACCTGACCCTGTCCTTTCTCTGTTTTATCGGACTGCTTTTGATTGCCTCCTCTGTCCTTTTCCTGACGGCAGATATGAAACAACCTGTTATCGATATACAATCGCTGCCGGTTTATTCTCTGGTAAAAACAGATAGCTTGCGTACGTATGGCCCGAATCATCTACGGCAGAGCAAAAGCGGGTTGTGGGAAATGTCGTTGCAGGGGAATCCAGCCGAAAGGGGAGTTGCTTTCGGGAAACTGGCAGAAGATTTGCTCCATTATCAGGAAGAGGTTTTTGTCGATCAGATACGTCAGATCATACCTTCGGACAGTTATCTGAAGTTCCTGCGTTTTTTCCTGATCCTGTTTAACCGTAATCTGGGAGAATACATACCGGAAGAATACCGGACGGAAATCTATGGAATTTCTCTTTCCTGCTCTCACGAATATGATGCGATCGGTACTCCTTACGAACGTCAGTTGAATTATCATGCTGCACATGATATCGGCCATGCTATGCAGGACTATATGCTGGTCGGGTGTAGCTCTTTTGGTGTCTGGGGAAATGAAAGTGCGGATTCGACTTTATTGATCGGGCGTAATTTCGACTTTTATGTAGGCGATGATTTTGCCCGTAATAAACTGGTTTCGTTCTATCGGCCATCCGATGGATACTGTTTTGCATCCGTAGGTTGGGCGGGGATGACCGGTGTGTTGTCGGGGATGAATGAAACGGGACTGACAGTTACCATCAATGCTGCCAAATCGACCATGCCGGTATCGGCTGCCATGCCTATCTCTTTATTGGCACGTGAAATCCTTCAATATGCTTCCACCATAGAAGAAGCGTATGCGATTGCACAGAAACATAGAACTTTTGTTGCCGAGTCTTTATTGATTGGTTCGGCAAAAGACGGGAAGGCTGCCATCATTGAGAAATCGACCGATCAGATCGCCCTGTTTCGTTCGGAAACAAATCGTATTATCTGTACGAACCATTATCAGTCGGACACATTTAAAGATGATGTCCGGAATAAGGAGAATATAGCCACTTCCGATAGTCCTTACCGGTATGCCCGATTGGATGAATTGTTGGATGAAAATATCCCGGTAGATGCTTCGAAAGCTGCATCTATATTACGTAACCGGTTCGGAAAGGAAGACCGGAATATCGGATTAACCAACGAGAAAGCACTCAACCAGTTTATAGCCCATCATTCGGTGATCTTTGAACCGGCTAAACGACTGATGTGGGTGTCGACTGCTCCTTGGCAATTGGGTGAGTATGTGGCTTATGATCTGAATGCGATTTTTGCCCATCCGTTTGATACGGAAGAATTATGCATCGATAGCCTTTCTTTGCCTGCGGATACCTTTTTGAATAGTCCGGTTTATCAGCAATTATTGACCTATAAGAAGTTGGCGAAGGAGATTCGCCACAGTATCGGTAACGGTATCCCTCTCGATGAAGGAACGGTCGATCAGTTCATATTATCCAACCCGGAATTCTATTATACCTGGCAGTTGGCAGGGGATTATTATCATCTGTTCGGTCCGGAGGATAAGGCTGCATCCTGTTGGCAGACCGCTTTGACGAAAGAAATACCAAAAGAAGAAGAACGTATTGTACTGGAAAAAAGAATTAAAAAATAAACGAAATGGAGAAGTTTAGCGACATACAATTCAAAACTCCTGCGGAGATCAAAAGGTATCAGGAACTTCGGCTTGCCGATGAACTGGAATACCTGAACAGGCGTTCGGCCTTTTATCAACGTATGTTCCGCGAGGAGAGGATCGATATATCCTGTATCCGCACATTGGAAGATTTACAGCAATTGCCTGTTACGACAAAAACAGACCTGCAACTGCATAATGAAGATTTTGTTTGTGTGGATAAAGCTGAGATTATCGATTATGTGACAACTTCGGGGACATTAGGTGATCCGGTTACATTTGTATTGACTTCAGGCGACCTGGACCGTTTATCTTATAACGAATATCTTTCGTTTACAACGGCGGGGTGCACGCGGGAGGATGTCATGCAGTTGATGACCACGCTCGACCGGCGTTTTATGGCAGGCCTGGCCTATTATATGGGAGCCCGTGAACTGGGGGCGGGAGTCGTTCGCGTCGGTAACGGGATACCTGAATTACAGTGGGACACAATCCATCGGATACATCCTTCTTTCTGTATGGTTGTTCCCTCTTTCCTGATAAAACTGATCGAATATGCGGAGGCTAATGGGATCGATTATAATAATTCTTCCATAAGGAAAGCTATTTGTATCGGAGAGGCTTTACGTAATCCTGATTTCTCCCTGAATACATTGGGACAACGTATACATGAAAAATGGCAGACCCCCTTATTGCAATCCACGTATGCATCCACGGAGATGCAATCCTCTTTTACAGAATGCGAGGCATGCCGGGGAGGTCATTTGCAGCCGGAGTTGATCATTGTTGAGTTTCTGGATGATAAGAACCAGCCTGTTGCAGAAGGAGAAGCGGGTGAAGTGACGATCACCACACTGGGTGTACGGGGAATGCCTCTGCTCCGTTTTAAAACAGGCGATATCTGTTATCATTATACGGAGCCATGTTCCTGCGGGAGGAATACGATGCGGCTTAGTTCGGTATTGGGGCGTAAGGGACAAATGATAAAATATAAAGGAACCACTCTTTATCCACCGGCTTTATATGATATACTCGACAATATTCCCGGAGTAAAAAATTATGTAGTGGAAGTCTATACAAATGATCTGGGGACTGACGATATCCTGATCCGGGTAGGAAGCGATCTGCAAACGGAGGCTTTCGCCAAGCAAATCAAGGATCTGTTCCGGTCGAAAGTACGGGTGGCACCTACCATTCAGTTTGCCTCTCCTGATTATGTGGCTAAAATTCAGATGCCGCAGATGAGCAGGAAAGCAATAAAATTTATAGATTTGCGATAATTTAGTACTAATTTAAAATGTAATCGTATGAAACAGTTGATGGTATTGATGTTTTTATTTCTGGCAAGCCTTGTGAATGCACAGGATAAAACAAATTTGAAAGACATAGAAAAACTGACTTTTTTCGGTGTGGATTTTTCTATGGCCAAGGTGTATGGTGCCGATGAAACGACAGAACAGTTTAAAGATGCGTTTTATGGAATCAATACTCTTTTTCAGCGTGAACCGAAAAAGTATGATCTCGATAAGGCTTTCGATGCAAAAGTAACATTAGACCTGACAACTGTCCAGGATCTTATCGAACAGATAAAGAAAGCCGGTTTTGTTGCCCCGGATGCTGGTTATGAATTGACTGATGAAGAAATTACAGAACATATCCGCCATTTTAATGCCGGAAGTGCCCAGGGATATGGCGCCGTATTCATCGCCGGACTACTTAATAAAGGGAAAGGCCAGGCAACTTATAATGTTGTTGTATTTGATATCGCAACCAAGGATATTGTCTTGAATAAGCAATTTACAGAGAGAGCCAGAGGATTCGGACTTCGTAATTTCTGGGCTTATTCTGTTTATAAGACACTGAATAAGGTAAAGAAGATCAAGTAACTGTTTCTATAGAAATAGATAAAGCGTAAAAATAACTTCCCGGATTTTGAATAAATCCGGGAAGTTATTTTTTTAATAATCTACCGGAACTAACCGGATCGATAAAGTAGGGCTTTTTTTGTATAAAACCTGATAATTAAGATGTATGATCCGTATGACATTTGGTGTCATACAATGTCATAAAGCGGACAGGTTTTGTCAGCTAAATATCAGCGGTTTTTTAATATAATTCTAATCTCTTCAATACAATTTATAGAGTGTTAGGGCGTTGGTATTAAACGTAAATGCTTACCTTTGCGGCCGACTGTCTGCGTTAGGATAGCTTTTTTAGACAATTAATTATCACACTTTATACAAACGTATGAGAAAGTATAAACTAATCAACAACGTGCTGGGATGGATCGTATTCCTGATCGCCTCCACCGTTTATTTGATGACTATCGAACCCACTGCCAGTTTCTGGGATTGCGGTGAGTTCATTTCTTCGGCTTTTAAACTGGAAGTAGGGCACCCGCCCGGTGCACCGTTCTTTATGTTGACGGCCAATCTGTTTACACAGCTTGCATCCGACACTGCTACGGTGGCTAAAATGGTAAATTCCATGTCGGCGCTGTTCAGCGGACTGACTATTCTGTTCCTGTTCTGGAGTATAACCCACCTGGCCCGCAAGATCATGGTGAACGATGAGAATGAAATTTCTCTGGGTACTATGATCACTATTATGGGTAGCGGTCTGGTAGGCGCATTGGCTTATACCTTTAGCGATACATTCTGGTTCAGTGCGGTAGAAGGTGAAGTATATGCCTATTCATCCCTGTTTACAGCCCTTGTATTCTGGCTGATCCTGAAATGGGAAGAGGCCGCCGACCGTCCTCATGCCGATCGTTGGATCGTACTGATCGCATATCTTATGGGATTAAGTATCGGTGTTCACCTGTTGAACCTGCTTTGTATCCCGGCCATCGTATTGGTTTACTACTATAAGAAATTCCCGAACCCGACGATGAAAGGTACCATCTATGCACTGCTGGTTTCTTTTGCCATCGTAGCTTTGATGATGTATGGTGTCGTTCAGGGACTGGTTGAGGTATGCGGTTATTTCGAACTATTGTTTGTCAACGTATTGGGGATGCCTTACAACTCGGGTGTGTTTGCCTATGTGATTGTACTGGCAGGCGTATTGATCTGGTCTATCTGGGAAACAATGCGCGACGAGGTTCATCCCGTGCGAATGAAGATCGCCTTTATCGCGGCTATCGTATTGGTAGGTGTTCCGTTCATCGGAAGCGGTTATGTACTGGCTGTTATCCTGACGGCTGCGCTGACAGCTTACCTGTTCATGAGCAAAAAGGTAAATATCAAATTGCTGAATACGGTTCTGGTATGCCTGATGGTGATCGTAGTAGGTTATTCTTCCTATGCACTGACCATGATCCGTGCTACGGCCGATACTCCTATGAACCAGAATGCACCGAGTGATATATTCACCCTGCGTTCGTACCTGGCCCGTGAACAGTACGGTAAGACTCCGTTGTTGTATGGACAGACTTTTGCTTCGGAAGTGAAACGTGAAAACCAGGGTGGTAACTGCTCTCCTGTAACCAAGGAAGGTGAAGCCGTATGGAGTCGCGTGATCAAGAAAGACAAGAACGAGAAAGATAAATATTATATCTCACGTCATGATGTCGATTATGAGTATGTGGACGAGTTGAGTATGCTTTTCCCACGTATGTACAGCAGCGTCGATGCCCATGTGGGAGCTTATAAGGAATGGTCGCAGTTCAAGGGAGAACCGGTGAAGTTTAACCGTTGCGGTGAAAACGTAACCGTGATGAAACCGACGTTTGCCGAAAACCTGCGTTACTTCTTCGCTTATCAGCTCAACTTTATGTATTGGCGCTACTTCATGTGGAACTTCTCCGGACGTCAGAACGATATCCAGGGGAATGGCGAGGTCTTGAACGGTAACTGGATCACCGGTATCAAGGCGATCGACGAAGTGCTTGTCGGTCCGCAGGATAATATGCCTTCTGATATCGCTGATAATAAGGGACACAATGTCTATTATATGCTGCCGCTTCTACTCGGTATCCTCGGGTTGTTGTATCAGGCTTATTCCGGACAGCGTGGTATCCAGAGCTTCTGGATCACCTTCTTCCTCTTCTTTATGACGGGTATCGCCATCGTGCTTTATCTGAACCAGACTCCTTACCAGCCGCGTGAACGAGACTATGCCTATGCTGGTTCCTTCTATGCGTTCTGTATCTGGATCGGATTCGGTGTCGCGGCACTGGCCAAGCTGATACAACGGTATGGCAAGATGTCGCCGGTAGTGGCCGGTTCTGTGGCAACTGTACTTTGTCTGTTCGTGCCGATCCAGATGGCCAGCCAGAACTGGGACGACCATGATCGTTCGGGACGTTACGTCTGCCGTGATTTCGGTGCTAACTACCTGGAGTCGTGCGAACCGAATGCTGTGATCTTCACCAATGGCGATAACGATACATTCCCTCTGTGGTATGCCCAGGAGGTGGAAGGTATCCGTACAGATGTCCGTGTATGTAACACCAGCTACCTGCAAACCGACTGGTACATCGACCAGATGAAGAAACAGGCTTATGAGTCGGCTCCACTGCCCATCTCATGGGATCGTGCGGATTATGTACAGGGTACACGCGATGCAGCTTATGTATTCCCGATGACCGACAAACCGATCGATTTGTCTACGGCCCTGAATTTCGTCCGCAGCAATGATCCGAAGTTCAAGAAGATACCGGGCATCAGCCAGGAACTCGACTATATCCCATCTGAAACGCTTATATATAAGGTTGACTCCGCTACAGCCGTAGCCAAAGGTCTGGCAACAGACTCTACCGGCTTATTGAAGGAAATGACGATCGACCTGAAAGGTAAGAACGCACTGGGCAAACAGGAACTGATGATCCTGGATATGTTGCAGACAAACGACTGGGAACGTCCTATTTATTATGCAATCACTGTGAACCCCGACCAGTTCGTCGGCCTGGACGGTTACTTTGAACAGACAGGTCTGGCTTACCAGATCGTGCCGAAGAATGCAAACAAAGGAACCAACACGGAGAAGATGTATGATAACGTCATGAACAAGTTCAAATGGGGTGGCGTAGACAAACCGGGTGTTTATATCGACGAGAACGTGATGCGTATGTGTAAGAGTTACCGTATGGCTCTGTTCAATAAGCTGGCCGAAGACCTGGTGAAAGAAGGTAAGAACGAGAAAGCATTGAACGTACTGAACAAGTGTATGGAAGTATTGCCTCCGGAAAACGTGCCGTTGGATTACACCGCACTTTCTACGGGTGAGCTTTATTATGCCCTCGACCAGGATGAAAAGGCTGAAGAGGTATTTACCGGAATTGCCGAGAATGCCATGCGCAATATCGACTGGTTCTTCCGTCTGAAACCGTCTCAGCTGGCCTCTGTGACAAGAGAATTGGAACATAATCTGGCCGTCATGCAGCAGGTATTGGCAGTCAGCAAACATTATAATCCCGAATTTGCTAAGAAGTATCAGGAAGAGTTTGACAACTACCGGATGGCTTACGGTTCGGTTCGCAGAGAATAATAAAGTATGTTTATAGAACAACCGCCCTGGTTTTACAGGGTCCTGTTCCCAGGGGTAATCTGGCGGATACCGGCCAAGGAGAAGTGTGTATATCTCACCTTCGACGACGGTCCTATTCCCGAGGTTACCCCTTGGGTCTTGGATATACTCGACAAATATGGCGTGAAAGCTACCTTCTTCTGTGTAGGAGATAATGTCCGCAAACACCCTGAAGTTTACCGGATGGTGCTCGATCGCGGACACCGGGTAGGCAATCATACCTTCCACCATATTCAGGGGCTTCAGTATTGGACGAAGAACTACCTGGATGATATCGAGCAAGCTGCCGGATATATCCACAGCGACCTATACCGTCCGCCGCACGGACATATGCGTTTCCCGCAGGTAGTGGCCCTCAGGAAGAAGTACAAGATCATCATGTGGGATGTGGTGACCCGCGATTATAGTCCGCACATGACTCCCAACGGTGTATTCAACGTGGTAAAGAACTATGCCCGCAACGGCTCAGTCATCGTTTTCCACGACTCCCTCAAAGCCGAGCGCAACATGCGTGAAGCCATGCCCCGCGCCATCGAATGGCTACAGAAGGAAGGGTATACGTTCAAGGTGTTCGAATGAATCTATCTATCAGTATAAAGGAGAAAGCAAAAGAATTAGGCTTCGATGCCTGCGGAATAGCAGAGGTTTCTTCCGCAGACACCGAAGCTTTGTTTTTTGACCGGTGGATAGCCGAAGGATACCATGCCGGAATGAAATATATGGAGAACTACCGGGATATCCGTCTCGACCCCACCGGCCTGGTGGAAGGTGCCCGCTCCGTTATCTCCGTCGCCCTCAACTATTATCCGGCACAGAAACAATCCCCCGATGCTCCCCGCATTTCCTATTACGCCTACGGAAAAGACTACCATATTGTAGTAAAGGACAAGCTCCGCCAACTCTGGCAATATATCACGGAAGAGCTTCTCCCTGCCTTCTCCCAGGCGCCCGCCCCGGAAGCCCGTGCCTTCACCGACTCCGCCCCCCTTCTTGAACGTTACTGGGCCTGGAAAGCCGGCCTCGGCTGGATCGGAAAGAACACCAACCTTATCATCCCCGGTAAAGGCTCTTTCTTCTTCCTCGGTGAGATCGTCACCACGTTGGAACTCGATTACGACAGTCCCCTGAAGAACCGTTGCGGCGCTTGCCATCGTTGCCTGGATGCTTGTCCGACGGGTGCTCTCGAAAGTGCTTGCCGTCTGAACGCAAACAAATGCATCTCCTACCTCACCATCGAAAATAAAGGCGATATCCCTTCGCAGTACGCTGCCCGTCTGGGCGATCGCCTCTACGGTTGTGATACTTGTCAGGAGGTCTGTCCCTGGAACCGTTTCGCCCGGCCCACGCGTGAAGAGGCTTTCCGTCCTACGCCCGACTTTCTTTCCCTTCAAAAAGAGAATCTGCAGAACTTTTCCCGTGAAGATTATAATCGTATCTTTGCCGGGTCGGCCGTCAAACGGGCGAAATATGAAGGGCTGATCCGTACGATCAGCAAGAAGAAGGATATCGATAACAAAAAAGATAAACCATGAGAAGAACATTCAACCTCTTGCTATTCTCTTTTCTTTGTACCCTGGTTGCCTTTGCCGCTCCGGGCGAACTGAAAGAGAAACTCGCTGCCCTTAAAGGGATCAGCGGTATCGAACAACTCGAATCGGATGTCTATCCGGAAAAGTACCTGGTGCGCATCACCCAACAAGTAGACCCGAAAGATCCTTCCGCCGGAACCTTCACCCAGCGTGTCGTTGTGGGGCATGTCGGTTTCGACCGGCCCACCGTTATAGTGACCGAGGGCTACGGTGGTGCTTACGCTCTCAATCCCAAATATCAGGAAGAGTTGACCCGGTTGCTCGATGCCAACCTTATTTTTGTAGAATACCGTTACTTCCTCGAGTCGACCCCCGAGCCTTGTAACTGGGATTACCTGACTGCCGAAAACTCGGCATACGACCTGCACAACGTCAACCAGACGTTCAAACAGTTGTATACCGGCAAATGGATCAGCACCGGTATCAGTAAAGGTGGCCAGACCACTATGCTTTACCGTGCATTTTTTCCCGATGATGTGGATATCTCTGTCCCTTACGTCGGTCCGTTGTGTAAAGGCGTTGAAGACGGCCGCCATGAGCCTTTCCTCCGCAAGGTCGGTACCCGGCAGGAACGCCGGAAGATAGAAGACTTCCAGCGTGAAGTCTTGAAGCGTAAAGCCGAAATGCTTCCCTTGCTCGAAGCTTTCTCCAAAGATAAGAACCTGGAATACCGCATCCCGATGGCCGAAGTGCTCGATTATTGCGTACTGGAATATCCCTTTGCCCTCTGGCAATGGGGCACTCCTGTATCCGTCATCCCTTCTTTGCATTCCGACAGTCCGGCTTTGTTCAAGCATCTGATGGAGATCAGCAGTCCCGACTATTTTGCCGAGAACCAGCCCAACATCTCTTTCTTCGTACAGGCTGCCCGCGAACTGGGTTACTACGGTTACGACACGAAGCCTTTCAAGAAATACCTGACCATCGACAGCAGCAAAGGTTACCTCAACCGCATTATGCTACCCAAAGAGTTGGTCGACAAGGTGGAATTCCGTCCTGCCCTCTATCATAAGATATATAACTTTCTGAAGGATAACGACCCGAAGATGATCTTCATCTATGGCGAGATCGACCCCTGGAGTGCTGCCCATGTCCCTCAGTTTAAAGGCAAAGTGAACGAGCAGGTCTACTTCCAGCCTCGCGGCAGCCACCGTGCCCGTATCGGCAATATGCCGGAGGATATCAAGGAGCAGATATTGACACAGCTGAATAAGTGGTTGGCTGAGTAAGTAAATTCGTTCCCTCAATAGTGTAAGGGCGAATTTGTGATCTATAATTCGTTCTTGCATTTTTAGAAGGGTGAATAATATCTCTGTAATTAGTCCTCTGATTAATCCAAGGGTGAATAATAATGTATAAATTCGTCTTCTGGATATTGTGGGAACGAATTTGTGTGTGTAAAATAGAATAATCTCCTCAAAAAGATACTATCATGAAAATAGAATACCGTAAATATACTCCGAAAGATATCTTCATCTCTTTCCTCGGGCGTGAAGCAACGGAGGAAGAGCTTTGGCACGGCATGCAAACGGGGATCGTCTATAATAAACAGACGGGAAGCGAGTTTTTCGACCTTTTTGTCGAGATGGTTCACCATTACATGATCCATCATCCGGGATTTTATGCGAAGAAGCTGAATCTGACAACCACGGAACTGTCGGGTTGTATTAAGGCTCTGACCGGACTGCCCGCCGACAAATGGATCGAGAAATACCGTTGGCTGGTTGTCGCAGACCTGCTGGATCATACGGATTGGCCGCTGGGGAAGATTGCAGGTGCGACAGGATATAGCTCGGTGAAGACTTTCAGCCGTGCTTTTATCAAGCATGTCGGTATGCCGGCTTCGCAATGGAGAAGTGCGGGGAGATGAAATGGCCGGGATATATTATTATTTTTTAGAGGAGAAAAGCTTTCGGTCATTGATAATATAAATATCTTTGAGAACTTTTACCTATTGTAAAACTAGAATTTAATAAAAGATGAAAAAGAATCTGTTATTCCAACTTTTGTTCATTGCGAATGTGTTTTTAGTAGCTTCCTGTTCCGATGACGATGATTCCGTAGACTTGCAGAATATTACTACATTGAATATGCTAAATGAAGATAACGGGCGTACCCGGTTAGGCAATTCGGATATCTATATCACGGATGAAAATAATTTCAGCACTTCGTCGTGCCTGCTGGTGGAGCTCGGAGGAGCAAGCGGGATCGGCAAAGTCGTTCCTCCCAGGGTGGGAGACGGGCTTGTGCGGAAAGCGGCCGTGTTGCCGGGATACCTTTACCAGGCTTTTGATGAGGAGACGATAAAGGAATTTCCTTCAGGGAAGGTTGCTGTGATGGTGGGAGCTGCCTACTATCAGTTTTATGTCGAATCGGCGATCATGAAGGATGTTTCGAATACGGGAACCTCAGTCAATGTGGGAGCCGTGGTAAAATATGCTTCTCTCTATCCCGACTCTCAGGATTTGCCGGAATACGGTAAAACTGTCGCTGAGATATCTTCTTCCGATAATGTCGTGGAAATGCAATTCCCGGATGATGTGGAATTCGACTATCAGACTGACGATATGTTCGATGTGCAGATCGACGGTGGAAAATTAACGGTTACCTGCAACTATACGTATTACCGGAAAGATTATCCCATCTACGTCCGCCGTGGGAATGTCTTTACCGGTGTAATCATCCGCATCCCATAAATACCGGCATCTTATAGCCACCCCTGCACCTTATAAACGAACTCCATCCACACCCAATAGCGGATGGCTTTGCCCAGGAACATGGAGATGGCGACGATCCAGATGTTGGCGCGGAGGAAACCCAGCGCCACTGCGATAAAGTCGCCAATGCCGGGCAGGAAGACGAAGAAGCCCATCCAGGAGCCTTTCCCCGCGATCCAATCCTGTACCTTTTGCAGCTTCCTGGCATCCAGTTTGAGGTATTTTTCGATCCATTCCACTTTGCCGAGCATACCGAGCCAGTAGCAACTCATACCGCCCAGGAAATTACCCAGGGTGGCGGCGATCATGCAGGGCCAGTAGGAGGAGCCGGCCAGCAGCACACCTGTCAGTACTACCTCACTACTGAAGGGCAAGATGGTAGCTGCCAGGAATGAGGCGATAAACACCCCGATGTATCCATATTCTATAAGAAATTCCATAGACGTAATATCATGAGGGAAATAAAAAGTACAATTGTCGAATAGAACATCCAGAAGATGATCTTACCTCGCATAACGGTGAAGAAATGGGCTATCAGTATCGAGGCAGGCACACAAGCTGTTTCCAGGAACTCTTCGGAGGCCTGCTCATAAAGGAAATAAAGGGCGAATGCCCATACCGACATGGCGATCAGGAAGGATAAGAATTGGCGTGTACGCAAGACATCCTCGAACTCATGTGTAATAATGTTGATGGCGGAAGCGGTTGTCAGGAAGGCTACCCAGAGTATACCGATCCAGTCCAATAGCCCGATCTCCTGTGAAACCAGGAAACGTATCTTAAGCAGGGAGGCAAACGGGATCGTGAACGGCGTGAAGTCGCGGAACCAGACACACCAGCCCAACAGGAACCAGTAGATCGTGCCGACCCCTAATAGGGAGGCAAGGAAGGTCCGCAGGTTCAATGTCCTGAAGTTATACATCCCCATCCAGAACAGCGGCAGGAACCACAGGATATGAATCCATAACAGGCTACCTACACCGATGAGCAGTGCCGCGTTGTAGGCGTTGCTTTTGGCTTCCGGGTCGTGATAGGACATGAATAGCTGGTAGATAGCCAGTATGAGGCAAAATACACCCAGCGAAGTCGATTTCAGCGGGAGGAAGTCCGGATTGGTGCTGATGAACAGTACATAAAAGAGAAAAGGCAACAGCGTCTTTTCCCGGATCAGGACCAGTATATAGTTGGCCCGGTGGATCAGGAAAGCACCTCCGAACATCAATAATATACCGATGCCGTAGGTGAAAGCCTTGCCGGGCAGTACCTGGCAGATGGCGTTCCACAACGGAGGGGCAGTCACCTCGCCATATACCGGATATCCCACCGAATTCATGTAGCTGATTACCCAGCATACGACACAGGCCAGTAACACGGCAACGAATGTACCTGTGCCGGATAAACTGTGCCTGCGTGTGTAACTGTAGGATCCTTGCATCTTTGTTTACAAATCGAACCCTATATCGCTTCTGAAATACTTCTTGTCGAAGAGTATTTTCTTTGCACCGGCAAAAGAGCGGGCCAGGGCCTCTTCCTTGTCGGCTCCGTAAGAGCTGACGGCGATGACGCGTCCCCCGTTGGTCATGATACGGCCGCTCGCGGCAACGGTGCCGGCGTGGAAAAGGATGTTGTCGGATGGAACATCGTCCAGGCCGTAGATCAATTTGCCTTTTTCATAGGCTTCGGGATAACCGCCGCTCACCAACATAACGGTAACGGCGGCACGCGGGTCTATCGTCAGTGTGCGCTTGTCGAGATTACCCTCGGCTACGCCTTCCAGCAGGTCTACCAGGTCGCTTTGGATACGGAGCATAACTACTTCCGTCTCCGGGTCACCCATACGGCAGTTGTATTCGATCACCTTCGGGTCGTTCTCGTTAATCAGGCCGAGGAAGATGAAACCTTTGTAGTCGATCCCTTCCGCTTTCAGTCCTTCGATGGTCGGACGGATGATCTGTTCGTCCACTTTTGCCATATAGGCTTCATCGGCGAAAGGAACAGGGGAAACGGCACCCATACCGCCGGTGTTGAGGCCTGTGTTGCCTTCACCGATACGTTTATAATCTTTGGCTACCGGAAGTACTTTGTAGTTTGTGCCGTCGGTCATGACGAATACGGAGCATTCGATACCTGTCAGGAACTCTTCGATAACGACTGTCTTGCTGGCATCGCCGAACATACCGTTCAGCATGTCGCCCAGTTCCTTTTTCGCTTCTTCCAGTGTTTCGAGGATCAATACACCTTTACCGGCCGCCAGTCCGTCGGCTTTCAATA
The DNA here is from genome assembly GCF_023369805.1 of Parabacteroides leei. Classification (NCBI taxonomy): domain Bacteria; kingdom Pseudomonadati; phylum Bacteroidota; class Bacteroidia; order Bacteroidales; family Tannerellaceae; genus Parabacteroides; species Parabacteroides leei. Next base: position 153,773 of record NZ_JAMBQG010000005.1, read on the forward strand.
CGTAAGGAGCTGCCAGCGATTCGAGGAAGGCATAGCCTTCTTCCAGGTTTTCGGCAGTGATACTCTTGTAACGGGCTGTCGGTATGTTGTGACGCATCATGAAAGCCTTGGCAAAGTCTTTGCTGCCCTCCAGCTGTGCACCGGCTTTAGAGGGACCGATCACCGGGATACCGGTCAGGGAAGCGTCGTTCTTGAAGAAGTCGTAGACACCTTTTACCAACGGGTCTTCCGGGCCGACAACTACCATGCCCACGTTGTTTGCCAGAACAAAATCCTTGATGGCCTGGAAATCGTCTGCCTTGATATGTACATTGGTTCCCACCTGCGCAGTACCTGCGTTGCCGGGGGCAATGAATAATTTGTCTACTTTCGGGCTTTGGGCAATCTTCCAGGCTATTGCGTGTTCGCGGCCGCCGGAGCCTAATAACAGAATGTTCATATCGTCGTAATTTATTTTAAATAATCATCAAAGTATCGTGTAATCTTCTCATACAGATGCGGACGGTCTTTGCCGATCACATTATGCTGGTGACGGGGATATACGAAATAATCAGGGTAGGTATTTGCATCCACGCAGGCTTTCAGGAAGCCGAGGCTGTGTTGCCATACCACTACCGGGTCGATGTCGCCGTGTATCTGGAGCAGGTGGCCTTTCAGGTTGCCTGCTTTCAGCTTCATGTTGGCATTCTTATATCCTTCGGGATTATCCTGCGGACGATCCATATACCGTTCGCCGTACATGATCTCGTAATTGCTCCAGTCGATCACCGGGCCACCGGCTACACCGACTTTGAATACATCGGGATACGTCAGGATCAGGTTGGTCGTCATGAAGCCTCCGTAACTCCATCCGTGTACACCGATGCGGTCGGCATCCACGTAGGGCAACGATTTGAGGTACTCCACACCCTTCATTTGGTCGGCCATCTCGTTCACTCCCAGGTTGCGGTGGATTACGCTTTCGAAAGCAAATCCCCGGTTCGAAGTTCCCCGGTTGTCGATGGTGTAGACTACATATCCGCGCTGTGCCATATAGATATCCCAGCCTCTTACGCCGTTCAGCCATCCGCCTGTAACCAGTTGCGAGTGAGGGCCGCCGTAGACGTAGACGATGGTCGGGTATTTCTTGTTTTCATCCAGTCCGACAGGTTTTACCAGGCGGTAATGCAGGTCGGTCGTGCCATCGGCAGCCTTTAGTATGCCGGCTTCTATCTCAGGCATCGCATAGCCTTCGTACGGGTTTTTAGCGGTCAGGAGGTTTTCGAGTACCTTTCCGTCCTTCGTTTGTACAATGTCGATATTACGCGGTATCTTAGGGGCTTCGTAGCTATCTATCGCATATTTCCCGGAAGGACTCACGGACAGGGTATGCACGCTTTTCAGGCCGGCGCTCCAGGTGAGGAGCTGTGTGTCGCCTTTCTTCAGGTTTAGCCTCCAGCCGTTCACGTTCATCGGTGTCCCGTAGCTGAACGAACTCAGCATGTGCGGTTGGGTGGAAGTGAGGAAGAGGTTTTCGCCTTTGGCATCAAAGCCGTTTACGCCCGTGACAACCCATTCGCCTTTGGTGAGCTGTTTCAATAGCTTGCCGGTCGTATCGTACAGGTAAAGATGGTTGTATCCGTCGCGTTGGCTTTGCCAGATGAACTTATCCGGGTCGTTGGGCAGGAAGAGTACGGGATGAAGTGGCTCGACATAATGTTCGTTTGTTTCGGTGAACAGGTCGGCCTCCTTTTCGCCTGTCAGGGCAGAGTAGCGTACCAGGTGCATTTCGTTCTGGTCACGGTTCAATTCCGCGATATAGATGCTTTTCCCGTCAGGGCTCCAGGCGATGTTCGTCAGGTATTTTTCTTTGGGGGTACCGGTTTTCAGCCAGACTGTGTTGCCGCTTGCCAGGTTGTAGACGCCTACCGTCACTTCATGGCTTTTCATTCCTGCCATCGGGTACTTAACGGGTTCGACCTTTGCACAGCGGGCATCGATATTGACGATCGGATAGTCGGTCACCATGCTCTCGTCCATGCGGTAGAAAGCCAAGGCGTCACCTTCCGGCGACCAGAATAGGCCTTTGTTGATGCCGAATTCCCGCTGGTGAACGGCCTGTCCGCACACGATACCGTCTTTTGTTTCACGTGTAACAATCTCCGGTCGGTTCTCCGGCAAAAGGATCTGTATGTTGTTGCCTTCCGTGAAAGCCAGGTAGTTGTTGGCCGGGCAGAACTCGTAATTGCTCCATTTTCGGTCCAGCTTGTAGTCGGCTACCACCTTATGTTGCTGCATATCGTAATGGATACGGTGCTGCTTGGAGGTGAACGCCAGTATCTGTTTGTCTTTGTAAGGTACCGAGAAAGACGGCATACGTCCCACAGTATCTAGTCCGGCAGCCTGTAACGCCTCATTCAGCCCGGAGAGGCTGACACGTATCTCCGGGTAATGTTTCGGTTTGGCTCCTATTACGCTGTTCTTTTCTACATATATATACATGTCGTCGCCGACCCATTGCAACTGCGACCGGTTTTCCGGAACGAAGCGGCTGTGCGTTTTCCCTCCGGGGATCAGGTCGTGTAAAGTAAACTGTTTGTCTTGCGCCATCAATGCCATAGGTGTAGATAAAGCGAACATACAAAGGAGCAGCAGATGTTTAATCGTCGAATTTGTCTTTAAAATCATCAGTGCCTCTTTTGAATGGTTTCTTGAATGAGCGTCCTTCTCCACCTCTACGTTTTCTGTCTCCAAAATCCTTTCTGTTCTTCGAGAACTTATCGTCTTCGTCTTTGTAACGCATCTTGACCGGACGTTTCTCGCCGGCTTTCAGCAAAATGGGACGAACCGGACGTTCGCTACCGAATTGTTTGCGGGCCGGGCGTCCGTCTCCCCGTTCTTCGCCGAAGAAACGCTTGCCGGGAGCTGCCGAAGCGCGTTCGCTTTCATCTTCGCTATGGGCGGCGGCAAAACGGCGGGCTGGACTATCCATACGGTCGGATTTGAAATTAGGGCGGCCGGCAGGACGGTCGTTGTTCCGGCTTCCATATTCTTTTCTGGGGAACTCCGTCTTAGGACGTGGGGCGGAAGATGCTTCCCCTCCTTCTTCGTTCAATGCTTTCTTATAATCTTTGTTCTTTCCTTCAAAGATATCGTAGCAACGGTATTCGCAGTCGAGCGAACCGTTGATCAGTTTCATCTTCTCGCTCGGACGCAGGCCGATCTTGTCGAAACATTCGTCTTTGTAGCTCAGTATCCATACTTTATAACCGGTGAATACATGTTTGATGCGTTCGCCGATCATCGTATAAAGTCCGAGCAGGTCGCGGCTGGATATACGTTCGCCGTAAGGAGGGTTGGTTACCATGATACCCGGTTGCGGTGCGTCTGCATACTGCTGGAAGGGCAGTGTTTGCAGGTCGATGTATTTAACCAGTCCGGCACTGCGGATATTCTTCTGGGCAATTTCGATAGCTGTCGGGTTGATATCCGAGCCATAGCATTTGAAGGTGAACTCGCGTTCCCGGCTTTCGTCGTTGTAGATGCGGTCGAACAGTTCCTGGTCGAAATCGATCCATTTCTCGAAGGCGAATTCTTTGCGATGGATACCCGGAGCGATGTTGAGGGCGATCATGGCCGCTTCGATCAGCAACGTACCGGAACCGCACATCGGGTCGACGAAGTTCGTCTCGCCTTTCCAGCCGGTCTTCAGAATCATGCCGGCGGCCAGTACTTCGTTCAACGGAGCTTCTGTCTGCTCGACACGGTAGCCGCGTTTGTGCAGGCTCTCGCCCGAACTGTCGATCGACAGTGTACAGTCGTTGTGCGAGATATGTATGTTGATATATAAGTCCGGATTATTCACACGTACGGAAGGCCGCTTGTTGTGCTTCTCCATAAAATAGTCGACGATCGCGTCTTTCGTGCGGTAGGCAACGAACTTTGAATGGTTGAAATCGTCGGAATAGATCACGGAGTCGATCGCGAAGGTCTTGTCCAGTGACATGTAGTTTTCCCATACTACTTTCTTTACTTCCTTGTAAACCGTATCGGCGTCTTTGGCTTTAAAGCGATAAATCGGTTTCAGGATGCGCAGTGCGGTGCGGCAGTAGAAGTTTGCTTTGTAAAGCACTTCTTTGTCTCCTGTGAAAGATACCATCCGGCGTCCGATTTCGATATCGTTAGCGCCAATAGCTAATAACTCACCGGCCAGTATTTCTTCTAACCCGTATAGGGTTTTGGCCACCATGTCAAATGTTTCGTTACTCATTTGTGTGCGTTGTAAGAAAAGATATTTATTTAGTTATTTTATTTTGCGTAATCACGTCGCCGGGAGGAACATCGCCGGTGATCCAGACGTTACCACAGACCGTCGCTCCTTTGCCGATCCGTATCCTGCCCAGCAGAGTAGCATTGGAATAGACTGTTACGTCGTCTTCCAGGATCGGGTGACGGGCTACGCCGCGGATGGCATTCCCGTTTTCGTCGGGGGGCAATTTCTCTCCGGCAAGGCTGACGCCCTGGAAGATACGTACACGGTTCCCGATGATACTGGTTTCGCCTATCACGGTTCCTGTTCCGTGGTCGATAGAGAAATAGTGTCCGATCTCAGCTCCCGGATGAATGTCGATTCCTGTTTCGGAATGAGCCATTTCGGTGATCATACGGGGGATGAAAGGGACACGGAGCTTATAGAGCTGGTGTGCGATACGGTAGTTGCAGATGGCCCGGAACCCGGGGTAGCAGAATATCACTTCACTGATGTTCTGTGCAGCGGGGTCGCCGTTGTAGGCGGCTTCGGCATCGGTAGCGAGCAGGCTTCGCATCTCCGGAAGGGTTGCGATGAATGCTTCGGTTAGTGCTTCCGCACGGGCTTGTATTTTTTCTTCCGGGCAGGAAGTACAGCTGGTATCAGCCAGGCAAAGTCCGGCATAGATCTGCCGGCAGAGCAAGGTATGCAGGGTTTCTACGTTCACTCCGGTATGGAAGCGGATCGTTTGTTTATTGATCCGCGCATTCCCGTAGTAGCCCGGGAACAGGATTGCGCGGCACAGGTCTATGATGTCCTTCAGTACTTCTCCCGAAGGTAATGCCTCTTCGTCACGGTATGCATGGAACAGTTGTTTGTATGAGCTCTCGTCCGAAAGCTTCTCTACTGTTTCATTCAGTACCTTGCTATGCTTTTGCAATCCCATTATTTTGAAAATCTTATTTTGGGCAAAAGTACATTAAATATCTGATATATGTGTACTTTTAATAGGTTAAAGCTACTCTGAAATATGTCGTCGGCGGCTTTTGATCGAGATAGAAATCAGAGATCGACACTTTGAAGATGATAAATCCGTCAATAGTGTAATCGTATGAGTAGGTTTCTGTCCATTGGTTGCCGTCTTTGTCTTGCCGGTTTACAGGATTGGGAAGCGGTGTTTGTGCTTCCAGTTTATCGTCTTTGTGATCCAGGTACATATAGCTGGTAACCAAGCCGTTTTCGTAAGCTTTCATATAAAGGTTATAATCTTTGTCTTTGATCCTAAAATCGTATGTATAGATTGGTTCTCCGGCTTCATTTTTGCTGAGTTGCCAGTCACTTGATTTGACTTCTATATCATTTTCTATGATCCAGTAAGTCGGTTCGGCATTTTCTCCCGGAGGACCTTGTGGCCCTTCGCATGAAACGAACAGGATTGCCATTAAAAATATCGCTAACAAATTCTTCATATACTCATTCTATTAAATGTTTAGTATTTATTGTGTGGTGCCCCGAACTCTTTGCATGTTACTTCATCGAGGTCTACCAGCCATATCTTTACGTTTTTAACTGCCGGGTCTGAATAACGGAATTCTTTGTCTGAATATTGTTTCATAATAATATCCAGGGCTTCCACTTTCTTATCGAAATCTTCTTCATACCGTACTTCTCCCCAAGCTATGACGCTTTTCGAACGCATACGATAGCTGCAAGCTACTTCGGGATGCTGGAATACCAAGTCGTGATCGGTACTGAACGTGATACAGATCTTCGGATTACGCTCCAAAATAGAAATGCTGCGACCTTCCTGGGCAGAATGTAAATAAATAACACCATCGCGATAGCCAAAGTTCATAGGAATAACGTAAGGTGTACCATCCGTATCTGCCAGACCGACGAAACAGACGTCGCAGCTACGGATGATCTCTTCTATATGTTCTTTCTCAGTGTGTACCAGTGTCTTCATTGCCTTTTTTAATTATGCATTTGCAAACATAGCTAAAAAAGTTCAATTCTTCCGACTCACCGGCTAACTAATTCACTTAATTTCTTCTGTACTTCTTTCTTGTTGGTGTAAATGAATTGATCTTTAATCTCTCCTTTTTCATCGATGATGAGGTAGTAGGGGACACCTTGCAGTTTGAAGCGGGTCCATAGATAGTCCCATTGTTTGGCGCCCAGGCGGTAATGTTCGCCTGCAATATCGGGGATCAGTTTTTTCCATAAATCCAATGGGGATGTTTCGTTTGTCAGGTATACGAAGGCGACATCGGGGAAGTCTTTCTTTAAAGGTTCGTATTCTTTAATTGTCTGCCGGCAACCGACGCACCAGGTAGCCCACATGTCGATAAGCTGTATTTTCCCTTTATTCTTTTCGATGATGGCATCCAGTACCTGATCGGCTGTGCAGTCCGGATTGTCGCGTAGAATGAAACCTGCTTTAGGCTGTATTTTCTTTTTGGGTTTCATGCTTTCGTTGGTGTCGTTCAGCAAATTGATACAGAGTGGGTTGGTGAGAGATTGTCCGTAATAAGCTTCCAGCTGTGCTGTCAACGGTTTGAAATTCCTAAATTGAAAATAGGCAAAACGAATGTCTGCCAATTCTGTAATCATAGAATGTTCTTGGCCGGCCAATGAGGATAGTCTTTTTTTCAATTCCAACAGATCAGTATCTTGTTTCTTTTGGTAGATATTTTCGTATTTCATACTGATAGCCATTACTTCATTGCCGTGAGGATAGTTGTCAGATTTATACCTGTTTTTAATGTAGTCGTTTATCATATCTCTTTCTTCCTGGGTCATTGGAGCATATGCCAATATGTACTTGTAATATTCATCTTCGTCCTGATATGTTTGATAATCGCCGGGAAAAGGAATTGCATTGCTGAAGTTGTAGCATAGTAGTGCTTCCGGATCATTCAAAGGCATTTCTTTCAGGTAGTCGAAATAGTTGTCGGGTAACCGGAAATCTTTGTAAAGTCCGAACGCTACCATACGTTGCAGATTGTCTTTTTGTATGCGGGAATAGATCATTGCGTATTTGCAGCGGTTCAGATTCTCAAGGCATTCGAAAGCATTGGTTAACTCCATTAGTTTTTTTGCTTCCGTACTGATGTCCGGCAGACTGTTGTTTTCCGTATTTATTTTCAGTAGGTCTTGCAGGCATGTCTCTTTATACTGGTCTGGGGTGAGTTCGCAGGTTGTGGGGACGAACATGTTTATAGACAGTCGTTTCAGCTTAAAGTTGAAACTGTTGTTGATTTCTGCGTACGGCCCGGAAATGCGAATGGGCATCTGGGCTCCTTGTTCATTCGCTTCGATCGACAAATGGTATTCCTTGTTATCGGGCGACATCAGCAGGTACAGGTAATCTTTTCCTATTTTGACTCTAACCTGTGTTGTATATTTCAGTGCGACGTTTTGACGGAAATGTCCAGTGCTGTCCGGTTGTATAAATATAGGATCGGTTCGCATCATTATCAGGCTGGGGGCTGAGCAACGGATATCCAGGTTCTGCTCAGGGTTGAAGTTCTTGATCTGACCTGTCAGGATTGCTATCCCCGGCTGATATTCGGCAACGGGCAACTGTGCACTTACTAGTTGAAACAGGCATGCCGTGAGTAAGCATAGGATGCTTCTGATAAATACATTTGTTTTCATGGTATTTGCTTTTATGTTTATGAAGCAAACATACGAAATGTTCGTAAATAACATTACGAAGTTGTCGTAAAAACTTTATATGTTTCGTATTTATTAGTATTTCACGTGCTTATTGATAAATATTGTTGCATGTATACAATTTGTTGGCTCTGTGTGAACAGTCGCTTTTACCAGAATAAAGCGGTTACAGCAGCACCGATCGTAAAGTAATGCATCTTATGTTTGCTGTAATGGAGATCGCCATATACAGGTTTTTCTTCTCCTGGATTAGACAATATCCGGTAAGGAGCATTCAGCGAAGTATAATCGTAATCCACATACATGCGGATGCCCAGATTCCGGTTGATAATACCTGTTGCGGAAATGCCGGTACGCATGATGAGGCCGTTACTACTTTCCCCTTTCATAAAGATGATATCTTTTTTGATTATATTAGGGGGCATTTTATCCTGTATATCGATTTCAACTTCATTTCCCAAAAAGTGGGAGTAGCCAGCCTGGAACTTAGTTCCCAGTAGTAACTTTCCTGCCACAGGCAAAGAGAAATAGGGACCGCCGGTAAAAGTAAATACGCCTGTCGGATCGGCATGAACCCGTATGATATTATAACTCTCCGAAGGGGAAGATCCGTTGTATAACGACATGTCAAAAGCCATCGGACTGGTAAGGGCCGTAACTTCAGCACCAATGCCGATATAGGGATTGAAGAAATAGCCACCTTTCACACTGACATGAGTTGCTCCCGGTGAAGTGAGGCGGATCTGTTTTCCAATCTCGATACTTCCGTTTATAATGCTATATCCTACGCCAAACTCGAGAAAGGAAGGGCAGCCGCCTTTGGGGGCAGACTCTCTTATCCTGTCAGGCAGGTTTAACCCTTTGTCTTTGAAAATGAGATCGGCCAGGAAATACCCCAGTTCAGTAGATAATATCCCGATTCCTGCCCCGGCCAATACATCGCTCAGCCAATGACGGTTGTTCAATTGTCGGCTGAAGGCGGTGGCGGTGGCTATGGTATATCCGCCGATACTGTATAAAGGGCTGCGGGTAAGTCCGTATTCCCTGTGCATGATGGTGGCAGCCATAAATGCCGTGGCCGTGTGCCCGGAAGGGAAAGAATTGTTCGATGAGCCGTCGGGGCGTGTGCGGTCGATGGAATATTTCATGCTGTTTACCATGAGTGCCATCAAGGAGGCTGAGAAAGCATCCGATACCAGCATCCGTTCCCACGAACTGCGGCTTTCCACACCTCCCAGCTTCATGCCTATTACGGCCGCCAGCGGTGCATATTGCAGGAAATCGTCGTAGTGATACCGGAAGTTCGGAACGTAGGTGTTCCGCATGGTCCGGAACTTGTTCCCCTGATTGTAGGTCAATGCTGATATGGCAAATAACGGTACCGGTATATGCAGTATTTTAAATGCTTTATTCTCTGTTATTTTATCATAAGTCCTTTCGAACTCATGTATGGAGTGCACGACTGTTGCGCTATCTTTTTCCTGTGAGGAAATAGTGGTGGCAAAGAGCGTGACTAGTGTGAGGCACAGTATTTTATGATGTAGCATACAGAGTCATTAATTGTTCGGTGAAAATAGATTATTTATTGATACAAAACGGAATATGTATGTTAATTATTGCAGGGCGGATAATGCGGGATTTCTTTCGACCGAAATGCATGGCTTGAATTGGCGAAATATTTCTTTAATCGTTTGCGTGATACGTGTATTTAGCATACCTTTGCGTGACAATTAAGCTGGTTGAAACGAATCTTTAAAAACAATTAAATAACTTAAATTATTATCTTATGTGGTTACTTAATTCTTCTATCGGGAAAAAGCTGATAATGAGTATTACAGGGCTTTTTCTTGTTTTGTTCTTATTGTTCCACTTGTCAATGAATGTGGCGGCTGCTTTCTCGGGAGAAGCCTATAACATGATTTGCTCATTGTTGGGAGCTAATTGGTATGCCGTTGCAGCAACATTGGTGTTGGCAGCAGGCGTTGTGATTCACTTTGTGTATGCAGTTCTTCTTACACTCCAGAACCGTAAGGCTCGTGGTAACGACCGTTATGCAATCAACGCTCGTCCGAAAGGAGTGGAATGGGCATCTCAGAACATGCTGGTACTGGGCATCATCATTGTCCTGTTCCTGGTGTTGCACTTCAGCCAGTTCTGGTATAAGATGATGTTCGCCGAACTTCTGGGCAATCACACAGTAACTCTTTGCGACGGAACGACTACCGTATCTCCTCAGGACGGTGCAGCGTTTATCAACTACTACTTCCAGGGTAATATCCTGAACACAGTTCTTTACCTGGTATGGTACGTAGCTTTGTGGTTCCACCTGACTCACGGATTCTGGAGCGCTATCCAGACAATCGGTTGGAATAACACAATCTGGATGAACCGTTGGATCTGCATTTCAAAGATCGTAGCCACTGCTATTTGCGTGATCTTTGCTATTATTACTATCGTATTCTACCTGAATGGTGTAGGCGGTGATTATGTAGCTGTTTGTGCAGGACATTAATTTAAGGTGTAACAATTGAAAATAAATCATTATGACTCAGATAGATTCTAAAATCCCTCAGGGCCCGTTGGCTGAGAAGTGGAAAAATTATAAAGATCATCAGAAACTGGTGAATCCCGCAAACAAACGTCGCCTGGACGTAATTGTAGTTGGTACTGGTCTGGCCGGTGCTTCTGCTGCTGCCTCTCTGGCAGAAATGGGATTCAATGTGTTGAATTTCTGTATCCAGGATTCTCCCCGTCGTGCACACTCTATCGCTGCACAGGGTGGTATCAATGCTGCAAAGAATTATCAGAATGATGGAGACTCTGTTTACCGTCTGTTCTACGATACAATTAAAGGTGGTGACTACCGTGCCCGCGAAGCAAACGTTTATCGTCTGGCTGAAGTGTCAAACTCTATTATCGACCAGTGCGTGGCACAGGGTGTTCCTTTCGCTCGCGAATACGGTGGTCTGTTGGATAACCGTTCATTCGGTGGTGCTCAGGTATCCCGTACGTTCTATGCCCGCGGTCAGACCGGACAGCAGTTGTTATTGGGTGCTTACTCTGCTTTGAGCCGTATGATCGGTTTGAACAAAGTAAAGATGTACACTCGTCACGAAATGCTGGACGTTGTTAAGGTGGATGGCCGTGCTCGCGGTATCATTGCACGTAACCTGATCACCGGTAAGATCGAACGTTTCTCCGCTCATGCCGTAGTTGTTGCAACAGGTGGTTATGTAAATACATTCTTCCTGTCTACCAACGCAATGGCTTCCAACGGTTCTGCTGCATGGCAGTGCTACAAGAAAGGTGCTTACTTCGCTAACCCTTGTATGGTGCAGATCCACCCGACTTGTGTACCGGTGAAAGGTGACTATCAGTCTAAGTTGACTTTGATGTCAGAATCATTGCGTAACGACGGTCGTATCTGGGTTCCGAAGAAACTGGAAGATGCAAAAGCATTGCAGGCCGGAACCAAGAAAGGTAAAGATATTCCTGAAGCAGACCGCGACTACTATCTGGAACGCCGTTATCCGGCATTCGGTAACCTGGTTCCGCGTGACGTGGCTTCACGTGCTGCTAAAGAACGTTGCGACGCCGGCTTCGGTGTGAACAACACAGGTTTGGCCGTATTCCTCGATTTCTCCGACGCTATCAACCGTCTGGGTAAGGATGTTGTGAAAGCAAAATATGGTAACTTGTTCGACATGTACGAAGAAATTACCAACGACGATCCATATGAAACTCCGATGATGATTTATCCTGCATTGCACTACTCGATGGGTGGTCTGTGGGTTGACTATGAATTGATGACTTCTATTCCGGGTCTGTTCGCTATCGGTGAAGCTAACTTCTCTGACCATGGAGCTAACCGTCTGGGTGCTTCTGCGTTGATGCAGGGATTGGCCGATGGCTACTTTGTATTGCCTTATACAATCCAGAACTATCTGTCAGACCAGATCCAGGTTCCGCGTTTCAGCACCGACCTGCCTGAGTTTGCAGAAGCTGAAAAGGGTATCAAAGACCGTATCAAGAAATTGATGAGTATCAAGGGTAAAGAGTCGGTAGATTCTATCCATAAGAAACTGGGTCATATCATGTGGGAACACGTAGGTATGGCACGTGATGCAAAAGGTTTGCAGGAAGCGATCCAGATGTTGAAAGACCTGAAGAAAGAGTTCTGGAGTAATGTATATATCCCGGGTGAAGCCGATAATCTGAACGTAGAGTTGGATAAAGCATTGCGTTTGGCTGACTTTATTGAGATTGGTACATTGATGGCACACGATGCGTTGGATCGTGCCGAATCTTGTGGAGGACACTTCCGTACAGAGCACCAGACCGAGGAAGGCGAAGCCCTGCGTCATGACGATAAGTTCATGTACGTATCTTGTTGGGAATACCAGGGTGAAGACAAAGACCCGGTTATGCTGAAGGAAGATTTGAACTATCAGTTCGTTGTTCCTCAAACACGTAACTACAAGAAGTAATAATCATCAATCACAAAAATTAGAATCATGGATAAAGATATAAAAGTAACACTTAAAGTTTGGCGTCAGAAAAGTCCGAAAGATAAAGGACAATTTGAGACTTACCAAATAGACAAAATCAATCAGAGTGTTTCTTTCCTGGAAATGTTGGACATTTTGAATGAACGTTTGGTCAGTGAAGGTAAAGAGCCGATCGTATTCGACCACGACTGTCGTGAAGGTATCTGCGGTATGTGTTCTTTGTATGTAAACGGACATCCGCACGGACCTGCAACTGGCGCAACTACTTGCCAGCTTTATATGCGTCGTTTCAATGATGGCGAAACTATTACGATCGAACCGTGGCGTTCTGCCGGTTTTCCGGTAATCCGCGACTTGATGGTAGACCGTTATGCTTACGATAAAATCATCCAGGCTGGTGGTTTCGTATCAGTAAACACAGGTGGTGTACCTGATGCCAATTCAATCGCTATCCCTCGTGCAGATGCTGAAATGGCTATGGATGCTGCTGCATGTATCGGTTGCGGTGCTTGTGCTGCTGCTTGTAAGAACGGTTCGGCTATGCTGTTCGTTTCTGCAAAGGTTAGCCAGTTGGCTCTGTTGCCTCAGGGTAAGGTAGAAGCTGCTCGTCGTGCGAAAGCAATGGTTGCCAAGATGGACGAACTGGGCTTCGGCAACTGTACCAACACGCGTGCTTGCGAAATGGAATGTCCGAAGAATATCTCTGTCAGCAACATCGCTCGTTTGAACCGCGAATTCATTGCTGCTAAGTTGCAAGACTAATATACATTATATATATGTATTGCTTGAGAGGCGTTGCTTTATGTAGCGCCTCTTTTTTTATGCCCTGTTTTTTATTGTTTTGTAATAGTGGCCAATGCCAATTTTTTCCCTCTGGAGAGGGGACAGGAGGTGTGTTATTTCACAAACGAATGCCTCATTTTAACATTTCGAAATCTAATAATAAATATCTTGAATCTTGTTAGCCTTTCTTATGTGCTATACAACACTAATTAGCATTTTAACTATTGCTACTTCTGGAAAGATCCGTACATTTGTACTGTGGTTTTTTCATAATAGTATTAGATTTAAGGTTAACAAAGTTTGGTTAGGGCTTGTCGTGAGACAGGCTTTAATTGTTTATAGAGGTTTGCATCCGGCATATCCCTTTTTTAGCTTTCTCTGTATTCCTGAGGAGTCATTCCCACGTGTTGTCTGAAATATTTATTGAAGAACGACAGGTTGTCGAATCCTAGGGCAAATGCGATCTTCTTAACCGGCATATCGGTCGATTTTAGCTGTGCTTTTGCATCCATGATAATGATATTGCTCAGGATATCCAACGCCGTCCGACCGCTGACTTTCTTTATCACATAGCAGAAATGTTGCAAGGTAATGTTAAGCCTTTTGGCATAATAAGAAACGCTATGCTCTTTCGTGTAGTTTTCCATTGCCAGCTGTACGAACTCACGGCATATCTCCATGTTGCGTGTCATCGGAGCATTGCTGTAAGGCGTATGATTTTTGTACAACTCGATAACTCCCTGCATGAAGATCGTGAAAACAGACCTTATAATCTCTTTATTATCAATAGTCTTAGGCATAGAATAAGCCTTGATCAATAGAGAAAAAGCTTCCTGGTATAATACGGATACCTGTTCGGGCAACGGCATGACCGGACAGTCGAAGATAACAGGCAGATAGTTTGTAATCGTCTTGATATAGTTAATATGACTCACAAAAGTAGAAGAGAATCCGGCAAAGCAAAGTTTGACATCATCGGATACTTCATGTATCTGGATGAAACATCCCGGGGGAAGTGTTATGAAGTCGTTTGGCTTGATTAGGAATTCGGTCAGGTTGACCGTGGCCCGTACGGTTCCTTGTACGCAAAGCACGAAAATGCCGGCTTTGATCTTGCAGGGAAAGCGACCGTACTGATTTAATATTTCACCCGTAATACTGTCTCCGACAATAAAATCCAGAGGAATGTCGAATTTAGGAATGTTGTCTTCCATGTTGTTATCTCCACTATATTTTGAACGTACAAATATAAGACTATTTAGACTCGTTAGTCGATATTCTTAAAAATAGAACATTGAATCCCACAAATGGAGATTGTTTTGCGCTATATAATAGTTGAAATTTGCGAATGTTTTCAGGTCTGGCCGATAGTTCTAATTGGAATGTATATATTTGTCTATCTGCTAAATAAGAAATGGGAGCTAATACTAATAGAGAAATCTAATCAATAATAGCAATGAGTACGAAACGAACAAAGAGCTCTTTCAGGGCGATGAGCACAAACAGAAAATTAGAATCTATCTTCCTGTTTGTCACAGGACGGTGTAATGCCAAATGTAAAATGTGTTTCTATGCCGAGGACATGGATAAGAAGGAAAAAGACCTGACCTTTGACGAAATAAAGAGGATATCGGAAACGGCCGGACAATTCAATCGCTTATGGGTATCGGGGGGGGAACCTACCCTGCGTGAAGAACTACCCGAGATCATTGAAATGTTCTACAAGAATAACGAGATAAAAGACGTGAACATTCCTACCAACGGATTGAAACCCGAACGGATTATTGCCTGGGTAAAACAAATCCGCCGGAATTGTCCGGAACTGAATATTAACCTGAGCCTCTCTATGGACGGCTTTGGTGATACGCACGATATACAACGTGGCGTTCCCGGTAACTTCTACAAAGCGATGGGAACCTTGAAGATGATTGAAGAGAACTTTGCCGACGACGGCAGGGTATTGAAGAATCTAGCCACCGTAATTACAAAATATAACCTGGAAGAGGTACAGGATCTGATGCTTTGGGTGTTAGGTCGATTCCATCTTTCCAACCATATCATCGAAGCTGCCCGCGGAATGACACGCGATGACGGAGTGAAAGTGCTTACCGAGCCTACCTTGCGTGCTTTGCAGGACCAGGTGGCACCTATATATAATGTATATGGCGAACGGATGGCGGAAGAAACCGGCGGTTTCAGGAAGCCTATCGCCCGTTTCTTCTATCTGGGCTTTATTCGTACATTATATAATGTACGTGCAACCAATATCGATCATCCGACACCCTGGGGCATGGACTGTACGGCGGGGGAAACAACGTTGGTTATCGACTACGACGGTCGTTTCCGTGCCTGCGAGCTTCGTGAACCGCTCGGCAATGTGAAGGATTACGATTGTAATATCAGTAAGATCATGCAGAGTGATGCCATGAAGCAGGAGATTGCTGCTATCGGTCACGGCGATACGGCCAACTGCTGGTGTACGCATGGCTGTTGGATCACTTCTTCACTGGTTTTCAATCCACGTAAGATGATTACCCAGGTATATAAAGGATACCGCGAAATGAAGAAGCTGAACCGCCCGCTGAATATCAGCGAAGACTTGTTGCAAAGCATCGAACGGAAGTATGCTCTGGACGAACAGAAACTGGTAGAACTGGGCATCCGCAATTAAAAATAATTCGTTGTAATAAGGCCGGTTAGCGAGGAAATATGCCTCTGTTAACCGGCTTTGTTGCGTATTAGGGAATAATTGTCAAATTATCCGGTAGAATTGCCATTTCCCATAGGGTAGAAATGTCGGACCTTTGCATCATAAGTTAAACTGATAAACAAAGAAAGACATGACTACTAAACTAAAAGATTTATTCGACACGTTTCTGAACCTGGCAGCTTCTTCACAGAAGCTGGGTATTAACCTGATCCGCATAGCTATCCTGATCATCTTCGTATGGATCGGCGGTTTGAAGTTCTGGAATTATGAAGCAGAAGGGATTGTCCCTTTCGTGGCAAACAGCCCGTTTATGAGCTTCTTCTATACTAAAAGCGCACCGGAATATAAAGAATATAAACTGAAAGAAGGTGAATTCAACGAAGCTAAACATCAGTGGCATGTAGAAAACAATACGTATGGTTTCTCTCACGGGCTGGGTATTATGATCATGGCGATCGGTATCTTAACCTTCCTGGGTATCTTTTCTCCTAAAATTGGACTGGTAGGCTCCTTGTTGGCCATTATAATGACAATCGGTACCTTGTCGTTTCTCGTCACTACGCCGGAGGTATGGGTTCCGGACCTGGGAAGTGGCGAACACGGTTTCCCGCTGCTTACGGGAGCAGGCCGTTTGGTGATCAAAGACACGGCGATTATTGCGGGAGCGATCGTTGTATTATCCGACTGTGCGCAACGCATATTAAAGAAGAAATAGGAACAAAAAGTGTTTATTTTAACACTTCGGAAGCAAAAAATAAACATATTGAAGCTTGTTAGCTTTTCTTATATGACACGAAACATGATTTAGCATAAAACTCCTTGACAAATTTGGATTAAGCTGTATATTTGCATCGTGGTTTTTTCATAATAGTATTAGATTTAAGGTTAACAAAGTTGGTTAGGGCTTGTCGTGAGACAGGCTTTAATTGTTTATAGGGGTTGCATTCTTCGCGTCCCTCCTGCTTTTTCTCCAAAAGCTATAGTATATTTTCATGGAAGTGCTTACTCTTACTTGCTGAGATGCCGGTCTCACCCCTTTTCACACCCCCATCTCGACGATGCTCACATCCGGGTGTCGGGATCATTGAGACCCGGGTGGCAAAACATATTTATTACTATATTGTTGATTTTTAGCCATATATCTGCTCAAAAAAGGTTATAGCCTTTTCTGTTTTTAAATGGATGATGATAGATGTATGATAGTTGAATGATAGTTGAAAACAGCAACTATCATAATCTAATATATTGATAATATGGTGAATAAGTCGAAGAATGATAGTATGATAGTTGATATTGCATTTTCTTATTTGTATACTGGTCGCTTTCTGTTCCCTTTTGTGTTTGTTATCTGCCGGTATAAATAGAAAGTTTGCGGCAAAGAGTAAATAATATCCTTTTTTATCGGTAATTATCGGCAGTTCACCGATATTTGCCTGTAATAGAGCGTATCTCTCTTGTTCGGGAGATGTCTGATACCTACTTTTGTCCCAAACACTTAAACAATATAGATTATGGCTTTTAGAAAAAACATCTTTTGGGCAATCCCGTTTATCGTAGTCGGGATTGTATGGCTGTTGAAGAATATGGGTATGATAGCAACCGATATCTTTGATATTATAGTATCCTGGCAGATGCTGGTTATGTATGTCGGAGTTTTTTCCTTTTTCTCCCGCCAGTATGTCGGAGGGTTGATCACCTTTTTATTCGGATTCTATTTTCTGATGCCGGAACTGGATTGGATGGATGGCAGTGGTATGACTATTTGGCCGCTGCTCCTGGTGTTGGCCGGTATCGTGATCCTCTTTTCGCCACGAAAGAAAAACAATGCTTATGGGAGAAATAGAGGGGAGGCGACGGGGAACGGGGCAGACGCTGGCACAAAAAGTGAATTTGTCAATATAGACGGTTATGTGGAATCGGATAATACGTTTAGCTCCGTGGAGCAGATCATTCTGGAACCGGTTTTCAAAGGGGCACGGATCAAGGTTTTGTTCGGAGGAACCGTTCTGGATCTGCGACGAACAAAGCTGGAAGGTCCGCGAACCTATATTGACATCGACTGTACGTTTGCCGGGGTGGAAATATATGTGCCCAATGACTGGCGACTTCATTTTAATGTCCGTCCGCTGATGGGAGGAATTGAAGATAAACGCTTCAATGCTTCTGTAGATATGGATAAAGAACATGTGTTAGTAGTACGTGGAAATACAACTTTCGGCGGAATTGAATTCAAAAGTTGATTATGCAGACGCATCCGTTTATAAACTCTGTCTTTTATAGGATTGCCGGTATCACGTTGGCGTTGATAGCTTGTGGCATAGGAGCCTTGTTGTTGTATTACTACGAACATACGGGGTGGCTTGTTGCCTGGCTGGACAGTCTGGTCTCGGTAGGGTTATTCTCTGTTTCCGGTTTTCTGCTTTGGTATGTTACCGGAGTATTGCGCCCGATACAGGCCCAGATCGCATTGACCATCGGTGTCTTGGCGATTTCTACTATAGGAGGGTATATGGTGGGGACATTGATTTGCCCCGATCGGATGGAATGGTTTGCCTCCACGATCCCTTTTCGTTTTCTGTTTGGTCTGTTAGTATGGATCATTCTGGCTCAGTGGTATTTTATTCGCTGGAAAGAGATTCGGAAAGAGGACCCGTCCGAGGATTCTTCTGTTTCTCTTGAGACAGAAACGTCATTGCCACCTGAAGAAACTTTGCTGGATCGTATCTCTGTGAAAGACGGCACACGTATCCATCTGATCCAGTTGGATGAGTTGCTCTATATCCAGGCAAGCGGCGATTATGTGACGCTGTTCACTTCGACAGGTCAATATGTCAAGGAACAAACAATGAAATATTTTGAGACGCATTTGCCGGAAAACTCTTTCATTCGTATTCACCGTTCCTGTATCGTGAACAGCGATCAGATCATCCGTGTGGAATTGTTCGGCAAAGACAGTTACCAGGTACGTCTGAAGACAGGTGTCTGCTTGCGTGCCAGCCTGACCGGATACAGGTTGCTTAAAGAGCGGCTTTCTTTATAAAATGCCTCGCTTTAACTGTTAAAATTAGCAGTTTTTGTCTGTATTGTATAAAGATTTGTGTTCGGAAACAATTTTTAGCTACAAAGCTCGTAAGGCTTAACATATATTGTCTGTAAAAGACTTGACAAACCCTTGTTCAGGGCTTATCTTTGCATTGTGGTTTTTTCATAATAGTATTAGATTTAAGGTTAACAAAATTGGTTAGGGGTTGTCGTGAGACAGCCTTTAATGTTTTATAGGGGTTTGCATTTATGGATGCAAACCTTTTTTGTTTTTTACCCTTGTTATAAATGCGTCAAAAAATGACGTAAATGTTGCAATCTTATTAGTCTTCTATGAATTAAGTGCATAAATACAAATAATTGGCGAATCCGTACTTTTCCAGCTTCTGTTTATTGGCTTAGTTTGCACCATCAACCTTGAATAAGTAAAATAAAACTGATAGACATGAAAGCACTATTGTTAACTGTAGCCCTCTTATTGGGGTGTATGAATGTATCTTCCCAGGAGAAAGATGCGGATATCATATCCGTCTCTACGAACGACTTAAATATGGTCTTTTCTATCTCTCCGGATAAAAAGGTAGTATATAACTATTTTGGAGATAAGTTCCAGCATGTTTCCCCTTTCCTTACTAAGAAGTATAAAGAACAGCCGGATAATGGTATCGGTTATGCTCCGGCAATCTATCCTGCTTACGGAGGTCGTCTTTTCCTGAATCCGGCACTGAAGCTGACACATACTGACGGTGTTCAGACTACCGAATTAATATATGCAGATCATTCGGTAAAGAATGTCGATGCTAACAGAGTCGAAACAGTGATCCGGCTGAAAGATCCTTTGTATCCGGTTTTTGTCAATCTGAACTTCGTTGCTTACCAGAAAGAGAATGTGATCTGCCAGTCTGTTTCGATCTCCCATCAGGAAAATAGCCGTCTGGCAGTCGAAAATGTATCTTCCGCTTATCTCCCTTTACATGCAGATTCCTATTATCTGACGCATTTTCATGGTGCATGGGCTTCCGAAATGCAGTTGGTGGAGGAACAACTGACTTCCGGTGTCAAACGGATAGAGTCTAAGAAAGGGGTACGGACTACACAGTCTGAAAACTCTTCTTTCCTGCTTTCTCTGAACGGACCGGCTTATGAAGATATGGGTGAAGTCTATGGCGGTTCCCTTGCTTGGTCGGGAAACTATCTGAATTCTTTTGAAATAGATGAATGCGGCATGCTGCATATACTGACCGGCATGAATAATTTTGCCTCTACTTATAACCTGGAACCGGGTAAAGTCTTGCAGACTCCGGAGATGGTATGGACCTACAGCTCTGCCGGTAAAGGACAGGTCTCCAGAAATCTGCATGACTGGTCGCGTAACTATGCACTGGCTCATGGCGATCAGGAATTGCCGATCGTGCTGAACAGTTGGGAAGGTGCCTATTTTGATTTCACAGAGAAGACGATCACAGATATGATCGATGATGCTGCCGGGTTCGGTGTCGAGATGTTCGTATTAGACGATGGCTGGTTTGCCAATAAGTATCCGCGTAACTCGGATAAAGTCGGTCTGGGTGACTGGCAGGTGAATAAGAAGAAACTGCCGCGTGGTATCGACTACCTGGCGAAATACGCTGTAAATAAAGGTCTGAAATTCGGTATCTGGATTGAACCGGAAATGGTAAGCCCGAAGAGCGAATTGGCGGAAAAGCATCCGGAATGGATCGTGAAGAGCGGCAAGCGGGATATTATCCCGATGCGTAACCAATGGTTGCTCGACCTGAGCAATCCGGCTGTACAGGACTTTGTGGTACAGACTTTCGACGATGTGATTGCCCTATCTCCTCATATTTCCTATATTAAATGGGACGCAAACCGTCATGTCGATAACTTCGGTTCCGACTATTTGTCGAAAGAAAATCAGACCCACTTCTGGATCGAGTATACAAAAGGACTGTACAGTGCTTATGAGCGGATTCGTGAAAAACATCCGGATGTTATGATCCAGTTGTGTTCTTCCGGTGGCGGTCGTCTCGACTTCGGTGCTTTGAAATATCATGATGAGTTCTGGGCTAGCGATAATACCAACTCGCTTGATCGTATATTCATCCAATACAGTACGAATCTTTTCTTTCCGGCAAAGGCAACTGCTTCGCATGTGTCGACCACTCCGAACCATCAGACAGGTATGATGGCTCCGCTAAAGTTCCGCTTCGATGTCGCCATGACAGGCCGTTTGGGTATGGAGTTGCAGCCGAAGGATCTGACCGGCGATGAATTGCCTTTTGCAGAACAGGCTATCAGGAACTATAAACGTATCCGTCCGATCGTACAGCTGGGCGACCTCTATCGTCTCAAATCTCCTTACGACGGAAACGGATGGGCTTCGCATATGTATATATCGAAAGATAAAAAGGAATCGGTATTTTTTGCTTATAGCCTGAAATACCACGGACGTACGACATTCTTTGAGACCAAACTGAAAGGACTGGATCCGGCTAAAATGTATAAGATTACTGAATTGAACAAAGCCGGAGACAGTACCTTTTATGGAGACGGCCAGGTCTTCCCCGGCGATTATCTGATGAATGCCGGCATCAGCCTGAAGATCGGGAATACGTATGAAAGTACTGTCCTATTGATTACAGAGCAATGATATTGTCCGGAATAAAGCCGGACCACATTTGAAAACACACATTTAATTATCAATACATGAAACTCATCAATTTAAATCTGCTATTATTGCTCGCCCTGCTTGTGTCCTGTGGTGAACCATCCGTCTCTTCGGGGAAATGGACGGTCAGCTACGATCAGGCGCAGAAAGGCCATCGTATCGAGAAAGAGAATCAGCTTCTTTCCGATGGAGTCTACGCCTCATATAAACTGGGCGACAGATTGGTCACTACTCGTGACTACAAGAATAGCCGGTCGAAAGCAACCGCTATCAGCGACGCTTTCGGCGAGGGGTCATTATTGCAGGTCACCTATACCGACAGTAACCTGCCTACATTGGTACAATCTTTCTACATCTATCCGGAGAAAGATTATCTGTTGACGGAATTCACTCTTCAGGGAGGGGATGCCGATGTCGAATCGAATTATATGGCTCCGGTCAACGTCGACCGTATGCCTGCTTTGCTTGCCGAAGGGGATAACCGTGCGTTGTTCCAACCTTTCGATAACGATTGCTGGATCCGTTACCAGTCTCATCCGCTGACTTTCGATAAGTTACGCAGTTATGAGGTGGCAACCGTATTTAATAACCATGACCGTAAAGGTCTTGTGATCGGTTCGGTGGAACATTCCGACTGGAAAACCGGTATCGATATGACTCAGGGTGACCGTAATAATATCGGTTCGCTGGTCTGCTTCGGAGGTGTAGCCGATACGTTGACACGTGATTCGAAAGCACATGGTGCACTGAAAGGTAAAGAAGTAAAATCCCCGAAAGTATTTGTCGGCTTCTTTAACGACTGGCGTGCCGGACTGGAAGAATACGGAAAAGCAAATGCGGTGGTGGCTCCTGTAAAGAAATGGCCGGGTGCCGTTACTTTCGGCTGGAACAGTTGGGGGGCACTTCAGTTTAATCTGACTTACCAGAAGGCGTTGGAAGTATCCGACTTCTTCAAGAATAATTTGCAGAACAATCATTTTGTAAATACGGACGGCAATGTGACGATCGGTCTCGATTCCGGCTGGAACAGCTTTAGAGATGAGGAACTGAAAGATTTCGTAGATCATTGTGCGGCAAACGGACAGATTGCCGGTGTGTACTGGACGCCTTTTACCGATTGGGGTAAACATCCGGAACGGACCATCGAGGATGCTCCTGATTATAAGTATAAAGATGTCTATCTGTATGCAAACGGTCAGCCTCAGGAACTGGACGGCGCTTATGCGATCGACCCGACTCATCCGGCCATCGAGGAGATGATGAAGAAGACTTCTGACTTGTTCCACCGTTGCGGTTTCAAATATGTGAAGATGGACTTTATGACGCATGGAGCCATGGAAGCCGACAAATGGTATAATCCGGAAATCCGGACAGGTATCCAGGCTTACAACTACGGTATGCAGTTATTGAATAAATATTTCGGTGACATGTACATCAATTTGTCGATTTCTCCTGTATTCCCTGCCCATTACGCGAATTCACGTCGTATCGCCTGCGATGCATGGAATAAGATCAAGGATACTGAGTATACACTGAATGCCCTTTCTTACGGTTGGTGGCAGGATGAAGTGTATCAGTATAATGATGCCGACCATCTGGTGCTGCGTGAAGCGACCGAAGGTGAGAACCGTGCCCGTATGACTTCCGGTGCCATTACCGGTTTGTATATCGTTGGGGATGATTTCAGTAAAGGCGGAAAACAAATAGATAAAGATCGTGCTATGAAATTCATGACCAATCCGGAGGTAAATGCTGTCGCTAAAGGCATTTCGTTTACTCCGGTGGAAGGAAACGGAGAGCGTTCTGAAAATCAATTTATTCATCATGATGCAGACGGAACGTCTTATTTCGCTATCTTTAATTATTCGGAAGAGGAGATGAACACCACAATTTCACTTGAACGTCTCGGTCTGGAACCAACCGTTACTTACCGGGTGAAAGAGCTTTGGAGCGGAGATGAACAACCTGTTAAGGAAACATTAAAGGTGACGATCCCTGCCAAGGATGCGTTGCTTTATAAGATTGGATACAACTAAATGTTCTTAAATTTATCAATTATGAAACAGATCAAGCTTTTTAGTATTTTGATGATGCTTGTATTATGTTGCGGTACCGTTTTCGCGCAAAACATAACAATTACAGGTACGATCACCGACGCTAAAACGTCGGAGTCGCTCCCGGGAGCGAGCGTTGTTCTCAAGGGAACAACGCAAGGGACTATATCGGATATGGATGGGAAATATTCTTTGACTGCATCGCCCGGCGCTACGTTGGTGATCAGTTATATAGGATATGACACGAAAGAAGTGAAAGTAGGTAACCAGTCGGTTATCAACGTATCGCTTTCGGAAGATTCACAATCGATCGATGAAGTAGTTATCGTTGGTGCTTCCATGAAGAAAAGCGACCTGACAGGTGCTATTGCACATGTGGATTCCAAAGTGTTGGAAGAAAGACCGGTAACAACTGTCAATGAAGCTCTTCAGGGACGTGTAGCCGGTGTTTTGATCACCAAAGGAACTCGTCCGGGTGACGATTCAAGTATCAAGATCCGTGGTGTGAATACGATCAATTCCGGTTCAGACCCGATCTACGTTGTCGACGGTTTGGTTATGGGTAACGGTTACGGTGGTTTTAACGCCATCAACGTGAACGATGTGGCTTCTGTTCAGGTGTTGAAAGATGCTTCTGCTACAGCCCTTTACGGATCACGTGGTGCTAACGGTGTTGTTCTTATCACGACCAAGAAAGGTAAAATCGGTGAGGGACGTGTTACTTACGACGGTTGGGTTGGTTTCTCAAAAATTACCCAGCGTCCGAAGACAATGGATGCACAGCAGTTGTTTGATTTGCGTATAGATGCTTTTGCCAATGGTTATATGCATGATAATCCAACTGCAAACCGTCAGGATTATATAAACAGTACATTGATGAATACCAATACGGCTTTCTCTGATGATGAGTTTGCAACTTATCGCGCAGGTAAGAGCTATAACTGGTTGGATGAAGTAATCAGCAACGGTTTCCAGCAGAACCATTCCGTAAGTTTCTCTAATGCAACAGAAAAGAACAATATTTATATTAGCTTCGACTATGCTAATATCGACGGATTGATCGGAGATTCAAAAGAAAAAAAATATTCCGGTCGTATTAATGCGGAGACTATGATTAAACCGTGGTTAAAGATTGGAACAAACTCTTCTTTTTCTCGTACGGAAAATAATTTACCGACAGATGATGTGTACGATAAAGCGTTGAATGCAAACCCATTATTGAACCCGGAACCGTTCCGTGACCCTTCAACTCGTTATACATGGGACTATTTGACACTGTACTATCGTGTGCACAATGAAGGAAATAACAATGATTATAACCCGTTCAACTCACAGGAAGTAGCTCGTGAACGTGCCCGTAATCGTTTCCTTTCTTCCAATTACATCAATATCAACCCGATTGAGGGATTGAATATTCGTTCAACATTTGCACTGGACGTTTCTTCACAGACTTGGTTCGAATATACACCTTCTTATATTCAGGAAGCAATCCGCCACTATAATGGGGATGCACGAGCAAAACATGAAAGATGGTCACAGTTGAACTGGCAGTGGGATAATACAATCACATACGACAAGACAGTCAACAAACACCGTATGAATTTCCTGTTTGGTACAAGTACAACCAAAAACACAGAAAATTATACCAAAGCACAAGGTGATCGTTTTGCCAGTGACGATTTGCTGTGGAATGACCTGAAAGGTGCTGCTGCTAACGATAAGAAAGAACTCGATTCTGATTTTAAGGCAAATACCCTTGTGTCTGTTTTAGGTAGAGTGAATTACAACTATGACATGCGTTACTATTTGACGGCTACAGCCCGTTATGACGGTTCTTCTAAATTTGCAAAAGGTCACCGTTGGGGTATCCTGCCTTCTTTCTCTGCTGCATGGGATATTACGAATGAAGCATTCATGGAAGACCAGACTATTTTAGACCGTTTGAAATTCCGCGTTGGTTATGGTGTGGTTGGTAACCAGGATATCGAAAACTATGCCTACCGGACATTGTATTTCTCTTCTGTCAGTAACGGAGAGGCTTCTTATGCTACCAGCGGTTTGAGAGGTACACCGGCTATTACTTGGGAGAAACAGAAACAGACCAATATCGGTCTTGACATGGCATTTCTGAATGATCGTTTGAATGTTTCTTTGGATGGGTTCTTTATCAAGAACGATAACCTGTTAATGAAGCACTCTTTGCCGCTGACTTCCGGTTATAGCGAAACATGGGAAAATATCGGTTCTGTAAAGAATAACGGTTTTGAAGTAACAGTCAATGCAACTCCGGTACAGACAAAAGACTTTACATGGAATGTGAATGCTAATATCTCTTTTGATAAGAACGAGGTATCCAAATTGTATGGCGAAGTAAAAGAGATCCTGAATGCGAAAGATGACCTGCGTGAAAAGAATATCTTCCTGGGTGAATCTTTGAATAACATTTATACTTATAAGACAGGCGGTATCGCTAACGAATCGAACCGCAGTGAATGGGAAAATCTTGACTTTAATGGTAAGCATGTAAGCCTGGGTGACCTGTTCCCGCAAGATGTATCCGGTCCTGACGGTGTTCCTGACGGTGTAATCGATCAGCTTGACCGTGTCGTTGTAGGCAAACAGGATCCGAAGTTCTATGGTGGATTTGCTACGGATTTAAACTATAAAGGCATTACATTGAATGCTGTATTCAACTATTCTTACGGAGCAAAGAAGATCAGTTCATACTATGAAGGTTTGATCAACAGTACAGGTACAAGTATGGCTTCTTCAGATCTGTTGGATCGCTGGACACCCGAAAATACCGGTGCTTCCGTTCCGCGTGTGATTGCCAATACGACCAGCGGTTATAACCGTTATAATCCGTCTGATATGGATTATACGATTCAGAATGCATCCTATCTGCGTTT
Organism: Parabacteroides leei; assembly: GCF_023369805.1. Taxonomy (NCBI): domain Bacteria; kingdom Pseudomonadati; phylum Bacteroidota; class Bacteroidia; order Bacteroidales; family Tannerellaceae; genus Parabacteroides; species Parabacteroides leei. The sequence goes on from NZ_JAMBQG010000005.1 coordinate 180,353, forward strand.
GTCTACCCTGACATTGGCTTATTCATTCCCGAAACCGTTGTTGAGCCAGATCAAAGTGGAAAACCTGCGTGTTTACTTTACCGCATCCAACCTGTTCTGTGCAACCAAATACAAAGGATTCGATCCAGAGACAGGCGATTACGGATATCCTCCGACAAAGATGTATGTATTTGGTTTGAACTTTAGTTTTTAATGATTTAAAAGGATTACAAGTATGAAAAAGAGATATAATTTGATCGGATTGCTGGCTTTGGCATTTACTGTCGGGATCACCACGTCTTGTTCCGATTTCCTGACACAGGAAAACAAGAAAGCACTGACGGAAGAACAAATCTATTCGGAAGTAGAGTTTATAGAACTGAATCTGAAAGGTATTTATAATACTTGGCGCGATAATACCCGTCAGGATGAGCGTGCCTGTTTTCTGATGATGGGTTCTGATGAGATACAGCGTGGTGCACTTCAGCATAAAGGGGGTGGACAAGGGGCGGCTCTCGACCGTTATGACGCTAACCTGAACTCGCTCCATGAAAAGGTGAGAGACCAGTGGAACAAACGTTTCCCTGTAGTTACTGCTGCAGCTAAGATCATTCGGGCATTGGATGTGCCTGATTTGGCGGAAGGCTCAAAAGAAGCAGAACTTTTGGGTGAAGCTGCTTTCATTCGTGGTTTTGTAGATTATGAACTGGCAATGTATTGGGGTGAAATACCTATCATCGACCTGAACAAACTGGAAGAGACCGGGTATGGCCGCCAACCTTTGACCGATGTCTGGCAGTTTATTATCAACGATCTGGAAAAAGCTGCTAAATATGCACCGAAAAACAATACTGCCGGACGTGCAACTTCGGGTGCTGGTTATACCATGCTTGGTAAGGCTTATATGTCGGCTCCGACGGAAACCGGTTTGCGTGATTTCAGCAAGGCGAAAGAATGTTTCGAGAAAGTAATGGGGATGGGTTATTCATTGGTGAACTATGCCGACCTATGGAATTACGAGAAGCCGAATACGGCAGAATCTATCTATGAATTCCAGTTTAACAATAATCCGAACCGTAACCAGATCCAGTTTCAGATCGGTTCGCGTGTAGCACAGAACTGGTGGACTGATGGTTGTTACTTTGCCGGTTACGACAATGTTGTTGTCACTGAATATGGATATGAAACCGTAGAAAACGGTGGTATCTGGGAAGATGGCGACGAACGTAAGGAAGAAAGCATACGTTACGACTTTACGTATAACGGAGAAGTGCCGAACCTGGAATGTGTTGCCTGGGAAGATTTGGGCGAAGACCATGACGAACTGAAGCCGCATGTAAAGAAATATGAAGACTACCGTACCGACCAGCATTCAGGTCTGGGTATTAATAATATGTGGAACTCCGGTAAGAATATTCCGGCTCTTCGTTATGCAGATGTATTGTTAAGTTATGCAGAGTGTCTGAATGAATTGGGACAGACCTCACAGGCTGTGGAAAAAGTAAACGAAGTACGTAACCGTGCCTGGAACTTTAGCATTCCGGCTGATAAACGATGGGATACAGGCATGTCGCAGGATAATTTCCGTATCAAAATACTGGATGAACGTATGCGTGAGTTCCTGGGAGAAAACTGGCGTCGTGCCGATCTGATCCGTACAGGTAAGTTTGTTGAATATATCAAGGCACGCAACAAATGGGCGAAACGTTCCGGAACGATTCAAGATTTCAACGTTCGTTATCCGATACCCAACGTAGAGATCGAACAGAATCCGGATATGACTGCCGATGATCAGAATCCTGGTTACAGATAATATAGAAAGGCAAAAGGATTGTAGAAGAAAAACACCGGGGAAGGTATGTCTTTGCCCGGTGTTTTAGTTAATGACCAAAAAAGATATCATGAAGATTTTTTCAATAAGAAACTACTTATTAATAGGTATTGTCAGCCTTCTGTTTGGGACAAAGGCTTTTGCAAGCGAACAGCAAGTGATTACTTCCGGTGACTGGAAGATCGTTTATAATGAAGGAACAAAGACATGCGACTTTATCCATAAGGAAAAGACCATACTGGCAGGTGTTTTTGTTCAGGCGAAAGATAAAGATCTGCTATTGTGCAGTTCAGAATATGCCGCACCGACTTTTTTTGAAGAAACGGTTGATGATGCTTTCGGTGCCGGACATAAATATACGTTTACTTATGCCGCACAGGGTGAAAAGCCTTCTCTGCAGCAATCGTTTTATTTCTATCCGGATAAAAATTACTTCCTGACGGAAGCGTATATTGTATCAGAGACGACAATGTCAAGTAATTATATTGCTCCGGTTGTTACTGAGACTGCCAGTTCTTTCCTGAACGCCAATTCTTCCAACCGTGTTTTATCCGTCCCGTTCGATAATGATGCCTGGATCGGTTATTCTGCGCTTGCCTTGTCGGTAGACTCTGTCTCATTCGAGGTTACTTCTATCTATTCGGGTGATACACGCGAAGGGCTGGTGATTGGTTCTGTAGAACATGACACCTGGAAAACAGGAATACGTTATTCTACTTCCGGTAACCAGAAGGTGAACCGCTTGGAATGCTTTGGCGGGATAAGCCACCGTATTACCCATGATATCGATGCTGAGGGTTCGAAACCCCACGGCAGTATTTCCGGTACGAAACTGAAATCTCCGAAAATTCTGGTCGGAATGTTTGATGACTGGCGCAAAGGACTTGAGACGTACGGCGAAGCGAATGCGCTGGTTGCTCCTCCCCGTAAATGGGCGAAAGGAAATGTCTTTGGCTGGAATAGTTGGGGAGCAATGGCTGATAAACTGAATTTTACCGGTGTCCTCGATGTCTCCGATTATATCAGTACGAACCTGCAACCGAATCATTTTAATAATGACGGTACAGCCTATGTGATCCTCGACTCATACTGGGATAATCTAACTGACGACCAGTTGAAAACCTTTGCTAAACAATGTGTCGATAACGGGCAGGTTCCAGGCATTTATTGGGCACCTTTCTCTGATTGGGGTGAAAATGGCAGCCGCACGATGGAAGGCAGCAAATACAGATACGGAGAGGCTTACCTGTATGTGAACGGAAAGCCTAAAAAGATTGCTTCCAGGGCTTTGGATCCGACACATCCCGGAACCCGTGAACGGATGAGCTATTTCATCAACCGTTTTAAGGAACTGGGCTATAAATACATCAAGTTTGACTTTCTGAACAATGCGATCCTTGAAGCGGACTCTTATTATGATAAGAATGTTACGACCGGTGTACAGGCGTATAACAGCGGAATGAAGTATCTGACAGAGCTGTGTGGGGATGATATGTTTATGGCTTTATCCATTGCTCCTGCTTTCCCGGCGCAATACGGGAACTCTCGTCGTATCAGTTGCGATGCTTGGGGAGCGAAAGAAGATACCGAATATGTAATGAACGGGCTTTCTTATGGCTGGTGGCTCGATAGAGTTTATCACTTTAATGATGCCGATCACTTGGTACTTCATAAAGATGCTTATAGCGAAGATGAGAACCGTATGCGCATCACTTCCGGAGTTATTACCGGGACATATATTCTGGGTGATAATTTCAGCCAAAAAGGTACTTGTGTCGGTGACTTCGCTGCCCGTCAGAAGGCAGAGAAGTTTGCGACGAATGCCGATGTGAATGATATAGCCCGTATCGGTAAATCTTTTTATCCGGTAGAGGGCGCGAAAGCCTCAGGTAAGAATAGTTGGGGAAGGAATCGGGGGGAACGTCTCTTTATGCTGGATACGGATGATTATACGTATGTGGCTGCATTTAATTATAATGCCCAGTCGGTATCGGAGGATATAAAGCTGTCCCGGTTGGGAATTACTTCTTCCGATGTGAAAGGTATCAAAGAGTTGTGGACCGGTCAGGATGTGTCATTGAAAGGGGAGGAAATACCTTTCTCTTTACCTGATTGTGGCGTGAAGTTATATAGAATAGATAAGAAAGGTGGAGGAACGGGGCTGTCCGATCTTACTACACCAGATAAAAAAGTAATCGGCTGGGTAAAGGACGATCATTTGTTTATACAGACGGAAAAAGAATTGAAAAAGATTCTTATCTACTCGACGCAGGGAACGTTACTGAAACAGTTTCCTGCTTTATCTCCGCAAACCAGCTATGACGTCAATATTGCCGATCTGTCAAAAGGCGTATTTTTTGTCCGGACAATTTCCTCTTTTCAGGATATTGAATGTTTGAAGTTAATAAAATAGTACTCAGACAGAGGTCGCCAAATCCTTTGGAATCAAGGATTCGGCGGCTGATTCTGTTTTTCGAAGTCTTTAGGAGTACATCCGAACTGTTTCTGAAATATTTTACTAAAATAAGAAGGGGAGTTAATGCCGACCAGATAGCAGATTTCTCCTATTCTGTATTTGCCGTCGAGCATTAATTCTGCGGCCTTTTTCAGGCGGATCAGACGGATAAAATCATTGGGTGACAGTCCGGATAAAACCTTTATTTTGCGTAACAGGCTGGAACGGCTCAGGGAAAGTTTTTCTGCGAGTTTCTCAACACCGAAGTTTTCATCTGTGATGTTTTCGTGGATAATGGCAATAATACGATCCATGAATTCTTTATCGGCCTTATTCATTTGTATATTATTGACCGGAAAGAACGGGCGTTTAGAAAAAGCCTCACGTTCTTTTTGCCGGTTATTCAGCAATGAAGAAATCTGTGTTGCCAGATAATTGAATGAGAAAGGCTTTTCTACGTAAGCTTCGGCTCCCAGGCGCAGGCCGTTGATCTTACTGTCGAGATCATTCTTAGCCGTCAGGAAAATGACCGGAATATGACAGAGCTCAATGTTCGCTTTCATTTCTTTACATAGTTCGAGACCGTTCATGACAGGCATCATGATATCGCTAACAACAATATCGACAGGATGTTCGCTCAGGATCTCCAAGGCTACTTTTCCGTTTGGAGCAGTTTCGGTAATAAAAAACTCTTGTAATTTTTCAGCAAGAAATGAACGCATGGTATCATTATCTTCTACAAGCAAAAGGGTATAATTCCGGCCTTCAATATGAATATTAGTATCCTCTTCGGAGAAAATGAACTCTTCCTGAAGAGCGGAACTCTCCTGTTGTCTGACTTTTTCCTGAGTAAGAGGTAGAGTCAATATAAATGAATTGTCGATTGCTTCCGTATCCAATGAGAGATTGCCCGAATGGAGCATAGCCAATGAGCGAGCTAACGGTAGACCGATACCGGTTCCGGTAGATGTTTTTTCTTTTTTGTTGATCTGATAGAATGGTTCAAATATCTGCTGACTGAGTTCGGCTGGTATCCGGTTTCCATCATTGGTGATACGGATACTGAAGGTGGTTTCCGCCTGTTGTAGTTCGACCTTGATTTTATGAGCTGAATATTTAAGGGCATTGTTTAGCAGGTTACTCAATATTTTAGTAACAGCCTCCTGGTCGATGGCGGCTATGACCTCTTTATCGGGGATGGTGATAGACAGTTCCTTTTTCTGCTGTACCATAGTCGGTTCGAAGCGTAGGATCGTATCTTTGAGTAAGGTTCCGACATTTACCCAAATGAAGTCCATTTTAAATTTATTGGCATCGATTTTCCGGAAGTCCAGTAATTGACTTGCCAGTTCGAGCAAGCGTTTCGTGTTTTGGGCAATTACATTCAGGTTGCGTTTGATTTTGCTGTCCTGAATATCCATTTCCAGAATTGTCTCCAATGGACTATTGATCAGAGTTAAAGGGGTACGTATTTCGTGGGCGATTTGTGTAAAAAATTCCACTTTTACTTCATAAAGCTCTTTTTCTTTGGCTATTTCGAAAAGCTTTTGCTTTTCTTCCATCTGCCGTTCCTTACGTTGTTTGTACCAACGAAACCATCCATATATTAGGCACAATATCAGTATCGTATAGATAATGTAGGCCCAGACAGATAGCCACCAAGGAGGAAGGATCGTGATGTGGAGCGAAGTTGTCGACTGGGCGTTTGCTAACTCTTCCTGTGTTCCTTTTACATGGAATATAAATTCCCCCGGGGGGAGTTTGGCGTAGGATATATTTTGATTGCTATTCGCTTTTATCCAGTTGTTGTCCAGTGGCTCCATTTTGTAAAAGCATTCTTTGTTGCGAGTAGATGAATAAGAAGGTATAGCTACATCAAAGCTGATGTTTGACAGGTCGTAGGGTAATACAATCCGGTTAGTATGCAGGATACTTTTACTTAGAGGTGAATTGGGCGTATGAACAGTTATTTCTTTATTATATATGCTGAATTTAGTGATATAAATCGGAGGAATAAAGTCATTTTGTTCGTCATCGTCAGGGTTGAAGGCGATTAATCCGTCAATCGTTCCGAAATAGAACTTTCCATCGCTTGCTTTTAGCCCTGAATTGTAATTAAATTGGTTTCCGATTAGTCCATCTTGAGTTGTAAATATACGAATATCTCCGGTCTCTGGTTTGAATTTTACAAGTCCTTTATTCGTTCCAAACCATAAATTATGATTTTTATCTTCCAGTATCTTATAAGCTACATCATCAGGTAAGCCTTGTTCTTTGGAGAATGTGGTGAAGTTATCCTCCTTTTCGTTATATCGGCAGATACCACCTCGGTCGGTAGAGAGCCATATCTGTCCTTTACTGTCTTCCATGGAGGAACTGACGGAGTTTGAGCTCAGGCTGGTTGAATCTTTCGGTTCATGATTGTACTTTTTAAAAGAATGGTCATTCGGAGTAAATTTCCATATCCCGCTCCCCATGGAGGCGATCCATATCCGGCCCTTACTATCTTCCATGATGTGAAAGATCCAGTCGAGGCCTACTTCGTTGATTTTCTTGAAATCCAGCGTACCGGGCTTTGCCAGGTATAATCCCCAGCCGTTTCCCAGCCAGGTTTGGCCTTTACTGTCGACTAAAAGAGCGTAAACGCTTTCTTCATCGATGTTCAGGCTTTTGGGACTGTAATGCTTTATCGATTGTGTGGATAAGTCGATGATGTCAAAGCCCTGTTTGAACAGGCCACAGTACAGCTGATTGTTGTGCGTGGTCATGGAATGGGTCATCAGGTGGTTCTTTCGTTCGGCTGCCGGATATTGCAGTTGCTTAACTTCTCCGGTTTCCGGATCCAGTATATTAATACCATTATCTTCCGTACCGATCCAGATCTTTCCGTCCGGAACTTCTACGATTTCTCGGATACGTCGGGTGTTCAGGGAACTTTCCGAACTTGACGGAACATATTTTTCAAATAAAAGCTGATGATTCGGTAAATAGTTGACACCTCCGAATTTAGTTCCAAGCCAGATGCCTTCTTCCCGGTCTTTATGAATACAGAAAATAATATTGTCGGATAAACTATACGAGTGCATCAGGTCTTCCTGCAGATGAGTCACTTTCTCATGACTCTCGTCAATGATGAACAAGCCGGCGTGAGAGCAGACCCAAAGTTTTTTCTGGTCGAAGCAAGCGACATCGCGTAATACGGTATAATGTACACCTGGTGCTTTTACTGTTTGCAAGACATTCGTATCTGGGTTGTATTTCTTTAATTCGCCGTCATGAATGGCCAGGGCGATCCAGTCACCATATTCACACATGGCGAAGATATATTGATTCATCAGCGTGTTATTATCCTTGTCGGTATGATATTGAGCGAATGAGTCTGTTTTTGGATCATAGCGGAAAAGGCCTACACCCACAGTGCCGATCCATACTTCTCCATTTTCTCTGACACAGATTGCACTGGGACTTTCCCGTTTGATATTATCTTTATTGGTAATTGCGTAGTAGTATAACTTATTGTCTTTATAACGAAAAACTCCCTGATCGGGAATAAGTACCCAGATGTTTCCTGAATGATCGGAGATGATTTTAGCAACCCAGTTCCCCATCTGTTCTCCATTTTCTGTTTTTAAGTCTATGAAAGTGAACAGATCGTATATTGGATCGTAGATATAAACACCTCTATCGGTACCTACCCAAAGTTTTTTATTTTCATCTTCGAAAAGAGCAGAAATGTTGTGGTCTCCTTTGCCGGCAATATAGTCATCACAGTTGATGGTTTGGATGGAGGTGCCGTCATAACGGTTCAATCCGTTTTTGGTTCCAAACCACATAAAGCCATAACTATCCTGCAATATGACTTTTACCTGGCTTTCCGATAGGCCGTCTTTACTTGAAATATGCGAAAAGTAATAGTTGAATGGCTTTCTGTTGGTTGCATCAAGCTGTAGCAGACAGAAAAACATTAGCAAGTATAGATAGTGGATTCTTCTCATAAAGACGGTTTTAAGGTGTTGCGTATTAAAAGGTTAATCGGATTTTGATTGTGAAATGTAAAAGGAGATGTGTCAAAAAACTATTGCTGACTTTTGACGCAACTCCTTTTTATTGTATAATAACGATTAAGTAGTGCCTGCCACTTCAGCAGTCCGTTCCATTACTTCAATTTCAAAAACTAAAGTAGAGTATGCAGGAATTGTAACATTTCCGGCATTGTCTTTCCGGTCGCTTGTTCCGTAAGCTAATCCATAAGGAATCCATACTTCCCATTTATCACCTACAACCATGTTTTGCAAAGCAATTGTCCAGCCTGTTATCGGTGCAGAATAGCCGTTAGGATTGTTATATTGATTGTAGTTTGCCGAATAGGAACTTACTGCAAATTTAGCAGGTGCCCCATCTTCAAACTCGCATTTATCGAAATAATCAGCGGAGGTACTGTTGGCCAGCCAACCTCTGTAATAAACAGTAACGCGGCTGTTAAAGTAGATTGCCGGACCATCACCATTTTTTAGCTTTTTAGCGTAAACAAAACCGTCTCCATTACCAGTTATTTTTACTTGTATGTAATCCGGATCATTGGCTTTTGCCTGGAAAGCTTGTTCATTTTCCAACTTATATGCCTCGACAAGTGCATCATCATTATTATCGTCATCTTTACAGGAGGTAAAAACAGCCGATATACAAAAAATCATCAACGCGATTTGCAGGTACTTCTTCATGTACTTATTCAATTATCTTTTTTAATAACGTCTTCATACTTACCTTTTCAGAGATAATGTCGTGCAACTTGTCGATGCTTACACGTTCCTGTTCCATCGTGTCGCGGAAGCGGATTGTTACGCAATTATCTTTCAAAGTATCATGGTCAACTGTAATACAGTACGGGGTTCCAATAGCATCCTGACGACGGTAACGTTTACCGATAGAATCTTTTTCATCATACTGGCAACGGAAATCGAATTTCAGCATGTTGATGATTTCTTCTGCCTTTTCAGGAAGACCGTCTTTCTTTACCAGTGGCAATACGGCCAGTTTGATAGGAGCCAGGGCTGCCGGTAATTTTAATACCACACGGGTTTCGCCGTTTTCAAGTGTTTCTTCGCAATATGAACCGGCCATAACGCTCAGGAACACACGGTCAACACCGATAGATGTCTCGATAACATACGGAGTATAGCTTTTATTTAGTTCCGGATCGAAATATTGCATTTTCTTACCGGAGAATTTTTCGTGCTGGCTCAGGTCGAAGTCCGTACGGCTATGGATACCTTCCACTTCCTTAAAACCGAATGGCATTTCGAATTCGATATCTGTTGCTGCATTAGCATAGTGTGCCAGTTTCTCGTGATCGTGGTAACGATATTTCTTTTCACCTAATCCCATAGCCTTGTGCCAGCTCAGACGAGTCTTTTTCCACATATTGAACCATTCCATTTCTTCACCCGGACGAACAAAGAACTGCATTTCCATCTGTTCGAATTCACGCATACGGAAAATGAACTGACGGGCAACGATCTCGTTACGGAATGCTTTACCGATCTGGGCGATACCGAAAGGAATTTTCATACGGCCTGTCTTCTGTACATTCAGGAAGTTTACGAAAATTCCCTGTGCCGTTTCGGGACGGAGGTATATTTTAGAAGCACCATCGGCTGTAGAGCCCATTTCCGTAGAGAACATCAAGTTGAACTGGCGTACTTCCGTCCAGTTGCGTGTTCCTGATATCGGACAGGCTATTTCGCAATCGATGATGATCTGGCGGAGATCTTCGAAGTTAGAATCGTTCAGTGCTTTTGCAAAACGGGTATGTATCTCGTCGCGTTTGGCCTGATTTTCCAATACACGGCCGTTGGTGGCACGGAATTGAACTTCATCGAATGCTTCACCAAATTTTTTAGCTGCCTTATCTACTTCTTTCTGTATCTTTTCGTCGATCTTAGCCAGGTGATCTTCGATCAGAACATCTGCGCGGTAACGCTTTTTTGAATCCTTATTGTCGATCAAAGGGTCGTTGAATGCGTCCACATGACCGGATGCTTTCCAGATAGTCGGGTGCATAAAAATAGCGGAGTCAATACCTACTACATTTTCGTGAAGTAGGGTCATGCTGTCCCACCAGTATTTCTTTATATTGTTTTTCAGCTCTACGCCATACTGTCCGTAATCATACACTGCTCCTAAACCATCATATATTTCCGAAGATGGAAATACAAATCCGTATTCTTTACAGTGTGAAACTAATTTCTTGAAAACATCTTCTTGTGCCATAAGTATATGTAATTATTATCAACCTGCAAAGTAAATGATTTTTTCTGTAAGTTACAGCATTTCCAGCGGCTTATTAGTTAATACATATAAAGAAGGGTGACCATCCCGGTCACCCTTCACCATCAATAATTATGTTGAATATTTAGTTCTGGGTTTATTCTTTATCCCACCAGATACGACCGAACTCGCTGTCCAGACGACCGAAGTTCGATTCTTTCTGCATGTCTTCAAGGCGTTTTACCTGATTGGCATAGTTGGCAGAACCGTCGGCAGGCATAGTGAACTTTTTACGGCGCGGTACTTGCTGCAATTCTCCGTATACATTGATCGGTTCCCAGGTAACCAATGTAGATGTAGTGCTCGGATAGTTGGTGCGTTTGTACATGGCCCATGATTCACTGTTATTCTTGAAATGTTCTACCCAAGTCTGGCAGTAGATCTGCTCTTTAGCCATGGAACTGTTCCATGCGATACCATCCTGTTTCAGGAATGCTTCGATTTCTGCTTCTGTGACAGCTTCGTAATCGTTGATTTTGCAGTAGTCGGCAATTTTGCTCCATTGTCTCAGAGAGGCTTTTACTCCTTCTTCATACCATTCCTGAGCTGTTTTGCTGTTGGCTACGCCGTCCAGCGTAAATTCGGAAGCCATGAAACAGAAGTCTGCGTATGTCACTAAAGGAATCCAGCCACCGGCACTACCATTGTCTTGTGCACCTTTCCACAAACGAGTTTGAGGTCTGTTCATCGGACGCATGTCGATATCGTCCAGATAACGGGATGTGCGGCAGGAATCGGTAGCCCATTTGTCGTAACTTACACTACCACCGGCCCACCGGCCTAAATGAGTCGGGATGATTTGCGCAGGAGTTGTTGTCTCTTTGGCATTGAATGCGGCTACATTTTCCGGAGTCAAATTATTGATTTGGAAAAACAGGCGTTTTCTTGGGTCATTATATTTCAGTAAGTAAGCCATGAAAGCAGAAGAAGCGCGGTCCATGTCAATGACAGAGTGCCAGTCGCCTAGGGTTGTCCAGTAGTTATCGAAATAGAGGATAAAGCTATCGTCGATGCTGCTGAAAATGTTGCCGGAAGATAATACTTCCTGTGCAATGGCTTTTGCCTCTTCAGGTTTCTGTTTTAACAATCTCAAAGCGATACGCAGACGAACGGCATTAGCCGCTTTTGCCCATTTGTTCATGTCGCCGCTATAAGCCAGGTCATAATTCTTGAAAGTCACCTGGTTGGTGGATGTCGACAGTTTATTGGCCGCCTCTTTCAATTCCTGGTTCCAGATCGTGAACAACTCTTCCTGAGTTTGAAAAGCTGGTTCAAGAATTTCCACGTTACCGTTGCGGGTTCCCCAGCCATCGGTATACACCAAAGAACCGTACACGTCGGATGCTTGGATACCTTTTGTAATCAGGAGGATACGGGCTACTTCGGTTAAGTCGCTGTAAGCGGCTTCCTGTTCCGGCATATTGGTCTTGACATAATAGGGTATATGACGGGCATATTTGCCGGCATTTACATAGTTGCTGTATAACGATCCGGAAAAACCGGCGCATTCGGTGAAGTTCGTGGTGCTATATCCCCAGATTCCGGCGCAATACTGCATCCATCTCAAGCGGCAGGCATATGAGTCCGACCATGTTTCTCCGGCATTACACATTACATTTTCAATCTGATAGAGGAATACTTCCGGATCAACTTCATATACCGTATCTGGATTCTTATTGATTTCAACGAAGTCGGCATCGCAGGAGCTTAATGCAGCCATGGAAGCTAACGCTCCGAGAATATAATATTTAATTTTTTTCATTTTACTTGATTATATAAAGGTGATTAGAATGAAACATTAACACTGAAACCAATGTTGCGTGAGAATACGGCACCACCGCTTTCCATATATTCAGAGCTGTAAGATGTGTTCAAACCTTCCGGGTGGATATTGTCCGGCAGACTGTTATACAGGAATCCTAAGTTACGGGCCATTAAGCCGATACTTGCATTCTGGATGTAGGCTTTGTTCACCCATTTTTTCGGCAATTGCCAGTGTACGGAAACTTCGCGCAATGCGATCCATGAACATTTGTGGATACCTTCTTCACGGATACCTCCGGACCAACTGTACACGTTGTCATAATATTTGTAAGCAGATAACGGGTCGACCAATCCTTGATCGTAGGCATACTGATAGCTCTTACCGGAAACATCTACCCCTTTGATTTCCGTACCAGGGATAAATACGCCTTCCGGAATTATACCGTCATTGACCACTCTTCCGTCACTCAATGTACGAGGTAAACCGCCGTATTGTGTGTCACGGCCTGCCAATGAAGATTTAACGTTACCCGAATTCATACCATAATAATAACTTGCCGAGAAGACATCTCCGCCGAAACGAGCGTCGATGACAGCATTCAACGTAATGCCTTTCCAGCTTACGGAAGTATTGGCTCCCCATAAGAATTTAGGCTGCAAAGAGCCGATTTTCTCACTTTTATTTGAACGGGGATAAGAACCGTCTGCGTTCAACAGCTTTTCACCATTTTCGTTGCGTGTGTAGGCATAAGAAGTGTAGATATCGCCGTAAGCACCGCCAACGGTAGCCCATGCCTGTGTATCTGTACCACCTCCTACTAATTGGTATTTTTCAACGCCTTCAAACAGAGAAATGATCTTGTTTCTGTTGCGCGTCAGGTTGAAAGACAAATCCCAGCGCCAGTCTTTCGTTTCGATCGGAGTACCGGTAATCAATAATTCGATACCTTTGTTCTGGATGTCTCCGGCATTGATCCAACGTTTTGAAACACCGGATTCGGATGCGATCGGCAATGCCAGGATCTGGTTCTTTGTATTGGTCTTATACCATGCAAAGTCGAAGCCGAGACGGTTTTTAAAGAAACGCATATCCAAACCGATTTCGATGGAGTGTTGTTTCTCCGGTTTCAAATTTAAGTTCGGTAATTCGTCTTTGTCGAATTTGTAATAAGGATAAGTACCACCGTTGAGTTGGTTGTCGAATGTGTTGTCGAATGCATAATAACCCGTACCGGTTGTCAGATAAGGAGCACAGTCGTTACCTACGATAGCATAGGAAGCTCTCAGTTTACCGAAAGAGATAAATTCAGGTATCGCATCGCGTAAACCTTCGGCAAACAACCAGGAAGCACCTACCGACGGGTAGAAGTAAGAAGTGTGTCCTGTTCCGTTTTCGTAGATCAATGCAGACGACCAGTCGTTACGTCCTGTTATATCCAGGAAATAAACGCCTTTATAATCCATATTGGCAAAAGCGTAGATGGAGTTGATGCGTTTTCTGTCAGTATTATATCTGACTTCGGTTGTCGCTTTATTAACGGAGTTTGTCATATCGAACAAACCTGGAACACGCAAGCCATTTTCCGAGTTGGTTTTGTGGTATCCCCTTTTGGTATCCCACTGTTCTACTGCCACGCTACCGCTGATATTGAAATCATCGAAAGAATGGTTGGCAGTCAACATACCGGTAATTTTGTACTGGTCTTTCTTGTTTTCATGGATTTTGTATGCCGCACCGTCGTATTTGCTGGCACCTGTAGCCATTACTTTTGATTCGTTGGTTGTATATAGCTTGTAAATATCGCCTTTCACTTTTAATGACAACCAATCCAATAGTTTAAGATCCAGATTCAGGAAAGCACGTACACTCATTTCGTCCTGTGTATAGATGTTTTCCAGATAGTCGTAGATCGTTTTGGAATAACCATACGGATCCAGTGAGTTATAACCGTCGCCGGCCGGACTGATATAGTTTTTGTTGTTCAACCAGTAATCTGTATCATATTCGCGGGCGATGCTGTACATGAAGTCATAGATCGGAGAGCCTGAACCTCCCTGCCTTGTCGGGTTCTGGGCGGTCGATTCGATATAGGAAAATCCGCCTTCTGCTTTCAAGCGGGAACTGATATCGTGGGATGCGTTTAAACTGAATGAATTACGCTTGAATTCGTTGTTGAAAGTCAACCCCTCTGATTGCAGGTTTGAATAGGAGAAACGGAATGCACTTTTTTCGGAACCACCTTGTAAAGCAACGTTGGTGTTCATGTAGTGTCCGGTCTGATAAAGATTTTTCAAGTTGTTGTCTTTGGCGGAATAGATCATTTCCTGGCCATCCACATAGAACGGTTTGCCGTCGAAACGAGGACCGAAGCTACGGCCGGCAGAAGTGTAGCGGTTTTCACTGCCATCGTCATTCAGTGCCCATACGGGGGAAGAACCGGAACCGAATTCGTTTTGTAAATCCGGTGTCGCATAGATGTTTTCCCATTGCTGTGTATGTGAAACGGAAACTCCTATACCTTCACCTTTACGACCTTTTTTGGTAGTGATCAGGATCACACCGTTGGAAGCACGCGAACCGTACAAAGCGGTTGCGGCAGCACCTTTCAATACAGACATCGATTCGAAGTCATCGGCATTCAGGTTCTTCAGGTCATTACCCCAGTCTTGTCCTGCCCCTGTTTTTGTTACTTCATTGTCGATGATAATACCGTCGATAACGAAAATCGGCTGGTTGTTACCTCCCAAGGAAGTGTTACCACGGATGATGATACGTTGTGAAGATTGCGGACCGGAGTTACCCATGTTGATCTGTACACCGGCAACTTTACCTTGCAAACCGTTAATCGGGTTAGGAGAGTTTACTTTGGCGATTTCATCTCCTTTCAGTTCGGTCATGGCATAACCCAATGATTTTTTGTCACGCGACATACCCAAGGCGGTTACTACAACTTCATCCAATGCCTGTGAGTCTTCTTCCAGAAATACTTTTAGCGTTGTTTGGCCGGTGTAAGCAATTTCTTTCGTTTTGTATCCTACGAAAGAGATTTGTAACACTTGACCTCTTTTGACATCGTTTAGCGTAAATTTGCCATCAATGTCGGTCATGATTCCACTTGTGGTTCCTTTAATAACGATTGAAGCTCCAATAACCGGTCCCATTGAATCTTCTACGATTCCGGTTATTTTCCCGTTTTGTTGGGAAATGTTCACACTTTGCTTGTCGGGTAACACGTCTGCATAGACTCCAAAAGGAGATACTAATGCACCGGCAAGCAAAATCAAGCTCGGAAATTTTAATCTTTTAGACATAAGCGTTTGATTTATAAGTGAAAAATAGATGTGTGTATATTTGTTTTAGCATATTTAAAGTTGTTGTAGTTCTAGTAGAACTATGGAATTCTATCAAAATGACAGCAGTTTGCAATAGCCAAAATAGGCTAAATCAATTTTAAATTCGTTAATAAGAGGGGAGCATATGCTAAAAGAGTTAATTTTGTAACAAATTAGTTGTAATTGGTTTATTGTTCAAGGAGATCAAAAGTATGAATGTTAACTTAGAATCTGTTCTTAACAGAAATTACGAATGAGTTCTACTAGAACAATATCATTTTTTTAATTATCAAAAAGTAACTATATATTTGTGGATCACTGATTTGTATTTAATTTTAATCAACGGTATATGAAAAAGTATGTGTGTATATTTATGTTAAATCAATGATCCGTCTCTAATTCTTTCTCTTTTCAAAAATCAATTATCTGGGAGTGATTGTTATTTAATCAAAAACGAAAATCTGACTCTTAATTTTTTATCAGTGATTTATGAATTTGTTTATATTTGTAAAATAATAATCAATCAGCACTTTTACACTATAAAATACAATATTATGAATGACGGTTCGAAAAAAGTAGTGATTCTTTTGGCTCATCCTAACTTGAAAGAGTCACAGGCAAACAAGGCATTGGCAGATGCGGTACAAGATATAGATGGTGTAATGCTCTATGATTTATATGAATACCGGGATCAATCTTTTGATGTAAATGTGTGGAGCACTATTATTTCTGATGCCTCTATGGTTATTTTCCAGTTTCCTTTCCACTGGATGTCTGCTCCCTCTCTTTTAAAAAGGTGGTTGGATGAAGTCTTCACTTCGTTGGCGAAGACACCTGCCGTAGCCGGTAAACCGTTGCAGATCGTCACGACAACTGGGTCTGAGTATGCAGCTTACCGTAGTGGTGGACGGAATTGTTTTACAATGGATGAACTTTTGCGTCCTTATCAGGGATGTGCGATACATGCCGGGATGGTCTGGAATACACCGCTGGTTGTCTATGGAATGGGTAGTGGGGATGCTTCCAGAAATATAGCGGCAGGAGCTGAAGCTTATAAGCAGAGGATTGAAGAGGCATTAAATAGCCATACAACGCAGAATATCTGGTAATTACTATGTGATGTGAGTTGATTTACTATATGTAGTAAACAGATTCGGTTTCCAAACTAATCGCTTGTTGATAATTATCGGCAAACCTGCGGACAATTGTGTGCAAGCCTGTCGACAATTATCAACAAGCCTGCTCATAATTATCGACAGGCAAAAACAAAAAGAAGAATCGGCCTTACTATGCGGATAAAATTATTCTATGATAACAATATTATTGGATTAATTTAAGAATTTTCTTCTATAAACCCTTTCATATCAACAAAAAATATCTATTTTTGCATAGTTGATGTTTTTGATGTTTGCGCAAACAGACTTAATTTATCTAATATAAAATACCATGAGATCAGAAGACATTTCACGCCGCTCGTTTCTGAAGCGGGCATTGGCTCTTTCTGCAGCTACGGCTATCCCGTCGTTTTGGATACCTTCAAAGGCTAATGCCTTTCCTGGCGTACCTTTCGTTAGTCCTAACGAAAAAGTAAATATTGCGTTTATTGGCATTGGTAACCGGGGAGGTGAGATTGCCAAGGAGTTGTATAAAACAGGTTTATGTAATGTGGTAGCTCTTTGCGATGTGGATATGGGAGCTAAGCATACGCAAGAACTTATATCTATGTTCCCGAAAGCTCAACGCTTCCAGGATTTCCGCCAGATGTTCGATAAGATGGCAGATAAGATAGATGCTGTTACGGTGGGGGTTCCAGACCATGCCCATTTCCCTATAACCATCGAAGCTATGGCTCATGGCAAACATGTATATGTTGAAAAACCGATGGCCCGTACTTTCCATGAAGTGGAGTTGATGATGAAAGGCGAAAAGAAATACGGTGTCGTTACACAGATGGGTAATCAGGGACACTCCGAAGCAAATTACTTCCAGTTCAAAGCCTGGAAAGAGGCCGGATTGATCAAGGATGTAACTGCCATCACAGCTCATATGAACTCTCCGCGCCGTTGGCACGGATGGAATCCGAACATCAAGCATATGCCGATGGGTGAACCGGTTCCGGAAACATTGGATTGGGATACCTGGTTGGGCGTAGTGCAGCATCATGATTATAATCATGATTATCATATGGGACAGTGGCGTTGTTGGTATGATTTCGGTATGGGGGCGCTGGGAGACTGGGGAGCACATATTCTGGATACGGCTCACGAGTTCCTGGATTTGGGCTTGCCTTCCGAAGTAAATCCGTTATATCTGAAAGACCATAATCCATTTTTCTATCCGATGTCGTCTACCATTCTGTTTAAATTCCCCGAAAGGAATAATATGCCGGCTGTAGATGTTACCTGGTATGATGGTTTGGATAATATTCCGGCAGTTCCGGAGAACTTCGGCTCATCTGATGTCGATCCGAATATTCCGACCGTTGCCGGTGGTAAACTGCAATTGATGAAACTGAATCCAGGTAAGGAAATCTATTCAAAGACACTTACATTTAAGGGTGGTTCTCATGGTAGTACACTGTCTGTTATTCCGGATCAGATTGCAAAAGATATGAATCCGAAACTGCCGGAATATGAAAAAAGTCCGTCTAACCATTACGAAAACTTCTTGTTGGCTTGCCAGGGTAAAGAAAAGACCCGTTCGCCGTTCTCCATTGCTGGTCCGTTAAGCCAGGTGTTCTGCCTGGGTGTTCTGGCTCAGCATTTGAATCGTAAACTGGTTTTCGATCGTGATACAAAAGAAATTGTAAACGACTCTTTCGCTAATCAAATGCTGGTGGGACAACCGCCGCGTAAAGGTTGGGAAGAGTATTATAATGTATAACAAAAAACTGATAGAATAGAAAAAAGCACTACATGAGTAGTGCTTTTTTTGTGCCCTATAATCTGTAGATGACAGAATAATTCTATTCAATAAAATCAGTGAATAGTATAATGATCGGCTGGATAAGGTGCCATATATTTGTATTTTCTGAAAAAGAACTCATTAATTAAGAAGACCATGAGAAGTATATGTCTGATTTTCATTCTTATCTTTTGTTCCTTGAAACTCTTTGCTACCGATAAAGTGTTGTTCGAAATAGGCCGACAGGACAATTCCGCAGCGGAGTTTGCCCTCTATCCGGATAATTACAAAAGTTTTCTGGCGAATTTCGGGGGAGAGAAATCCTTTTATGTAGGATATTCTACTCCTGAAAAACATTGGCCGTATGTTTTGCCGGGTCCATTGGATAGCTGGGCTGGCGGTGGATACTGGGCCGGATTTCATCCGAGACATTTCCCTTCTGTCTATTTCAATCTGGACAAAGCGGCCGGGAAAGGGGAATGTTCTCTTACTTTCTTTTTTACCGGAGCGCATAACAGTAAACCGATTAAAATACGGGTCGAGGTCAACGGCCATCGGTTCGAAGAAGAACTGAACGGGGAGAGTGCTGCGGAGTTTCTGGAAAATAAAGGAACAGGAAAAGCGAAAGAGGTACATATACAATTCCCTTCTTCATGGCTTACTTCCGGTATGAATAAGATCCAGCTGGGGACCATTAAAGGCACATGGGTTATTTTCGATTGTATCCGGTTGGAAACACCGGCCTCTGTACAACTGGGGAAAGCGTCTTCTTCGTTGATACGTTCCGTTAAATCGGCACCGTTTGAATATCAGAAAGAGAACGGAGAACGTATGCAGCCGGTTCTGGTAGATATGAATCAGTTTGATGCACCCAAAAAGCTGACTTTCACGGTTGAAGGATGTGCTCCGGTATCACGAACGATTGAGGTGGGGGAAAGTATCCAGGAGATATTGATGCCGGCCGCACAGGTAAAAAGCAAACAAGAAAAGCTGCAATTTACAATCCGGGATGGCAAAGATGTTATTTATAAAGGTGAAGTGATCCGTAGTTCACAACCGCTGCATTCTTATTCGGATGATGTAGACTTGCTGATGGGCACGGGGAATTCCCGTTGGATGTTCAAACCCGGGCCAAGTCTCCCTTTAAGCATGGTGCAGATCGCTCCCGATAACCAGGACGAGATATGGAAAGCCGGATATGAATATACTATAGAAAATATCATGGGCTTCAACCATTTCAGCGATTGGACGATGACTGGTTTCCTGATGCAACCGACCTGTGGTGAACTGAAAGTCAATCCCGGCAGGGAAGATTTTCCTGATGAAGGCTATCGTTCCCGGATTGACAAATCATCGGAAAAGGCTGAGATAGGTAAATATTCCGTTTATATGACGGATACGAAGATACAAGCGGATATAACGGCAACCCGCCGTGCAGCTTTGCAGCGATATATTTTCCCTGCCAGGGAAGACGCCCGTATTTTGATAGATATGTTTACGCCTAACGAGTACCCGCATAATTTGGTCAATGCCTGTGTAACGAAAGTCAGCGATACGGAAATAGAAGGTTATGCTACTTATTATAATGCATTTACCGGATATACATTGGAACAGAGTTATACATTGTATTTCGTTCTCCAGTTCAGCAAACCTTTCGACTCGATGGGCGGATGGGTGAACGAAGGCGTTCAGCCGGTAACCGGTTATATCCCCGGATGGAACAGGAATCACGAGTTTGAAACCCCTGCGGAAATCAAGCAGAATATCACCAGGATAGAAGGCAAAGGTGATGTCGGTATATTTCTGAATTATAAGACGAAAGAGAATGAAGAAATCTTAGTCCGTTCCGGTGTTTCTCTGGTAGATATGGCAGGGGCACGGAATAACCTGAAACAGGAACTGGTTGATCCTTTTGGATGGGATTTTGAGAAAGTAGTGAACAATGCCCGTGCCGTCTGGGATGAATACCTGGGAAGAATAGCGATTGAAACGGATGATTATCTGCAAAAGAAGAAGTTCTATACCAACCTTTACCGTGCGTTAGCAGCCAAAGCAACCTGGAGCGATGTCGATGGACGTTTTATGGATGAAGATGAAAGGATCAGGCAGTTGGAGAAACCGGACGATTGTATCGTGAGCGGTGAATATTGGAATACATTCTGGAATAATCAACAGTTATTCAATCTGATGGCTCCGGAAATATCCGGCAAGTGGGCACGTTCGGCTATTCAGCTTTATCAGAATAGCGGGTGGTTCAATACGGATCCTGCCGGGATAGAACATACCGGTGTGATGGTTGCCATGCATCCGATCTCCCAGATACTGGGAGCCTGGCAAAGCGGTATACGTGACTTTGACTTGAATATTGCATATGACGGTCTGAAAAAGATGATGACAACACCTCCTCAGAAGTATGAAGGTGGTGGAACTGTCGGAGTTGAGAACCTGGTTCCTTATATGAAGTATGGATATATTCCCGCAGGGAAAGGAACTGTCTCTAATACAATGGAGTATGCTTACGACGACTGGTGTCTGGGACAGATGGCTAAAGTATTGGGAAAGACCGATGACTTTAAACTGTTTGATGAACGTTCGAATAATTGGTCTAATTTGTTTGATCCGAAGTCCGGATTTATACGTCCTAAAGACGAACACGGTAACTGGGTAGAGCCTTTCGATCCGTATCATACACCCGGGTTTACCGAAGGAAATGCCTTCAATTATTCCTGGTTCGTTCCCCATAATCCGGATAAATTGATCGGTATGGTCGGTAAAGACCGTTTTATAAGCCGTTTGGATAAAGCGATGGAGCAGTCGGCGCATGCCAATTTTAATGCGGCAGGCGATAACTTTTCCGCTTTCCCTATCAACCACGGAAATGAAACATCTATGGAAGTTGCCTACCTATTTAACTGGGCAGGTGCTCCCTGGCTGACGCAAAAATGGATACGGGCGATACAGGAGCAGTATTACGGAACAACCCCTTACGACGCTTATCCGGGGGATGAGGATCTGGGACAGATGAGTAGCTGGTTTGTCATGAGTGCTCTCGGTTTGTTTCAGATGGATGGCGGATGCTCTGAAAAGCCATACTATGAATTGGCTTCTCCGCGCTATCCCAAAATCACGATCCGGCTGGATGGAAAATATAACCGCGGCGAGACTTTTGTGATAGAAGCTCCCGGCGCATCCAAAGAGAATAAATATATTCAATCGGTTACCTTGAACGGTAAACCGGTAAATGGTTTCCGGATTCCGCAAGAAGAGGTATTGAAAGGAGGAAAGATGGTGATTGAAATGGGAAAAGAAAGCAAAGTCGTTTTATAATCTTTATATCGTCACTGGCGGTTATGACTTCATTCACATACTTAAACCGAATGCAGAAGATGCAGAGAAACGCAGACTTGTTTTATGAATAATCAATATAGTCTGCATTTTTCTGCACTTTATCATTAATCCTCTATTATCAATCTGAATCCAACCTTATTCAATGGTTGCCAGGCATAAGCCTCATTTCTGGAATAAGATGTTGAGTTTTTAGGTCTGTCGATCCATGAACCTCCACGATAGACTTTAAGATCACTCTGAGCATTTGGATTATATGGATACGCTGCATAACTGGAACGAGTGAATTCTGCTACATTCCCATGCATATCGTAAAGCCCCCATGGATTAGGTTGATATTTTGCAACATCGGTAACTATCATATTCCTATCGTTTACGGTTGAATCTTTTGGTATAAAATTATACCATTTGAATTCATTCCAATGATGGGGCATCGGAGTCGGGTCTACACCGGATACAGCCATATTACTTAATTGGGAATCGGCCATATTATCGTAATTCGCAAAGTTTGTATTATAAGGTCCGTACCACATATCTTTGTCAGAGCCTGCCCGGCAGGCCCATTCCCATTGAGCCTCAGTAGGTAATGTAATGTGAAGTCCTGTCTGATCGCTTAATTTGTTACAATATTCCATTGCCTCATTCCAGGAAATACGAATAACAGGTTGCTTAGGACGATTAGCCGAGTAACCGGGTTGAACATGATCTTTCCAGAACTGAGCAATATACCGGCTATCATGTTTTGGGAAAATTACATTATATTGTTCATTTGTCAATTCTGTTTCTGCCATCCAGAATGGTTTACTTATTTCAACCTCAGATTGAGGTGCATTGTTATTTTGTCCTTGTTTGTTATTCCCTAAGACAAATTTACCGGCAGGAATACGTACAAAATTTATAATAATACCCGGAGCTATTTCTACTTTCTTTTTATTTTCAGAAGCATTGACCATTTTTTTAGCCTCTTCTGCTGTAAAAGGCCATCCTTCCACTTTTACTTCTTTATAATCAGAAGTCGGATGAACCGTATGTGTAACCAGGGGAGTTTCCGTTTTTTTTTGCTTCAGATAGTCAGAATAATCAGATAATTCTTTCCTCCAGTCAACACCTGCTCCATTTCCATATTTATTAGCCAGTTCAATGCGACGGTCATACTGGTTGGTTGGGCATCCGGGTAATAAGTTATCTACAAACTTACCATGGAATGGAGCATTCATGTCAATCCATGCATAAATGGTTCGCCATTCTTTATCTGTTAATTCAACCTTATGATGACCTCGTTTTAATATTTTGACAAGCTCGCTTGTTGAAGCGTGATATTCATAAGGTTTCATTACATAAATATCGGCTTCCGGCCCCTGACGGTTTACATAAGGATGTAAATTCAGATAACTGGTCGATGTCTTTAGCTCTTGGTCTCGATTCGATTTATGATTTGTAAGAATATTCTCTACGTAGATATTTCCTCTGAAATCCAGTTGACTGTCCTGATTATGACACGAAATACATGCTCTATCCAATATGGGTTGTATTTCCAGTTCATAAGTAATCGAGCGTGTGCCTCCTTCCGGTAGTTCTAATGGTTTAGCTTTTTTCGTAGAAGCCATTACCCGTTTAGGGAGGGGAATTGTATTTTGGTTTTCATGACATCCTACGCACGAAACGAGTTCTCCCGGCATTCCGGTAGTCCAGCTTCGCATCCATTGCAGAGCTCGTCCTTCGGAGTCCAACGGTTGTATGGATATAGGTGTATTGGCTGGAGCTGTAAACATTACTGAGCCGTCAGGTTCGACTTCAACTTCGCCCAAAAGGCGTTTTATATCCCAACCACTTTGTATTCCTTGTGCCGCATGGTTTCCCGGTGTTCTTACGTAGCAGTATTCATAAGCAAAGATCCTTAATTTCTTAACGGTTCCGACAGGTACTCCCGGTAAACCCTCTCCCTGATAAATATCCTGAATGAAGAATGTAGCTTCTTTCTTTTCGAGGTTTATTTTTTCAGGAATAATAGGGGGAACCGGTCGCTGTGTCACCATTATGGGATTAATGAATCCGTCTTCTTCAAGAAGAGCTATTTCGGTCATATTATCAAATATATCAACCAAGTAGATACCCCAAGGAGACCTGAGGTTTAATTTAGCGGTGACCAGAAAAAACTTATCATCCAGAGGCCAGGGTTTTGTGAATTGTGGCCATACACCATCTACTAGCTGATCTTTTATCAACGGTTCTATTGGTCTTTTGCTAAAAGGGATTTCCTGTATGATCCCATCCAATTCTTTGCGTCCTTTAGTCGGATCGAAAAGCATTAAACGACCGGAGCGAGCTGTTCCGTGGTGACCTGAAACTATGGCAACGAATGCACTGTTTCTGCCGGGGAGGGGCTCTGCATCAAAAATACTGTTAGGGAACCATCCTCCGCTGCCATATAAAGCCTTTGTCTCTGTTCCGTCTGGATTAGCATGCATAACGAAACGAGAATAGTAGTGGGTTAAATCTGTATATTCCCAACGTGTATACATCAGCCGGCCATTGTTCATCACGCGTGGATGCCAATTATCATCCTGATCGAATGTTAAGCGTCTCATGGCTCCTGTTTCTGGATTATACTCGATCATATTTCCTGTTTCATAACTTCCGTCTTCACATGCAGCACCCTGATAACCAATATTGGTCATTGCTATTATTTTCCCGTTTGGCATATAGGTTGCATCAAAAAATTCGAGATCGGGTTCGTCAATCTTGATCACCTGATGGAAATTTGAACCGTCCCGGTTAACTTCAAATACATGCCATTTTTTATTAGTATCTGTTGCTGTGAATAGAATTCTCTCCGCATCCCAATTTAGAACAACATTTGTTATACCACCATCATGCTCCGGTTTATAAATAGTTCTTATATTCAACGCTTTATTGGGGTCTCGCAAATTAGAGATCTCTACCAGCTCGGCATTGTAGCCTTCGCGATAGGCTGAGAACTGGCTGGTCCAGTTATCCTGTTGTGTTCCCAAAGAAGGTGCCATAACATAGGGAGCTGATTTCCCCAGACGATAACGTACTGCTATAATTTTGTCCTTGTCCAGCAAAGGATTGGATAATAATATTTCCCGACGAAGATCAATGGCTCGCTTTGCTCTTCCTATGGCCCAGCTGTTGCCTGCCGGGAGCCTATTGGGGACCCAATTTCCAAGGGCTTCCAGTTCCCGCATTTTGGGTTCAAACTTTTCTATATCATAGCCAGGGGATTTTTTCATCTCTTCGAAGGCTAATCTTACAGATGCGACATCCATTGTCTCCAGTTCTCCCAATAGATAAGATATCTGTTCCCAATCGACTTTTGTTTGGTCTTGTGCCTGGATCAATATGGTAGACCCTATTAAGCTTATGACGTAAATCAATTTTTTTAATAATTGTTTCATTTTCATTTTTATTGAATTAGTTGAATAAAAACCGATAGTGTATAAGGTTACAATATTGATTGCCAATATTGTAACCTTGATTTATTAAAAGAAAATCATTTAATATCCCGGATTTTGTATCAGATTGGGGTTGGTTTCAATCTGCTGGAAAGGGATAGGATAGAGCTCTTTTGTTTTGTCGTTACTTGGTTTATGATCCCACCAACTAGCTGTTGTGTATTTTCCGAACCGGATAAGATCTGTACGGCGTTTTCCTTCAAAGATAAATTCTCTGCCTCTTTCTGCAAGTAACTCATCTAAAGTCAGTGTAGTGGTTGTGTACTGGTTTGCTTCCCAATCTTCCGAAGTAAAAGCACGTTTGCGGGAAGCATTGACGAGATCAACGGCTTCCTGAGATGCCTTACCTCCATTTTTACGCATAAGCGCTTCTGCTTTAAAGAAATAGATTTCGGTAAGACGATAAAGTATATAATGGTTCTCCCAGTAATTCGGATCGTTCACCGTTCCGCTTTTATATTTATTAAAACGGGCACCACTATTTTCTTCTCCCTGATCCATTCCTCCTTCGCTGGTAAAGTCTCCCTGGCTTTCACGGCGAATAGAGTTTACATATACTAATTGTTGGCCGGTAAATTCTTCCACTCCGTAAACAGGCTCATCGGTCCCATATTTAAATTGCGGGCCAAAAAGGAACCATTCTTTTTTCCGTAAATCATTTTCAGCATAAGCGTCAAATGCAGAAGGGATAACAACAAATCCATTCCATCCATCATAGGTTACATTTAGGATTGGACCTGTATTACTAAATCCGCAGAAGAATCCTGACCAGTTGAATGCGAAGCCTCCTTTTTGACTATAAGCTAATTGAAACAGCGCTTCTTTAGCATCTTTGTTTGTGTTGTCGAAGGTATCGAGTAGGTCGTCTGCTAACTCTGCTTTACCATTATGAAGTCCTCCGGCCTCTCCACTTATGATTTTATCACAGGCAGCAATACATTTATCCCACATGGGAGTACCTACAAAATACTCTGCGTTCAGATATAATTCAGCCATCATGGCATAACCTGCTGTTTGTGATACTCGTCCGACTATTTCCTGTGAGTAGGGAAGGAGTTTTGGTACGTACGTTTCGAGCTCTTTTTCTATAAATGCGAAAACTTCATCCCGTGATTGTGTGGGTGGATTCAAAGGTTCACCTACAGTGGTCACAATAGGAACATTACCCCAAAGTTCCATGATTTTCATATAATGGAAAGCTCTTAATACGTAAAGTTCGGCAAGAATCGTTTCCATCTCGCTGTCGGATATGTCCAACGAAGCATAATTGATCCCGCTTAAATCGGCTATGGATGAATTGATATAGCCTACTCCGGTCCACATCAGGCTCCATGCCGTACGCATACGGCTCTCATTATCGGTCCAGGTATGATAATGTTGACGGAAATGGTCACCGCCATCATATCCGTGCCGTCCTTTTTGTGGCCATGCCAATTGATCAGAAGAAAGTTCAGAATGATAAAAGTAGGCACTCCATCCGGTTGGTGCTATCCATGCTGCCAAGTGAGTAAAAGATCTCAGAGCAGATTGCATGACTTCTACTTTATTATTGTAAAAATTGTTTTTATCTAATTCGCTATAGATTTTCTCGTCCAAATCAGTACAGCTATTTATGCCTGTGGCAATTATTCCAGCGGCAATAAATAAAGTAACTTTTTTAATTTTGTTTTTCATAATAATTCAAATTTAAAATCCAATATTCAAACCAAAAGCAATAGAGCGGGTGCTAGGATAAAAGTCTCTTTTATCAATACCTGGATCTTCGATACCGGTATCTTGTATTTCCGGGTCGACACCGCTATATCCGGTAATAGTCAAAAGGTTTCTTCCAGTTGCATATATCCTCAGATTTCTGATATAAGGAGTTTTTAGTTTGAAATTGTAACCTAAAGTCAGATTGTCTAATTTCACGAAATTTCCTTTTTCGATGTAATAATCTGAATACTGCGGATCATCATTCAGATCATTATGTTTGGTGATTGCACTTTTTAACAAATTCTGAGGTAGCCATTTTTTGTTTCCGAAGTAAAGATCTGGCAGATTCAAAATGTCGAAACCGAATTTACCTCTTAACAGTATGGTAAGATCAAATCCTTTATACCTGAATGTATTACCTAAGGATACTTGTGCTTTAGGAACACCATTGCCAATGATAGTATTATCATTCTCGTTCATTTCAGAGGCACGGGCTGTACTTCCGTCTGCTTTGTAGAATAACCATTTTCCGTCTTCCGTCAGACCAGCAAAACGTTTTCCATAAAAATTACCGATTTTGCCCCCTTCATCAAGGCGAATGGCATATCCCAGTGCACCAGGGGCAGGAAGACTATACAATGACAACCAGTTGGAGCCCAGTGAGAAAAATTCATTAGAGAGTTTTGTAAGTTTGTTCGAACCGGTGCTGGCTGCTAAATCAATAGACCATTGGAAATCTTTGCCTTCAAGGGGAGTCGCTGATATTTGGATTTCAACGCCGGAACTGCGGATCGAACCTACATTGGTAAAAATCTCATCACGTACAAATGATGGTTGTTGAGCTTTGTATTTATAGAGCAAATCTTGTGTGGTTCGATTGTAGACATCAATAGAACCTGTAATGCGATAGTTTAGTAACGAGTAGTCCAAACCAAAGTTCAGCTCCTTTTTCTGTTCCCAGCGAAGATCCGGATTCGGGTTTCTTCCTGGGCCATAAGTTTGGTAATAGATACCGTTTTGCGGATAGACACCTCCAGTTTCGAGTGTGACAAGAGACAGGTAGTTGCTGATATCCTGGTTACCCGTTACACCATATCCTATACGTAGCTTTAGTTCATCAATGAAGGATACCGATTTCAGAAATTCCTCTTCATTAATTGACCATCCGGCAGATACAGAGGGAAAATTTCCCCATTTATGATTTGATCCGAAACGGGAAGATCCTTCATGACGGAGAATAGCCTGGAAGTGATATTTATCGGCGTAAGAATAGTTTACCCGACCAAAGAAAGCAATTAGTTTATTATCTTCTTTGGCACTGGCCATTTCCGGACGTGGCAGACTTGTGTTTTGAATAGCACTACCGGCACCTAAATTCCAATCTTCAAATCCATCAGTTGTAAATCCATTGTTGTTCGCACTAAATGTTTCTGTAGTCGAATACTGGTAACTATATCCCAGCAATCCGGTTATAGTATGCTTATCATTAAATGTTTTACGGTAGTCGATGGTTGATTCGAAGGTATTGGTCCATTCAAGCAAGTTTGCTTTGGAGGCGTATCCCATTCCTTGATAAAGCGTACCAACCCGATTATCAAAATCTTTGGATGAACGATAATAACGCTCATTGTGGTTGTCTCTCAAATGTGCTCCAAAGGCAGAGACTGATAACCCTTCAATGATATCAAGTTTTAGTTTTAGATCAGCTGATGTTGTCTGCCGGTTGCGTTCATTGGTACGATAAGCAAGGCGTGACATGGGATTGTAGCTGTTTGAAACAACTATTTCGTAAAATGAACCATCTTCATTATAAAGAGGCATTGTCGGATTCCGTTGGATCGCTTGTTCGAAGTCATTACCACTACCTCCGTTCCTGTTTTCTTTCTTAAAATTAGTCGCTAGGTTTAATGACATGGTAAGCCGGTCTTGCAAACCTTTCTGATTGATATTGACTCTACCTCCATACTGCTTGTTCCCGTTCTCTTTAGCAATACCCTGAGCCTCATTGAAGTAAATTGAAGCACGATAATTTGTGTTGGCAGTACCACCGGATGCAGATAAATTGTGGTAGTGACTAAAATTGTTTTTATTGATTAACTCGTCATAAAGATCTGTTGATGCTCCATAATCCTGATTTCCGGTAATTATACCCTCTTTGATTAATCCTCTGAATTCATCGGCATTTAAAAAGTCAGGCTTGTTTGCTACCATTTCGTGCTGAACATACCCGGAATAGTCAAATTGGGCCGTTCCTGCTTTTCCTTTCTTTGTTGTGATAAGGATGACACCTGCATTGGCACGTGTTCCGTAAATCGCTGCTGCCGAACCATCTTTTAAAACGCTGAAAGACTCGATATCGTCTTGCTGAACCAGGCTCATATAACCTCTTCCGCTACCAGAACTGACGGGAATGCCGTCAATCACAATCAGAGGGGATTTGCCTCCACTGATGGAAGTAACACCGCGTAACTGGTAGCTTGGATCCAGATTCGGGTTAGTTCCATATGCACGGGTCATTGTAAGACCTGCCACTTTCCCCTGGATCAAGTCCAATGGATTACGGCTGGCTCCGGCATTGAATTTGTCAGGTCGGATCGTTTCCACGGCAGAAGTTACTTCTTTCTTTTTTAATGTACCGTAACCAACGATTACTACTTCATTTAGAGTCTGTGTATCTTCTGCCAGCTGTATGTTAATAACAGATTTATTACCAACACGGACCTCTTGCATGGTGTAACCGACATAGGAAAAGATCAATGTATTTCCAGCTTCTGCTTCTAACGAATATTTCCCGTTCGCGTCACTCACTGTTCCACTGGTTGTTCCTTTCAACTGGATACTGACTCCTATTAGCGGCTCTCCGTTGGTATCTGTAACGGTTCCGTTTAATTGGATCTTAACAGATTGAGTGTTCGTTTCTACCGTTGATCTTTTCTCAGGTATTCCTCTTTTAGTCTTATTCTTATATATAACGATTTGCTTGTCTATAATCCGATAAGACAGACCTGTTTCTGCCAGTACAGAATCGAGAAGTTTTTCCACATTCGTGTCATTAACAGTTATGTTTATTTTCTTCTCGGTTTCCTTACCTATGTTATCTGCGAGTACGAATACATAATCACTATTCTTCTCAATTTCATTTATCACCTGTTTAATCGGTGTATTCATGAAATGGAAAGAGAGCCCGGCTTTTTGTGAGTGTATGTTATTGGCTGAAGCAAAACATATACTGGCTATCATTATTAGGACAGATACTTTCATTTTTCTGTATATATGTTTATAGTGCAGAGGTACTTTTATTACCTCCGATAAAGAATAATTCATAAAATAGTATGATTTAAATTATTAGTAATTCTATATAAGTCGTTTTGTTTCCTGTTGATATTATTCGTAGTAATAGCAACCTGTTTACTATTGGTCTTATTTCATATTTGATTTTTTTATGCTATTAAGAATAGTAGCATTAGGTTAATATTGAAATTAATTGACACTAATTTTTTTCTGATGACAAAAATGTTGCTTATATTCGCATGATTTTAAATTATTAGTTACTGATATAAGTAATTAATTGTCATCGGATCGGGCGATATTCGTAGTATCGTCCGATTTCCTTTTGTAAGTTATATTCAGTATTATCTCATAGGCATTTGTTTTAAGGGTTTATATTAATGTAAATGGTTTTGTCGTCTCGTTGGTATCCCGTGGAAGAAAGTAACGATATCGTTGTCATGATATTGTCCAGATTATCAGATAAATAGATTTTCCCGGTACAGGTTTTTGACTGAAGATCAAGATTTTTATCGATCTTGAAGGATAGATTGTAATAACGTTCTATTTGTTTTAAAACTTCCTCGATAGGTGTTTTATCCAATACAATGTATCCGTCTTTCCAGCTTATATATTTGGTATTGTCTACTTCACTTTTACTCCATTTGTGATTTTGATAAGCAAACATTTCATTAGGGATGAGAAGTATTTCTTTATCTGATTCAGTCTTTATTCCGACACTACCTTCCACGAGGACGACAGATTGCGGACTGTTATCGGGATAGGTCGAAATGTTGAATGTTGTACCATATACTTTCACTTGTATATCAGGCGTATTGACAAGAAATGGTCGTAGAGGGTTCTTTGCGACTTCTATATACATTTCTCCGATCAGGTTAACTATTCTGGTTTTTTCTGTAAAAACAGATGGAAATTCAAGGGTTGATCCAGAGTTTAACCAAACCTTTGTCCCATCTGAAAGTTCAAGTTTTGATCGTTTCCCATAAGGAACAACCAATTTGTTCATTGTACTTTTTTCTTTTTCAATGATAGTAGATTTATTTCCATCAGCCTCCTGTACGATAGTTGATCCATTTTCATTGACTTGTACGTGGACATTCTGTGAGAAAGTTGTTGTTCCTGCATCTGTAATAAGGTAGATATCTTTTTCATCCAGATTTTCACCGACAATAATGTTTTCTGATAATAATTCTATTTTTTCCGGTGCTGACTTTATAAAATAGAACGATATCCCGATAATCAAAGTAAAACAGACTGCAGCTACATATGGTATAAATTGACGTAACCATTTGGAAGATTTAATTTGTGATGACGAAACATGTATCCGCTTCAGTAATGCATTATATTCTGTTTCTGTTAGGGTGTTTTTGTTGAGTTTTATTTTGGAAAATTCTTTAATAGCCTTATTCATTTCCTTACTTAATGTCGGATTCTCTTCAATAAATTCTTCCCAGTAGGTTTCCAGAAAGCTGTCTCCTGTTAACCTCCAAAGGATGAAATCGGCATTCTGAAGGAAATCTTTATAGTTTTTGATAGTTGTCATATTAATAGTATAGCTGGATTATGAATAAAGTTTTATTTCTCGTTTATAGATATAGACGATGAACAATTTTTTTTATACCCTACTTTTTGAAAAAAATATTCAATTGAGCAAAATAAGCAATAGAATGGCGGAATATGGATTTTTTCTTAACTTTATGATGGCCTTGTGAAACAATTTTCTACAAGCGGGAACAGTAATGTGCATGAGTTGTGCTATTTCTTCATAATCACAATCCTGAGAGTAACGGAGATAAATAATCTCACGCTGACGGTCAGTCAGGCTTTCAAGTAGCTGTTCTACTTTTGCGCGGACTATATCCTGTTCCTCTTCTTCAATGATGAGATCCTCTACTGTTACGTGAATGTTGAAGGGGATTTCTTCTGTTTCGGAATCTGTAGAAAATTCAACAACGTCCCTTTTTTGTTTATAAATATCAAGCAGGCGGTTTTTCAATGCACGCAAAAGATAAAAACGTATATTGACGATTTTATCAAGTATTTTTTCATCCGAGCATATTTTATAGAATACATCATGAATAGCATCCATGGATGTATCCCGGTCAAATCCCAGGTTCAAAGCATATGAAAAAAGATCATTTACATATGTCTTGTAAAGAAGGTCTATTTCTTCCTTAATTTGTTTTTTCATACTCATTATCCCCTTCGTAAATAGATATTACGGCACAAATAAAAAGAAAATTTGTGAGATTAAAAAAAGAAAATATTAAAAGTGGATAAAGACAATATCGGTAAAGGAGCAATAGTGTTCATTTTTGATGAAAATCCTTACTTATCCCGGAATGATTTTATATCCTGCTGCCGTCAGCGTATATTGTATCTGGTCGATATGTTCCTGGTTACGGGTTTCCATTTCCAGGCGGAGGTAACAACCGTTAATATCTGCGGTGTGGCTTACCCGTTCATGGTGGACCGATACTACATTTGCGCCTGTGCTGGCAATGATCTCGGAAACGTGTTGCAATTGTCCGGGTTTATCGACCAGTTCGATGGTCATGGTGTAAGAACGACCGGATTTCTGTAAACCTCGTCCGATCACACGTGACAGAATCGTTACGTCAATGTTTCCGCCCGAAACCAGGCAGATCGTTTTTTTCCCTTTGATAGGAACTTTGTTGAACATCGCAGCTGCAACAGCTACCGCGCCGGCACCCTCGGCAATGAGTTTATGCTGTTCGATCAATGCCAAGATAGCTGTCGATATCTCGTCATCGTTGACTGTCACAATTTCATCCACATACTTACGGCAGTACTCGAAGGTATGTTCGCCCGGCTCCTTTACGGCAATACCGTCGGCGATGGTACGAACGAATCCCATACGCTCAATCTTGTTATGTTCGATCGAGTTCTGCATACTTGGGGCACCGCTGGCCTGTACACCATATATTTTTACATTCGGATTCAAATGCTTGATCGCAAAAGCAACTCCGGAGATCAGTCCGCCGCCACCGATCGGAACGATCACGGCATCCAGGTCGGGCAATTGTTCCAATAGTTCCAGTCCTATGGTTCCCTGTCCGGCAATGACATCTTCATCGTCGAAAGGATGAACAAAGGTATATCCCTTTTCATCTCGTAATTTTAAGGCTTTCTGGTAAGCGTCGTCATACACGCCTTCTACCAGGCAGACATCTGCCCCGTACCATTTGGTGGCTTCTATTTTAGAGATCGGGGCATTATCCGGCAAGCAGATAAGAGATTGGATGCCATGAGTGGTCGCTGCCAGTGCAACTCCCTGGGCATGGTTGCCGGCAGAACAGGCAACAACGCCTTTTGCTTTCTCTTCTTCCGTAAGTTGTGAGATTTTGAAGCAGGCACCACGGACTTTAAATGATCCCGTGATCTGTAAGTTCTCCGGTTTCAGATAGATATGTGACTCCGGATTGATATTAGGTGCACTGATCAGGTCCGTGCGACGGATAACCGTTTTCAGGGCAAAAGATGCCTGATAAATCTTATCGAGTGTGAGCATGATCGTATTTTTGAAGGGGCAAATATAGGGAGAAATCAGATATCTCGCTGAAACAATTGTGGATTTTTATTATCTCGCCAATATTTCGTATATTTACACGCTGGAAATAGTTTTCCGGTTAGAGGCTGAAAAAGAAGAAAGAGCACCATATAAGTTTATGAAACCAGAGGATATTGAAGATTTCACAGAGGAAAACGAAAACGAGGAAATAGAGCAAACAAATACAGATTCTCAACCCAATGAGCAGTCTGATGCTGCTACACATTCGGAATATAGAATACCCGGAAAAGGGGAAGGTCGCGTATCCTATCATCTTTCGGGGATGTATCAGGATTGGTTTTTGGATTATGCTTCGTATGTAATCCTGGAACGTGCCGTGCCGCATATCAACGACGGATTGAAGCCGGTGCAGCGTCGTATCCTTCACTCTATGAAGCGTCTGGACGACGGACGGTATAATAAAGTTGCTAACATTGTCGGTCATACCATGCAGTTTCACCCTCATGGCGATGCCTCTATTGGCGACGCCCTGGTACAGTTGGGACAGAAAGACTTGTTGGTCGACTGTCAGGGAAACTGGGGTAACATCCTGACCGGCGACGGTGCAGCGGCTCCCCGTTATATCGAAGCACGTCTTTCTAAGTTTGCTCTTGAAACCGTATTCAATCCCAAGACGACTACCTGGCAGCTTTCTTACGATGGGCGTAACAAAGAACCGGTCACTCTCCCTGTAAAATTCCCTTTGCTGTTGGCACAGGGCGTGGAGGGTATCGCTGTCGGCCTTTCATCCAAGATACTGCCACATAATTTCAATGAATTGATCGATGCATCTGTTTCCTATCTGAAGGGGGAAGATTTTACTTTGTACCCTGATTTCCAGACAGGCGGTTTTATCGATGTAACGAAATACAACGACGGCGAACGCGGTGGCTCCGTAAAAGTTCGTGCTAAGATAACAAAGCTGGATAACAAAACATTAGTTATCAGTGAAATTCCTTATGGAAGAACGACCTCTTCCCTGATCGAGTCGATCCTGAAAGCGAATGACAAAGGGAAGATCAAGATTAAGAAAGTAGACGATAATACAGCCAGAGGCGTAGAGATCCTGGTGCACCTCGCTCCGGGCGTTTCGTCGGATAAGACGATCGATGCTTTGTACGCCTTCACGGATTGTGAGATCAGTATTTCGCCGAACTGTTGTGTGATTATGGATAACAAGCCTCACTTCCTCACGGTCAGTGATGTGTTGCGCCATTCAACGGATGATACGTTGCATCTGCTGCGTACCGAATTGGAGATCCATAAATCGGAACAGGAAGAAACGTTGTTTTTCGCTTCTCTCGAGAAGATATTCATCGAAGAACGTATCTATAAAGATAAGGAATTTGAAAATGCGAAGGATATGGACGAAGCGATCGCTCATATCGACCTGCGCCTGACTCCGTTTAAGCCGGACTTTATCCGTGAAGTGACCCGCGAAGATATCCTGAAACTGATGGAGATCAAGATGGGACGTATCCTCAAATTCAACTCGGAAAAAAGTAACGCCCTGATCGCACAGATACGGGAAGAGATTGAACGGATCAATCATCATCTGGACAATATCGTAGAATACACCATCAACTGGTTTATTATGTTGAAAGAAAAATACGGCAAAGATCATCCGCGTATGACTGAGGTGCGTAACTTCGACACGATTGAAGCTACCAAGGTGGTGGAAGCAAACGAAAAACTATATATCAACCGTGCCGAAGGCTTTATCGGCATGAGTTTGAAAAAGGACGAATATGTTTGTAACTGTTCGGATATCGACGATATCATCCTGTTCTACCGTAACGGAACTTATAAGATCGTGAAAGTCTGCGATAAGATGTTTGTCGGTAAAGACGTATTGTACCTGAATGTATTCAAGCGCAACGATAACCGTACGATCTATAATGTTATTTACCGGGATGGAAAAGCCGGTTATAACTTTATTAAGCGTTTTGCCGTAACCGGAGTGACGCGCGATAAGGAATACGATGTAACCAAGGGAACAGAAGGGTCGCGCGTGCTCTATTTCAGTGCCAATCCGAATGGTGAAGCAGAAACGGTTAAAGTAATACTGAAACCGAAACCCCGTCAGAAGTTGCTCGTCTTTGAGAAAGATTTCAGTGAGATCGCCATCAAGGGACGTGGTTCGATGGGAAATATCCTGACGAAAGCCGATGTGCATAAGATCAGCCTGAAACAGAAGGGTAGTTCGACCCTCGGAGGACGCCAGGTTTGGTTCGACTGGGATGTATTGCGCCTGAATTATGACGGACGCGGTGATGAGCTGGGTGAATTCCAGAGCGACGATGTGATCCTGGTGATTTTGCGTAACGGCGATTTCTATACGACCAACTTTGATCTTAGTAATCACTACGAAGATAATATACAGATCATTGAGAAATTCGACTCCAATAAGGTCTGGACGGCTGCTTTGTATGATGCCGACCAGAAATATCCTTACCTCAAACGCTTCCAGCTTGAAGCCGGCAGCCGTAAGCAGAATTTCCTGGGAGAAAATCCCAAGAGCCGTCTGTTATTGCTTACCGACGAAATGTATCCCCGTATTGAAGTCATATTCGGTGGACATGACAGTTTCCGTGAAGCGATGGTGCTCGATGCGGAAGAATTTATCGGTGTAAAAGGTTTCAAAGCTAAAGGAAAACGAATTTCGACCTTTGAGGTTGAAACTGTCAATGAGTTGGAGCCGACCCGGTTCGCTTCATCGGAACAACCGGCTGGGGAAGGTATTGATATCGGTCCGGAGGAAGAAGAGACAGATGCCGGAGCCGATCAGAGTAACTCGGATATTATCGATGAGATAACGGGACAGATGAAGCTTTTTGACAAATAGGCCATGATTGAATGTTGATAAAGAAGAACATATGGAGTTTGGTATTGATCCGGATATAGAGGCAACAATATGGCATTTTTATCCGATCTCCGAACCGATTGCAAGCCGAAAAAATAAAATGTCTTCTGAAAAACTTGCAAATTAATAAAAAAGAATTACCTTTGCACCGCAATCCAAATGCGGCTGTGGTGTAATTGGTAGCCACGCCAGACTTAGGATCTGGTGCTTCACGGCGTGGGGGTTCGAGTCCCTTCAGCCGCACAAAATGCAAAATCCTTCCGAATTCGTTCGGGAGGATTTTTTTGTTGCTTGTCGCTTTTATTGTATTATGGAATAAAATATCAGGCAGATGTCGTTAGGTAAATGACTGATCTCTTTCACTTGTATATAACAAGTGGGCTCTCTCCATCTGTTTTTAATAAAGTCATAGTCGTATGTATCTTTCAAAAAAGATATAAACTTTTCTATGAACTCGTATTTATCTGTGAATAAATATATGAATGTACATTTACTATCCTCATTAAATGAGCAGGTGATCGTGATTTCTTCCTGATCAAACCGTATTTCGATTGATTTTTCTTCAGTCTCTTTCTCAAAATAATCCATCAGACAGTGCGGATAGTTTATATATTTCTGTCTGATATCTGATAACGACAGGTTTAATAGGGAGATAATTTGTTGAAGTATGATGGAATAAATATTTATCCCAACAGTTCTATTGTTGTCCATATAGTACGTTCCTTTTAGATCTGATTCGGAGAAACAGATCGATATTAATAATTATAAGATTCTAATTACCTGTATTATACAGACTCATTTGTTTTGTATTGGCAAACAAAACAAATAAAAACAGGAACGTGGTGCAAATATATGATTTAGGATTAAAAAGTAAAAGCCAATCCCGCTTTTTTTATACATTTGCGTATTTAATGTTATACATAGGCATAATGAAAAACTCGATAGCTTATCTGCCCAAGGACAAACAGGAAGATTTGGATTTTCTCGTTAAAGAGATATTGAAGCGATTACCTCAGACGGAGTTTATAATTCTGTATGGCAGTTATGCTAGAGGTAATTATGTGCGGCGCAGTGTCCGGATTGAAGATGGCGGTATTCCTACCGTTAAAATATCCGATTATGATATCTATGTGGTAACGAGCGGTATCAACAGTAAGAAGGCGGAAACAGTTCTGGATAACGTAGAAGATGTCTTTTTCGCCGGAAAGGATTTTGACCGCGACACTCCTGTCCAGTTTATCAACGATGATATTAAGTTGCTTAATAAATACTTAGAAGAGGGACGATATTTCTATACTCAAATTAAGCAGGAAGGGGTAGTTCTGTATAACAGCGGAAAATATAAACTGGCTCGTCGTCGTAAACTTAACTTTGCGGAGATAAAGGAGCAGGCTCAGGTGTATTTTGATGAGAAGTTTGAAAAAGGAAATTTCTTTTTGGATGATGCTGTAACGAATAAAGGAAGGGAGAGATATCAAATGTCATCATTTTATTTACATCAAGCCTGTGAAAACTTTTATTATGCCATTCGTTTGACTTTTACTTTACGTAATAACAAACAACACAATCTTTCTAAGTTATCTTCTTCCACTAAAAGGTATTCTATTGATTTGAATACTGTTTTTCCACAAAACACTCTTGAAGAGAAACGACTTTTTACCTTGCTAAAATCAGCCTATGTAGAAGCTCGTTACAATCCATATTTTGTGGTTACAAAAGAGGATGTGGATGCCCTTATCCCAAAAGTCAAATTGCTTAGGGATATTACGAAACGAATCTGTGAAGAGAAGATCAAAGAGTACGGGGAGAAGAGCGATATATAGAATATAATTATAATGTATTGCTTTCCCTACTTGTCAGACTCATTTGTTTTAATGCTACTTGTTCTTTCAGGATTAATATATATCTTTGTTTCTGGTAAATGAATGGATATGAAATCTACATCTGAATATATAAACCTCTTACGTGACTATATGGCTAAAAATGCTTCTAAGTATAGTATTACTCGTATGGGAATATTTGGCTCTGTTGCCAGAGGGGAGCAAACAGAGGGGAGTGATGTTGATGTTTATTTGGAAACTTCAAAACCAAGTATGTTTGCATTAGTCCATATAAAAGAAGATTTGCAGGCACTATTTGGTTGTAATGTCGATATAGTACGTTTACGTGAACGTATGGATACCTTACTGAAAAGTAGAATAGAGAAGGAGGGGATTTATGTGTGATAAAGAATTGCTCCATTCTTCTTTAGTTAAGATAAGAATAGCCATCGATAGAATACTGGAAAGATCGCAGACAATACTCTCTTCAGATGATTTTTTAAATACCCCTAACGGTGTTGAAAGAATGGAAAGTATCTGTATGTTGTTGATAGCCATAGGTGAAAGCGTAAAGCGAATAGATAAAGAAACCAATAGGCTGTTATTATCCGGCTATTCGGAAATAGACTGGAAAGGTGTAATGGGAATGAGAGATATTATTGCTCATCATTATTTTGATATTGATGCAGAAGTCGTTTTTGATGTTATGAAGAATGATTTGCCAATGGTAAAAACAGCCATTGATAAGATGATTGCTGATTTATAATACTTCTCCCTTTTTAAGAATATGGTCTTTTTGAATTTTGTATGGAATGTTCATTGTACTGTTCGGTCATTCCTCGAAATCATTATTTAGATAAAACTCTTTTTCATTTGTAATGGCAATCTTTTGCCATTTAAAACGCAATGTTTTGCCATGCGCTTGGCAGAGTCTTGCCATAGTAGTGGCAAAAGTCTGCCAAAGGCATGGCAAGGCTCTGCCACTACTATGGCAAAACCTTTTTATAGGAGCAGCGATATCGAATTGTCGGCATGGAGCCGGAGCGATATGCCAAATAAAAACCCCGGCTACCGGTAGCTTGAAACATACCGGCAGTCGGGGCTGATTATTTATATACTATAAGTTTCTTACAGTTTGTGTATCACTTTCATCAACTGTTCACCCAAGCCGATGGTGTATCCCTGGGATACGAATACCACACGGTTGAAGGTGTCGGCGATGATGAAGATCGGCAGCTGGCTGGCATTCTGTAGCTTCATGGCTGATGCGATCTCTTTCTGGATATGGTTGTCTGAGTCGATACCGTATGTAATTGTGCTAGGCAGGTCGCCGAACTCTTTCGGATCGAAGCTGTTGTAACCTTTTTCATCCGGGAAAAGGAGAACCATGCTACGTCC
Source organism: Parabacteroides leei (assembly GCF_023369805.1). Classification (NCBI taxonomy): domain Bacteria; kingdom Pseudomonadati; phylum Bacteroidota; class Bacteroidia; order Bacteroidales; family Tannerellaceae; genus Parabacteroides; species Parabacteroides leei. Next base: position 220,402 of record NZ_JAMBQG010000005.1, read on the forward strand.
CCATTCTTCAAGGTCTTTCTTAACGGCGGCGATGTCGCGCATAGCGTGGTTGGTCGGTTCCTGACGGGCTCCGAGGATAGCTACTACGAAGTAACCACGTCCGGTTGTAGCCAGTACGCTGGTTTCTTCACCGTTGTCGGCACGTTTGAATTTATTTTCGGAGTTGAAATTACCGATAACCTGTACTTCTTCCAGGTTCTCACGCATTTCAAGTTTGATATCCGTTGTCTTATCCGGCTCTACGTTGAAGAAAGATACTTCGGCCAGTACGCTACCGTTGGCCATACGGGTTCCGGTCACCATCATATAGTTACCTTCGTCGATAGGCTGCGGTTTCTTCAACAGGCTGCTCCAGGTTGTACCTACGCCCATGTCGGTACTTGCACTGCGGAAGTTCAATGTCTGTAATTTAGCATCCGGAAGTATCTTGGCAATAGTGAAATGGCTGTAATATTTCGGGTCTTGCAATGCTTTGATCGGGGCATAAGTAGCCGTTACCTTTCCTTGCTTTGCAGTGGTCTGGACAGCTGCTTCGAAGTCTACGTCCATCCAGTTGCCGTCTTTCATAAACTGCACCTTGCGGGCTACCGGTTCGATACGGGCCGGGATACCCAGGCTACGTGCTACGGCGATAAAGAAGATGTCGCGTGATCCGGTATCGGCAACACGTGATTTGAACACACCCATCGGCATGACGGGGATACGTTGCGAGTTGAGTTCGTTCTTGATCGTGATGTTTTTCTTCACCCAATCGACCAATGCCATCGGATCTTCTTTGGCCTGTTTTGCCAGTTCGGTGTCTATGTTGGCAATGAAAAAGCTACGGTAAGGTGAAAGGAATTCGTTGGCAACACGCGGATTAAGTACATATCGGTTGAATTGGTCGGAATTAACCACTTCGGTGTTGTTCAGATGATCTGCCAGGACAGAAGCCGGTGTGTCGCGAAGGTCTTTGGCGGAAATTACATCCAGGAGTGCCATCGCTACCGGGCGTTTGTCGGCCGGAGTTTCGCGCAGGAACTTTTCGATCTCCATCCAGTTGCCACGGCTGCCGATCATAAAGTCGGAAGTCTTCAGCGGGTCGATGCCCAGTTCTTTTGCCAGTGCTTCCGCTTTTTCTTCGGTATAGAAGGTTGCTACATATTTATTACGGATAGCATCTTCTTCCAATAGGCGTGCGGCGTTGGCTTCTTTCTGTTCGGGAGTTACTTCGGCAGGGATAGATCCTTCTACCGGAGGAATAACATCCAAAGCGATAGCTTCAATAGCATCACCCGGTTTCTTGTCGAGTTTGATAGTCACATCGCCTTTACCGAACGATACTTTATCGAAACCGAACTTACCGTCTTTGGTGGCCCATACGAACATATCGCCTTTACCGGCAGTCAGGAAGGTCTTTCCTTCGGCATCGGTTTTCTTGTTGGCAACGGTGTAGAACTCGGCGTAGTTATAGATTTTGAACTCTACATCGGCATCGGGAACAGGTTTGCCGTCCGCATCTACAATCGTTACGATGGCTTTGCCTGTCGGGGCATAGTTATCGATCACGTTAATTTCCGTGTAGCCGTCTGTTTCCAGCATTACTTCTTCGGGGCCGTTGTATTTTCCGAATACTTTGGTGTGCATCAGCATACCGCGGTATGCCGGGCCGTTAAACCATCCCAGGTTCAGGATCGGTTCCGGTTCGCAGGCACCCAGGAAGTACCATTTGCCGTTCACCCAGGCTTCTACCCAGGCATGGTTATCGTCGGTATGTGCCCAGCGCGGAGTGTATACCTGGCGGGCAGGGATACCGACCGAGCGAAGTGCGGCAACTGTAAAGGTCGACTCTTCACCACAACGTCCGTAAGCTGTCTTTACAGAAGCCAGCGGCGAGCTGGTACGGGCGTCGGAAGGGGTGTAAATTACTTTTTCGTGACACCAGTGGTTCACTTCCAATACGGCATCGTAGAGGGACATTCCTTTTACACGGTCTTTCAGTTCGTCGAAAAAGACCATGCGGCTTTCGTCCAGATTCTCGTTGTTCACACGGATCGGCAGGACAAAATGACGGAAGATGTCTTCCGGAATGCTGTCGCCCCAGGGCATTTCCTGTTTGGCCTGGAAAGAACTGCGGATGTTATCCAGATAGAGTTTCCCGTCATAGTCGGTGATGTCACCAATCGGCATGTAGGCATACAGGAAGGTAAGTGCCTCCTTCTCCTGCGGTGTCATTTCCTGATTGAAAACTGCGAACAGATCTCCGTCAGGCAAAGCTGCCTGTTTGGCTTGGAAATCTTTTTCTACTTCCGCCCTGAATGCATTGTCAGAGATGAAGTGCTGTTGTTTGTTACATGCTGTCCCTATCAGAAGCATGAACAATAGTGCGAATAATTGTGTTTTATGCATAGTGTTAATTTTATCCCGACAAATATACGTAATATATTTATTAGTCAGTATATGAGCCAGATATTTCGGCATTCATTCCATTGTCGTTTCAGCTTTTTTTTGTTATTTTGAAGGATAATTAGAGTAAACCGTTTCCGCTTATGTTCCATGATTTAGAAATTCTGCATAATGCGGAGGGAATCTTGCTGATTGCTTCCGTCATTTTATTTTTCAGTATTTTTGCCGGTAAGGCAGGTTATCGCTTCGGACTTCCCGCTTTGTTGCTCTTTCTGGGAGTCGGTATGTTATTTGGTAGTGACGGGCTGGGAATCCAGTTCAGTAACCCGAATATTGCACAGTTTATCGGTATGCTGGCGTTGAGTATCATCCTGTTTTCAGGTGGTATGGACACGAAGATATCCGAGATTAAGCCAATCGCGTCGCAAGGGGTCATCCTGGCCACGATCGGAGTGTTGGCTACTACGTTTATCACAGGAGGCTTCATATATTATATATCGAAGTTTGTTGTGGGGTATGAAACCCTGACCTTTCCCGAATCGTTATTGATGGCGGCTGTTATGTCGTCTACCGACTCGGCATCCGTATTCTCCATTCTCCGGAGTAAGGGAGTTTATCTGAAACAACGTTTGCGTCCCACGCTGGAGTTGGAAAGTGGTAGTAACGACCCGATGGCATATATGCTTACTTTACTGTTGATCGCCTATATACAAACAGCCGGGATGAATCTGGGTGATGCGGTTCTATCGCTGATTATCCAGTTGTCGGTCGGCGCTATAGCCGGTTTCCTGTTGGGTAAATTAGCCGTACTTATCATCAACAAGATCGATATCGACAACGAGTCGTTGTATCCGATCTTATTGTTGGCCACTGCTTTTTTCACCTTCGCAGCAACTACGCTGTGCAAGGGGAATGGTTACCTGGCCGTTTATATTGCAGGGCTGGTGGTTGGAAATGCCAAGATTGTTCATAAAAAGAGTATTGGTACGTTCTTCGACGGTTTTGCCTGGTTATGGCAGATCGTGATGTTCCTTACGTTGGGATTGCTCGTTAACCCTCACGAATTGTTGCCGGTTGCCCCGATCGGGCTGACAGTCGGTATCTTTATGATCCTTTTCGCTCGTCCGATAAGCGTATTCCTTTGCCTGCTTCCTTATAAGAACTTTACGACGAAAGGAAAATTGTATATTTCGTGGGTGGGGCTTCGCGGGGCCGTGCCGATTATTTTCGCCACCTATCCGATGATTGCGGGAGTAGAACATGCCGGATTGATCTTTAATGTGGTATTCTTTATCACTATCCTTTCCCTGCTTATCCAGGGAACGACCGTAACACAGGCCGCCAAGTGGCTGGGATTGATCGATGAACCGGAGCGCAAGGATGTATTCGGCATCGAGCTGCCGGAAGGTATAAAGAGTGCCATGAGCGAGATCGATGTTACACCGGAAGTGTTGACGCATGGCAACAAGCTGATGGAGTTTACCCTGCCCGACCATACGCTGGCGGTAATGGTGATGCGCGACGGGCGTTATTTTATCCCCAAAGGAAATACGGTTCTGATGGAGGGCGATAAACTGCTGATGATCTCCGACAACGATGAGGCATTGCTTCAGGCCTACGAGGCTTTAGGGATTACAGACTATACGATGAAAAAGAATTAAAAACACAGTTCACAATTTTAATACACAGGGTATAAAAGACCGTAAAAAAACAGCGGATAATATACAAAACGCCCCAACAGACCGTTATTATGTAAACTATTCCAGTTAAATTTGTAAGAATTAATAAGGTAATAAATATGGCAGTAAAGAAAGACAGAGTACTTTGGGCAGATGATGAGATCGATTTGCTGAAACCTCACATTTTGTTTTTGCAGGATAAAGGATATGAAGTCGTTCCGGTAATCAGCGGGCAGGATGCTATCGACTGTTGCAAGGAACAATCGTTCGATATTATTTTCCTCGATGAGAACATGCCCGGTCTGACTGGTCTGGAAACACTTGCCCACATTAAGGAGATCAACCCGAATGTCCCGGTCGTGATGGTTACCAAAAGCGAAGAGGAAAGCATTATGAACCAGGCGATCGGGAATAAGATTGCCGATTATCTTATCAAGCCGGTCAATCCAAACCAGCTTCTCCTTTCCATCAAGAAGAATGTACATAAGAATGTAATCATATCGGAAACGACCACTGTCGGTTACCAGCAGGAGTTTGGCCGTATCGGTATGCAGATCAACGATTCGTTGACTACCGACGACTGGATGGAACTCTACAAAAAGTTGGTTTACTGGGAGCTGGAGCTCGAAAGCAGCCAGACCCAGATGTCTGATATGCTCCGCATGCAAAAGGAAGAGGCCAACAATGCTTTCGGTAAGTTTGTAAAGAAGAATTATGTGAACTGGATACAGAATCCGGCGGAACGCCCTTTGATGAGTCCGGATCTTTTTAAGAAAAAAGTATTCCCGTTATTGGATAACGATGAAAAGGTTTTTTTTATCCTGATCGATAACTTCCGGTTGGACCAGTGGCGTGTAGTAAAGGATCTGCTGGCTGAATATTTCACCTTCGATGAAGGGCTGTATTACAGTATCCTTCCGACTGCCACGCAATATGCCCGTAACTCCATTTTCTCCGGCCTGATGCCTTTGCAGATAGAAAAGATGTTTCCGGATTTGTGGGTTGACGAGGAGAGCGAAGAAGGGAAAAACCTCAATGAAGCTCCGTTGATCCAGACACAGATAGACCGTTTCCGTAAGAAATATACATTCTCTTATAATAAAGTGCACGATTCGCAGTATGGCGAAAAGCTACTGAATATGATCTCGTCGCTGACCCATAACCAGTTGAATGTCGTAGTACTCAACTTTGTGGATATGCTGTCGCATGCCCGTACGGAAATGAAGATGATCCGCGAACTGGCACAAAGCGAGGCGGCTTACCGTAGCCTGACCCGTTCGTGGTTCCAGCATTCTACAACCCTGGAGCTGTTCAGGCGTATATCCGATAAGGGATATAAAGTGATCGTTACGACCGACCACGGGACGATCCGCGTAGATAATCCTATAAAGGTGGTGGGCGACAGGAATACAAACACCAATCTCCGCTATAAAGTAGGCAAAAACCTCAACTACAACCCGAAAGAAGTATTCGAAGTACGCGATCCGGAAAAGGTGGGGCTTCCTTCTCCTAATCTGAGCAGTAAGTATATCTTCGCAATGAACGACGATTTCTTCGCTTACCCGAACAACTATAATTATTATGTATCTTATTATAAGAATACATTCCAGCACGGAGGAATCTCCATGGAGGAAATGATGGTGCCATTCATTACCATGATCCCTAAATAATTATCGATAGTGAATTATCAATTGTCAATTTAATTATACCTTTGCGAACATAACAAAAGAACATTATCGAAAGACATCATGAGTATAATCAAAATTGAGAATCTGGATACGATCCGCCAGGCCGCTAAAGAATTTATTGCCGGCATGGACGACCGTACGTTTTTTGCCTTCCACGGTAATATGGGAGCGGGGAAGACTACTTTCATAAAGGCTATCTGCGAAGAACTGGGTGTGGAGGATGTTATCAATAGCCCCACATTCGCCATCATCAACGAATATCGTAGTGACGAAACCGGCGAACTGATCTATCATTTCGACTTTTACCGGATCAATAAGCTGAGTGAAGCAGAAGATATCGGTACGGAAGATTATTTCTATAGCGGTGCTCTTTGCTTTATCGAATGGCCGGAAAAAATCGAAGACCTGCTTCCTGGTGATGTGGTGGATGTAACGATCAGTGAAAATCCGGACGGATCGCGAACCGTAGAAATAAAGTAAATAGAGATGGAACCGACCGATTACTTCCTGTTGGCTATTTTCATCGCTCTTGGAGCATTCTCTCTGATTGCCGCTATCTTCAATTTCGACTGGTATTTCGAAACCAGTGGAGCCGCAACCTTTGTAAACAAATTCGGAAGAAAAGGTGCACGCATCTTTTATGCTTTACTGGGGTTGGCACTGATCGGGTGCGGGGTGCTCGGATTGATCTATTGGTAAAAGAATGAATACAAAACAAAATAAAAAGAGAATAGAAGTCAGATTGTCTGTCTCTATTCCCTTTTCTATGTTTATTGGAACCTTACTCCATCAACATAAAGTCTAGCTGCTTACGTTCCAGATTTGCATTTGCGATCTTCACTGTCACCGGATCACCCAGGCGGAAACGACGTTTCTTGCGACGGCCGATCAGGCTGTATGTTTCTTCATCCATGTCGTAGAAATCGTCACCGAGGTCGCGGATGGGAACAAGGCCTTCACACTTATTCTCGTTCAGCTCGACATATAATCCCCATTCGGTTACACCGGAGATCACACCATCGAATACCATTCCCAACTTATCCTGCATAAATTCGACTTGCTTGTATTTGATAGAAGCACGTTCGGCATTCGCTGCCACCTGTTCCATCGTAGAGCAGTGGTCGCACATATCTTCGTATTTCGCTTTTACCACGCTACGCCCTCCTGCCAGATAACGTTCCAGCAAACGGTGTACCATCATATCCGGATAACGGCGGATAGGCGAGGTGAAGTGTGTATAATATTCAAAAGCCAGACCGTAATGGCCGATATTCTCTGTCGTATAACGGGCTTTTTGCATCGAACGGATAGCCAGTGTCTCAATCAGGTTTTCTTCCGGTTTGTCGTGCACTTCGTCGAGCAAACGGTTCAGGTTGCGGGAAATATCCAGTTTGCTATTACCTTCCGTCTTCATCTTATAGCCGAAGCGGCGGATAAAGGCCGCAAAATTTTCCAACTTGTCCGGGTCCGGCAGGTCGTGGATACGATAAACGAACGTTTTTTTCGTTTTCCCTTTTGGCACTTTACCTACGAACTCTGCTACTGTGCGGTTTGCCAGCAACATGAACTCTTCAATCAGTTTATTGGCATCTTTCGACTCCTTGATATAAGTACTGATCGGCTTTCCGGTTTCATCTATTTCAAATCTTACTTCAAAGCGGTCGAAGTTGACGGCTCCGTTTTTGAAACGTTTCTCACGCAGCTTTTTAGCCAGTGCATCCAGTTTCAGTATTTCGTCTTTATAATCGCCTTCACCTGTTTCGATCACCTCTTGTGCTTCTTCGTAGGTAAAACGGCGATTGCTCTTGATCACTGTACGTCCGATACGCGATTTCTTCACATTGGCATCTTCATCCAGTTCGAATATGGCGGAGAAGCTTAACTTTTCTTCGTCCGGTCGTAATGAGCAAATCTGATTACAGAGTCGCTCCGGTAGCATCGGGATCGTACGGTCTACCAGATAGACGGATGTCGCACGGCTTTCCGCTTCGCGGTCGATCAGGCTTTCCGGCTTTACGTAATGAGTTACGTCGGCGATATGTACGCCTACTTCCCAATTCGCATTATCCAGCCTGCGGATAGAAAGAGCATCGTCGAAGTCTTTGGCATCTTTCGGGTCGATGGTGAAAGTCAGGACATCGCGGAAGTCCTCGCGTTTGGCAATCTCTTCTTCCGGGATAGTGTCCGGTATCTTATTGGCTGCTTTTTCTACGTTTTCGGGATATACATACGGCAGACCGAATTCGGCCAGGATCGCATGCATCTCTGCTGTGTTCTGACCCGCTACGCCTAATATATCGACTACTTCTCCGAGCGGGTTCTTGGCATCTTCCGGCCATTCCACGATACGTACAATCGCTTTATCGCCGTTCTTTCCTCCTTTCAGTTTCTCTTTCGGAATGAATATATCATTGGCCAAAGTCTTATTCTCGGTAATCAGGAAGGCAAAACCTTTCGTTACCTGCAACTTGCCTACAAATGTCTTTTTCTGGCTTTCCAGTACCTCGATCACTTCGGCTTCCGGTTCAGCTCCCTTGCGTTTAGCAAATAACTGTACCTTCACCTTGTCGCCGTCCATGGCATGTCCCGAGTTTCGCTCGGCCACAAAAACAGGTGCTCCGCCATCTTCCGGAATAAATGAGTTTTTTCCGTTGCTCCGGCGTCCGAATGTACCGACGGCTGTTGTTCCCAAGCCGTTATACCGATAGCGGCCACGGTCTATTTCCGTAATAAAGTTTTCGGCTGAAAGATCATACAGAAGGTCCACCACCTGGAGCTTCTGGACCTGGCTTTCCACACCGATCAGCTTGCTTATCTGTTTATAATTAAATGGTTCCTTGGGAGAGGACTGGAAAACAGACATGACAGAATGCAGCATGGCTTCTTTTTTCATGCGCTTAGCCTTGTTCTTTTTCGGTTTGTTTTCTTTGTTGTCCTTTTTCCCGGATTTGTTTTTCGTCATATATTTCTTTCGTGATTAAATAAGAGATATAACATCTCCCTACAAAATAAACAATTATAATCGAGATACTGTTTACAAACAGGCTAAATTATATTGTCTGTTCTGTTATTATTTGAACCGGTATGGCTCCGGACCATTTGCTCCCGGATTACAAACAAAAAGACTACCGCTAAGGGGGTATTCTTCCAGTTGTTTGTCCGAAAGTCCGGCGCGTGCCGTTGTAATGTAGAGCGTATTCATGTCTTTACCGCCGAATGCACAGGAAGCGACATTAGGAGCCGGCACCTCTACTTTTGCCAGCAGTTCTCCCGTATACGGATTGTAACAATAGACACCGTAACCGCCCCATTGAGCGACCCAAAGATTATCGTTGCTATCGATCGTCATGCCATCGGGAGACCCTGTACCGGGCCCCATGAGAACAGCAACCCCGTCAAAGAGTATCTCAGCCGTCTTTTCATCATATCGGTAACGGGCCACCCTTCCTGTTGCCGTATCGTTGTAGTACATATACTTTTTGTTGGCAGACCATACGATGCCGTTCGAGATCGTTACTTTGTTCAGTTTGGTCGTTACAGTTCCATCGGGAACAACGGTGTACAGTGTTCCGGCACCTTCGGGTGCACCGAATCCCATCGTTCCTATCCACAGGCGTCCGGCCGGATCGCATTTCCCATCGTTGCAGCGAACCCTTCCTTCCTGATCCGGTATCGGAGCGACCGGCGTCAGGCTACTATCATTCAGGTTCACTCTTACGATCTCGTCCTGAAGGGATACGATCACCGTACTATCTGTTTCAGGCACAACCGTAGATACCATACGGTCGAACTCCCATGTTTTACAGTCTTGCTTATCCGGATAAAACTCATATAATGTTTTTCCTTCGATGTCTACCCAAAACAATGTATTTCTATCCGGATGCCAGATAGAGCCTTCGCCGGTTGTTGCTTCGGCTTTAAATGCCAGGTTTGCTTCGATAGTTTTCAGCTCGGATGAACATCCGCCTGTAATAAAAGGTATTGTCAACATAAGTAATCCTATTAAGTTTTTCATGGTAAATAATCTATTTCACTGCCTGTTATTAAATGCAAATATAACGTATTTTATGAATTCCTGAATGATCAAAGCCTATTAATATTGGTAGAAAACGGATTAAATTGTCGTAATAAAGTAACTTTTGTACAGGAACCGCTCTGTTTTCGAGGATGTCAAGAGCGGAAAACGTAGGTGTTAAAAGTCCTAATCTTAACTGTAAACGGTCGATCTAACGAATTAATTATGTAAATTTGCCGTTCTAATTAAAATAACCAATGGGTGTAGTAATTAAAGAAGTTACCAGCAAAAAAGAACTTAAGAAGTTCGTTAAGTTCAATATCGATTTATATAAAGACAATCCCTTCCATATACCGGGGTTGATTGAAGAGGAGATGGTTACGTTAGATAAGGAAAAGAATCCGGCTTTTGAAGTCTGCGATGCTGTCTATTATCTGGCTTACAAAGACAATAAAATAGTAGGTCGTATCGCCGGAATGATAAACCGGCGCAGTAACGAAGTGTGGAAGCAACAACGTGCCCGATTCGGATTTCTCGATTTCATCGATGATGCGGAAGTAGTAGACAGCCTGTTCGGTGCCGTTGAAAAGTGGGCCGTTGAACAAGGTATGAACGAAGTTCATGGTCCGATGGGATTTACCGATATGGACCATGAGGGAATGTTGATAGAAGGTTTCGACCAACTCGGGACAATGGCTGCGATCTACAATTATCCTTATTACCCGAAGCATATGGAGCGTCTTGGCTATGAGAAGGATCAGGACTGGCACGAGTTTAAGATATATATACCCGAAGGTGTTCCCGAGAAGCATTTGCGCATCGGAGAGATCGTGAAAAAGAAATATGGTCTGAAAACCATGAAGTTTAAGAAAACGAAAGAGATATGGCCGTATGCACAGAAGATATTTGAAACACTGAACGAGGCTTATGCCCCGTTATATGGTTTTGCTCCGCTGACGCAGAAGCAGATCGACTATTATGTGAAAATGTATATCCCGATGATCCGCCTGGATCTGGTAACCCTTATTATCAGGGAAGAAGATGACAAAGTAGTCGGTTTTGGAATCTCACTGCCCAGTCTCTCGCATGCTATGCAGAAGGCAAAAGGACATTTGTTCCCTTTCGGATGGATACATCTGCTGAAAGCATTGAAAACAAAACCGAAAGTAATCGACCTGTATTTGACTGGAGTATTGCCGGAATATCAGAACAAGGGAGTAAATGCACTGCTGTTCAATGATCTTATTCCAGTATATATCGGCTTGGGAGTCGAATATGCCGAAAGTAACCCGGAGTTGGCAAGCAACAATGCCGTACAGGCCCAATGGGATTATTTCAAACGTGAACATCATAAAACAAGAAGAGCTTTTATTAAAAAATTAAAATAAGGATTTTCTATGGAAGAACTGAATTCAACAATGCAACAACCGACAGCGTATAATGACGACGATATCAAGACGTTGGATTGGATGGAACATATCCGCCGGCGCCCAGGTATGTATATTGGTAAATTGGGAGATGGCAGCTATGCGGATGATGGTATCTATGTATTGCTGAAAGAAGTACTCGACAACTCCATCGACGAATACATGATGGGGTATGGTAGAACCATAGAAGTAACCGTAGAAGAAGGAACCGTCTCTGTCAGGGACTATGGCCGTGGTGTTCCTCTGGGAAAAGTGGTCGACGTTTCCAGTAAGATGAATACAGGTGCTAAGTACGACAGCAAGGCATTTAAGAAATCTGTCGGATTGAACGGTGTCGGTATCAAAGCGGTAAATGCTCTGAGCAGCTATTTCCTTATTACCAGTTTTCGCGACGGAGAATGCAAACGGGTGGAATACAGCAAGGCGCTCATTACCGAAGAGTCGGCTATTCAGCCTACTGCCGAGGCGAACGGAACTTCGATCTATTTCATCCCCGACCGCGAAATATTTAAGGAATATCAGTATAAAGACGAGTTCATCGAAAGTCTGCTGAAGAATTATGTCTTCCTCAACTCCGGATTGACCATCCTCTTCAACGGTAAGAAATTCCACTCCCGTAATGGTCTGGTAGACCTGCTGAACGAGAATATGACTACTGAGCCGCTATATCCGATCATTCATCTGAACGGTGAAGATATAGAAGTGGTTATCACCCACAGCAACCAGTATGGTGAAGAATATTATTCCTTTGTGAACGGGCAGTACACGACGCAGGGGGGAACACATCTTTCTGCTTTTCGTGAGACACTGGGGCGTGTGATCAAAGAATATTATAACAAGAACTTCGAATACTCTGATATCCGTGCCGGTATTGTTGCCGCTATCAGTATCAAAGTAGAAGAGCCTGTGTTTGAAAGCCAGACAAAGACAAAGCTAGGGTCGAAGGATATAGGCCCCGACGGACCGACAGTCGCCAAATTCGTGGGTGATTTCATCAAGAAGGAACTGGATAATTATCTACATAAAAATGTAGACACTTCGGAGGCTTTGCTCCGCAAAATACTGGAGTCGGAAAAAGAACGTAAAGCTATAGCCGGTGTTACCAAACTGGCTCGCGAACGAGCTAAGAAGGCTAACCTGCACAATAAGAAATTACGCGATTGCCGTATCCATTTGAACGATCTCAAAGGCGACCGTACGGAAGAAAGCTGCATCTTCATTACCGAGGGCGACTCGGCCAGCGGATCTATCACCAAGAGCCGCGATCCGAACTACCAGGCTGTTTTCAGTCTGCGTGGTAAACCGCTTAACAGTTATGGCCTGACCAAGAAGATCGTGTATGAAAATGAGGAGTTCAACCTCTTGCAGGCAGCCCTCAATATTGAGGACGGATTGGACGGATTGAGATACAACAAAGTGATCATCGCGACCGATGCCGATGTCGATGGTATGCATATCCGCTTGTTGTTGATCACCTTCTTTTTGCAGTTCTTCCCCGACCTGATCAAACGTAATCACGTCTATATCCTGCAAACCCCGCTTTTTCGTGTCCGCAATAAGCAGAAAACGTATTACTGCTACAGCGAAGAAGAGCGTTTGGCGGCTATACAGGCTGTAGGGAAGAATCCGGAAATTACCCGCTTTAAAGGGTTAGGAGAGATTTCACCGGACGAGTTTAAACATTTTATCGGTAAAGATATACGCCTGGATCCGGTCACAATGAAAAAAGAAGACCTGGTAAAAGATATGCTCGAATTCTATATGGGGAAGAACACCATGGAAAGACAGAACTTTATCATTGATAACCTGGTTATTGAAGAAGATGTTGTTAGTTGACAGTTGACGAGTGGCAGTTGGCAGTTTGAAAAGAAACAATATGGAAAATAAAGGTATTACACGCAACAATCAGAGCAGTGCAGTAGAAATTGACGGCGACAAAAATGGTCACCTGTCACCAGTCGCCTGTCAACTGAACAAGCGTATTGCTTTGTTCCCCGGAACTTTCGATCCCTTCACCATCGGACATCAATCGTTGGTAAGTCGCGGACTGGCTCTGGTGGATGAAATTATTATCTCTATTGGTGTCAACGAGAAGAAACAAACCTATTTCCCTCTCAAAGAACGGTTGGAAGCGATCGAAAACCTGTATAAGGAGGAATTGAGAGTAAAGGTAATGTCGTACGACTCACTGACTGTTGATTTTGCAGAGGAAGTGGGGGCCGGTTTTATCTTACGCGGTATCCGTACGGTAAACGATTTCGAGTACGAGAAAAGTATTGCCGACGTAAACCGTAAACTGAGTGGTATCGAAACATTTATCCTGTTTACCGAACCCGAACATACACATATCAGCTCCAGTATCGTACGCGAACTGCTGCGTTATGGAAAAGATATTTCTCAGTTCGTGCCAAAGGGTACGAACTTATATTGACAATTTACGAAATAAAAGATTTAAAATGAAACGAATCCTATTCTCCCTGCTTGTCGCGATGATTGCTATCACGTCGGCAGTGGCCCAGAAACCGAATCAGGATGCCCGCAAATTATCCATGGCATTGTATGCCATCTCGAATCTCTATGTAGATCCGGTGGATGATTCCAAGTTGGTGGAAGATGCGATTATCGGTATGCTGGAAAAACTGGACCCACATTCAAACTACATGGATCCGGAAGAGACAAAAGAAATGACCGAACCTCTACAAGGTAACTTCGACGGTATCGGCATCCAGTTCAACATGTTGACCGATACATTATATGTTATCCAGGTAATCCCCGGCGGACCTTCTGAAAAGGTAGGGCTAGTGGCCGGCGACCGTATCATTATGGTTGACGATACCCTGATAGCCGGTGTTAAAATGAAGACTACCGACATTATGAAACGCTTGCGTGGTCCGAAAGGAACCGAAGTCGGCATAAAAGTATTGCGTAATAAGAATCCGGAGTTGATCGAGTTCAAGATTATTCGTGGCAAGATACCTGTAACCAGCCTGGATGCCGCTTATATGGCAGACAAGCAGACCGGATATATCAAACTGAACCGTTTTGCCGCTTCTTCGGCTGACGAGTTCCGTGAGGCGCTTGCTAAACTGCAAAAACAGGGAATGAAGAACCTGATCCTCGATCTGCAGGGAAATGGCGGAGGTTATCTCAACATCGCCATCGAACTGGCGGATGAATTCCTGGATAAAGACAAACTGATTGTTTATACGGAAGGAAACAAACAGCCGCGCGATGAAGCAAAATCTACAGCCAAAGGCAATTTTGAAGAAGGTCGTCTGGTGGTATTAGTGGACGAATCGTCTGCTTCTGCCAGCGAAATCCTCTCCGGTGCCGTACAGGATTGGGACCGTGGTGTTGTTGTCGGCCGCCGTACATTCGGTAAAGGACTGGTACAAAAACCGATCCCTATGCCGGACGGCTCGATGATTCGTTTGACGGTTGCCCGTTATTACACGCCTACCGGACGAAGCATCCAAAAACATTATGAGAACGGCAAACTGGAAGACTACCAGCACGACCTGATCGACCGCTACAACCGTGGCGAGCTGATGAGTGCCGACAGCATCCATTTCCCGGATTCAATGAAATATAATACACTGGAGACGAAACGTATCGTTTACGGTGGTGGCGGTATCATGCCCGACGTCTTTATTCCGGTCGACACGACCCGTTATACGGATTATCATCGTAGCCTGGTTGCTACCGGACTGGTAAACCGTGTATCCATGAGTTATCTGGACCGTAACCGTGCCGCGATGAACAAAAAATATCCGAAATTCAGTCAGTACAAAAAAGATTTTACCGTTCCGGAAGAAACATTACAGGAACTGATCGAATTGGGTAAAGGTGAAAAGATCGAGTTCAACGAAGAACAATACAATCGTTCCAAACCTCTTATCACCCTTCAGATAAAGGCCTTGATCGCCCGCGATTTGTATGATATGGCCGAGTATTTCCAGATTATAAACGATGATAACGAAAGCTTTAAAGAGGCTCTTCGCATTATTAATGATGAGGCGGTTTATAATAAGGAGTTGGGAAAGTAAGATCCGACATTAGATATAAAAAACGGTTCACATGGTCTTTCTGTAGAAAGAGGTGTGAACCGTTTAATTTTTATTTCTTTATTAGTTCTATTTGATTGCAGGCATATTAGCTTCAGTAGGCCAATATGGATTCTGATAGATAGGTGAATTTTCAATCTGTCCTTCTCCTGAGGTTATATCGAAATGCTGAATATTATATGGAGTCAGGTAGTGAGCCATAGACCATGTATAGCCATCTTTCGCAATGGAATTGTTGACTTTTTCATATGGGCGTAGATATTTACTTCTTGTCGGTTCCGAGACATTCGATGTAGCATTATCCATACCATAAATCAATTGTGATGTTCCATCCTCATTTTTATACCAATTTTGCATCTCTCCCCATATTTTGAACCCCTCGATATGATATGGAGTTTTGATCATTTGATCCATTGCTCTCCATCGACGTAAGTCCATATACCGCAATGCTTCAGCCATCAATTCGCAGCGACGTTCACGACGTATGTTATAAAGCGTTGGGTTCACTAATTCTCCTGCAGAGTAAGCACCCCAATCATTTGACGCTTCCTTGCTCATATCAGTTGCTGCAATTGTTTTATTATAATCAGGATCGATGTGAGAACGTTGGCGAATTTGTCTCCAGTAATTCTGGGCTGTTCCATCCAAGGCACCGTCTCTTTCATAGGAAGCTTCAATATAATTTAATAAAGCTTCTGTCCCACGAAATATCATAGCTCCTGTATAGTTTACTGTATTACCACATTGCTTTTGATCATAGCTACCTCCTTTACGTAATGCATAGCCGGTAGAATATCCTTTTTCTGGATTACTGTTCAAAATAACCGGATACGGTTCAACGGGTACGGCCATATCCCCTTCTGCAGCTTCAAATAAGATATTTTTTTGTCCCGGTTCTTTTAGGAAGATCGTGAGGCGAGAGTCCCGGTCCTTGCGTATGTCAGCAATTGTTTCATCTCCCTTATAACCGCTGGTAGCAGCGTAAATGGGTAAACCGTTTGCCATTAAAAAGCTTTCTACCATACCACGTGTCAATCCTATGCCGTAATTACCGTGCTGTCCGGCGGTTACGACATTATGCGTAACTCCCAGTGCTTTGCTATACGGACGCCATAGTAACACTTCACTGTATCTGGACATATCTTCTGCTGAAAACATATCCATATAAGGGTTGGCAGCTTCAGTTGCAGATTGTTGCACTATACCTGTATTTTCAACTAAAGTGACGCCGTCTCCTAATTCTTTGGACGCTTCCATCGATTGTGTTAGAAAATAATTGATTTCTTTGTCAATATCTCCCGTTGGAAATTGGTAGTTGGCATTGTATTCCTTACTTTTTCCTGGCCATTCAGGGCCGTTGGGTACGAATGCTGTATTTTTAAAATATTTCAGCCAAGTGCCCTCAAATAAAGCAACACGTGATTTTAGTAATAATGCAGTTTCCTTGTTAATACGTGTTTTATCTGTACCTGCACCTGATCCCATCAACATAATAGCTGAATCCAGGTCAGATATAATAAATCTAGCAACTTCATTACGTGGGGATCGTTTACTACTTTCCACTAAAGGTTCCATTTGATCTGGTATTGTATTACGCACGATGGGGAAATCTCCAAACATTTGATAACGTTTGAAATACTCATGTGCACGTAAGAAATAGATTTCACCGATATATTGGCGGATTTTTGTATCATCACCGGAAAGTGTTTTTTCATTATAACGTGGTAACACGTTTTCCAGAAAATAGTTGCAACTGTAAATGAATTTGAAACGGTAAGGATCGTCATCCATTTTCTGAGACTGTTTTGTTTTCCACTGTCCGGAAATAAACCGATCATTATAACTGAAGCTTGCCTGGTTATCTGTATCTTTATCTTCACCAAAAAGACCATAACCATAAGCATGGCTGGGTAGTACATCTTTGTATAATCCATTTGCATAAGAAGCAAGTTGTGCTTCTTCCACTAAATATTTTTCCGGGGAGATTGTGGATTTTGGCTCCTGGTCCAGATAATCATTGCATGAACCGAATATTCCGAGTAAAGCGACTCCCGCTATATATTTAAATATATTGACTAGTTTCATGATTCCATTTATTTTATTATAAAGTTACACTTATACCGAAAGAGATTGTTTTAGATAATGGATAGGCATTACCATTTTTATCAGTGTCATCACCACCTCCAATAGTTTCTGGGTCAAACATCTTTGCTAGCGAGGTTCCTGTCCATAAATTTTCACCGGAAACAAATATGCGTAATTTTGATACATAGAATTTATGTGTCATGACTGTCGGAAGAGTATAGCCTAATTGGATATTTTTTAAACGAATATAAGCTCCATTCTGCAAATAAGAAGTTTGTTTTTGCTTATTTTTATCTGAATCGAATACTGGACGTGGATAGTAAGCATCAAGGTTAGCCGTTAGATCGTTTGACTGTTCAGCACGGAAGTAATCAGTGTGTTCAACAAAACCTGTAGAATGCCAAAGGCTAGAAATTCCCCAAAAGTAAGGACTTCCTTGCCAATAATCGCGTTTCATAACTCCTTGAAAGAAGGCCCTGAAATCAAAACCTTTATAATAAGCATTCAGATCAAGTCCAAATAAATAACGGGGAGTATTATTACCTATTTTCTTCATGTCCCCCATATCGTTATACTTATTACCGCCGTTATCAATCTTACCGTCTCCGTTCAGATCTTTATACATAATGTCGCCAGCGTCCCAATTAGTTCCTAACGCATTTTGTCCCCCGTTTGGAAGTGAAGCGAGATGCTGATCCATCTCTTCCTTCGATTTAGCTATTCCGATCGTTTCATATCCATAGATATCCCCCATCAATTCGCCGGCTTTGTACTTATCCAGTGTATTTGTCGGATTGGGATAGCGTGTAATCTTAGTACGAGAGTCTGAAAGAATAAATTTAACATCATATCCTAAACCATTCTTTAATCGGTCGTTCCAACTGATGTCCAGATCGAAACCATAGGTCTTCAGGTCGGTATTATTGGTTTTGGGGACTTCTAATCCCAGGATATAAGGTAGTTCTGGAGCAGGTCCTACCATATCGAGTGTCAAACGGTTGTAATAATCAAAAGATCCGGTCAGACGGTTATTAAAAGCTCCAAAATCAAAACCGACATTCCAGTTGCGTACACGTTCCCATCCTAAGGTAGAACTGATCAATCCGGGAACTTCCGCAGTGTTGGGTTTCATTCCGTTTTGTAACCATTCACCATTACTGGCTTTTACAATCAATGTCTGATATGTAGGATACCATTCCTTTGTGTTTTGGTTCCCTAATTCTCCATATGACCCACGGATTTTTAAAGTTCCTACGTAATCAGTAAATGGTTCCCAAAACTCTTCATGTGCCATATTCCATCCTAAAGAGAATGAAGGAAACCAGTTCCAACGTTGTTCTCTACGAAAACGGGATGTCCCATCATAACGTAGATTAACTTCAGCTAGATATTTCCCTTGATAATCGTAGTTAATGCGTCCAAAAAATCCGGCAGTAGACCAAGCTTTGCGTGCGCCATTTACTGCCGGAGTTATTACATTTCCATAATAATCCAAGCCCGTAGTAATATCAACTTCCGGTAGTCCTGGTATAATGATTCCATCACGTTGTAGACCAAACTCTGTATATCTCAATTGTTCAGTTTGAAAACCGATCATCCCCTTGAAGTTATGTCCTGATTCCAGATTATAAGAATATTCAGTATAAGCATTTATGTTCATATAGTTTTCTTTTTTCTGGTCTTCATGGACGTTTGAACTGGAATCATAGACGTATGGATTGCCATTTACATCATGATTGTACAAATATTGTTTATCCCAGTGGCGATTAGCAGAAAGGATACGGTAATTGAAATCTACATGAGTTATCCAGTTTTTAATCGGTTCCAAAATCAATGAAGCTTGCTGATAGATATTGTCTGTCTGTGTTTTATCACGTCCACCGTCTCTTAAAGCTAAAGCAGGAGAGGGAGAAGAGAACATATATCCGTTATCGTCATATAGTGGTAATGTGGGCCATCCTTGGCGAGCCAAGTCACGGAATAATTCACTTTTCAGTGCGGAAGGGCGGCCGAAATCTTCACGAGTTAAGCGGGAACTGTAATTGATTTTTGCCCAGTCGGTTAATGTTATGTTAATTTTTGCCGTAGCTGTATAACGATTGTAAGTGTCTTGATTGAATTCCATGAGACCATTTTGATCCAGGTAGTTCATCGACAAGTAATAATTGATTTTTTCCGATCCTCCGTTCAAGCTCAGGTTATGCTCTTGTGAGAAAGTTTGATCGCGGTAAAGAACATCATACCAGTCGGTATTGGCATTACCCTGTGCATAACCATCGAACCAATAGTTGCCGTTTGCCAGATTGACAGTTGATATCTTGCCTGTCTGATAATCTTTAATACGTTGTAAATGATCTGGTTTAAAGTAAGCACCATCGCCTTTATTGATACAAGCATCGTTATAAAAAGTAGCGAATGTATATGAATCCATTTGTTTCGGCATTTTTACTGGACTCCCCCATCGGAAGTTATTGTTATAATTTACTGTAGTTTTGCCACTTTTTCCGCTTTTGGTAGTTACCAAAATAACGCCGAAAGGAGCGCGTGAACCATAAATGGAGGATGCGGCAGCGTCTTTCAGCACAGATATGTTTTCAATATCCTGTGGATTGATAGAATTAATGTCTCCTTCCATACCATCAATTAATACAAGTGGGCCACTTTCTGATCCTTCACCAATAGTACCTGTTCCACGTATATTCATATCCATTTTTTTGTCTAAAGTACCACTGGTTGTCGATATCTGTAATCCAGGCACCATACCTTGCAGGGCTTGTACGGCATTTTGTACCGGCCTTGATTCCAAGGCCTCGGCATTTACTGTGCCAACAGATCCGGTCAGGTTCACTTTCTTCTGTGTACCAAAACCTACAACCACCACTTCGTCCAATTTCTGCGTATCTTCGATTAAAATAACATCTATCCGGTTTTTCCCCTTTACTGATAATTCTCTGGTGCTGTAACCTAGATAACTAAAAATTAATATTGCATGATCGTCCGGAACTTCTATAGAATAATTACCGTCTATATCTGTTACTGTTCCGATAGACGTTCCTTTAAGCACGATAGAAACTCCTAATAAGAGTTCTCCAGCATGATCTTTTACATTTCCAGAGATTATTTTCTTATCTTCCTTTACGATTTTAGGTGCTTTGAATATTGTAATATGTCGGTTGTTAATCGAATAAGATAAGCCTGTATTATTCAAGGCCTGTGTCAAAATTTCCCTTATATTTCCATTCTTTATGCTTACCTTTGCTTTAATATGATTGACATCACTATCCCGGTAATTAAATAAAAACTCACTGTGTTCCTCTATGTCGTTAAAGAGTTCTTCTAATGTAACCTCCTTTTTTTCAATAGAAATAGTAGCATTTTGGGCATAAGAGGTAATTGCTTGTGACTGGAAAATACATATAAACAAAATAATAAATGTGATTTTCATAAGAAGTAATAGACGCTTGATCTCTTTTTTTAAAGAGATTTCGTTGATCCATATATTTTTCATATTTTTGTAAATGAATTAAGTTAACTAATTGTCGATCCATGTTATTACCAGTAACACGAATTGAGCGGTTAATCTCTCGAATCCAAGCCGGCTGCTTCCTCCAAGAATGGCCGGTTTGCTTTTTCTAATAGTATAATATTTATCTTTTCTGTGTTTTCATGCTCCTTTCTTTGTTTATTGATTAATATTCATTTTAATTGATCACATATTTACCACCTTGCTTCTTCCATTTGAAAGAAAGGTTTTTCTTCATTAGGTCGAAGATTTGATCGATCGTCAGACTTTCATCGAAAGAACCTGTTACTTTCTGATTACCCAGGTTTTCATTAGAGAGAATGATCTCTACATTATACTGTTTTTTTAGCATATCCAGAAATTCATTGAAGGGGATCGATTTGTATTTTATCAAATGATTTTTCCAAGCAATGGCTAAGTTAGTTGAAACGTTTTGCATATCTATCTTATTGCTGGATTTGTTAAAAACAAGTTGTTGATCCGGTTTTAAAAGAACTTGTTGTTCCGGTGTTTCGAAACGGATCGATCCTTCAATCAGAGTGGCGGTTGTAATATCTTCTTTCTTATAATTTTTTACATTAAAGACTGTTCCCAGGACTGATATTTTTGCACCATTCAGATTTACGACAAAGGCTTTGGCTTTATTCTTTGTAACAGAGAAGAAACCTTCTCCTTCTAAAGACACTTCCCGAATCTTTTTTCCATATTCACTGGAATAAGACAAGGTACTGTTTTTGTTTAATGATATTTCAGTTCCATCGGGTAGTTCGAATGAAGAGATGGAATTACCGGTAATGTAGGAATAGTATTGTACAGGTGTAATACTTTGATATTCCCCTATCCAATATCCGGTAATACCGATAATAATGGCAATAGCTGCCGTACTGGCATATCTTATCCATAGTTTACGGACTATATTCTTTCGTTCCGTTTTCCGGATTTTATCTAATAGTTTGTTGTAAATTGCTTCCGGATCTTGAAGTTTTGCTCCCGTAATCTCTGCATCCCAATATTTTTTTATTTTCAGAAAGCTTTCTTTATTTTTTGTCGAAGAAGATAACCAATCCGAAAACATGATGGTATCCTCGCATGATGCTTCTCCTGAAAGATTGCGTAATATGATTTGCTCTATATCCTGATCCATATAATTTCTGATACTTTTTATATAAGTAACGGAAATTGAATTTTACCCTTAATCGATATTGAATAATTTCGTTATTTTTTTCATCGCGAATGTCAATTGGGCTTCTAACGTCTTTACAGAAATACCCAAATGCTCTGCTGCATCTTTGTATTTCATGCCATCTTCACGAACTAATTTGAATGCCAGTTTAGATTTTGTAGGTAGTTGTTCGATGGCATTATTGACTGCATTGACCAACTCGTGGGAGATGTAATCATCTTCAGGCGTTGTTTCTGTAAAGGCAAACAAATCGATTGGAACCTCATTTAAATCGACTGTTCGGGATTTGTTATCCCGGAGATAGTTTAGTACCCGAAATTTTGCGATCCGGAAAATATAAGCATCGAAGTTATTTATCTCTAATAACTGTTTTCTATTTTCCCAAAGGGCAAAAAAAACATCAGAAAGAAGTTCTTCTGCTATCTGAGGGGATTTTATATACATGATAAGATACCTCATTATTCGATCGCAATAAAAAGTATAAAGCGATTTGAAAGCAAATTCAGAGTCTCTTACTGACAAGTCTTCAAGAATGGACTGAATATTAGTGTCTTTCTTTTTCAACTGTACCAATTTATTATTTATTGAAAATTCAAATGTATACATTTTTTTAATATCCACAAAGGTCAAAAGAATGTCCTTCTAAGCTATCCGTCAATTCCCAAAGTGGATAGTTGATAAATAAAGAAGCGTGAGAACTGTTGATATATCCGACTTTGAGGCTCTCGACTGCCCACAACACTGATATAAACAACAGCCCACGCTCTTTACCTATATAATAGATCTATAGATCAATATCTTTAAGATGTATATAACAAGTAAAAGAACATGAGCGTTTTTAAGTTGCCTATTATCCAGTGTTGTTGAAATTGTCGAGATTTCAAAGTAGGGATAATATCTTTAAACGCTTATGTTTTTTAATAAATTTGTGTAAGCGGCAACGCTTTACCTGATCAGACACACTGCAAATATAAAGAGAAGAATTGAATATCAGAAAGAGAGATATTGTTTATTAATAAAAACGACAAAAAAACTTCACTTGGTATTTATACAATCAGTATTAAGAGGTGGTGGTAAATATAAAAAATAAGACTTCACTATATGATCGGAGGTACGAGATTATAATGGGAATCTGTATATCTTTGTCAGTCATGTTTTTTGTGAGGATAAGTAAAAACAATAATAAGCGATAAAAAATGAGGCTATTCGGAATAGACACTTTGATCTGGGATTGGAACGGGACACTTTTGGATGATGTGGATGTAAACCTTAGGGTTATCAATGAAATGCTTTTAAATAGAAATTTGCCTCGACTGGATTTAAATACCTATCGGGATATATTCTGCTTTCCTGTCAAACAGTTTCATATTCAAATCGGTATTGATTTTGAAAAAGAATCGATCGAAGATGTTTCTGCTGAATATATGGAACGCTATAAAAGCTATGAGAAAGAGATAGCGTTACACGCTGATGTTCCCTTCATTCTGGATGTGATCAATACTAAAAGTATCAATCAATATATATTGTCAGCAGCCGGGAAAGATGATTTGCTACGAATGCTCGATCATTTTCAATTGACTGCAAAGTTCAAAGGAATATATGGTTCCGGTGATATCTACGCAACCGGGAAAGTGGGGATCGGACGGAAGTTGATAGAAGACAATGCATTGAATCCGGATAAAACACTGATTATCGGAGATACATTACACGATGCGGAAGTAGCCAAAGCTTTAGGTGTAAACTGCATTCTTTATGCAGGAGGGCATAACAGCTGCGATCTTTTAAAAAGCGGGTCTGAAGTAATAACAAGTCTGAAAGATATGAAGTTCGCATGAAAACACTCCGGAGAGTTATCGGTTATATTTTTCTTTTGCTGTTTAGCCTTCAGGTCTCAGGGCAGGAAGCAGACAGTGTGATCAACAAACTCACCCGTTATATTCGTGCTACGGATCAGTTTTCGCAATATATACCCCGTGAGAAAGTCTACTTGCATTTTGATAATACCTGTTATTATCAGGGCGATAACATTTGGTTTAAATGCTATGTGGTTACTTCTGAGTTGCATGAGGCAACCCAGTTAAGTAAGACCTTATATGTCGAGTTGTTAAACCCTGGTGGTGAAATCATAGATAAACGGGTACTGAAAGTCGAGAATGGACAGTGCCACGGTGATTTCACATTAGGGCAACTTCCTTTTTATTCCGGTTTCTATGAAGTCCGTGCCTACACAAAATATATGTTGAACTTTGGCGAAGATGCTATCTTCTCCCGCCTGTTACCGGTATTCAATAAGCCGAAAACAGAAGGGCACTATGAGGAAAAAGATATGCTGAAATACGGCTACGGTAAATATCCGAAGAAGCGGGAAAAGCCTCAAAAAGGGAAAAAGGTAAACCTGAAGTTTTATCCGGAGGGAGGAAACCTGATCCAGGATGTCCCTTCCCGTATCGCATTTGAAATAACAGATGCTTTCGGTAATCCGCTGGATGCAACCGGAAAGATTATAAATGAAGACAAAGAAGAAATCGTCGGCTTTAATGTAACACACGAGGGGAAAGGTTTCTTTAATTACACTCCACATGGGGGTAAACAAAAAGCCATAGTTGACTATAACGGTAAAAAGTACCAATGCGATATGCCTCAATCTCTACCACAAGGATTTTGCTTACAGGTAGACAACCTTTCTTCCCCTGATAGTCTCGAAATCTCTTTACAAAAGAATGAACAGACACCCGCCGATATGTTGGGAATGGTCATCATTTGCAGAGGCAAGCTGTATAACTATTGCCTTGCCAATGTACTTCATAGTGAACAGCTCTGTTTTAAGGTAGACAAAACGATATTGCCTTCCGGTGTATCACAAATAGTAGTTTTCAACAGTAATGGAGAAATACTTTGTGACCGTCTGATTTTTAATAATAAAGAAAAGCCGCTGGCTATTAAAGCGAAAACTGTAAAAGAAACATACGATCCGTATGAACCTGTCGACATGGAGTTTACCGTGACCGATCAGGAAGAGAACCCGGTACAATCTCCCTTTTCTTTATCGGTGAGGGATGGTATGAATGAAGTTAAGTCGGACTGCAATATCCTGACAGACTTACTGCTTATGTCCGACATAAAAGGATACGTCCACAATCCGTCTTATTATTTTGAAGCGGATGATTCCATCCATCGTTCATCTCTCGACCTGCTTATGATGGTGCAAGGTTGGCGACGTTATTCTTGGAAGCAGATGGCCGGAGTAGAACCGTTGGATTTGAAGTACAGGCCGGAGCAAGGTATCGAGATGCACGGCCAGGTGGTTTCCTTTGTCCGGAAAATTCCTAAACGCGACGTAACCGTATCTTCTTTCCTGCTTAAAAGAGGTGAAGAAGAGAAGGCAACTAGTGCCTTCGATGTATTTGTAACGGACAGTCTGGGGCAGTTTGCTTTCCAGGCCGATATAACCGGTAAATGGAATATGATCTTGTCTGTAAGCGAGAAAGGAAAGAAAAAAGACTACCGGATCATATTGGATCGGCTTTTTACACCTGAGCCTAAAAGATATCGCTATGAAGATATGCAGGTAACTCTCGCTGATAAAAAAGAAGAACAAACGGCAGAATCCGGTTCGGAAGAAATCCCTGACACTCAGGAGCCGGAAGAAGATATCGATGCTTTCCTGACAGCTTACGAGGATTCCTTGAGTAAAGCAGGTAATAAAGAGAGAGTCCTTCGCCTGGATGAAGTGACCGTAACTGCTAAAAAGAGATCACGGGAAAAGGATATATTCAACAACCGTTCCAAATCAATCGCTTATTATGATGTACAGTCGGAATGGGACGATATTACAGACCAAGGAAAGTATATCGGAAAAGATATACATGAGTTGATGATAAACATGAATAACAATTTCAGGAAAACCTTCTCCCGGCAGGATGAATACCTGCAATATAAAGGAAGAATGCCCCTTTTTGTTGTGAACTACGAACCGACCATGGCTACTGAAATGGATTACAACAAATATAAACTGATACGGCTAGAAGCCATCAAATCCATCTATATCAATGAGGATCTTTCTATAATGTGTCGATATGCAGACCCTAGGATGTCTCCGTTGGAAGTAGACAAGTTTTATAGTTGCGTTGTTTTCATTGAGACATTTCCGGAAGATAAGATCCCGACGGATGCAGGTAAAGGGGTACGAAAAACCTGGCTGGAAGGTTACAGCCAGGTTAAAGAATTTTATAGTCCGGATTATTCCATCCTCCCACCGGAACCGGATTACCGCCGTACGCTCTACTGGAATCCTTCGGTTATCCCTGATAAAGAAGGTAAAGCCAGTATCAGGTTCTACAATAACGGTAGTTGCAGAAAGTTCAGTATTAGTGCCGAGACGATCACCGCAGATGGAATAATCGGTATTTATAAATGATCAATATAAGTATAACTGTTTCATTTTATCGAGATCCACACCCAGAGTTTCAGTAAGGAACTTGGTCATGGAACCGTACTTTTCGTCTATCTTATTATAGGCGGCATTCAGATATTTTTCATCGACGGTGACTAACGGGGCAATTTGAGGATAGTATTTCAAATATGAATCATACTTACCTTTAATATATTCCTTGCTTAGCATATAATCTTTCATTATCGTTTCTTTATCTACACCGAGAGCTGATAGAATAAGCATGGTTGCCACTCCCGTACGGTCTTTACCTGCCGAACAATGGTAACTTAACGGTAGTGAATTAGCATCCTGTACATATTTAAAAAATTCTTTGTACTTGGCCACATAATCATCATAACTTACCATTTCGATATAACCATCTATCATGATCTGAGCAGTTTCTTCCTCACTAAGGCCTTTCGATATGCTTCCGATAATCTCATCAGAAAATATATTACCGGCATTGATTTCTAGATTATAAGGGTTTTTTACCGTAGATGGCAATTTGTCAGGAGCTGCCGGTAACATACCACCCAGTCCCCCTTCCTTCTCCGTCTCGGTACGGAAGTCGACTACTGTTTTCAATCCTGTACTTCCTAGATAAGCAAGATCGGCATCATCTAGTTTGTTCATTTCGTCGGTACGGAACAATCTTCCCCAGCGTACAAATTTACCATCACTGGTCTTTATGCCACCCAGATCTCTGAAGTTATATCCATGAACAGGCAAAAGAGTTTCAGCCAACAAAGCCTGACCTTCTGAATTCTTAAATAAGAATATTTGTCTTTTTCCTGCATCGACACTCAAATCGAACGAGCCTTTTCCATCGCCGGTCAGGCAAGGAGTATTCATATCGATATCTTCTGCAGTAGAACCTGCATATAATTCCCATGCTTTATCGGAAGTCACGCTCAAAACGGCTTTTTTCGTTTCTTTATCGCGGGCAATCCCGGCATCTCCGCTTATGTCTTTTCCGGAATAGCCGATAGTGGGTTTTTCATCATCGTCGTCTCCACAAGAAACAAATAGTCCGGAGACACAAAAAAGTAACAGTAAATAGTAAGATAAATTCTTTTTCATAACGTTTTTTACTCATTAATAAATCTTGTTAGGGTGCGCAAGTTAAAGATTTAAAACTAATTACACAAAGACAAGGTGGCTTTTGTCCTCATAAATGAAATTTGGAATATCGTTTATTTATTTTGGAATATAAGAAATGATTTAATCGAAACCGAGTCTGTCTTTTCCGGTTCAAACACCGGGCAAAACGGTTCGGCAACACAAAACCACCACTCTGCAACTATAATTATATAAACCGGTTTCTTCCCCTTTACTTTACACTCGTTGAAAAGTGAATAAAAAAGATTAAATTTGTAAGAACATGAAAAAGAACAAAAAACTGAAATTACTTATTGGGGTACTGGTATTTAACATCTTGTTTGCCCTGATTTTTAAATGGTGGACAGCCGGAAATCCATTCCAACTGTCGACGGTACTCCTCTGTGCTACTATGTCTATTCTAGTTTGGGTCTCGCTGGGTATCAGCAACTGGTTTTTCGGTTACTACTTGTCTATGCCGATCAGGAAAGTAAAGAAGATCATTGTACCGGTATTCCTTGTTTTTATGCTTATCATCTTGCTGATCTCTCTTATTGTTATCAGTTTACAGATCTATGTATTTTATCTGATTATGGGATTGGATACCACCCACTTTATAAAGAACTTGTTTGAGGTGGAGTTTCCGCAGACCATCAAATATTACTCTGTCTGCGCTTTGATGGCTTCCGCTTTCTTCTTTTACAGTATCTGGCGGCAAGCGGTGGACCGCGAACAAGAGCTGAGGGAAGAAAACCTGAAATATAAATACCGGACACTTAAGACACAGGTCAACCCTCATTTCCTGTTCAACAGTCTGAACACGCTCTCTGAAATCATCTACGTGGATACTAAAAAGGCGGATTGCTATATTCAGCAGTTAGCCGGTATCTACAGGTATATCCTGGATCATGAGGAAACGGACCTGATTCCGCTGGAAGACGAAATAAGATTTGTCAGTCGGTATTTCGATCTCCAAAAGGAACGCGACGGGGACAAGATTCAATTGGAAATGAATATCCGGGATGCTGAAAAGTACAGTATAGTCCCTATCTCTTTGCAGATATTGGTCGAGAATGCCCTCAAGCATAATGCGGCTTCTGAAGAGAATCCCCTAAGGATTGTTATCCATAATGAAGAAGATTCATTTATCGTCATTACCAATAACATACAAAAAAGGAATACGTTGAAAAGTACTCCCGGGACAGGGTTAACCAATCTGAAAGAAAGGGTAAAGCTGATTATGGGAAAAGAAATGACAATAGAGGCTGATAACAACCAGTTTACAGTAAAGCTACCAATCAATAGCATCTGAAATGAAAGTACTGATCATAGAAGACGAACGTCCGGCGGCCCATAAACTAATCCGTTTATTGGAAGAGGCGGACAAGCAAATAGAGGTTATTGGCGTGCTCGGGTCGATCGAGCACGCTATCAACTGGTTGGCTAGAAATCCGGCACCCGAACTTATTTTTATGGACATACAACTGGAAGACGGGATCAGTTTCGAAATCTTTGAAACATGTAAAATACAAACTCCGGTTATTTTCACAACTGCTTACGATGAATATGCCCTGAAGGCATTTAAAGTAAACAGTGTCGATTATCTTCTGAAACCGATAGCCCCGGACGCTTTGAGTGCCGCATTGGAAAAATTCAATACTTTTCATCGGCGGCAGATCGATTATTTCAGGATCGAGTCTATAATAAGCCAGTTGCATTCCCAAAGAAAGGAACGGTTTCTGATCAAAGTCGGCGAGCATTACAGGTCGGTGCAAACGTTATCCGTTAGCTGTTTTTTTATTATGGAAAGGAACACCTTTATCCGGACCGATACCGGAAAAGAGTATGCCATTGACCATTCGCTCGATAAGATCGAACAACTGGTAGATCCTGTGCTCTTTTTCCGGGTTAACCGGAATTTCATTGTAAACTTCCATGCGATCCAGGACATTGTTGCTTATTCGTCCAACCGGTTAAAGATTGTACTCGGCAACCGGAAAGAAAAGGAGGATATACTCGTCAGCCGTGAACGTGTTGCTGAGTTTAAGGAATGGATGGACAGATAACGGATAAGTTTGTAATAAAGCTTTTTTATTTCGAATAAATATCATATATTTGACGTGAGGATATGAATATCCTTATTTAACTAGTATTATTAACTATCAAAACCGTAAAAGGCTATGAGTAAATTTATCAATCCCTGGGTTGACAGGGGCTTTAAAATCCTGTTTGGACAGGAGATCAATAAGGATTTATTGATCGATTTCTTGAATGATTTGTTCGATGGCGAACGCAGTATCACCGATCTTACTTTCCTGAATGTGGAACTTCCTTCCGAGTCGATAGAAGGACGTGGGGCCATATTCGATCTGAAGTGTAAAGATGCGGAAGGTTCTGTTTTTATTGTGGAAGTACAAAATGCATCCCAGTGTTATTTTTATGAACGTGGATTATATTATCTTTGTCGTGCAGTCTGTGAACAGGGACAACGAGGCCCTGAGTGGAAATTCGGACTTTATCCGGTATACGGAATCTTTTTGCTGAACTTCAAATCGGGCCGAACCGGAAAACTGCGTACGGATATTATTCTGGCAGATAGGGAAAGCGGTAAACAGTTCAGCGATAAGATGCGTCAGATCTATCTTGAAATGCCTTTCTTTACAAAAGAAGAGGATGAATGTGAGACCCCTTTTGAAATGTGGTTATATGTATTAAAGAATATGGACAAACTGGAGCGTATGCCTTTCAAGGCACAAAAACAACTATTCGAGAAGTTGGAAAAGATGGCCGGTATAGCCAATCTTACCAAGGAGGAGCGCCTGGAATACGATGAGGCGCTTAAGGTGTATCGTGACTGCAAGAATATTGTGGATTATGCCAATGTCGAAGGACGTGCAGCGGGACATGCTGAAGGGCGTGCTGAAGGAATTGTTGAAGGGCGCGAAGAAGGACGCGAAGAAGGACGCGAAGAAGAAAAAATATCTATTGCCAAGAGCTTTAAAGAAAAAGGTACTCCCATTAAGTTGATTGCTGAGTGTACCGGGCTTTCCGAAGAAGAAATCAATAATCTGTAAGATCCTTATCTATATTATAATGTATTAGGGCTGTCGTTTCAAGCGATGGCCCTTTTTTGTTCTTAAAATAGGCTCGATTTTCCTTTTTTAACAATATCTTTTGAAGAGCCTAAATCAAGTATGCTGATTATTAGTGAGTTATAAATGGCCAAAAGCTTCTTTTACTGCTGGTTGTAGTGGCTAAAAATAAAGTATAAGGTGTAGTTCTATAGGCTGTTACGAACTCTGCGTAGTGACTAAAATAAACGTTCCTTTTTTCTCGTCAGCAAAAGTAGACATAACTTTTGAATAGGCAATACTTTCCCCTATATTTTTTACTCAACCTATATGCTTTATTATCAATAGGACAGCAAAGTTAGGATAAAATTCGACATTTCCTACACGAAGTCAAATCATAGGGGAAAGAATGACTAGAAAAAAGGAACGTTTTAGCTAGTCATTCTCTTTGGGAGGCGTTCTATTTCTTGAGGATAAAAGGCTTTTTAAGTAACACTATTATTAATATTAAATTGTAAATTATGAACAAAAAGTTTTCTACACTGATGACAGCAGGTCTACTGATGGTAGGTGCGTTGTTTAGTAGTGCTAATGCAGCAGACCCGACCCCGAAGTCGGTGACTGTTGATTTAGCTAAAAGTGCCGATTTAGGCAAGTATTATTACATTGGTTTACCTGCGGCTGCAGGGGAAGAAGGTTCAGAGTATCTGAAAGCATTGGAAGTTACAAATACTACTGCAGGTAGTAAATATGAAAATGCTACATTCACCTCTTTGGAAGGCAAAGAAGCCTCTGACGCTGTTTCTGATGATTATTTGCACAATGATTTGTATCTGTTTCAGGTTGTTACAGTAGCTAATGGCCCTGATGGCTCTGCTTATTTTAAGCTGGTTAACAAAGGAACTAAACAGGAAGTAGTGTTTAATCCTGATGTTAATAATATTTCAGCAACATCATTGAAAGCGATTGCTGCTGATGATGCAGAAGCTGTTGTTGACACATACGTTAGCTTATTCTCTTCTCCAGCTAAATCTAGTGATAAAAGAGAGATTGTAGCTGCTACAGGTTTCAAGTTTACCCCTTATAATGGGGATGCAACAGCGAACACGAATGCTTTGAAATTAGCAAGTGGAGCTTTTACTGTTGATGCAACAGGTGCGGAACTTCAATTCTTCGCAGTTCCGACTGTTGTTATGACAGCTGAAGATTTGAATGATGAAGTGACTGGTTTCTTCTCTTTCAAAGCCGATAAAATTGCTACTGATAACAACATCTTCGAAAAGAACCATATCAAAGCTTTTGAGGTGGAAGCAGAGTTTGACGCTCTGATTAATCCGGGTGAAGGTCGCGTAATCCCTGCAGGTACTTATCTGGCAACATCATGGCCGAAAGAGTTGGATGATGTAACTGTAATTACATCGGCAGAAGAATCTTTATTCAGAGCTTGTACATTCATCACTTTAAGCTCCAGCGAAAACCTATTGGCAGAGACACATAAAGATGAACAGAAAGATGGTAAGAACTTTGCTATCACAACAATGATGGGTAAAGACTTCAACTTCTACACAGGAACGACTTTGAAAGAAGATATGACGAATGGAACACAGGTTTCTATCCTGAATGCTGTTTTCAAAGTGACAACAAGTATGAATAACGAAGATAAGTATGCAATCACTATTGAAAATTTCCGTTTCCAGAAAGAAGCTGGCAAACCTGATCATGGTCAGAAGGCAGTACAGGTCGGTACTTACACTATTCATAGTCTGGGTACATTGACTACTGTTGTCGGTGATCCTCAATACATCTTTGCATTCACCGATGCCAATGTTGTTGATCCGTTGACTTTGATTAATAACACGGGTAAAACTGTTTACAATATCCGTTTCCTGAGTGGAATAACTTCAGAAGAAAGAGGTAAATATCTGACAGTGGGAAGAACTAGCACCACTACTGCAAAAGAATTCCAGTATCTGGCATATCCTGCTTCTTTAATCGATGCAACTGCCCCACAGTCGCAGTTTGTAGTTTCTGATGTCAATGAAGAAAATAAGACTATTACTTTCACTAACCGTGAAACAGGTAACTTCTTTGTTGCAAAACTGTACAACACAGAGAAAGAGGGTGAATATTATGTAGCTTCTGCTCGCGCTTACGCGCTGGGAGCCGATGTAACAGCTACCCTGGGTACAGCATTGACATTTGATGCCGGAAATGTAAAGAATGGAAAGATTGTATTTTCATATAATGACGAAGAGGGTACTTCTGTTTCCTCTAAAGACCTTTCTTTAGTTCGTAAAACAATTGAACTGGTTCCGGTTAGTGTAACTAAGTATGATGGTTTTGTAAATAATGAAGAAACAAGCGTATACGGAACTATTGCATTTGCAAAGGATAATTCTGCAAGTTCATCAAAAATGTACGCAGCAACTAAGTTTAAAGCTTCAGAATGTTCCTTGACTGTACCTACGTCGTCTGTTTCTGAAGCAGCTTTGTTCGAGTTTATTAAATGTGGAGAAATCAATGATATCACAAACAATTATGCTTACAAGCGTGATGCGTTTAAACATGAAGTGAAATCAAAAGGTGATTCAGTAGTTTATTGTACTTATGCTATTAAATTGATGGATTTAACTATCGGTTCATCCTACTATTTGTCAAACGATCCGGCTGCAAATTTTGTAAAAATCAATAAATCGAAAGATGCTCCTCAGTTTGTTCTTAAGAAAAATCTGAATGGTTCGGTTTCTATTATGCCGGCTAGTGTTTTGACAGATCCTTCAAAGGATTTTAACGAAAGTTCCAACCCGTATATCAATGCAGTAGGAACAGCTTGGGCTACCTCTTTATCTGTGAATGAAGAAGGAGAAAAGATCGAAGCGGATGGTACACCATATACAACTGCAGGATCAGTAGATGTTAAATCTTACCTGTTGACTAAAGCTATCGGTTTCTCTCTGGAAGCAAAACAGCAGAATGTAGCGTTGAAAGCTAGAACAGGTGGTTACCTTTCTATGACTGATAGCAACGAAGCAAACCTGGCTATCAAGACTGTTGCTGACGAAGATTTGACATTCCTTTTGGATACAGCCGATTCAAAGGCTACCCTGCCTTCATTCTTTGTATCTCACAACCTGAAAGGCTCAACAGACAGATTGTTTATGTATTACTCAGTAGATTCTGCAACATACTCCAATCCTGGTAATATCTATGAAATCGAAGGAGAAGATACTTACAAAGTAATGTTCAAAGCAGCAACATTGGTTAGCCCTGATACATTGAATACCGTAGTAAACGATGTTCGTGTGAATGTAGCTAAAGAACTTGACGGTGAAGGTACATTAGGTGGCTTGAACAACTTCAAGTTCAATATCTTCAGAAACGATGAATCTGATGACTACTACGTAGTACGTTGCGTAGAGAACAAGAAATACCTGAAGATGGACAATGGCTTCGTTACTTTGACTGACAACTATGCCAGTGCAATGAAATTTGCTGTAGAAAGCATGTCTTCTCCGGTGGCTAACGAAGGTATCAACACTTCTGAAGTATCAGTTGTGGCTACAACCGGTGCAATAATCATCAAGGGTGCTGAAGGCAAGAAAGTTGCTATCAGCAATATCTTGGGACAGACAATTGTGAACACAGTTATTTCTTCCGACAACGCAACGATCTCTGCTCCTGCAGGTATCATTGTTGTAGCTGTTGAAGGTGAAGCTGCTGTAAAGGCAATCGTAAAATAATAGAAATTATTTATAATCAATAAATAAATACCACGTGGCGTGTTTGATTGTTGAGTTAATAGCCAAGTAACCTGTGATAGGTGAATAAGTGGTATGTATTAATACTAAAGTAATGAAATAAAGTTCTTCTGTTCGATCTCTGTGAAGAGCTACAACAGACAAAAACAAGCCCCGGGGGATTCGTCTTCCGGGGCTTTAAGATATATCGTGACTGCAAGAATATTGTGGATTATGCTAATGTCGAAGGGCATGTTCAAGGACACGAAGAAGAAATCAATAATCTGTAAGATCCTTATCTATATTATAATGTATTAGGGCTGTCGTTTCAAGCGATGGCCCTTTTTTGTTCTTAAAATAGGCTCGATTTTCCTTTTTTAACAATCTCTTTTGAAGAGTCTAAATCAAGTATGCTGATTATTAGTGAGTTATAAATGGTCAAAAGCTTCTTTTACTGCTGGTTGTAGTGGCTGAAAATAAACTCTAAGGTGTAGTTTTATAGGTTGTTACGAACTCTGCGTAGTGACTAAAATAAACGTTCCTTTTTTCTCGTCAGCAAAAGTAGACATAACTTTTGAATAGGCAATACTTTCTCCTATATTTTTTACTCAACCTATATGCTTTATTATCAATAGGACAGCAAAGTTAGGATAAAATTCGACATTTCCTACACGAAGTCAAATCATAGGGGAAAGAATGACGAGAAAAAAGGAACGTTTTAGCTAGTCATTAGCTATAATCAGCCTTGATGAATCCGTTGATGAGCGAGTTTTTCAAAAACACTATTATTAATATTAAATTAGGAATTATGAACAAAAAGTTTTCTACGTTGGTGGCTGTCTTACTGGCAGCCGGTGTATTTTCGACGGTAGATGCAAAGGTGGTGACGCTGACTAAGGGGCTAACTCCTGCGGCGGAATCTTCTTTTGCCATTGGTACGGCGCTGACAGATGAAGCTGTTGCTTTGACTGCCGGTCTTAAAGATGGGACAGGTACTCCTGCAGAGGCAGCAACACAGACAGCCGTCACCGCTACAGATTGGGCTACTGCTACAAAATGGAAATTGGTTGCAATTCAGGGTGAAGAAGGTGATTTTAAATATAACCTGGCTCTCCTGAATGGTGAAGGTAATGATGTAGTAGCCTATCTAAAAGGCGATGCTACATTATCATTGGATGCTGCTGATGCAGTAGCATTGAAGATAGCTGAGGGAAAGTTGGTGAAGGACGCTGGATCAGATGCAACCTTGACCGTTGGGGAAGGTGCTGCTCCTTCATTTGGAAACGGAACAGCTTTGGTTTATTTTACAGGATCTGAGAGTGATGCCGCAAAAGGTATTGTTCTTGTAGCCGATGCTGTCGGTCAGGTGATTGCATTAACTACTGGATCAGTAAACGACGCAATTGATGCGGAGAGTACTTATGCTTTAATCGCAGAATACACAGCTGAGGTTCCTGCAGTTTACGAATTGAAGCAAGGGAGTTCTGCAGAAATTACTGATGCTACTAAAGACATCTGGACTGTCAATGCAGTAGAAGGTGGCTTTACACTGTCAATTAAAGCAGACGAAGAAGACTACAACGGTTGGTTTGTTGCAGAGGATGGAGGTGCATTGGTTTTAGCAGAAGACGCTAAAGACGCTGTTGTCTTCACTTCTTATACAGCCGGTGGCGAATTGCATACTGACACTAAAGAACTTTCTTTAGCTGACGGTGCTGTTAAGCTGATTACTGCTGACAAAAGTGATGAAACTACCGATGGCGTTGTCGAAATCGCTTTCTGGCAAACAGAAGCAGCTGCAGGCGAACAGCCTATACTGCCTGGTGTAGTAGGTGTGGAGATCGCAGCAGACGGTAAGACTGTCAATGTAACAGCTGATACAAAAGCAATCGGCACTCCTACTTATCTTCAGGTGGCAGGTAAATACGTGATGATTAAAGGCAAAGTCGTAGTAGAAACAGAAGTTGCTCCTACAACCAATACGGCAGAGGCTTATTCATGGACATTAAAAGATGGTAAATATACCTCTTTGGCATTATCCAATGCAAAAGAAAAGGTTTGTCAATTAACGGTGAAGCCGATGGTATCAAAGGCTGCTGCTACCGCTTCTTGGGCTGTAACTGAATCAGGTTCTGAGTTTTCTTTCGTCTTTAGTGGTCCGACTCCTACTTTAATGAGTGGAACAGATACGTATGGCGAAGTTGTTAATACATTATCTGCAATAACCAATCCGGCAAAGGAAAACTTATCCGGTCAGAAATTGGTATCCAGCATTAATAAAGATACTTATTATTTGCTGTCGGCGAATGGGACGGGCTCTGTAGCTTATGATGGAACGATTTTGGAAGTAATTGCTGGTGCCTCTTCTAGTGACAATGCTCTTTGGAAAGTAACAGAAACATCTATTTCATCAACCGGAGCATGCAGTTATCAATTCAAGAACAAAGCCGGTCATACCCTGAACTTGGATGGTGAATTGTTTACTGTTCAAAATGACGGAAAGTACAACAATGGTTTTGTATTGCTGAATAAAGGGAATAAACCTGTTCACTCAAAAGACGGTGTTCCTACTACTGATGCTGGTATGGGTATTGCGGTTGCTACCTGGGGACTTTACGAAGCTCCTGCCCAAGCTTACACTGCTGAAGAGTTGAACAGTATAGAAGGTGGCGGTTTCAGCTTGACTATCGATGTGGCAAAAGATAAGAATGCCACGATCAAGGGTGCTGAAGCGTTTGCTGGCAAGTTGACGGCTGTAAGTATGTTAAATGGTGTGTATCAACTGAAAACGGCAGAAGGTAAGTATGTTGTTTTACTAAAGAACTTTGTTCAGGAAGAATTAAACCAGACTTGGGGTACAGAAAGTAGTGATCTGAATGGTAAGGGACAATATACGAGAGGTTACAAATTTGGTCTTGTTACTGAGGAAGAGTTGTTTCGTCCTGGAGTACAAGCATATGGCTCGTGGTTCAGTATTTCTCACGACTCGGGTTCTGACAGTAAGGATTTGATTGTTGAAGTGTCGTTGAGTAGTCGCGGCTGGGAGTCTGATAATCCTACGTCTAGAGGTCGTTTATACATTGCCGAAGTAGAAGGTGAATACCTGTTGACAACAACTACCGGTAAAGCCGATTCAGATGTATATCCTTATGTAGTAGCCGGAAGCAGCAAAACAGCTAAGATTAAAGACTTGGTTAAGGGTGGCCGCTTCGTTAATATCCATTATGCAAATACGAAGAAAGTAACAGGTGCTAATGGTAATCTGGATCGTTTCGGTAAAGTTTTGACCGTAGGTTTGAATAGCAATGGTAATATGGGAATGGGTTATGCAACTCTGAATACCGAAGTATTGGCCGGTTCTCCTGAAACTCAGTGGGCTATCTCTGGTGCAGACGGTAAGATCGTTTTCACTAACCGTGAACAGCCGACAGTTAAATCAGGAGTGGTGAATCTGTATACTACCGATACTCCGGATGTATATTCTGTAGAGTATGTGTTTAAGGTAACCGACGCTAGCGGAAAAGAAGTATCTTACAGAGACACGATCCGTTTGTCATACGTGAAAGACATCAATAAATATGATGGTTTCATGGTAGCCAAAGACAACCAGTTGCGCAACGAACGTTACCACCTGAGCGCATTAAACCAGGTAGGAAATGTAACTCAGCAGATGTATTGGGCTGAAAACCAGGGAACCCATAAGATCGGTATGGATGGTAATGTAGACAATGCCGGCGAATGGAATCTGTCTATCGACAAAAAAGATTGGACGGTTGACGGTAAAACAGTGAAAGATGCTGTGATCGACACCGTTCTTGTAATCAGTAATGTAAGCATTATCAAGAATGATCAGGTAACTTCTGTTCCCGACACCTTGGCAATCCTTCCGTATCTGTTCCAGAATGCTGCCAACAGCGAATATGTGAAGTATAACGACGAGTCTTTGGAAGCAGGCGATTTCTATATCTGCGATAAGAACAAGGTAGAAGCCAATGCTACTCGTTTCGCATTGAAGATGCGTCCCGACAGCACATATCATTTCGTAACGCTGGATATGGATAAGAAGAACTCAGATAATACTGTAGCTCCTTATGGCAATCCGTTTAGCAATAAGATCTATGCCGGTAGCTCAACGAACCTGTTGAACAACGTTGCAAACTACTCTGTAAAGGGTAATGACCTGATGAAAGTACAAGTTCTTAACGTACCTGAATACCGTAAGGTATCGATGGGTGATACAATCCGTATCTATCGTGAAGAAAACGACTCACAGGTAGTTTACGAAAAACGTGACGCAAGCGTATTGGTAGAAGGCCAGGCTCCTAGCTTCCTGAATATCGACAACGTAAATCAGTTCAAGAACATCAACCCGGCTATCTTCGTAGATACCGCTTATGTAAATCGTGAAGGCGGTGAAAACACTCGCTACCAGTATCTGTTGGCAGTGAATGCAGCAGAAGTAACCGACGCTGTTTGTCCGCTTAACCCGGAACACAACACGCAGGCTTGGAGAGACGAACACAACAACGGCAAACCATGTCCGGATGCAGTGAAGAGTCATTACCTGAAAGGCCGCTTCCTGATTAACCTGATGGATACGGCAAATGTATACGAAGCAAAACACCTGCATAGTAACAACCCGTATATCGACAAAAACGAAGCCGGTGAAGTACGTGCTAAGTTGGCATTCGTAGACGGTTACCACCTGAACGATACATTGTATATCCAACGTAACAACGGCGAATACGTAAAACTTGAATTGGGAACACCTGATTTCAACATTGCTAAGTTCGCATTCCATTATGTAGATTATGCAGCCGGAACATTCAAGATCCAGACTCAGAGAAAGAACTGGAAAGACGGTGACCTGGATGTAAAGGATGTTGTATCTAACACAGGTTACCTGAAATGGATCAACGGTACAGTAGTGGTAGAAGAAGGAAAAGATGCCGGTGACATCTTCAATTTGAACGAAGACGAAACCAGAAATCCTGTTGCCAACGAAGGTATCACAGCTTCTGAAGTATCGGTAGTAGCAACTACAGGTGCAGTCATCATCAAGGGTGCCGAAGGCAAGACTGTTACAATCACTAACGTTCTTGGCCAGACAGTAGCTAACACAGTAATCTCTTCTGATAACGCTACAATCTCTGCACCTGCAGGTGTAGTAGTAGTAGCCGTAGAAGGCGAAGCAGCTGTTAAAGCAATCGTAAAATAAGAAACTATTTATAATCAATAAATTTAAATTGACTGCGCGGTTGATGCCTGTACTTGAATCAACTAATTAGCCCGCGATGGGCGAATAAGCAGTCAGTATTAATACTAAAGTAATGAAATAAAGTTCTTCTGTTCGATCTCTGTGAAGAGCTACAACAGACAAAAACAAGCCCCGGGGGATTCGTCTTCCGGGGTTTCGTATTTGATAATAATTACATCAATTACTTCCAAATGAAAAAAAACAACAAACCCCTGCATCCCTTTCATTGGATGCACTGCATGGCGAGATCGAACGGTTGCGCCAGGTGAAACAAAACGACGGCAAATTGTCGCGTAGTAACGAACGGAAGCTGAAAAGCTATAAGAAGCTCCTGGCCGAACGCCTCGGGGCTGCAGTGATTTATCCTGAAGACCGTCAGCCCGTACCCGTCGGTCGACATCAGCAGGTCGCTTTCGGAATGAAACACATCGACCGGATGTTGAAGGAAAGTGCCGGAGCACACCCTGATGGCCGCCTTTATCGCCTGATGTATGCCATCTTCGACTTTGAGGTCGATGCCGCTACCGTGGAGCGTTATTACTATATGTCGGAAGATGCCGAAAGATTCGGGAAATAAATTTTTCCCCCTTCCGCATACCGATCGACCGTTTTCGGCAGGAAACCATTGCTGCAAGGCCTGTTATACAGCCTTTGCGTTGTGTTGGGGAGTGCCGGAAGCGGTCATTTCGTATGCTTGGTGGCAAGTATGGAATTGGGTATCTTGTAGACAACTAAACCGGCCTAGTTGCCATAAAACAATTTATTATGAATACAACACCCGCTGTTTCCTTTTTTCACAAATTGTATTTACCTGCATCAGAATCCCGTTCATTGGAAGAGATCATTATCCTGATCCGCACCCGCCGCTGGATGCATGAGATAACCGCTTACCGTGCCGCCCTGGCTGAAGGACGTAAGGAAGAAGCCCGAAAGCTGAAAGGACAGCTGCCTGGTTTCACCCCTTCGGGGGTGTTTCGTCGCGGTCATCGGGCCGACCAGTTGGAGATTTACTCCCGGGTTACAGGGCTCGACTTCGACCATGTGGCCGACCCTTCCGGGTTGGCCGCCCTCTTTCGGGCGCAGAAGTACACACTGGGATTGTTCGTCAGCCCCGGTGGCGAAGGACTGAAAGTGTTCGTGCGGGTGGATACCGACCGCGAAATGCATATCAATGCCTTTACCGCTGTGGCTGCCTATTACGAACAGCTGTCGGGACTGGCGTGCGACCGTGTCTGCAAAGACATCTGCCGTTGTTGCTATGTGAGCGATGATCCGGAGGCCTGGTATAATCCGGAGGCGGAGGTCTTCACTGTCGCCTCCCTTTCACCCGTGCAGCTCTTTGTTGAGGAATGGCTGGCCCGTCATCCGATGGCGGAAGGCAACCGCAACCAGACGGTCTACCGCCTCGGCTGCGAAGCTAACCGGAAGGGCTTCCCGCTGGATGAAACGGCGGCTTTTTGCATCCCCCTGTTGCAAGCCTCCGACTTCTCGGCCGAAGAAATAAAAAGTGCGTTATCCTCTGCGTATGAGGGGAATAAACCCGAATACTCGGTGGCTCCTGCCGGGTTTAGGACAGAAAAGGACAAAAAGGACACCGGCACAATTTCAGGTGAGGAGCTTCGCCGTCGTACCCCTTTTCTCCCTGAAAATATCACCTCGCAGCTTCCCCCGCTGCTGGGCGATGCCCTCCGTTTCTACACCGATCCCCGCGAACGCGACATGGCCCTGCTGGCGGCCTGCACCGTGCTCAGTGCCTGTCTGCCCGGCGTGTGGGGCGTATATAACCGCAAGCGCGTCTATCCCCATCTCTATACCGTCGAGATTGCCCCTGCTGCCAACGGCAAAGGTTGTATCAACGATATGCGACGTCTGGCCGACCGCTATGCTTCACTGATCGAGACGGAAACCGGGCGCAAGGAGCAAGACTACCTGCAGGCCCTCGAAGAGTGGGAGTTGAAGAAAGCGGAATCGCGCCGCACGAAAAAGGCGGTCCGGGTGGCCGATGCCCCGCAGAAAGCATCCACCTGCTATTTCTTTATTCCTACCCAGATCACCAAGGCGAAGCTATTGGTTCACCTGGCCGAAAACGGCGACTTGGGGGCACTGATGGCCGACAGTGAGATCGACACCCTGATAAGTGCCGGTAAGCAGGATTACGGCCTGTTCGACGATCTGTTGCGCAAGGCCTTTCATCACGAACCTGTGGCCTCGTCGCGTAAGACCGATAACGAAATGATCCGTATCGAACATCCACGCCTGGCTATCTTGCTGGCCGGCACGCCGGGACAATTCTCCCGTCTGGTGCCGGATGTCGAAAATGGCCTGGTGAGCCGTCTGCTGTTATACACCTGCCGTAGCGAAGCCGTGTGGCAGGATGTTTCGTCGGCCGGCGATGCGCGGGAGTTCGAGCTCCATCTGGGTACGCTTTCCGAACGGGTGCTGGATATGGCCTTGTTGTTGCGTAAACGCCGCCTGCAGGTGCGGCTCACCCCGCAGCAATGGCAGGAACTGAATGTGCATTTCAGTTGCCTGTTGCGTGAAACCGATCTTTTCGGTAGCGACCATTTCCTGAGTGTGGTGAAGCGTCACGGATTGATAGCCTACCGTCTCTGCATGCTCTTTACGGCGCTCGATGCAGCTTCGCTCGATTATGGGGTAGACGAGCGGTATTGCAGTGCCGCCCATTTTCATGCCGCCCTGTCGATCGTGGATGTCTGCCTCGAACACAGCCGCCTGTTGATGACACAGCTGGAAGAAGCCTCTCAGATCCCGGAGCTTACCTGTCCCGATTATTTCCGGCAGATATTCGAACAATTGCCCGAGCGGTTCACCCTCTCGGAACTTTATACCCTGAGCCAGGCCGCCCGGATAAACGACCGTACCGTACGACGCCATCTTTCCCGTTTGGAACCGCTGTATATCACCCGCCTCTCTGCCGGCGTTTACCGTAAGAACCTCCCTCCCGCTGCCTGAACGATGGCTGCGGGGCTGTCTGAAAACGGGTGTCTGTCTGAAAACTGTGCCGGTGTCCTTTTTGTCCTTTTCTGTCCTAAACTTTTCATATCTCCTGATGTCCAGCGTTTTACCCTGTAGGGAGACTTGCAACAGGGTATAGGGGAAAGTCTGATACCTTATAGGGTAGCTTGGGTTACCTTATAGGGTATTTTTATATTCCGGGCGTGTTTTCCCCGATCACTTTCCTATAGGCGTTTATTCCTTATCTCTCCCTGTCTTTCCACTTATTCTCTGTCTTTCCGCCCCTTTCCGCCGGGCGGAAAGGGGTGGTCGTATCTTTGTTATGTGATTAATAAACAGGATGTTTAACTTTAAATTTGAATGATTATGCCAGCAAAGTACAAATTGGTGTTGCGTAAGGACCTGCGCAAGGATGCTGTGGAAGGGAGTCAGTTGTATTATGCCAATGCGAAGGCGGCGGGTGTATGCGACGTGTATGAATTGTGTGACCTGATCTCGATGACTTCGACGGCCTCTTCCGGGGATGTGAAGTTGATTCTGGACGAACTGGTCAATGTGATGAAGCGTAGCCTGGGGAAAGGGGAGATCGTACAGGTGGGCGAACTGGGTAGTTTCCAGTTGCAGTTCGGCAGTACAGGAACGCAGACGAAAAAGGAGTTCAACCAGGCGCTGATCAAAAGTAAGCGGATCGTGTTTCGACCCGGTAAGGTATTGAGAGAGTCGATGAATAACTATGCATTCGAACGTATTCCCGACCCGTCTGAGAAGAAGGAAGAGGAAGGAGGAGGCGATGGTGAAGACGACCGTCCGGTAATCGAATAGCTATTGTTCCTTCCTGCTTCAGGGTTCGCCCAGGTGTTCTACGATATAGTCTTTTTGCCTGGGCGTAAGGTATTTCTTACGGGGATGCCATCCTGACGACTCTAACTGGCTGACGAGCTTGTCGCTTACGCGTACCCATTTCAGTAGTTGCATTGTTGCACTTTTCTGTGATATGTTGGGAAAATATTGGAGGGCAAGCTCGCCCCAGCCCCATACTCTGTTCTGATTGAATGAATTTTCCATACGGTTTGTATTTGAAGGTTTGAACAGAATAAATATACGAATTATTATATTGATATACAACTAAAAAGCGATCAATTATGGATAAGCAGATACATTATTTACGGAGTTGCCTGCCGGCTGCCGAAAAGGCCGGACAAGTGTTTCACATGAACCCGCTGGTCATTCTGGCGCAGGGCGCGCTCGAAAGCGGGTGGGGGACTTCCTCCCTGGCAACGGAACATCATAACTATTTCGGGATCATGGGCTACGGTGCTGCGAATGACTATTGGTATGGAGCAGTGGCGGATGTAAAAGGCCCGCACGGAACACTCCGTTTCCGGCATTATGCCTCTCCGGAGCTTTCTTTCCTCGATTTTGCCCGCTTGATCTTTACCGGTTACCCGCGTGCCTGGAGTTTCAGCCAGCGCCCCGAAGCTTATGCCAAAGAGATCGCTTACAGCCCTTACATCTCTGAACAGAACGGTGATAACCGTGAACAGTATCGCCGTAACCTGGTGGCTATTACCCAAAAGGTGGCCTCTTTAAGAGATATGTATGATTGGGTACAGGGGGAGGTGGCGTGAGGTTAGAAAATATTGAACCCAAATGACAGGTTTTGTAGGGGC
Organism: Parabacteroides leei; assembly: GCF_023369805.1. NCBI lineage: Bacteria > Pseudomonadati > Bacteroidota > Bacteroidia > Bacteroidales > Tannerellaceae > Parabacteroides > Parabacteroides leei. The sequence goes on from NZ_JAMBQG010000005.1 coordinate 264,692, forward strand.
GGGGTTTGCCCGCCCTTTGCGACAATAATATAACAACCGGTGAAGAAGGGCGGGCAGACCCCGCCCCTACGGTCGAACCTACCTGTTCCGTTATGACGGCGCCTGTAAGGGCGGTTCGCGAACCGCCCCTACCTACGACACGACATTCATTTCTGATAATAACTGTGACTCTTACAATTGATAATAACAAACAATCAACAACAATGAACAAACTAAGACAAATCCTGCAATTTATCAGGGCCCTGTTGGGCTTTTTGTTGAACCTTAAAAAGAAGGAGACAGATGGGAAAAAAGAAGAAGTGGCTATGCCGGACAATCAGCCGGAAGTGGCTCGTGTGGTACCTGGTGATACTGGGGATGACGGCCTCGTGGGCGGACCGTACCGAAATCGTCCTGGCCTGCATCGGGGCGTTGTTGACACTCTCGGGGTACGGAAGCGGTTCAGGGGAGAGTTCCGGCAGCAGCTTGCCGTCACAGCCGGATACGCGTTGATGATTTATGCTGCGGGGAGCTGGTTGTTGAGGATGTTCTAACACACCCCCTGCCCCCTCTCGAGAGGGGAAAAGGTACTCCCGACACTATGGAAGGGAGTATCTTTTTTTATCTTCTGCGACGCACGCTACGAACCGGAGAGGAGTTTTGGGCTTTCGGAGCTTTTGTCTTGACTGTCTTTTCTTTGACTGCCTTTTCGGTAGTGGCTCCTTTCTGTCCGCGGGCTGAGGCTTTGGTTGCCTTTTTAGCAGCTTTCGGGTCTTCTACCCGGGTTGTGTCGGGCTGGAACCAGAGAGACTTTTCAAAGGCTACCAGTTGGCCTTCGATGCGATCCTGCTCTCTCTTCAATGAGTCCGGAGTAGGGCAATAAGCCTGCAACGGCAGGTTCATCAGGTTTTGTGTCTTGATGATATCTCCTTCGAACATACGGCGGCGGAAATAATCATCGATGGTGAACGTCATGGCATTGTTGATGTTGGACGTCATGATGAATGCGGTGTTGATATACGGACGGATACTTTCGTAAGGAACCCAGAACATCGGCATGGTGACTTCACCCACATCACCCGAACTTGTCATGATCGGACAGATAGCCAGTGTCTTTACATCGAAGACGGAGTTATTCTGATCGAAATACCAAGCCTCTTTTACGTAATAACTACGAACGGTTTCAGAAGGTATGTCGCTTTCGTTGATGACGAATGTAGTCCCTTCAGTTCCTCTTCCGGGAACCTCTTCGTAATAGATGCCGAAACTGTCGAGCATCTTTTTCAGGTCTATCTTATTGCCTTCGCTGAAATCTTCGTAACCGTCCTCATACTGGTACGCATCTATTTTACCTTCGCTGATCAGACTGAAGATGATGGAGAAAAGGTTCATCTGTCCGTTCATCGGAGTAACCGGATAATACAACGGAGCGTTCTTTTCTTTCATCAGGTCTATCTGACGTAGCATGACACGCATCCACCGGGCGTTACCCACTTCCTGTGTCATACGCTCGTTCATATCCTGTGCCCGTACGGTCAGTTCGGGAATACCGGTGTCTTTTTTATCAGAAGCCCGTTCTCCGCGGGTGGCCTGCGGGCTTCTTCTTGCCCGTTGCTGGGTGTTGCTTGTTTCTTCCTGCCCCTGAATCGAGGTGGCTGTGAAGAACAGAGCGCTTGCAATTGCCAGTATGTAATAAAAACGTTTCATATTTTATATCCTTATTTGGGACGGTTCACGAACCGCCCCTACATTTAATTTACAATGACTTCGATCGGTGTGAGGGTACGTTCCAGACCATCGGGGCCTTTGGCTACTACACCTCTTATGAAAAAGCGTTTGCCTCTTGTTAAACGACGTATTCTGTCTTTCTGACCATCCGAGAACCGGGGGCCCTGGGATACCTCGGGAATTGCATTTCCCATAGAGTCGAAGAACAACAGTTCGAAACGTAATACGTCAAACTTGATATTCAATATATCGTCATCGATAGCAGCCTGCAGGACTTCTGTTTCGACCAGGTTACGCTTGGTCATGTTGCCTCCGCGGAACTTACGAACGTTGCCGTTCTGGTCTTTATACTCGATGTATGGCATCGGGTCGGGCAGGGCACGTACACGGAAGGTGTTCTTTGCCATTTCCACACTGCGGCCGTCGGCCATGCGTGCGTTGACGGATATAACGGCGTCGGTTCCTACTTTCGACGGACGGGCTTCCCAGATATCGCCTTTGCGGGTCAGGGTTCCGTTTGTCATGGTAGCTGTTATGTTTCCGCTCGGTACACCCGGTACGGCAATACGCATATCGTTGGCGATACCGGCATATAATACGTTCATCAATAGCGGTGCAACGGTGGCACTCGGTTCGGTCACGAAATATTCGCTTTCGAAGTTCTGACGCATTATGCTGCCGTCATTGTTCGGCATTTCGATATATCCCTTGATAGGATAAGTTCCCGGGGCTCCTGCGATAGTAGTGAACTGACCGCGGCTTTCGGCCGGCAGTTCTTTACCGTTGACAAATACGGTCGGACGTTTCGTAGAGTCGACAGCCGATAGGACGATGTTTGCCTTGTACTGGCCTCCGCGCATAACGATCTGGCTTTCCGGGATGACCTGTGCCGTCATCTGGTTCACACGATAGTCGCCTACATCGACGCTGTTCAACAGGTTATTCAGTACTTCACCTTCCGCATAACGGATATCGCTTTGCAGCTTGGTCAATAAAGTAACGGCAGCCGCTACCGGCATATTTTCAAACAGGGCCTCTTCCCATGTGCGGGTATTGATACCGGCTTTGTGGGGAGGGGTTGTGCTCAGGCTCGCTTCCAGGACACGGGTCTTGGCGGTATCTTCCACCATTTCTCCCATCATGGAACGATAAGAGTCGATAGCTTCGCGCAGCTTCTTGCCTTCACCGGTGACCGGTGCCAGCATGACACGTGAAGCGGCTTCGAGGTCGTCTTTATGGTCGATCTTATTTACGTCGGCATTCTTTCCGTCGGCAATGACTGCGATACGCTCTTTCAGTTCCTGTACATAGTTATACAGGCTGTCGGAAGCCGTCTTGACCTGCTTGCCTTTGTCGTACCATTCTTTCACCTTTTCGGGGTTACTTTGGTAATAGGCTGCCAGTTCGCCGGACACGATATCGTTTCGGTGGGACGAGTTATCGATAGACGTTCGTAAACTGTCTTCCACTAACTCGAAACCATCGAGAACCTCCGACGACACATTCAGTGCCATCATCGCGATGAACACCAGATACATCAGGTTGATCATCTTCTGACGGGGCGAGTTGGGATTATTTGCTATTCCAGACATTTTTCTTCAGTTTCGTTTGTTTGTTATCTACCGGCTTGTTGCTGGCCGGGATTGTTTGTATACGGAGCCTGTTGCTGATACCCGTACGGTTGCTGGTACGGCTGCTGATAGGCTGTCGGTTGCTGGTAAGCAGGCTGTGGCTGTTGGGGCTGCGGAGCCGGTTGCTGATAAGCAGGGGCGCCACCCATATTGACAGTCATGGCTTGCAGCAAGCGGCTGTATACCTGGTTCAGTTCAGCCAGCTGGCGGGTCATCTTTTCCGTTTCGTTGCGGAAGACCGAGCTGTCGGTTACCGAGCCGTCGTACATTTCGCGGATACGGTTCAGGCCGCCGTTGATATGTTCGATCGATTCGATCTGTGAACTGATACTTTTCAATTGTATTTCGTAGATAGTGTTCAAACCGGAGATATTGCGGTTGAGGTTTTCCATCTGCTGTACGTAACCGCGTGAGTTCTGGTTGATACCGTCCGAATTGTCGGTGATACTCTTATATGAGTTAAGCAATGTGTCTGAAACATCGGTCAGCGAGTTGGTGACATGGCTGAAACGTTCCATGTTTTCGGACATGCCCGACAATTGTTCCAGATACTTCTGGGTAGCTTCGGTCAGTTCGGCCATCTTGGAGATCTGTTCGGCTGCACCGCTCAGTTTCTTGATGCTTTCGCTCAGGTTCTTTGTGTCTTCTTCGCTGACATCGAGGTTACTCAGTACGGAAGCTCCTCCCAGGTCGCCTGCGATAGCTGCTTTCTTTGCCGCGCCGACATTTATGTTGATGCCTTTGCCGGAATTATCGTCTTCCAGGTTGTCTTCCGAGTTGATCAGGCCGGCAACACCTGTGCCTGCGAAGTCGGGACGGTCCATCGGGTTCTTTGATTTCAGAACCGGGAATACTTCTTCCCAGTGATATTCGTTCGAAGGATGTTCGAAGGCAGAGATAAAGAATACCAGTGCTTCTACCGTCATGGCTATACCCAATACCCAGTTTGCATATGGCACGTGCAGCAACTTAAACAAGGCACCTATAATAACGATAGATGCTCCCCAGCTGTAACAGAAGTTCAGTACTCTCTTTCCCATGTCGCTGGAAAGGAACATCTCTATTCTGTTTTTATATCTTCTATATTTTCCCATAATGTTGTATGTTTCTATTTTTAAGAGGGCGGGCAGACCCCGCCCCTACGTTATTACTTCTTTCCTTTTGAACGGGAGAACCCGACTTGTGTACGTGCGCAACGGAAACCGATGTACGAACGTGTTTCGTTCTGGAACTCGAATGTGCGCATATCCGAACGGATAAACTGTGCTACATCCTTCCATGAACCGCCGCGTACCACCTTCTTTTTCATGGCATACGGGTCTTCCTTGGCTGCATTGTAGCGCAGGTCCGGATTCATGTCGCTCATCTGGCTCGGGCCCGATTCCGAATACATGGTGGATGTCCATTCCGCCACGTTACCGGCCATGTCATACAGGCCGAATTCGTTCGGAGCGAATGAACCTACCCGTGAAGGGATCAGGTGTCCGTCTTCCGTATAGTTTCCTTTTCCGGGCTTGAAGTTTGCCATGAAACAGCCTTTGGCGTTCTGCAATTCGTCGGTTGCCCAGGGGTATTTGTTCTCGTTCTTTCCGGCACGTGCCGCATATTCCCATTCGCCTTCTGTCGGCAAGCGGAACGGCTCGATGGCCTGTCCGGACGGGAAGTTCAGGGATTGTTTGAACATATCTGTACGCCATACGCAGAAAGCGGTAGCCTGTTCCCAGGAGACACCTACTACGGGATAATCGTCGTATCCCGGGTGCTGGAAGTACATACGCATGTATGGCTCGTTGTAAGCATTGTTGAAGTCGTTTATCCAGCAGGTTTCGTCGGGATAAATATTTACGATGCGGGTATGGAGGAAATCCCAGGGGCCGCTGAGCGGACGGGTAAGGGTTTCGTTGATGATATTACCGTCATCGTCGATGTAGGCCGTATCTTTCGAGATTGTTACGATCTCGTTCGGGTTAACCTGGATGTCGGTGTTGCGCACGCGTTCGCCCGGATCTAGGCGATTCTTGCGAAGGGCGGCCGATGTATAGTCGTACCATTCGTATTTATAGACCATCTGTTTTTCGTCCAGACGTTTCTCTCCGGTGATCGGATGTACGTAGTATACGCTTTCGATAGCGCGCAACTCGTCTTCGTTCGCCCGTTTCCAGGGGATCGGACGGCTCCAGTCCAGATGCGGAGTCACGGGTTCGCCATACCGGTCTTCGGTGATCTTGAACAGGTCGTTGCCACCATAAGCAGGGTCGGCCAGGCGTTCGCGGATGATTGAGTCGCGTACCCAGTAGACAAACTGACGGTATTTGGCATTGGTTATTTCTGTTTCGTCCATCCAGAAGGCATCGAAAGAAACCCCTTTTGTTTCAGGATTGATCCCCCACAACGAGTCTTTGTCTGCCGGTCCCATTTCGAACGAACCTCTTTTGATCAGAACCATGCCATAAGGCGAGGGTTCATTAAAAGCCACTGACCGTACCCCGGTAACTTCTCCTCCCGCTCCGGAAAGGGATTTACCGCATGAGGTAAGCAAGGCTACTGCCATAAGTACTAATAATACTTTTTTCATATACTATAATATACGTACACTTTTATGTCTGTTCTTTCCTGTTTTTGTCTTCTTCAACTTCAACTGATACCTTACCACCACCTCGTGGCTGCCGGTACTTGCCTTTAATATCGCCGTGGTAGGGAAGTCGTAAGCATATCCGACTTGCAATCTGCCGAATGTGGCTCCCAATAATACTACTACCGATTCATTCACACGCCAGGAAAGACCTCCGTTAAACATTTTATTATATACCATCCGGGCGGTGATATCCGCCTGGAACGTCTGCATGTCCGTCTTCAGGAATACAGAAGGCTGTAATTCATACAACGGATTATTAAATTGAATATTGTATCCACCTGTCAAATTTAATCCGGTAGAGAGGTATGTATAAGCATTTTCTTCGAACTGCATCTCCGGTGCTGTCAGGTGGGTAGCTCCGAAACCGACGTAAAAATTCTTGTGTGTGTAGTAAACACCGGCATTTACGTCGAGGGCCATGGCCTGTACTGCGGTGCGGGGGATTGCTTCGTCTTCCTGCTGGTGATAATCGCTTTCAGGGATATATACTTTTGTTCCGTCGAAACCTTTGTTGAATATACCTCCCTGCAATCCGATGCTTAATGTTCCTCCGAACAGCTTCTGTTTGTAGGCATATTGGGCGGCGACTTTTGTATTCGTGAAAAGCCCGATACTTTCCGTATTGACAACCAGTCCTACGCCGTGGTTTGTTTTTCCGAACGTCAGCGGCATATCGGCGATCACGAAGAAGGAAGTTCCCGCCTGGGGCATGCCGATCCATTGCTGGCGGAAGAAGCCGAGCATGTTCAAGTCTCCTGTCGTTCCGGCATAGGCGGGGTTGTAATATCCCATGCCCAAAAAGTACTGGCTTAACTGCACATCGTCCTGGGCCCGCACGCCGGCCGTACAGGTAATCAATGCAATAATAAACAAGAAGACTCTCTTCATTTAAACTATAACTAACGTGGCGAAATAGGTTTCACCCCTACAATAACGCAGCAAAAAGGCATAAATTGTATTTATCGCAAAAAAACAAACGAGGCAGGGAACCTTGAAGGCCCACTACCTCGCTTTTATTTCAATACGTTGTGTTTACAGCACATCAATATTCTTCTTCGTTGAAGAAAAAGTCTTCTTTACTTGGATAGTCAGGCCAGATGTCTTCCATACATTCGTAGATCTCGCCTTCGTCTTCCATTTCCTGCAAATTTTCAATCACTTCCAGTGGCGCACCGGAACGTTGTGCATAATCAATCAACTCGTCCTTGGTTGCAGGCCAGGGTGCGTCTTCCAGTTTTGAAGCTAACTCTAATGTCCAATACATAGTTGTCTAGTATTAACAACTGTCCGAAGACAGTCAGGTTCTCATTTTTTCCGCAAAAATAAAACAATATTTCTTAGTTGCAAGTATAATCCCAAATAATTTCTTTGCCATTATTCTTTATACACTCTTTCCGGGCCAGAACAAACAGATAATCAGATAGTCTGTTCATGAAAATAAGTACAGGCTCTTCCACCGGATTTGTTTCGGCCAGGCGATAGATCTGGCGCTCTGCGCGACGGCAGACGGTACGGCAGACATGTGCCAGCGAGGCCGAACGGCTTCCTCCGGGCAGTATGAAATTTCTCATCTGGGGCAACTCACTGTCCAAGCGGTCTATTTCACGTTCGATACGGGTGATGCTTTCGGGGGTGACTTTGCTTTCTATTTTCAGCTCGGTCGTTTCCTGGTCGGTAGCCAGGTAAGAACCGATGGTAAACAGTTTATGCTGGATAAAAGAAAGAAAATCGATATCCGCCTGGTCGTCGAGGGCGGTGATAAGCAATCCGATGAATGAGTTCAGCTCATCCACCGTACCATAACTTTCTATGCGCTGGTGCGCCTTTGATACCCGTTGGCCTCCTACGAGGGATGTTTTGCCCTTATCACCGCCACCGGTATAAATAATACTTTTCTTCATATACTTCTTTTTTTATTCGATATTCTTAATATAGTGTCGTTGGTAGGGGCGGTTCGCGAACCGCCCTTACAGTACCGCCGTCAGAAGTAAACAATATAATCGCGTTTATGCAATTTCTTATTAAAGAATACGATACCCATCGAATAGAGGTCGATCGTTACTGTCACTTCCGGATGCGTACAGACTTCTTTCCAAAATTCCCTCATTTTACGACTGGCTTTGATGCCCTCAAAGACAAAGACTGAGCCGTCGTGTGCATACTTAATACATTCATTAAACAACCAAACGTTATTATGTTGTTCATATAAGCTATTAAAAAATACAAAATCTACCTGTTTTAGTTCTTCCAGCGCTTGAGGAAGCAGTTCATTGTTTGTTCCGGTACGCAGGTCGATCGGGTTGTGAGCCCCTTTTTCGTAAGCGATCCGGGCGATAGGCGCGAACTCCGGTACATTTTCCAGGGCGATACATTTTAATCCGGGTGCATAGGAGGTCAGGTAGAGGGTGGATAATCCCATCGACGGACCCAGTTGCAGTATATTCCGTGACTTGAAATAGTTGGTTAACCGGAAGAGCAATGCCCCGTGTTTGGGCTTGATCGCTTCGCGTTCCACTATTTCTCCGATCGTACGGCGGCGCAGTTTCCCTTTCTGTTGCCTGTCCGGATAGGTAATGATATCGTTCCGGAAAAGAAGCTGTTTCCGGATCAGCTCTATATCGTAAAAGCTATAATACGAACAACGTTCCTCGATCACCTTCGTTATCAGATTGAAGACGAAAGGCGAATGCACCCCGTAACCGCGGCGGTACCGTATGCCCCGGTATAAGAGTACGCTTTTGCGTAAGGTATTAGCTTTGGGTATGATCTGCATTTCTTATTTGTATTTGCCACACAAAAGTAAGATATTCTTGTTTATTGGCAATAATTAGCATCTAATGATTACAGCGGGAAAGAGAATATCTATATATTTGTCGTGGCAATAAGGATTATTTATCACTCCAACAGACCCATTGTGAAGGCAGAAAGAAGAAAACAGGTATTCCTGGCGTGGTCATTGCTTTTGGTCATGCTTCCGTTCTTCGTCGTGAAGATCGCGCATAGGCATGAACTGAAAGAGGTGACTTGCTGCACTGCTTCGCATGCCGATGAAGGGGAAGAACATTCTCAAAACCCCGACCACTGTCTGATTTGTAATTTCTTCCTTTCGCCGTTCCTCGAATCGTATTCACTTGATTTACATTTTATACTTGCGCTCAGTCCTGTCGAGCGTATTACTTTCCCGGGTAAGAAGGTTTTTCAGCTTTCTTATTCACCTAATCTCCGTGCTCCGCCTGCCTGTTGTTGACAGATGCCATTCGGCATCCCGTTAATTTTCAATTTATAATTATCAATTTTCAATTGTCAACTTATGCGTATCGGAATAATTCCGGGTATGCTGGTGGTATGCTGTATAGGTACCCTTCATGCCCAAGATCCCGACTCGCTCCGAAGTGTGTCGCTTTCCGAGATTGTGGTTACTGAAAACTACCAGTATCTGCGGAACAAGAATACGACACTCCATTTGGATGTGGTTGGGAAAGAATTTCTAAAAGAGCATTTCTCCGGCAATCTGATGCAGACCCTGGAACAACTTCCCGGGGTTCATTCGATGGATATCGGTTCCGGTTTTTCGAAACCGGTGATTCGTGGTATGGGCTTCAACAGGGTATCGGTGACGGAGAACGGTATCAAGCAGGAGGGCCAGCAGTGGGGAGCCGACCACGGGCTTGAAATAGATGCTTTCAATGTAGAACAGGTTAACATAAGGAAAGGGCCGGCTTCGCTCCTGTACGGGAGTGATGCGATGGGCGGGGTGGTCGAGATTACCCAGGCGGCGCCTCCGTTTGACGACCAGGTGTTCGGTGAGGTGGATTTGCTGGGAAAGTCGGTCAACGGGCTGTTCGGCGGCTCCCTGATGCTGGGTGTGAAGAAAGACCGTTGGTTCACGAAACTGCGTTATTCGGAACAGCATTTCGGCGATTACCGTATCCCGACGGATACGATCAACTACCTGACTCAGAAGATTCCTGTATATAACCGCCGGTTGAAGAATACGGCCGGCTTCGAGCGTGATGCGAGCTTATTTACCCAATACCGGAAGAACGGTTATATGGGAAATTATGCGGTCAGCAACGCTTATCAGAAGGTCGGTTTCTTTCCGGGTGCTCACGGCATTCCTGATCCGTTGCGGGTGGAGGACGACGGTAGCTCGCGGAACATCGAGCTGCCTTACAGTTTTGTCAATCACCTGAAGGTGACTACCCATCAGGAGTATGCCTGGGAGAAGCTATTGCTTCAGTGGGATCTGGGATACCAGAATAACCACCGGGAGGAATGGAGCTTGTTCCATACCCATTACGGCACGCAGCCTGTGCCCGACATAGATCCGGACAAAGAGTTGGCTTTTACCTTGAATACGTTCAGTTCGGGAGTGAAAGTGCGGCTTACCGGTTCTCAGGTTTGGGATCATAGCGCCGGCTGGGACTTGCAGTACCAGCGGAATACCATTTCGGGGTACTCGTTCCTGCTGCCGGAATATACTCGTTTTACAACAGGCTTCTCCTGGCTGACTACTTATAAACCGACGGATGTATTGTCTGTCAGCGGCGGACTGCGTTATGATATAGGTAAAACGGATATCAGCCCTTTCACGGATGCTTATCTGGCTACTTATCTTCAAGAGCAAGGTTACGACCAGGCAGTCATCGACGGGAATAAGGTACGCAGCCATGCGGTAGACAGGAGGTTCGGCGATTACTCCGCTTCGTTGGGTGTTGTCTGGTCGCCGGCCAGGGAGCATCTGGTGAAAGTCAATGTAGGGCATAGCTTCCGTTTGCCGGGAGCGAACGAGCTGGCCTCCAACGGGGTGCATCACGGCACTTTCCGGCATGAGCAGGGCGACCCGAACCTGGACTCCGAACGGGGCTGGCAGCTGGATATGGCTTATTCCTTCTTTGGAAAGTTCTTTTCGGTTACCTTTTCTCCGTTTGTCAGTTGGTTCAGCAACTATATCTATTTGAAGCCGACCGGCGAATGGTCCGTACTTCCACATGCCGGGCAGATTTACCGCTATACGGGAGCCGAGGCTCTTTTTGCCGGTGGGGAACTTTCGGCAAAGGTCGATCTGCCGTTGCATCTCAGTTATGAATTGGGAGGTGAGTATGTCTACACCTACAACTGTGACGAACATATACCGCTTAGTTTCTCTCCCCCGGGTTCCCTGCGGAACACGCTTTCGTGGGAGAAGAAACGGATGCGTTTTTATGTGGAGCATCAGTATATAGCCGATCAGAACCGGGTAGCCCGGAATGAAGATCCCACGCCGGGTGCGCAATTGTTGCATCTGGGTGCCGGCTTCCGTATTCCTATGGGCGGGACGGATATAGAGGTTACTCTGTCTGCCCGGAATTTACTGAATACGAAATATTACAATCACCTCAGTTTTTATCGGAAGGTAGAGATCCCGGAGCCGGGACGTAACTTCCAGTTATTAATAAAGATTCCATTTAAAAAATTACTCAAATGAAAACAGCATTTTATCTATCGATAGTTAGTATTCTGGCAGTAGCTGCCTTGTTTGTATCTTGTTCGGACGATGAAAAGGACGGCGACACGACAAAGCCGGTCATCAACCTGATCGAACCCGAAGAGGGAGCGATGTTGAAGCCGGGCTCTTCCATTCATTTTGAAATGGATCTGTCGGATAATGTGATGCTTGGCTCTTATAAGGTCGAGATACACAATAACTTCGACGGGCACGAACATACGAAAGCGGCGACAGGCGAGACGGTCGCTTTTGCATTTAACGGGTCATGGGATGTATCAGGCCAGAAGAATACGCATATCCATCACCATGACATAGAGATACCGGCCAACGCAACAGAAGGAAATTATCACCTGATGGTCTATTGCACGGATGCAGCCGGCAATGAGGCGTATGTAGCACGTAATATTGTGTTGAGCAAAGATGGAGAGACAGGGGGACATTAATCTTTAACACAGAAGAAAAAGAGACTGTCCGGTAATGTGAGGGCAGTCTCTTCTTTAATTTATCTATTCGATAACCGGTTATTCGTCTTTTGTAAAAGTAATGCCAGGAAGAGGTATTTCAAACTTCTTCAAGTCTACATCGACCAGCGCAATTTCTTCCGGTAGCGTATTCAGTGGTGAAGAAATTATTTGCTCCCAGGTATATTTTTTCCCTGAATAGGCTGATTCACGTGCCATGACAGCGGTTAGGGCGGACGTAGCGGCTGTTTCCGCTATATCCAGAACTATCCCTTCCCGAATATGGTTTATCAGCATGATATGTTCGAGCGTGTACATATCATGTACTTTGAACTTAGCTTTTGCTTCTTCACGGTCGTATTGCCAGATCACTTCACCGTTCCTGTCCCGAATGGAAAAGTCACAGCTGTGCCAGGAGCCTTTCTCTCCGTGGATGATGATACCGGCTCCGTTGTCGCAACCATCGATTCTCCGTACCATGCCATCTAATGTGACCCCATTCTCGTATTCAAAATGCATGCTGAAGTTATCGTATACATTCCCGATATTTTTACGTATCCTGGAGCCATAAGCTATGACGTTTATCGGTTTAGACATAGAGAACCAGTTAAATACATCGATCCAGTGAACCAGCATATTACTGATCTGGTCGCCATTTACCCAGTTCCAGTTGAAATGGCCGCGAATCATGTATTCCATATCTGTCCATTCGGGATGGCGTACGATGTGCTGGTCGCGTCCCGTGTGGTAATAGACATATCCGGATATGATCCGTCCGATCATTCCTTCTTGTACTTTCCGGAAGGAAGCGACAAATTGGCGGTCGAAATGGTATTGTGTACCGGGTAAGACACTGATACCTACGTTTAGAGCCTGTTTAGCTGCTGCCAGAAAGGTGCGGTAACCTGCCGGATCAATAGCTGCCGGTTTTTCAACAAAGACGTGTTTCCCTTTTTCTATGGCATATTTCATCTGTTCGGGGTGAAAACAGTTGGGAGAAGCTATCAATACAAGATCGACAGGTAGCTCGCAGACCTTCTGATAGGCATCGAAGCCGGTAAAACATAATTCGTCAGGGATATCCACGTTTTTTCCTGTTTTCAGTCGTTGCCGTCCAGTTTCCAGTTTATCAGGGAAAAGATCCGCCAAAGCCATTATCGACAGATGATCCCCTGCCTCTAAAAAGTTGAAAGCTGCTCCGATACCTCTCCCTCCGCAACCTATTAATGCTGCCTTTATCGGTTTTCCGTCAATCGCTTTATCCGGAAGTTCCGGTATATATAGCTCGTTGACGGGATGCAAAGAAATCTGTTTTTCCTTATCCGAACAGGAGGTGAGCAGTAAACCGGAGCCGATGCTGCTGCCCAAGCCCATAGTCATTATGCCAGCCAGGAAATTACGTCTGGTTAATCCATCTTCTGAAGCCATAGGAAATAAGGTTTAATTTACGATTCTATTCAGTGTTTCGAACATCGTATATAATTTCTCATTGCGTGTACGGTTTATTTCTGCGATCTCTTCGTCGTGTAGAAATCCTTTGTTCAAGGTGAGGAAACGTTTGTCCAGCATCTTTGCTTCCCGGATCAGCGGCTCCAGTTCTTTCAGGAATGTTTTAGTACTCTTCCGTTCAAATCGGTCTGACTGGTATCTGTTTTCTATCTCCTTAAAAATCAGGTATTGTACGCGTATATCGTTCATTAGACGCAAATGCTCGAACTCTGTATTATTTTTTTTCGGTTGCAATGCAGATAATTGTCTTTGCACGGCAATGGCATCAGTTTTCATCTCTTGGACAGATTTTCCTTTGGGATCTTTTCCTCGAGTGACCGTTTCCTGTGGTGCTTTCAGTGCTTGCCACAGTATTTCGCTTTCTTGTGAAGTAAAACCGAAGCGTTCCTGCCCGTATTTAACGACAAATGTCTGCGGGTCGATAGGAGTGTTGTTTTTTAGAGATTCCCCGTAGGCTGCAACCAGGATTCGGAAGCCTGATAACGGATATACATATCTGACAGGAAACATTTCGATGACTTCCCAGCCGGTATCGTAACTGAACCCATAAGTTCCGGATGTGGACCAGGAAGTCATGACCATTCCCTGATAACCGGCTTGGCGGGCATAAGGTATAAATGTTTTCTGGTTGTTGAAATGTTTTTCCCATTGTGTCAGATAGATATTATCCGGATGGCTTCGGATGGATGGGGCTCCCCAGAAAGTCACTCCGGCATTGAACAGGTTGTCCATATTTCCGAAATGATTACGGTCCCAGCCATAATTCCAGTCGACATAGATAATATCTTTAGGTAATTCATTCAGTGCTTCCGGGTATTTCAGGATGATATCAGCCCAAAGGACAGGTTGCTTTCCCATTGATTCGACAATTTCGCACATAGCCTTTACGTAATCGACAAAGAGTTTCGATTTGCCTTCTTTCTGTACTTTTTCAGCACATGCTTTGCAACTGCCTAACAAATAGGTTTCGTCACATCCGATATGGAAATAACGGGAAGGATGCAGTTCGGCCATTTCCTTGAATATTTCTGTGAATATGGGTTTGCATTCGTTTATTTTTGAAGGGCATACCTGTGATACCTCTTTCCTGTCTTCTCTCAGATGAGCATATCGGTTGTGGCGGAGAATGTATTCGGAGTGGCTGAAACAGTTTTGCAACGGGATTACATCGATACCGAGTGAGGTACAGTAGGAGATAAACGACTTTACCTCTTCACGTGTATAGGCATATTTGTTGGAGATGGTTGCATGTTTGTCGTAAGGAAAAGAACCTTCCCATTCCATAATGATCGTGTTGATGCCGAAGCCAGCCAGTTCTTTGGCAAAGCTTTTCAAAGCAGGCATGGTCATCACCTCGCAACGGAGATCGATGTGGAAACCTTTGATGGTGAAATCCTGTTTATTCATCGCCTCAGGCGATGAATAAACAGATGGACATAACGCGAAGGTAAGTAGTATCAGTATCCATATATACCTTAGGTTATGTATAGGATTTGTTGATGTGTTTTTCATATTCATGATTGTTTATAATTTGATATTTATAGAGTGGATAAGCCTGTTTCCGGAACTTCTGCCAATGGTGTTATATTCAACTCTGCTCCTGTATATCCGGGGTTTTGATTGATTCGTCCGGATGAATTACCATCGATATCGTTCTGTGGTATCGGCCACCAGATATGGTAAGGACTCATTTTAAATTCTGCCCCATTCAATGCTTTCACCCCTTTGTTATAGAAGTTTCCTCTATCCATAATCCGGTCGTAAAAGTAGTTATTTTGTGACAATGTGGCCATACTATAGGTTCTTCCTTTGTAGTCGGACTTACCTGTTCTTGCATATAACAATGCGATACGGGTTAACTCGATTTTGCGATTTTCTTCGTATAGCAGTTCGCGGGTACGTTCGTCCAACAGAGTTTCCATATTTATTTCTCCAACATTTAACGGAGCGGCGCCGGCACGGGTACGTACTGCATTGATATCGCGGGCTGCCGAAGCAGGATCGTCTTTCCATAAATAAGCCTCTGCACGTAACAGGTAAGTTTCAGCCAGGCGCATAATGTACATATCCGAATAACCTCCGTTATATTGGGCGGCTGTGGCTGCGTCGGGTTCTTCAATGTATAATTTGTAATGAGCCCATTCGCCCCAGTTTCTTAGCGTGTCGATACATAATAGCTGTCCGTCGTCGCTCCATAAACGTATCGGTTGGTGATAATATGGAGTTCCTTTGAGATCCGGATTATTATAGACGAGATCGGTCATTTTCATCCAGTTACCGGGGGCATGGCGCAGGTCGTTACTGTCGTCCCATACTCCATTCGAACTGTACCAAGTCAGGCGACAGCGTCCGATTCCACGGCCATAGATGCCGTTATAATCCAACTCGGGTTCCTTTAATCGTTTGTCGGACATACCAGGTTTCCCGTCAGGAGTTTGTATACGGTTGGTCGTATTGGCCCAGAACGGGACGAAGTTGCGCATAGACAATGTTTTTTGGGAGGATTTGGCTGTTTGATATTCGTAGCGGTCGAGTGTAGCCAATAATACCTCCTTGTTTTCCGTACTGTTTTTGTTCAGTGGGCGGTGTAAGTCCCAAAGAACATTTTTGGAATTATCAGAGGCATCGATACCGAAACGGTTGCTCATTAGGCTATAGCGTCCGTCATTGATGACGGAACTGGCTGCCTTTATTGCTTCATCGAATTCACCCAGTGTCAGACATATCTTTGCCAGCAACTGGTAGCAGGCTCCTTTGGACACACGGCCCCTGTCATTGTTTTCTGCAACCCATTGAGCTGCGAACTCCGTATCCGACTTGATCTTCTTTAGTATGCCGTCGCGTTCAACAGAGCAGAGGTTGGTGACTGGTGTTTCCACTTCTGTGAAGATAGCCGGTATGTCATTGAATAACATGCAGAGACGGTAATACCGGAAGGCTCTGTGCCATAAAGCCATACCCAGAATATTGTTACGTTCGGCTTCAGAACTGTATGTCGCATCGTCTATCCGGGTAATAACGGTATTGGCATAGCGTATCCCCAAATAATCGTTTGTCCAATACCAGTACATGCGATTAGTCTGATCCCAGTTATTGTTGGCTGTCGGTAGAATTTTCTCATTTAGGTTCTGAGCAGGTCCGGAGATGTCTGTTGTACCCAATACACATTGTTCCGAAAAAATCATAGCGGTAAGTAGAGGGGCGTGCTGTCCCACAAACTCTTCACGTAATAAACGGTCGCAGGAGGTGATGGAGCTCAGCATACCTTCTTTATCAATCAGGGTGTTACCCGGTGAATAGAATGACAGTGGATCCGGTTCCAACCAGGATTCGCTACAACTTGTAGCCAGAAGTATTATTGTCAGTGCTGCATATATTATTTTTTTCATGACTGAATCGTATTATTGAGTTAAATATTAGAATGTTACATTGATTCCCAGTGTGTAAGTACGGTTGGTACTGCTTACTGTGTTCGGGCTGTCCGGATTATAGGCTTCGGGATCATAGTATTCCCAGTCGGGAGCCCAACATGCGACATTTTTGATCGTACCGTATATGTTCATACCTTCGATATGGAATTTATTCAGGAATGATTTGGGTACGGTATAGCCGACCGAGATATTGTCTAAGCGAATGAATGACAGAGAACGGTAGAAATTAGCACCGATATTTTTATCATCCGAATACAGGCGGGCATATTCGTTCGTCGGGTTTTCGGCAGTCCAGTATGGGATTTTGAAGTAGTTTGTTTTTGTCAGTGTGCCTGCTTCAAAATGTTTTGCACGCTGGTAAGGAGCCTTATGTCCCCAATATGAATAGAGCATAAAAGAGAGATTCCAGTTTTTGAATAGGGTGAATTCATTACGCAGGGTCCAACGGAAACGTGGGGTCTTGTAGCCAAGGAATTCCTTGTCATTGTTATCGTAAATCTTATTACCGTCCACATCCTTGATCTTCATGTCGCCGGGTCGGAGACCGTACTCTGCGGCTTGTTCAGCTTCGTTTTCCTGCCATACACCGGTTACATTATATGTCCAGATAGAACTGATATCCTTCCCGATAAACCATTCGTTTTTGATATCGTCCATCTCTTTCCGGCCGACTACATTTCCGTTGTCATCCAGAATGTTTTCGTAATCACCGTATAGATGGTTTACTTTGTTCCTGTTCAGGGAAAAGTTGAAGGTGGTATTCCACTGGAAGTTCCTGTTATCAATATTGAGCGTTCTCAAAGCGATCTCAAACCCGGTATTCTGTACTTCACCCAGGTTGGCCATTACTTCACCGAAGCCGATCGTTTCTGTCAGACTGCGGTTAATCAGTAAGTCGGAGGTCGTCATTTTGTATACATCGATATTTCCTGAAATGCGGCTGTCGAGAATACCGAAGTCGAGACCGAAGTTAAAGGAGCTCGTTGTTTCCCATTTCAGGTTTTTATTAGCCATTGTTTTTACATATACAGAGTTCGATAAATTAATATTACCGTTTAGCGTCTGGTATAGATACTGGTCGGTATTCATTTCTGCTAAAGCAGCATACATACCGATATCCCTGTTCCCGTTCTTACCCCATGAGACACGGAGCTTACCGAAATCCATTGCAGAAAATTTGAAAAACGGTTCTTCTGTAAACACCCATCCTAGGGCAACGGAAGGGAAGGTGGCATGTGGGTTGGATACACCGAATGCAGAGTAACCGTCACGTCTGATGGAGGCTGTAAGCATGTATTTCTTGTCGAATGAGTAAAACACACGGCCCATCAGGGCGTCCCCTGTATTTCTGGTATCGTTGGATGAAATGGCGGGGACTGTACCCGCCTGCATCCGATGATATCCCAACACGTCACTGGGTGCAAATTGCTGGGTAGTCTGTATTTCCTGCCAGGCTTGGTTTTCCTCGGCATTCTGTAATAACGTGACTTCCATCTGGTGTTTGTTTGCAAAGGTATGTTCCCAACGGATCAGATTGTCCACCTGCCAGTTATATGCCATTTCACTTCTTCGTTCGGCATCTCCTCCGAAAGATTTCCATACGGGATGCTGTGACGAACGGTGGTTCCTGTAGTTGTACAGTAACAGGCGCGGAGAGAAATTCACCTGGTATGAAATACCGAATGGTAGTTTGATTTTTGCATACATTGTCCCGGTGAAGGAGTTACGTATAGCGGAACGGTCAATGAATGAATCATTGTAGGCCGAGTTGATGGAACTTGCGTTGTCTATTCCTGTCGGATAAAGCATTGGATTTCCATCCAGATCAGTAGGAGTGGAGTAAGGGGTATTTGCCCATATCTGGTTTACACTACGTGGAATGGCTCCCTGGTCGCGGTAAGAATATTGTACGTTCACACCGGCGGAGAACCAACTGGTGACGTCGAAATCCAGTTTCAGGCGGCTTCTATAGGATTTGTATTTATCGCCGATAACGATACCCTCGTTGTTAAGATATCCTAGTGACCAGTAGTAACTTACTTTATCTTTCTTTCCGGAGATATTGACATTGTAATCCTGGCGAAATGCTTTCTGGTAGGTCTCATCATACCAGTCGAATGTTCTTCCGGCGAAATAATTATCGATTTCCGGTTCAAATAATCCTAGTCGGACCAGCCAATCGTATTCATAATTGCCGGTAGTGGGGCGGTAGGAGATCCAGTCTTCCAGGGTTACTCCTGCCGGGAGATTGTTCGGGTTCGAGAATTCGCCCGGTTTATGATCTTCGAAAATGCTTTCCTGTACATTTTCCCTCCAGGCGAGGTATTCTTTGGGATTGTATACGTCCATCTTCTTTGCCAGGGTTGCGATACCTACGCTGGCATTGAATTGAACGGTAGGTTTTTCGGCAGATCCTTTTTTCGTTGTAATCAGCACGACACCGGCTGCTGATTTCGCTCCGTATACGGCTGCCGAACTTGCATCTTTCAAAACGTCGATCTGGGCGATATCATTGGGATTGATCTCATCGAGACTGCCGTAGTAAATAATACCGTCTACAACCAATAAAGGTTCGTTGCTGGCTTTGATGGAGCGTTTCCCGCGAATTTCCATACTACCGCCTCCTTTGGCTGAGTTGTCGAGCCCGATATTCAATCCGGCAACATTTGCTCTCAATATGTCTTGTACGGTAGCCGGACGTTCCTTTTCCAGTGAAGTAGCCTTAACTTGGGTCACTGCACCTGTCAGGTCTCTTTTCTTTTGGACACCATAGCCCACAACGACTACTTCTTCCAGATTCAATACTTCTTCTGTTAGGGATACATTGATGGTCCTTTGTTTTTTTACGGGAACTTCTTTGGTGACATATCCGATGAAAGAAAAGGCCAACACCGAATTTTCATTCGTTACACTTATGCTGTATTGGCCGTTGACATCGGTTATCACTCCGTTGGTAGTCCCTTTTTCCATTACATTTACACCTGGTATCGCATCACCGTTGTTGTCGGTGACGGTACCTGTTACTGTTTGTTTTTGCTCGATAGCAGAAGTGTTGTTCATTGTTTCTTCTGCGAAAACCGGTACTATGGTCGTAAGCAGGAAGGCCATAACTAATAGATTTAATACCAGTCTTTTTGCATTGTTGATTTTTTTCATACCATCGTACTTTTAAGATTAATAAACTTCCTAATCCTTTGCTGAGGATAATGCTTTTTCATAAATATCTATTGTATTCACAGGCTTGCCGCCTTGCCGGATACTTTCATTGGCTGTTTCCATGAATGTGTATATCTCTATCGTTTCCTCTTTACTGACAGGTGCTATGCCCGTACGGAAAAAAGTAAGGATGGACTTCAACAGTCCTTCGTAGCCTTCATATCCTCCGGCGGGTACAACTTTCTTTGTACAGATTGCCGTACCACCGTATGTATGTGCACTGTTCCGTAGCCCGCGAAAGGTTCCTATTCTTCCGTCTTCCCATAGTCCGACAGCCAGGTCTGTGCTTTCGTTCGAGGTGCAGGAGACAGATGTACATCCGATCCCCATCAGCGTATACAATATTTCTATTCCATGAATTCCATACCAGAAAAATCCGGCGTGTGAGGGTTCGTTCGTACAGGGAGAGTAGCAGTCTGCACCGGCGACTTTCCCTTCCGGTCCGTTTCCGGCTCTTAATTCCAAGTTCCGGGGGGAAAAGCGTAATGCCGATGATGAAAAAATGGGAACCTGTTTTTTTTCTGCCATTCCGTAGATACTCAGTACATCGGATAACTGTGCAGCAACCGGTTTATCGATGAATAGGGGTTTACCATTATTTATCACTTCTTTTGCCTGTTCGAGGTGCAAAGTCCCATCATTTGTTTCTAACAATACACAGTCTACCTCTTTCAGAAGTTCCGAGATCGATGAAGTTATACTTACTCCGTGTTTCCGGGCTGTTTCCGTATATTGGGGAATGCGGCTATAACTGGACTCGATGGTTCTGGAACCGTATGGATAGGCGGCTACTATTTTGAAACCGGTATAATCTGGTTGCGGGCTCTCTCCGTTTATTAATTTGATAAAAGCTTCGGAGTGAGAGGTGTCCAGTCCGATAATGCCTAATCGGATGATCTCTTGCGGATGAAGTGAAGTTATGGCAAGAAACTGGATAACGAGCAATAATAATACATTCCGTTTCATAAGCTGTTCTTTTTAGGGATTTGTTAATTATTTTCCTGTATTTCTACAGGTAGAAGCGAAGCGCTCTCCATATCCAGATATAACCGGGCGTTTTCTTTTTCGCGCAGGATCGTAGAGGGATATTCTTCACATAGAGGAGCATATAAGGTATTGTAAACAGCCTCTGCCTTTGTGGAGGCTGGGACGATACAGAATGTATATGCTGCAGACATCAGGATCGGGATGGTGAGCGTGAATGCTTGTGTGGGGACTTCGTCGAGAGATTGAAAACAACCGTCGTGCACCTGCTGTTCCCTGCATTGGGGGGCAAGGTCGACTACCTTCATCCAGTCTTTGTCGTTGAAATCGGCTACATGCGGATCGTTGAAAGCGATATGTCCGTTTTCCCCTATTCCCATACAAACGATATCGATCGCTCGTTCAGACAGCAGGTGGGTATAGCGTTCGCATTCGGCTTCAAAACCGTCTTTCTTCACTTGTATATAATAGACCTGTTTGAAGGCTACTTTCGAGAATATATGTTCACTCAGGAAATTGCCGAACCCTTGCGGAGCATTGGGATCTAATCCGATATACTCATCCATGTGGAAAGCGTTGATCCGGTTCCATACGATCGATTTATCAGCAATGAGTGCTGCTAGGAAATCATTTTGTGAGGGAGCGGCGGCAAAGATCATATTGATCTCTTCCTTCTCTTTTAATAATTTGCATATAGCCTGCGCAACATCCGATGCCGCACTTTTTCCCATAGATTGCCTGTCAGGGAATACCTGTACAGTAAGCTTGTTCTTTTTTAAATTTATCATATTGACTATTTTAGATTTATACTGTTAGCTAACGTGATCTTTCCGTTTGTTTCACTTGTTTCATGCTGGTGAAACATTTGTTCCTCTTAGGTGAAACATTTGTTTCATCAGGAAGAAACTGTTATTAGGCTATAGGAAGTCGGTGCTTGTATTTATACTTTTGATGACCAACTTACGATGCGATATCCCCAGACGGCATACCATATCAGATATAAATAGCAAGGTATCAATACCCAATATCCAGCTTGCAAAGAAGTCATGTCTGCCAGTTTGCCGTAAACAAGGGGAAGGATGGCATTTCCGCATAATGCCATAACCAGCATGGATGAACCAATTTTGGTGAAACGCCCTAGATTCCGGATGGCGTGGGGCCAGATACCAGCATATATCAAAGAGTTCGGTAAACCGAGGGAAGCCAGTAACCAGATGGATAAACCTGCATTATGTCCTAGTAGGGAAATATTCGTATGGGTGAAAATTACTCCCAGTGAGAGGACGAGTCCTAAAATCGTACAAACGATCAATGCATTTTTCTGGGATATAAAACGCGGGATCAACAGGATTCCCAGCAGGTAGCCCAGAATTGTTGCTCCAAGCGTATAGGAAGGAAAGAACTTAGCGTTCAAAAGTCCTACGCCCATAGAACCTGCATAACTGATGATTGTATCTATGGCCACAACTTGTGTCCCGACATGCAGGAACAGGGCCAATACGCCGAGTAGCAGGTAGGGGAATTGAAAGACGGAGGTTTTTCCACAATTGGCGGTTGCTACCTCTTCATTCTCCTCTTCAGGGTTGATGTCCGGTAATTTTGATTTATAGATAAACAATCCGATTGTGAGAAGGGTGAGGCTAAGTATGCTGTAAGGAAGTATAACTCCACGTATGAGTTCATCGAGTGCTGCTTCCTTTTCCATGCCGTTGAGGAGTCCGGATTCGACGAGTGTCAGGATATTCTGGCTTTTCCCCAACACGACTGCAGCAAAGATGATAGGTGAAACGATACCGGCGAACTTGTTGCATACACCCATTATGCTGATGCGCCGGGCTGCTGTTTCAATGGGACCGATGATCGTGATATATGGATTTGCTGCAGCTTGCAGAACTGACAATCCTGTACCCATCGTGAATAGGCCGGTAAGGAATATCCAGTATACTCTGTCCAGTGCAGCGGGTACAAATAGCAAAGCTCCTGCTGCCAGACAAAAGAAGCCGTACATCATCCCTTTTTTGTATCCTGTCTTTTTTAACAGGTAGGCAACCGGAACCGACATGATGAGATAGGCTATATAGAAAGCGAATGTAACAAAATATGATTGATAATTTGTCAATTCGCAGGCAATCCTGAAGTAAGGAATCAGTATCGAGTTGACCCATGATACAAAGCCTATGATAAAGAATACGATTCCGATGATAATGATTCCTGTTATGACTTGTCTTTTTTCTGTTGCATGATAATTGTTTGTCATAATTTTACCTCCCATCCTTCTTGATAAGTTCTTCCCCAGTATTTATCCGCAATTTGTTTGTTTCTGATATGTCCGTTAGTCGGATCTGTTTCCAGTTTTTCTCCTGAACATTGGGCTATATTTCCCAACTGGACGAGTAATGTACTTATGTGGCCGGACTCTATTCCCGCATTTAGCTTTTCTCCTTTTTTGATTGCATCGAAGAAGTTTTGGATATGGATTGCATCCAATTGTTGCGCCGGATCCATTCGGTTGCGGGGATCGGTTTGTATCTTACTTTCCACCTCGCGGATGATCTGGTTTTTATGGTCCATGATTTTGTAATAATTACCTCCTCCGATTAGCAGGTTGGCTTTCTCCCCGTAGAAAAGTGCACCGACGGAATTGCCTTCTATTTTAAAAGCATTGCAACAGTGTCCTTCCCAGATTATTGACTTCTTGTCTCCGAAATTTATATTGATGACTTGTGTGTCAGGAGTTTCCCAGTCGTCTTGATAATAGTAACGTCCCCCCGTGGATTGTACGGAAGTCGGGTAATCCACTTCCATACCCCATCGTAGCAGGTCTATCATATGGGTTCCGTTGTTTAAGGCTTCACCGGTGCCCCATTGCCAGAACCAGTGCCAGTTATAATGAATGATATTATCCTTGTAGGTTGTTCGTGGGGCCGGTCCCTGCCACAAGTCCCAATCGAGCCAGTCGGGGACGGGAACTTCTTTTCCTTTGCCTATAGGGGCACGGTTGTTCGTATACCATGATTTGCCGAAATAAACTTTTCCTATTGTTCCGGATTTGATCTCATTGATCGCTTCCACAACATTGGGCCATGAACGGCGTTGGTTTCCCATCTGTACGACCTTGTCGTATTTTTGTGCGGCTTGGATCAATATTTCGCCTTCTTCTGGAGAGTGGCTGCATGGTTTTTCAAGGTAAACATGCTTTCCGGCTTTCATTGCCAGTAAGGCTGCCGGGGCATGCCAATGGTCCGGAGTTGCTATTACTACAGCATCCAAGTCTTTCTTTTCAAGCATAAGACGCAGGTCTTTATATCCTTTCGGAGTTGTGTTGCTGGTGTTTGTAACTTCTGTGATACACTTGTCTAAAGCCCTGGAGTCAACATCACAAATGTGTTTTACCATGCAGTTTTCTTGCTTGGCAAAATTCCGGGCTAAAGCGGCTCCACGGGAGTTTACTCCTATGCAACCGATCAGGATCCGGTCGTTTGCTCCTACTATGTTTGCATAACTTTTTGCACTGAACCCAGGCAACACGCCACCGAATGATAACATAGCCGTACCGGCTACTGCTTTTTTTATAAAACTGCGTCTCGTTGTCATACTGATTAATTTTAAATGAATCTCAATACGACAAAAGTAAAAGGATGAATTATTCATTTTCTCCCATCTTGCGAAATAAAATCCTCAAAATGCGTCAGAATGGAGAGGCCAGTAATAATGTCTGGGAAGAAGTTATGCTTGGTAAACCGTCTGTCCGTTTATGATGGTACGTGATATCCTGATCTGATTGTCGAATAAAAGAATATCAGCCGTTTTACCTACTTCTAAAGAACCGATCCTGTTTTCCATATGAAGAATACGGGCCGGCGTTGCCGTCATCATTTTTACTGCATCTGTTAAGGAGACTTCTGCCAGTTGAACCATTGTCCGGACCAGACGGTCTGCAGTTGCCACGCTGCCGGCAAAAGCACTTCGGTCGAGTAGTTTGGCTACTCCCTCTTCTACCATTACAGTTTGTCCTTCCTTTAAACTTCCTAATTTATATATCCCTTCCGGCATTCCGGCGCCGCGCATGGAATCGGTAACCAATGCTATTCTGTCTGCTCCTTTGAATTTATGTATAAGTTGAAGCAAGCTTTTGGGGAGGTGAATACCGTCGGCAATGATTTCTACATCCATATCCTCCAGTAAGAAAGCGGCTTCTACAGCGCCCGCATAACGGAGTGCATTCCGGCGGATAACGGTCTGCATACCTGAGTAGAGGTGCGTCATCAGGGAGTATCCGGCCTTATAGGCTTCCATGACCTCTTCACAAATGGCATCCGTATGTCCGACGGATGGGATTATTTGTTTTTTTTTCAATAGTTTACCCAAGTAGAGGGCACCGTCGAGTTCGGGGGCTATACTCCAACGAATGATATCGTCAGTGGCATTCAATATACTGGTGTAATGTTCGGGAGTCGGTGTCTTTAGATTGGCGGGATCTTGCGCACCACGTTGGCTATAGGCGAAGTACGGACCTTCCAGATGGATGCCCAGAAACTTTGCACCTTTCGTGTTTTGTCTTTTTGCCTGGCGGTAGATTTCAAAAGTGTGGAAGAGCTCCTCGTCAGGACAGGTCAGTGTGGTGGGTAAAAGGGCGGTTGTACCGTAGCGGGCATGTGTGTTGGCTACGGTAAGGTAAGCATCTACCGTACCGTCCATGAAATCGGCGCCTCCTGCTCCATGTGTATGAAGGTCGATGAATCCGGGAGATATATACTGTTGTCCGGCATCGATGATTTCATCGATATCATCCGATGACGGCTGGCCTGTGCCAATAGCAGTTATCATATCATTTTCAATGATGATATAACCATTTTCCAGAATATTGTCAGTCTGGATTAATTTTCCGTTGCTAATGAGCCTGCGGACTGCTTTTTTTCCGTGTGATGCTGATATTGTTTTCATATGGCACTGTCTTTATTGTTCAAACAGTACAAAGTAAGTAGAATGATTCTTCTTTTTATATGCTGATTGCGAAATAAAATCCTCAAAAAACGAATGGATTGGATAGAAAGTCGGTACATCTTTTATTTGTTTTTAGAAGTAAATCGTTTCCGATATTGAAAGGGAGTCATCTCCTTTATCTTTGTAAATATTCGGGAAATATTCTTGTAATCCGTAAAACCGGCTTTAGCAGCGGCTTCTACCAACGGTAGATCAGTTGTAACCAATAAATCGGCAAATTTTTCTATACGCAGTTCCTGAATATATTGACAGACAGATGTACCTGTTTCCCTTTTGAACTTTTTCTCCAGAACACGTCTTGAAAAGGGGACCATCCGGATAAGGTCGTCTATAGACAGGGGATCCCGGTGGTTGTTATCTATATAATGTAACAGTTGTTCGATATATTTGTCGGAAACAGCAAAACGTTCGGTGGAAGCACGAGGAACAATTCGTACCGGCTTTATGATGATATCGACGGGGGTAACGATCTTTTTTTCGATGAACTGGTGAATCAGTTTCCCTGCTTCATAACCTCCGTTCTCGATATCCAATTCTATAGATGACAATTGAGGGTCGGAAATATTACACAACAGTTTGTCATTATCTACTCCCAGGACTGCAATTTCTTCGGGAATACTGATATCATACATTTTACAGACTTCGGTGATTTGCAAGGCATAATAGTCATCGCAGGCGAAAAGTGCTACCGGTTTGGGCAAGCTTTGTAGCCATCTGCTTACGAGCTCTACATCAAAGCTCCATTTTTCACGGGGTATCCGTTTCCGGTTACTGAACTCATAAACGTCATACCCCTGGCTACTAACAGCCTTCTTAAAACCTTCGCCTCGTTCACGTCCCCATACTGTATCCGTCAGTCCGTAGTAGGCAAACGATTTATATCCTTTGTGCAGGAAAAAGTTAGCTGCTATAACACCGGTCCCGAAATAGTCACCGGTCAGGTTGGAAATACCAGGGCTTCGTTCTTTGTAGTTTTGGACGATGATTGGTATGTGCAGCTGGTTCAGAACAGACAGGTCTATATCTGTGAATTGGGCGATGATGGCATCCGCTCCCCATTTTTTTGCCCACTCTACGACTCCTTCATCACCGTAAAGTTCCCTGAAATATAAAGGCATTCGGTAAAATGCCCAGGGACCTACTTCCCTTGCATATCTGACTACATTTTCCAGAAGTGATCTGCTATAGCCGCTGGAAAAATCGGTTAACAGTAATATCTTTATCATGTCATGGTGTTCATTACGCTATGCAATCTCGTTCCAAAATTACAGAAATATTCTTTGTTTTTGATGAGTATTCTCAAGTATTTTTGTGGATAACACTTGGTTTTGTGTCTGTGAAGATAAGCTTATCTCTCGGCATAAGGCTTTGACCGATAACGGGCAGTTACTGCTTCCCACTCATACCTTAAGTGTTGTTCAGAGTAGCAGTAACTGCTGGTAGATGTAGATAGGTATACGTTATATGTTTAATTGATACTGTGGCAGATTATTGGCTAGCTTTCTCCGGTTCCGGAGCCACATAAGTCAGTATCTGCCCGCTCAGTTGCAGCAAAGATACTTCGCATAGCTTGGTGGAGTATTCGGCGATGGACTGGCGTTCTTCCGCTTCCAACAAGCTGTTTTGCGCTTCACGCAGTTCGATACCCGAAAGCTCACCCAATTTGTACCGGTCGATGGCAATACGGTAGTTCTCTTGTGCGACGACCAGGTTTTCCTTTTCCAGGCTCCACAGGTCGAGGTTATTCTGGTAAGCCATCCAGAGGTTACTCATATCCGCACGCAAGGCCAGTTCCAGTTCCTGCATCCGTAGCTCCTTGTTCTCGATCTCGATGCGGGCGTTGCGGCGTTCGCGGCGGCGGTTCAATCCGTCGAACAGACTCAGCCCGACGGTTATGCCGTAATTGAGGCCCAGGCGTTGTTGCAGGTCGGTGCTCCCCACCTCATACCAGTTGGCGGTGTAGCCATAGCCGGCATTCAGTTTTACGTAGGGGTAGTTGCGGCTTTTAACCTTTTTGTAATCCAGTTCGGAGAGCGTTTTGTTTTTCTGTGCAATTAGGAGCGAGGCGTTCGATTCTATCGTGCTTTTCCATAGCTCCACTTCATCCAGGAAGATATTCGGATAGATCACCGAGTCTTTGATAGCGATGTTCTCCTCTACATTTTCGAGTGCCATCAGCTCATTAAGCCGGATGCGCGAGGTGTTGACCACCTCCAGCTGGTTTAAAACCTTCGAACTGTCGGAGTTGAAGTCGACCTGTGCCTGTTGCAAGTCCATGCGTGAGCCGGAACCGATATGATACCTCTCTTCCGCGATACGGACACGTTCGCGGGAAAGATCGAGGGAAGAACGCAGGTTACGCAGACGGATATTCTGGCGGATACGGTTGTAATACTCACTGGAAAGGTCTGCCACGAAATCCTCTATCGTCATGCGGGTGTTCAGTTCGCCCATCCGCTGTAACTCTTTCAAGCGCGAATACTCGGCTTGTATGCCGAAGCCGTCGAATACGGTCCAGTTCACGTTCAGGCCTATGTTGCCGGTTTCGCTGTTGACGCCGTTTTGCTTTTCGGTGGTGCCGTCGGTCAGCTTGTTACGGTTGTTGTTCACCGAGCCGCTGAACCCGCCGCTCATATCCACGGTAGGCAGATAACCGGCATTACCCGGCGTAGCGTTGTTGTCGCTAATCTGTTGTTCGTTTCGTATGATGCGGATGGAGTAGTTGCGCTCCAGTCCCGTTTCGATACATTGTCTGAGGCTGTATACTTCCTGCGCCTTTACACCCAGGGTAGCAGATGCTGCCAGTATGATTATTGCCAATCTTTTCATATCTTTTTTGCTCTGTCTGTTGAGATAAAACTATACATTGCCGGAACGATAAACAAGGTAAGGAATGTCGAAACTAACATACCGCCTACTACGGCGACACCCATCGCAATACGTCCCTGTGCCCCTTCGCCCGTCGCATATACCAGCGGAACCAATCCGAGGATGGTAGACACGCTTGTCATCAGGATCGGACGCAGACGCTGTGTCGATGCCGAACGGATCGCTTCCGCCATACTCAGCCCCGCCTCCTGGCGTTGGTTGGCAAACTCCACGATCAGGATACCGTTCTTCGCCACCAGGCCGATCAACATAATGATACCGATCTGACTGAATATATTCATTGTGATGCCCGAGTAACTCATAAACATCAATGCCCCGGCAATGGCCAGCGGCACGGTGAACATCACCACCAGCGGATCTTTGAAACTCTCGAACTGGGCGGCAAGCACCAGGTAGATCATCAACAAAGCCAGGATCATGGCGAACATCAAACTGGATGAACTCTCGCGAAACTCTTTCGACTCGCCCGAAAGAGCCGTACGGAAACTGTTGTCCAATGTTTCAGACGCGATACGATCCATTTCGTCCAGACCGTCGCCAATCGTATATCCTTTGTTCAGGCCACTGGAAACCGTTGCCGACACAAAGCGGTTGTAGCGGTACAACTGCGGCGGCGCCACATCTTCATGCAGGGCGACGAGGTTATCCAGCTGGATCATATCCCCGTTGTCGCTACGTACATAGATGGATTTCAGGTCGAGCGGCGTGTTACGCTGCTGACGGTTGATCTCTCCCAATATCTGATACTGTTTACCGTTCATATAGAAATAGCCCATACGCTGTCCGCTCAACGCATACTGCAATGTCTGGGCGATGTTACGGGTACTTACTCCCAATGAAGAAGCCTTGTCGCGGTCGATCTCGATACGCGTTTCCGGCTTGGTGAACTTCAGGTTCACGTCCGCCATCTGGAATACGGGACTTTCGTTTACCTTCAGCATGAAAGCCGGCAGGTGTTCCGCCAGTTTCTCCAGGCTGGGTGCCTGCAATACATACTGCACAGGCATACCACCGCGGCGTCCTCCGAAAGTGGACTGCTGCTGTACGAATGCACGGGCCTGTGTCTCTTTCCTTACCGCCGCCGAAAGATGCTCGGCTATTTCCATCTGCGAACGTTCGCGTTCTTTGATGTCCGGCAGGATCACGCTGATATTTGCGTTACTGCTCGACGAACGGTTGGTCAGGAACTTACGCTCGGGTGCGATAGAGTCGGCCAGTTCCGCTATCCGGTCGGAATAATCTCGGATAAACTCGAAGGTAGCCCCTTCCTGTGCACGCATATTGATCGAGATGGACGAACGGTCTTCCAGCGGTGACAATTCCGACCGGATCGTTTTCCAGAAATACCCGATCGAACCGAACAGGATCACCACGATGGGGATCGCCCACCATTTATGGCTCAGGAAATAATTGAGCGACCGGGCATAGATATTATTCAACCCTTCGAAGAAAGGTTCGGTTTTCACATACAGCCAGTTCTTCTTTTCCCGCCTGCGCAGCAGCTTGGTTGCGAGCATAGGGGTAAAAGTCAGGGCGACAAATGAGGAAATCGCCACGGAACCTGCAATCACGATACTGAACTCCTTGAACAGACGTCCGGTCATCCCTTCCATAAATACGATCGGAAGGAATACGGAGATCAGGGTGATCGTAGTGGATACTACCGCAAAGAATATTTCCTTAGACCCTTCTATACCCGCCTCTTTCGGACTCATCCCCTTTTCGATACGGACATAAATATTCTCCGCGACAACAATCGCATCGTCCACCACCAATCCTACCGAGAGCACGACGGCCAACATGGTCAATACGTTGATGGAGAAGCCGGATATATACATCACAAAGAAAGCCCCGACAAGGGAAACCGGAATTACCACACACGGCACCAGCGTCACACGCCAGTCGCGCAGGAACAGGAAGATGATCAATACCACCAGTGCGAATGCCACATAGATCGTCTCTTCCACCTCGGCGATGGAGGCGCGGATGAAACGGGTATTGTCGTATATCATTTCGATCGTCACATCCTCCGGAAGGTCTTTCTTCAGCTGTTCGATACGTCTGTAAGCCTCGTCGGCAATTTCGATATGGTTGGCTCCCGGCTGGGGGATGATTACGTCGATCACCATTGGTTCGCCGTTTTTACGCAGAATACTGCGGAGGTCTTCCGGGGCCAGTTCCGCCCGTCCCACATCCTTGAAACGGACGATATTATTACCGTCCTCCTTGATGATCAGGTCGTCGAATTCTTTGGCCGTATGCATCAATCCGAGTGTGCGGATGGAAAGATCGATCGTATTTCCTTCGATACTACCGGAGGGCAACTCTACGTTTTCCGCATCCACCGCATTCTTCACGTCCAATGGTGTGACACCATAACCCGCCATCTTGATCGGGTCGAGCCACAGGCGCATGGAGTAACGTTTCTGTCCCCAGATATCCACCCCGCTCACATTCGAGATCGTCTGCAAACGCTCTTTTACCGTCAACTCGGCGATCTCGCTCAATTCCATCAGCGAACGCCTGCTACTCTGGATACCGATCTGCATGATGGGCGATGCGTCGGCATCGGCCTTCGATACGGTAGGAGGGTCGCAGTCGCGCGGCAGATAGCGCTGGGCACGCGATACCTTGTCGCGCACGTCGTTGGCTGCCGTTTCCATATCCACCGACAATTCGAACTCGACGGTGATACGGCTGCTACCCTGGCTGCTGACGCTGCTCAGAGAACGGATACCCGGGATACCGTTGATATTCTGTTCCAACGGCTCCGTGATCTGGTTCATGATAACCTCGGCATTCGCTCCCGGATAGGATACGTTTACCGAGATAATAGGCTGGTCTACACTGGGGAACTCGCGAACCCCCAGGAACTTGTAGCCGATCATACCGAACAGCAGGATGACGAGCATCATTACTGTCGAAAGTACCGGCCTGTTTATACTGGTTTCCGATATATTTGCCATAGGGGAATTTAATACAGATTATCAATAGTAACTTGCATACCGGTACGAAGCTGCATTACACCGGTGGTGATCAATGTATCGCCGGGCTGTACACCTTTAAGTACCTGTACACGGCTTTCCGTACGCAGCCCGATCGTGATTTCCGCCGGTTCGGCTACTCCGTTCTTATACAGGTAGACCACATTCTTTCCCATTTCGGGGATCAGTGCTTCGCTCGGGATAGCCAATGCATCTTTTATTTCGCGTTTGGTGATCTCCACCGAGGTATAACGTCCGGGGAAGATCGACTCGTTGGTGTTGGGGTAGGTGGCACGCACTTTCAGGGTACGGGTCGACATATCCACCTTGCTTTCCACGGCATATACTTTGGCGCTGTAATCGCGCATCATACCGTTGGAGTCTTCCAGGCGGAAGACGATGGAAGTACCGTCGGTTACGTCGGTCGCATAGTTTTCCGGAATGGAGAACTCGATTTTCAGCGGCGATATCTTCGTCAATTTGGTGATAACGGTAGTGGGAGAGACATAGGCCCCTTCGCTGACCGAGCGCAGCCCGATGATCCCGTCGAACGGAGCGCGTAGCTCTGTTTGCAGGATGTTGGCTTTCACCAAGTCGATATCGGCCATCAGTTTCTCATATTCGGTAGTCACCTGCTCGTAAGCCTCCTGGCTGACGGCATCTTTTTCAAGAAGTGTGCGTTGGCGGTACACCCGGTCTTTTGCCAGGGGGATCTGGGCTTCCAGTTTTCTCAACTGGGCCTGTAAAGGTTTGTCGTTGATTTTCGCCAACAGGTCGCCTGCTTTCACATGCGTACCTTCGGTGAAATAGATATTCACTACTTTTCCTGACGACTCGAAGGATAAGTCTACTTCTTCGTCGGGGATAATACTGCCCGTGCTAATAACTTTGTCGGTCAGTGATTGGAATTTCAGCACTTCGGCGTTAATGTTCAATACCTGCTTCCGTAAGCTCGTTCCCGGAGCGGGAGCCACTTCGTCCGTTTTGCCGGATGCAGTCAACTGGGTCTTAATCTGTGGATAAACAATCATTCCTACAATCAATAGAAGGATTGCGGCGGTAACGCCCCACTTCACTCTCTTCGTCATATTTTCAATGGTATCTACTTTAAAACTTATCAATAGGCATGTAAATATACACAACTCAATCGGAATATAGACAAAGGGGCGATAAAAAGGTTTAACGGGGTGGGGTGAAATTGTGAAAATAACTTGGTTTTTGCTTGCCTGTTATTGTATTATTTACTATATTTATATCATTGTTAAACGCTTAAATACAACGTATATGGATACTGTTTGTGATGGAAAAAATAATTTCAAAAGGGCTTATGGTATTGCCGAATTCGCCCAGTTATATTTCCCCGGTCGCACCCCTGTGGTGGCTTATAAGCGCATGTGGGAATGGATACGTACCTCACGCGGCCTGAAAGCCAAACTGGAAGCAGCCGGCTGGGTGAAGTTTCAGAAACTCTACACCCCCAGGCAGGTGGCGGTACTGATCGACCACCTGGGCGAACCTTAATGCAAAGATCCCGGCGATCTTATCACTAGTATTAACGGCGGTGTACCCTCGCTGCCTTACAACCCGTATCATGAATGAATTCTCAAAACAAAGCGTCGAATGTACCTTCTTCCACTCTGCATTCGACACACGCAGCCATCAGGCTATCTCTTTGGATCAATACATTGATCAGGTGAAAAGTGGAAAATACCTATCCCCTATCTCCCTCCTGCGGGCCGCTTATGCCGCAGGCGATAAGAAAAGCGGCGACGGGCGGAAGAAGAACCTCCCGCTCGTCGTGGCCGGCGGCGTTATGGAAGGCGGTCGCAAACAGGAGTTTATGGTGAGTTACAGCCAGTGCATCACTGTCGATATCGACAAGGTGGCAGGCTCCGCTACCGATATCCTCCGGCGTGCCGGGGAGCTACCCTACGTGAAGGCCGGGCACATCAGCGCATCCGGTACAGGAGTCAAGCTGTTTGTGCTGGTCGACAGCGGCCTGCCGCAGCATTTGCAGGCGTTCGAAACCGTGCGGCACCGGATAGAAACCGACCTGCCGGGGGTCGAAGTCGATATCTCCGGCAAAGATCCCAACCGGAGCTGCTTTGTCAGTGCCGACCCCGCTGCCTTCTATAAGGCACAAGCTGCCGTCGTACATATTGCCGCGAAGGCACCGCCGGCCGATAATACTTTATCGGACAACCGCCTGGAACATTACCTGGAAAAGTTCGAGGCCGGCAACTCCTTCATTTCGGGCAACCGCCATGCCTATGTGGTCAAACTGGCGTCTGTGTTGAACAATGCCGGTTTCGACGAGCGCGAAGTGGCCGACGAATGCCGGCGCCGTTACACCCGGGCGGACTTCACGGAAAAAGAGATCACCTCCATAGTCACCGATATTTACGCCCGCTACCGTAGCTCCCACGGCTCCAACCCTTACTGCCCTCCGGCCGACGGGAAAACGTCGCAAAGCCTCAAAAGCCCCAAAGACTTCACCGGTAATGCCGGAAATGAAACCGTGGAGGAACAGGAGGGTGAAGGCATTGATATAGAGCCGGATGAAACATCTCTTCCCCCTTTCCGGAAAGAGTTTTTGCAGTCGTTGCCGCCGCTTGTCCTCGAAATCCTGGAATATGCGTCCGACGATACCGAGCGGAGCATATTGCTTTTGTCGTCGCTGGCCTTGTTGAGCAGCGTGACGCCCCGCGTGCTCGGTTCGTTTGCCAGGAAAGAATACCAGGCCCCTTTCTATGGCGTGGTGATCGGCGAGTCGGGAAGCGGCAAGGGCTGTGTGGCGGCTCTCTTCAAGTTGATCGCCTCCTGGCAACGTTACGTGTACGATAATTCGCGTTACCGCGTGAAGGAATACCTGAAGAAAAAGGAGGATTACGACCTTTATCAGAAGCAGTTGCTCCGTTCGGGCGGAAAGAAACCCGTTGGGTTGGCTCCCGAAAATCCCGATCCGGTGAAACAGATGGACTTGAACGTCTCCGGTTATACCTCGCTCGCGCGGATGGTGGAACAGTTGGAAACGAACGAACATTATGCTTCCTGCCTGTTTGAAACCGAGATAGAGGCCGTCACCAATACCCTGTTTCAGGATTACGGCAACTACGGCTATCTGTTGAACCAGGCGGCCCATCACGAACGGGTAGGCAACTCGACAAAGACGAACGGTTCGCTGCTGGCTTCCTATCCTTTGCTCAGTATGCTGTTGACCGGTACGCCGGGCATGTTCAGCCGCCTGATCCCTTCCGCCGAGAGCGGATTGTTCAGCCGTTTGATGATGTACAAGATTGCCGGGCATGGCGAATACCGTCCGCTTACCTCGGAAGACGATACGCCTGCGGCCGCGCATTACTTCGACGGATTGGCCGAACGGGTGTTGGATATCGGCGTACATCTGGATAAGTATCCAACCTGGGTACGTTTCAGCCGCGCACAGCGCGAGCGGTTGAATGCTTATTTCAAAGATGAATATAATAATGTACGTATGTTCGGGCACGAGGATGTGGCTTCCGCTGTGTTGCGTTACCGGTTGGCTATCTTCCGTATCGGTATGGTACTGACTGCCATACGTAAGGGGGAGAGCAAGAGTGAAGAAAAGGATTGGGTGATCTCGGATGATGATTTCAATGCTGCTTTCCATATCGGCACGGTTTGTCTGCAACATACTTACCTGGTGAGCACTTCCTTGAAAAAGAGTAAGAAGAACCTGCATTATAAGATGCCTTTCACTTTGCAGAAGCTTTTTGCCGAAATGCCCGAACGTTTTAAGCGGGCGGAGATCCGCGAAGAGGGCACCGTGCGCGAAATCAGTAAATCGTCGGTCGACCGTCTTCTTCTGGCAACCGAGAAAAATAAGTTAATAGTTTCATTAGGAGCCGGTTATTTTCAGAAAACGACAGCGGGAAAGGCCGTTCCCGTACCGCAGATACCCTAAGAGGCTTTTGGTGCTTTTGAAGCTTTTAACATTTGCCTCCGAAAAAACGCCTTTTTCCCCAACGGGTAGGCATCGGCTCGAAAACGAGTAGGCATCGGGCTTCCGACGGGTAGGCAGCCATTTTTTACGGATAGGCAGGGATGCCAAAAACAACCCTTTTTTATAGGGGTGAAAATTGTACGAAAACCTTGATTTAATGCGGGGAGTATGATATAAAAGCAGTGACTAGAAAAAACGATCGTTTTTTATCGTCAGCAAATTTAGACATTCTTTTCTTACCAGCAATTATTTTCCTAAAATATTTATCATTCCTATCTCATTTCTTATCAACCGAATAGCAAACTTAGTACAAAAAACGGGGTTTCGATTACGAAAGTAAATAAGGTCGAAAAACGTGACTAGAAAAAACGATCGTTTTCTCTAGTCATTCATAAAACGATCCTACCTAGCGATAGGGATAAAAGGCTTTTTAGAAACACTATTATTAATATTAAATTAAAGAATTATGAACAAAAAGTTTTCTACGTTAGTAGCTGCGCTGTTAGCTTCGGGTGGATTGTTCTACGCTGTAGACGCAATGATCCTGCCGGCAAGTAACGGGGTGGCTAAAACATTTGTTGCGGCAGCAATGTCTGAAAGCACAACAGATGCTACGGCCGAGGTTGTGTATTGCAACTTTCAGATTGCAGAGGATTTTACTGCAGCCTGGGACGTAAAAAAGGTAGGTGAAAAGTTTTATCTGGAAGTGAAAGCTGCTCCCGGATGGATTTTATGCGAAGAAGGTATTCAGTTAATAGAAGGTACTGAAGAAAAAGCTTATACTGCTCAAAAAGCAATTGCTGTTACGCTTCAAAATGAAACTAATAAGTTGGTTAGCGGAAGTAAAGAAGTCGTGATCGATCTTGAAAGCGGTGCTGTTTCTTTGGGTGAGGAAGGTGCTGGAAATGCTTATTTGTATTCAGGCGCTAAGACAGCTGTAACTAAGTTGGAAGCTAATGCTGAAGTTGGTTTATCGACTCAGAAAACAGTACAGGCAGTTGGTGCGAATGATGTAAAGTGGACTGAGGGTGAAGGTAAAAGCACAGTTGCTGCTAATACGTACAACTCAGAAGAGATCGGAGATGGAGAGAAATGGACTGTAGTATTAGATGCTGAAGAAGAAACGTTGAAACTGCAAGCTGGCAAAAAGTTCTTGGTCGCTCCTTCGGATCAAGCAAAGGCTGTATCGTTAGATGAAGAAGGTAAAGCTTCCGCGATAGATATGGATCAAGACGGTGCTTTGATGAGCGGCGAATTGTACATTGTAAAAGGTGAAAGTGGTATTGCAACGGTGTCAGATCTTGGAGAGAATGCAAAACTGTATTTGTTTACAGAAGCAGGCGAGTTAGTTACTGAAATAATTGATAATGAAGCAAAGTATCTCATCGCTGAGCTTAAACCAACCACAGAAGCTGACCTGTCTGTAGATGTAGAAGTCATAACAGTAAATCCAATGGAACCGGGTTCCACAGTAGAAGGCATGACAGATGCCGGTGTATGTGTAAAGGACGGTAAAATTGAATTAATCGGGAATGTTGAAAACGTAAACACTATTCCTGCTCCTTTCGCTATCTCAAGCTCTAACGCAGGCTTAAAAGAACTGGCCGGTCAATCCTGGACGCTTGCCGAAGGTAAGTTGATAAACCTGGCTGCTCAAAAAGCCGGTAAAGCAGAAATGTATTTGGGTAAGTTTACAACAAAGGCTGCCGATCCTGCCTATGCATTAGTAGAAGAAGACAATGCTATTACAGGCATCGCTTATACTGAGAATGGTTTGAAAATTGGAGGTCAGACTATCGCTGCAGACCTGAAGACTACCGGCGAAGCTTTGCCTTTGGTTGCTAAAGGTCAGTTGATGTCTGTTAACTCCGGTGATATTGTGACGATTAAGGATGCTTCAACTTCTGTGAATGACCAGTGGAAGATCGTTATCGGCGCTTTGTCTGGTGACAACTTCAATTATTCTTTCGTGAAATGCGATCAATATGGAAAGGAAGTATCTCCTAAAGCATATCTGACTGTAGACGGAGAATCCGACTTTACCGGTAAGAAATATGACGGTTCATTCTCTTTGCAGACAAAGGATGGTACATATCTGAAAATCAGCAATGGTACACTGGAGAAAGCTGACAGTCAGACTTCTTTAACCTTGTTTGCTTACGCTATCCAGGCAGATGCTAAAACGTATACTGTCGGCCAACTTTTGAACGACTTCGGTTCAAGAACCAGCTTCGGTGTTGCTTTGGCACACAAATATATCGACGAAGACGGTGACGCTGCTACTAAGGACATCACTACCGGTAATGTATTTGCCGATGCTGATCTGGTTCCGGTTAAATATGACGGTACTGATAAAAAATTAGTAGAACTTACAGGCGATGCAAATGCAAGTGTAAATGAGGCAATTCTTTTGAAGAGCGGCGACCGTTACATTGTTCTGGAAACAACCAAGGACTCAGAATGGACAAGCATCAAGGATGATTTGAAGAATGGTGGTTATAAGTTCACTACATTGGGAGAAAAGGCTATGCTCGAACTTCTGGCAAATACCGGTGAATTCAATAAAGGAACTTACGCTCCATATTTCCAGTTCTACTATGACAATGCTACAAATGTAGGCGGTAAAAGTAAAGTTGTTTATAACATTGAAGTGAAGAAATACGACAAGAGTGCTTTCTCAACTGCTCTTTATATCTCTTCTTTCGAAGTGAAGACCGGTGCTCAGCAGGGTGTTTACCTGACTGTTACCAATGATAAAGCTTATTGGGTAGCTGCCGAACTGGGCTTGAATAACCTGGTAAAAGCAAAGAGCGATGACAGCCCGTTGAACTATACTTATGTAAACATCGAGTTCGCTAACCATCCGTCTATAAAGGATAAGAATGGTAAAGTATTGAATGGTCGTGTATTAGGTGCAAACTTGGCTACTGCCGACAAATCAGAATTCCTGTTCAACAAACCGGAAGGACAGTGGATCGTAAACGTAGGCGGTCAGAGCGGTGAATTGAATAAGAAGGGTGTTGCCGGTCTGAAAGATGCAACCAGCTTCACATTCGTAAACCGTGAAAGTGGCAAATCATATACTGTTAATGCAATGTATTACTTAGGTGATAACAAGTATGCAGTATCTCCTTCACAATACGCTTCTTCTGCAAATCGTGATACATTGGTTATCACAGGAATCCAGGAAGAAATCGTAGCCGGTAAAGTACAGCGCGACGGTTATGCAGACCTGAAAGCATCGGATGTACAGGACGAACAGTTCCGCTTGTTGGTTGCTTCTACTGAAGAAGACTACTATGTAGGTGAAAACCATACAGCTAAGAGCCACTTCCTGGGATTGTCTCACGACGAAGCTGCTGCCGTAAACTGGAGAATCGTTCCGTTGACAGGTACACGCGAATTCGACAAGGACGGTATCATCAAGACTGCTTCCGACTCTATCTATGCATTCCGTTATTCACAGTACTTCAAAGACGATAAACTGTTCAGCAAGAACGATACAATCGCTATCGTTGGCTATGCACTGCAGAATACGGCTAACGACGAATATCTGACTTACGAAAATCCGCAGACAACAACAATCCAGTCTATGATCTGTGATCCGAACTTCACATCATTCAAGACTACGAAAAATGTATCTGAAGCTTATCGCTTCGCCCTGAAAGAAAAGGGTACGGATTTGTACAACATCATCGGTGTCAGCTCATCTAAGGGTAGTACTTCCGATCCAATGTACGACAAAGACGGTTACCTGAACAGCGCTTACAATCCTTACTTCGCACTGGATTTGAACAGCAAACTGTATGGCGCAACAACGCTGACAAAACAGGGTGCAGTAGAAGTAGACGGTGCTTATGCTAAGATCAACTCTAACGACCTGTTCAAAGTACAGAAAGTGGGTGCTCCTGAATATCGTCTGCAGAGCATGGGTGATACGATCCGCATCTTCCGTCAGGAAAATGATTACGATCAGATGTTTGAAAACGGTGAATTCCTGAACATCGGTAACAAAGCTCAGTTGACTACTATGGCTCCGGCTCTGTATGTCGATACAGCTTATGTAAAACGTGGCAACAACAACCGTTATCAGTATCTGTTGGCTGTTAATCCGGAATACAAACCGGCTACATTCGACAATGCTAACCATCAGCTGACTCCGGATACAACTTACGGTCGCTTCCTGGTGAACCTGATCGATACTGCTTATGTAGCTTATACAAAGGGTGCTATCCATACGAATAAGTACATCAACGACAATGAGGCAGGCGAACACTTTGCTAAGTTAGGTTTCGTATACGGTTTCCGCACAGGTGACAAACTGTATATCACAGACAAGAACTATACAAAGAGCAGCAAGGCTTCCGACGTGATCGACCTGAGTACAAGCGATTTCAATACAGCTAAGTTCGCGTTCCGTTATATCAACCCGATCAACCATGAATCAGACGGTTCATTCAAGGTTCAGACAGGTTACTACGGTTATGATTCTTACATCGCAGGTAAGAAACAGCCTGAAGTTGCTAACGATGGTTACCTGAAGAACATCAACGGTGTGGTTGTTGTGGCTAAGGGTTATGCCGCAGGTGATCAGTTTGATCTGGCAGCCGAAAAGTCAGCTCCTGTAGCTAACGAAGGTATCAACGCTTCCGAAGTATCGGTTATCGCCGGTAACGGTATCGTAACGATCAAAGGTGCTGAAGGCAAGACAGTAGTTATCACTAACGTACTTGGTCAGACAATCGCTAACACAGTAATTTCTTCCGATATGGCTGAAATCTCTGCACCGGCCGGTGTAGTTGTAGTAGCCGTAGAAGGTGAAGCTGCTGTAAAAGCAATCGTAAAATAAGAAACTATTTATAATCAATAAATTTAAATTGACTGCGTGGTGATATCGAACTAAGTACCCCGCGATGGGCGAATAAGCAGTCAGTATTAATACTAAAGTAATGAAATAAAGTTCTTCTGTTCGATCTCTGTGAAGAGCTACAACAGACAAAAAAAAGCCCCGGCAGGATATCCTGTCGGGGTTTTCGTTGTATTCCTCTAAAAACATCTTATCTCCTGATAAATCGATTTTCGTTCAGAAACGTGTATCCATCGTACTTTCAGGGAGTAGAAGCTTTTTGGGATACATAGACTGAAATGCCCAAAATAACCCTTATTTCCGGGGGACTAAAACTATATAAAAACCTTGATTTAATGAGGGAAGTAGTGCGAAAAAGCAGTGACTAGAAAAAACGATCGTTTTTTATCGCCAGCAAATTTAGACATTCTTTTCATACCAGCAATCCTTTTCATAAAATAATTATCATTCCTATCTCATTTCTTATCAACCGAATAGCAAAGTTAGTACAAAAAACGATGTTTCAATTACGAAAGTAAATGAGGCCAAAAATCATGACTAGAAAAAACGATCGTTTTCTCTAGTCATTTGGTAAAAAGGACATTCAAAACATCGAACAGGAACTATTTCATTAACACTATTATTAATATTAAAATTTAGATTTATGAACAAAAAGATTTCTACGTTTTTGGCTGGTAGCTTACTGGCCGTATGTGTAGGCGCAGTTCAGGCTCAGGGGGGAGTGACACCCTCATTATGCGGTGCTCCTGCCGGTTTAACCGGTGCTTCTTTCGAAGCAAAGGAGAGTGTGAACGAGAACTTGTATTACTTTATACAAGATGCCGATGGGAAGTATCTATATTTAGATAATTCGAATACAGCTTTTCAAGCACAATTAGTTGGTGATCTTAGGAGCTTGGAAGAAATTAATCAGGCTTTGTGGAGCATCAAACCTCAGATTTCCGAAGATGGTGGTACAACTCGTTTCTGCCTGGTAAACAAAGCAACAGGTCTTTTCTTCTCATTTGATCCGGCTAATGCAACTAAGACAACTAAAGTAACAGAAGAGTCTACCTATATTGGTGGTGCTTATCCTAACTGGAAATGGTTTGAAAGCAAATACGCTGGTGAAGCTTTTGAAACAGAAACTCCACTGAGCGTTGTTTTTTCAAATGCAGACTCTACAATGATTTTGGGATCTAATAAAAATGGTAGCGTATATGCTTACAAATATGCTAACGATAAGACTCCTGATGTAACGGCATTGGCATTGAAGCTTGTTAAAGCTGGTACTTATGTTTTGAGTGCTGAAGACTTGAATACGAAGACCAATACTAAGAATGTAGCCTATATGCAGCTTGACTTTGGTAGTGATGCAAAAGAAAACAATATTTTTGCCACTCCGTTGCAGGCTCAACAGCTTAACGTCGAAGATGCAGCAACAGATGCAGATGATTTCGTTTACAATATTGATAAATCAGCTGGATTTGCAGAAGGTTTTACTGAAAGTGCTGAATATGTTATCCTGAGTACATTGGAAAACGATCAAGTTTCTAATAAATACCTGCATGTCGATACTTCTTATTTTGCAAGTGCCGGTGCTACTTATAAAATGTATAATAAGATCGGTGTAACAGATAAGGCAGCTTCAATGGTTTCTGGCTATACTCAATGTTTTAAACAGATCGCAAAAGGTCTTCCTTTGGATGCTTTCCGTTTCAAATTTACAAAGAACCTGGCTAACGACTCAATCTGGGTGCAGACTATGGTTGAAGCTGTAGAAATGGATAGAGAAGCAGGTGAACCTACTGTTTATAATAATAAAGATAAGAATGCTTATACATCATGGAGCTATGCGAATACAGTAGATGCTGAAGCAACGAAGATATGGCCTGCTGTTGATGCTAAAAAAGTAGCAGCTGATGTACAGAATGGTGCCGGTGAAAACCTGATCCTGTCTCATTGTAAATTGGTTGATGAACAGCAAAAAGTTATCACTTTCTATTCTTGCGATGGCAACAGAACAAAGAACTTGGTTAATTTACTGGCTTATGATGGTGTAAGCAAGGATTATACAACTCTTCCGGAAGGTATTTACAAAGTATATGTGAAATCTACTGATGTAAAGTATTATAAACCTTATGTAGGTTTGTATGCTTCTAACAGCTTATGTGGTGAATTTAATTTCTCTGAAGTTGTTAAGCAGGATGTTGAACACATGCCGGCTTACCAGTGGGTAGTTGAGAAAGTGATCAAGAATGGAACTATGGCTTCTGTTAGCCCGGTTAAGATCATGAACCGTGAATTTGGAAATGGTTTTGGCGCTTATAGTGATGGTATCCATCAGTTCGTTAAAAGAGAAGGTTTAGCAGCGAATGAATATTACTATAACGGTATGGTATTCGTATTTAACCTGATCGATCCGACTACTGAATATGGTTATTTCAATGAAAATACAACAGCCGATATTGCAGAACAAAAAACTTACAATCTTACTTATCTGAGCGGTCTGGCTGCTGAAGGTGCTAACTTGCAGGTAGGTTTGGATACTACCAGCGACAATGTTGTACTGACTGTTGGTCAGGAAGGTGTTGCTTTCTCTTTGGTTCCTGTAAATTCAGATAACGAAGAAAAGTATGTAGCTGAAAAGTATGGTTATAAAAATGACCTGAAGAAAGTAGCTTACAAACTGGAAGTTGAAAACTCAAGCGTACTGACTGACTCAGAAAAGAGATTCGTTACAGCTCATTATTATGGAGGTAGCGTGAAATATATTCTGGCAAAGAGAGCCGATGCTACTATCTTCTATCTGAAAGAACAGAATTGTGTGGATGGCACACATTATTATGCGCTGATTGAAGCAGATGCCGCTCAGCCGAGTTCTTTGAAATCTGCTTCTCTGATCGAGTCATATAAAGTTGGTGTAGATGATGTTACTGCTCAATTAATACAGGAATGTTTGTGTTGTAATTATGGTGATTTGAATTGCCGTACATCTTCATTTGCTTTGACAGAAGATACTACTCCGTTGTATCGTCGTCTGGGTAAGACTTTAGAAACAGATGAATTGAAGGATATGGATCTTAACGTTGCTAAGATCTTCCGTGTTAACTCTACTGCTAAGGAATATCTGTATGAAGATGCAAACTCTGTATATTCTAAGGATAAAGGTATCAACTTCTTGGGTATAGAAGGTAAGGGCGACGCTGCAAAGGCTGCTATGACTATCGATACTGCTTATGTACGTAAGAATACAACAATGCCTCAGTACATGTTCGTAATGGGTGCAGTTCGCCACGAAGCCGGTTGGAATTGTCCGTTCGACGAAGAACACAATACGGATGCATGGAAAGAAGCTAATGGTGTAGATCATTGTCCGCATGCTGTTAAGACAGAAGCTTATACAACAGGTCGCTACCTGGTTAACTTTGCTGACTCTGTAGCATTGCCTAAGGGTGCTGGTAAAGATTATATCTGGAACTCAAGATATACTCGTTTAGGTTTTGTAGATGCAAAACATATTGGCGATACTTTGGTAATCTATCGTAACGGTCAGGTTAGCCACTTGTCAGGTGATTCTATCTTCTTAGGTGATAACAAACATAACCAGGAAACATTGGCATTGTCTGATGCTACTTCAAAGGGTGATTCTATCCACGCTACTCATAAGAATGGTATCAAGAATGCTGTATTTGCATTACGTCT
Organism: Parabacteroides leei; assembly: GCF_023369805.1. Lineage (NCBI taxonomy): Bacteria > Pseudomonadati > Bacteroidota > Bacteroidia > Bacteroidales > Tannerellaceae > Parabacteroides > Parabacteroides leei. The sequence goes on from NZ_JAMBQG010000005.1 coordinate 309,164, forward strand.
GGTAAATACGGATGCAGCTGACTTCCTGATCGAAACAGAAGGTGACAAGAAGATTCCTAGTGCAGGCGAAGGTGCTTGGGTGGCTGTTAAGAACGGTGTACCTGTTGTTGCTAACTATACTTCTTATGAAGATGCTATCCGCGATGCTGAAATCTTCAACATCGAGGCAACTGACGAAGCTCCGACTTCAAACGATGCTATTTCTGCTTCTGAAGTATCTGTAGTTGCTACTAACGGTGCAGTTGTCATCAACGGTGCTCAGGGTAAGAAGGTTACTATCAGCAACGTTCTTGGTCAGGCAATCGCAAACACAGTGATTTCTTCCGACAATGCAACTATCGCTACTCCTGCCGGTGTAGTTGTAGTAGCTGTTGAAGGTGAAGCTGCTGTTAAAGCAATCGTAAAATAATTTATAATCAAAATAATTCTAAAATTGCCGCTACGCGGTTGTCAGATATAGACGTTGCTTGCAACGTCTATACTCCAACCAATTACCCCGCGATGGGCGAACAAGTGGCCGTATTAATACTAAAGTAATAAAATAAAGTTCATCTATCAGTATCCCTGCGAAGAGAGAACATAGATAAAAAACAAAGCCCTTGCAGGATTTCCTGCAGGGGCTTTCGTCGTAGAAGAATTGCAAGAACTCCTTAAACAATTCCAGAATGTTTCACCTTTTATTTCTTTAATGCTTTTAGGTATTCTTCCGGTGTCATGACCGATGCGTCTACTCCTTTGAAATCTTTCACATTTCGCGTAATAATAACCGGAATGCCACTTTCGATAGCGGAGTAGTATTGGACAGCATCTTCAAAATCAGAAAAAGAAGATTGCAGTGCCATATCGATTACCTTTTCGTTTACGGAAACGACGTGTACCATTTGTCTGAAACTGCAAAGCAATTCCATTGCTTTTAGGGAGCCAACTTGTTTACGTAAGAGGTAAAATATGGTAGAAAAAGAAAGAGAAGAGATGTACAAACGGATGATACCAGTATCTCCCATTGTAAAGATGGGAACTGCTGTCGAATAGAATGGTTCCCGTTGGGACAGGAGATCTATGGCAATGTTGGTATCTAAAAATATATTCTTCATTGATATTTCTTTTCTAAATAGTCTCCGTAGTCTTGTTTGTAATCATAGTTTTCCGGGAGCTTTATAACACCACTCAACTCTTTTACACGGGGAGATATTTCTATTTGTCCGGAAGGAATATCATTATCTGATACCATTGCTTTCAAATAACGTTCAACCATTGTTGAAAGGCTTATGTTATGCGAACGTGCATACTCTTTCGCTTTTTCAACAACGGAGTTATTCAGTTTTAATGTTATTCTTGTTTCCATAGCCTGTTAGTTTATGAACTGCTTTTGCAAATATAAGGCATATATTTGCAAAAGTAGCATGTTTTACCAATATAATATCAGCCCTGCAATCCCGGCCAGTGCGATCATCAGAATCGGATGAACTTTGAATTTCCAAGTGAGGATAAAGGCGGCACCAAAGATCAGGAAGCTTTTGTAGTCGATGAAGTTTTCTTTGTTCATCAACATTAATGCGGCCGCGGCTATCAGTCCGACTGTTGCAGGGCGCAAGCCTGTGAAAGCGGCAACGACGTATTTGTTGTTCTTGAACTTGGCAAAGAAATAGGAAATGACCAATACCAGGATGAACGAAGGCAGACAGACGGCGAACGTAGTCAGGCATGAGCCCAGGACTGCCATAACAGGCGAGTATCCCGCGTTATGAATGGCCGTGTAACCGATATAAGTGGCACTGTTGATACCGATCGGGCCCGGCGTCATCTGGGAGATAGCTACAATGTCCGTGAACTCCTGTAAAGAAATCCATTTGTAACGGTCTACTACATCTGCCTGTATCAGTGAAAGCATGGCATATCCGCCACCAAAACCGAAGATACCGATCTTCAGATAAACGTAAAGTAACTGTAACCAAATCATATCAATTCTTCTTTATCTTTAAACCATACACTAATCCTCCGGCAATGGCTACCAAGATGATCCATACCGGTGAGATACCTCCCATCCAGATAAGCAGAGCTGCTGCAATAGGGATAATCATTGTCAGGTAGTTGAGCTTGATGGATCGTGCCGTAGTAATACAGGGAACTGCTATCAATGCCACGACAGCCGGACGCAATCCTTTGAATATCTTCTCTACCCATTCGTTGTCCTGCACCTGGGTAAAGAATGTAGCGATCAGTAGGATAATAAGGAAAGACGGCAGGATCGTACCCAGTGCACAAACCACGCTTCCCATGTTTTTCTTCAGTTTATAGCCTACAAAGATGGATATATTCACAGCGAAGATACCCGGCAGGGACTGTGCAACGGAAAAGAGGTCGATGAAATCTTCTTTGGATAGCCAGCCGCGGTCTACGACTTCCCGCTGTATCAACGGTAGCATGGCATATCCGCCACCTATTGTACCCACACCGATTTTGAGGAAAGTAAGAAAAAGCGTCCAATACATAATCATACTTATTAAAGTCGATGACAAAGGTAGTTAATTGAAATGAAAAAGTAAAATACAGCGACTGATCCTCACTAACACCGACGAGCTTGTCTCGCTAACTGTACTTAGCCCACTTCGCCAATGGCAGCAAGATTATCCAGGTGCCGGTGGCGAGTCGGTGCGCCTAAAATAGGTTAAAGCATTAGTCAAGCCACGGTGTCGGATTGAGTTTCGTTTTCTCTTTCCAAAGCTGGAAATGAAGGATGGTAGCGTTTCCGGCTTCCGTATCGGTGAATATCTTACCGATGGCCTGGCGGGTGCTGACCTTGTCGCCGGCTTTTACGTATACCTGGCTCAGGTTACTGTAAACGGTCAGGTAGTTACCGTGGCGGACGATCACTGAATTGTTATAGCCGGGCACTACGAATACACGGGTTACTTCGCCGTTGAATATCGCACGGGCATCGGTTCCCGGTGTAGTCTGGATATCGATACCGCTGTTGTTGGTACGGACGTATTTCAGTTCCGAATGCTGTTGTTCGCCAAAGGTTCCGACAATAGTATAGCGCCCTGATACGGGGAACGGCAGGCGTCCACGGTTGCTGGCGAAATCGTCGGACAGTTTCTTTTCTGCCTTGGTCATAGCGTAACCTCCTTTAGTCTCGGCTACACGTTCTTCGCGTATCGGCTCTTGTACCGGTTCTTTTCCTTCGGCTTTAGCCTTTGCATTGGCTTTTTCACGGGCACGGCGTTCACGTTCGCGAGCTGCCTTTGCTTCGGCTTCGGCACGGGCTATTTCTTCGGCGATCTGTTGTTCGATCTGACGGTTCAGGGCGTTGGCCTGTTGCTGCTTCTTCCGAAGCTCGTCTTTCAGCTGTTTTTGTTTTTTGTTAAGCTCCTGTACCTCTACTTTCTGGCTACTTTCTTCGGTCTGAAGCTTCTGGCTTTCCTGTTCTCGCGTTCCCAACAAAGCATTCTTTTCGGCGCGGGTCTTTTCCAGTTCCCGCTGTTTCAGGTTGATCTCGGTTTGTTTGTCGATGATCTCCGTAGCCTGTTTTTTTTGCCAGTCGGAATATTCGCGCAGGTAACGCATGCGACGCATGGACTGGGCGAAATTGTCGGCAGAGAGGATGAACAGTAGTTTGTCTTGCGAACTGCGGCGTTTATACAGGCTTTGTGCTGATTTTCCGTAGTTGGTACGTTTCTCACCCAACTCCTTTTCCAGCCGGTTGATCTCGCGGCGGGCGGCGGCGATCTGGTTGTCAATCTCGCCGACTTCCTGGTTCAACAGACTGATAACTTTCTTACGGGAAAGAATCTGCTGTGAGAGCAGGTTCAGGCGGTTGAGGGAGTTTTGGGCTGTCTGGGTAGTCTCTTTCAGTAACTGGTTTGTCATTTCGATTTCAGCCAGCGCTTTCTTACGCTGTTCTTCAAGCTGTTTCACTCGTGCGGACTTCTGGCCGAAGGCAGTCAGGGCGGATAACGTGAATATGACAATCCAAATATATTTCATCTCTATTTCTGACTGTTACTGATTGACTTTATGATTTGTGCAAAGGTGATACGATTATATTTAGCAGGAATAGCAAAATCTAGATTAACCGGCACATTTGTCTGTATACGGGAGAAACGGAAGGCGACACCGCCTTGTGACGAGCCGTTTGACAGTACATTTACGTCCATCAATTGTGGGAACGGTTGTCCGTCCGTCACGCGGAAATCGGCATAGTCCCATTGCAGGGCGTATTGTTCGGACGGATCTGTTATGTAGGTGGAAAGCAACTTCTCCTCGCCGTCGGCAAAGAAGGTATAGAGCAATCCGATAGCATCTTTTACCTTGATCTCGGCTTTGTCCCCGTCCTGGTTCAGCTTGAACCGCTTGAACTGTTTCGGCTCGATCTCCTGATGGCCGGGCAAAAATATACGATTGGTAAACAACGCCTGCAGGTTATAGAAATTAAACTCGATCGGGGTTTGTCCTTTCAGGTCGGCATAACGTTCGGCTACATAGCGTTTGTTCATCCGGTCGATTACCTTGATGCTGTCCACGGTAAATTCGGCACGGAATACCTCTATCCCCAGAAAAGGCTGTACGGATAACTGGAAGGCACTGTCGCGGACCATCTTCAGGTCAACACGCGAGCTCATGTTGTTCTTCGACATTTTAAGCTCTGCATTCAGTCGGGCCGTCAGGGTATTGAACTGAAAAGCATGTTCTTCCATCAGTTCGAAGAATTCGTTATGCGCCTTGGCACCTCCCGACACGACTGTACCGATCTTCTTTGAAGATTTACAGCCGGAAAGGAATACAATGCAACATAAGATGATACCCAGGGCTATTCGTTCTCGTGTTTTATTCATTTTTGACCTCCTCTTCGATATATTTGCCTTCGATTATCTTGCGGTCGAGAACTTCGCTTTCTTTGCCCAGTTCACGGGCTTTTTTCCACTGTTCGACGGCTTTGTCCTTATCTCCTGTCATGTAAAGGATGTCGCCATAGTGGTCTACCAGTTCGGCGCTTTTTGTCTTATCTTTTTCCAGGGCGCTTTCGATATAGATCTTGGCAAGGGTATAGTTGCCCTGCACGAAGAATATCCAGGCGTAGGTATCGAGATAAGTGGCATTGTCCGGTTCGAGCTTGATGCATTGAGCACTCATGCGTTCCGCCTTTTTCAGGTCTTTCTTGTCGAGGGAAAGGAAGTAGGCGTAATTGTTGAGGACGACAATATTGTTTTCGTTGTACTTCAATGCTTCATCGTATGCTTTATAGGTCTGGTCCATCTGCTTCATCTGGTAGTAGATGTCGCCGATCTGACCGTAAAAGTCTGATTTCAGGCGCGGGTTCTCCGCTGGGATGATGCCGATACCGGCATAGTAAGTGTTCAGGGCTTCCTGATATTTCTCCTGCTGGTAATAAGCGATACCCAGGTAGAAATAATATTCGGGAGCGTCCGGAAACAGCTCTTGGCATTTGGTACAGATGCGGATCACTTCCGGTATATCTTCCGCTTTCAACGACATGTTGAGAAGCTGTTGCCAGGCTCCGGCGTTTTCGGGTTCCATTTCGGTAATGAGCTGGAACTGGAAACGTGCTTCGTCGGTCTTTCCCTGCGACAACAGGAGGCTACCGTACATCTGTTTCAGTTCGGTGTCTTCCGGATGCTGTTCCAGCAAAGTCTGGAAGAGAGCGTTGGAGCTGTTGGTATCTTTCTGTGTTTGTTGCTGTTTCAGGATATAACGGGAGAGGATACCGACTTTGGTGTCTACATCCAGTTTCTCGTTCACCAGGGCAGTACGTATTTGTTCTTCAGCAGCCTCTTTGTTGCCGGTAGCTTCGTAGTAGTTTGCCATGGAAACGATGTAGTAAGGATTACCCGGATCAATCTGGTGCGCTTTGTCATAGTAAGAGCGGGCCTTTACCGTATCGTTCTTTTCCAGGTGAAGATCACCCAGGATGATCTGGTAACGGGCTTCCATCGGGTATTTGGCAGCCAGCTTCTCTATCTCCTTGAAGGCAGCATCCGATTGCTCCAGCTGGTTGTAGAGTTTGTACTTTTGCATGGAAAGGGCTTCATTCATACCTATCGACGATTCGAGGGCGTTGTAGGCATCGATCGCCTCTCCGATCTCACCTTCCTGTGTAAGGGCTTCTGCTAGGTAATAGTTGAGTTCCGGTTTGCCGGGATAGGCTTTGAGCAACTTCTCATATTCTTCGGCAGCTTCTCCGTACATACCGAGGTTGCGGGAGATAGTGGCCAGTGCCATACGGTAAGTGAAGTTGTCGGCACTGTTCGCTACGGCGCGTTTCAGCATGTCGACAGCCTTTTCGGGGCGGTTCAACTGTATGTAGAAAGAGGAAAGTTCGTACAACACCGGGGATGCGGTAGAGTCGATTGCGAGGCAATGGTTAAATGCATCGAAGGCGGCATCGAATTTTCCGGCAGTCTTCAGGTTCAACCCTTCAAAAAAGAAATAGTCGAATTTCCTCTGTTCGGTTGCGCTTAGTTCGTTCGGCTTTGAGGGAGTGTCTTTCTTTACCTCTCCTGCATGCAACGGTTGAATGCCCGTAAGTAGGAAGAATGAAAAGAGTATCCCGTATATTAATTGCTTCAACATATATCTGATATTTCTATATTTATACCAATGCGCACGGTAATGCGCAACAGGTGCGCATTCGTTTGCATGTTACTGCTTACCCGTATGTCCGAAACCTCCGGCTCCCCGTTCCGTATCGTCGAGCACTTCTACCGGTTTCCAACTTACCTGGTTGTAGGTGGCGATCACCATCTGGCAGATACGTTCCCCGTCATTTACAGTGAACGGTTCGGAAGAGAGGTTGACCAGTATAATCCCGATTTCGCCACGATAGTCCGCATCGATCGTCCCCGGTGTATTCAACAGGGTGATGCCATGTTTTAGTGCCAGGCCGCTGCGGGGACGCATCTGCGCTTCGTATCCTTCCGGGAGGGCGATGTAGAGCCCTGTCGGGATCAGTTTACGTTCCAGCGGTTTCAGTACGACGGGTTCTGTCAGATTTGCACGAATATCCATACCTGCCGATAATTCGGTCGCGTAACCGGGTAGCGGGTGATGTGACTTGTTAATTATCTTTACTTCCATTATTATATCTTGATTTTGAGGGACGAAGATAGTACAAATATCAGTTCTGCCAGTCTCCGTTCTCTTTTATTAACTGAACTAAACGTTCTACTGCATCTTCTTCGGCGACGTTCTTCAATACGCATTCTTTACCTTTATAAAGGCTGATCTGTCCGCGTCCTGCACCAACGTAACCGTAGTCGGCATCGGCCATTTCACCGGGACCGTTTACGATACATCCCATGATACCGATCTTCAGGCCCTTCAGGTGCGAGGTCGCTTCCTTGATACGAGCGATGGTGGTCTGCAGGTCGTAAAGCGTACGTCCGCAGCTGGGGCAGGAGATATATTCTGTTTTGCTGATACGTGAGCGGGTGGCCTGCAGGATACCGAACATACAACTGTCTGTAACAGTGGCTTCGCACTCATCGTTTTGCAGCATGATACCGCCCTCGAAACCGTCGAGCAACAGGGTTCCGAAATCGGCCGCCGATTTCAGTTGCAGTGACTCTTTGTCCGTTTCGTGGTATTCGCGGTGAAGGACGACCGGGACGTCGCAGCCGGCTATCATCAGTTTATGCATAGCGGCGCGTTGGGAACCGACACCATTCCGGTGGTGGGTACTTAGTACGACTACGATGGTCGGATCTTGTTTCAGTATCTCCAATGTACGGCTTGTCAGGTCGTTGTACGTCAACCGTATAAACTTCAGTGGAGAGTTGAAGTTCTTTATTTCTTCTATTTCAGAGGCTATGAAGTAAGGGAATGCATTCGGACGTTCTTTCCAGAAATGGGCGTCTACCAGCATGCGGAAATTGTCGGGAAGGTTTTCAGGATCTTCCTTGCCGATATAAATATAGTCCGGCATCGACAAATGGTCGAATTCAAAGTCGCCATTACTGCGGTCGGAGATAACGATAGGCGGGAAATTCCCTCCGATACCTTCCGTTACGCGGCTGATGCGGCGGGAGGCTGTTATCGGGTCGTAGCCGGGAGCGATATTGGCATTGATAGGCTTATGGCCCTGGCGTTCGAGGATATAGTCGACCAGTTTACGGGCCACCGGCATTTCTGCTTCCGGGTCTTCGCTGAGGGAGACGCGGATCGTGTCGCCTATGCCGTCTGTCAGCAGGGTTCCGATACCGACAGCGCTTTTGATACGGCCGTCTTCTCCGTCGCCGGCCTCTGTTACTCCCAGGTGAAGCGGGTAATGCATATCTTCAGCATCCATCGTCTGAACGAGCAGACGTACGGTTTTGACCATTACGACGGTGTTGGAAGCCTTGATCGATATGACTACGTCAGGGAAGTTCTCGTCCCGGCAGATACGCAGGAACTCCATGCAGGAGGCTACCATTCCTTCGGGGGTGTCACCGTACCGGCTCATGATGCGGTCGGACAGTGAACCATGATTTACGCCAATGCGGATGGCGGTACCGTGTTCTTTACAGATATTGAGAAAGGGAACAAAACGGTCGCGTATCTTCTGTAACTCTGCGGCATATTCTTCGTCGGTATATTCCAGAAGATCGAAGGTCTTTACTTTGTCAACGTAGTTACCCGGGTTGATGCGCACTTTTTCTACCTCTGCTGCGGCAGCATCGGCTGCTTTGGGGTTGAAATGGATATCGGCAACCAGCGGGGTGGTATATCCCTGGGCAGTTAGTTCTTTGCGGATTTCTCCCAGGTTACGGGCTTCACGTTCGCCCTGGGCTGTGAAACGCACATATTCGGCTCCCGCTTCGATCATGCGGATGGCCTGGCGGACGGCGGCTTCGGTGTCCATGGTCGAAACATTTGCCATGGATTGGATACGTATCGGATTGTCGCCTCCCAGCGGTGTGTTCCCTATATTGACAGAAGACGATTTGCGGCGACTGTAATTAAAATGATCCATTTACTAGTTTGTTTTGGGGATAACAGGAAGAGCGACCGGTTGTATCTGTTTCCCCTCTTGAGAGGGGATAAGGGATGTGTTACAGGTTCGTCTTGTGACTGGCTTTAACACACCCCCTGCCCCCTCTCGAGAGGGGAATGGTTACCCTCAGTTGCTGAAACGTCTTATCCCGGCAATCTGATTAATTTGTTTTGTATTTAAAAGATACCTGAGCTAACTCTTCGTTGGCTTTTACGATCTTTTTCTTCAGGTCTTCTTTGTAATTAGCCAGTTTGCCCTGAAGTTGTTCGTCTCCTACAGCCAGCATCTGAACGGCCAGGATACCTGCGTTCAATGCACCGTTGATACCTACTGTGGCAACAGGAATACCCGGAGGCATCTGTACGATAGCCAATAGGGCGTCCATACCGTCGAGTGTCGAGTTGATGGGGACGCCGATTACCGGCAGGGTAGTCATCGATGCGATCACTCCACACAAGTGTGCAGCCATTCCGGCAGCAGCGATAATAACTTTGATACCACGGTCTTTAGCGCCTTTGGCAAAGGCTTCTACTTCAGCCGGAGTACGGTGGGCAGACAAAGCATGCATTTCGAACGGGATTTCCATCTCGTCGAGCAATTTGGCCGCTTTTTCCATTACGGGCAGGTCGGAAGTACTGCCCATGATAATACTAACTACAGGTGTCATTTATTTAGCGATCAATTGTTCGTATTCAGCAGCAGACAATAGATCGTCCAGCTCAGAAGGATCTGTCAGGGAGATCTTGATCAACCAGCCGTTTCCGTAAACATCTTCGTTTACCAGTTCGGGCTTGTCATCCAGTTCAGAGTTAGCCTGGATTACTTCTCCGCTAACTGGCATGAACAGGTCGGAAACAGTCTTTACGGCTTCGATTGTACCGAAAACTTCTTCTTTGTCAAGCTTTTCGCCTTCTGTAGTAATGTCTACAAAAACGATTTCGCCCAATTCGCTCTGAGCGTAATCAGTGATACCAACATAGGCTACTGCACCGTCTACACGAATCCATTCGTGATCTTTTGTGTACTTTAAATCAGCAGGAAAGTTCATAATTTTAGTGTTTTTATTAGATGAATAAATAGATATAACTCAATAATGAGGCTACAAAGGTACATATAAATCCCAGACAAAAGCCGGCATACACCTGCATTGGTGTGTGACGTTTTAAAAAGATACGCGATGTACCGACCAGACCGGCTGCCAGGAGCACGATAATGAAACCCCAGTACGGATTTATAAGGTGGAGACGGGCAATCCCCATCATGCCTCCCAATAGTCCTCCGACTCCCAGCGTATGTGCACTGATCTTCCAGTAAAAGTTGATCAACAGGGATATCAGCAAGGCTACGCAGGCTCCCATCAATAGGGACAGGAACCAGAAGGGTATCATCATCTTATACATGTAGAAAATACAGACCATCATAGAGGTGATGATGATCAGGTAAGGAACGACTCTTTCCTTGCGGTCGGTCAGTTCCAGATCGCCGGCTGCCCCGTTCTTCACCATCAGATAAATGAAAAGTCCCGGTACTACAGCTGTAGATAGGAACGCGCCGCCTACCAGAAACAGTTTCATGGTGGGGGGATAGATGGCAAGATATGTAAATGTCAGTGCCAGTATAACTCCATACGTTACCATCAGCAACGGGTGGAACATACCGGATATTATATTTGAAAACAGTCTCATACGCTTCAAATTTATATTTCTTTTCTGAGCCTTGCAACCGGAATATCTAACTGTTCACGGTATTTAGCCACTGTTCGGCGGGCGATAACATATCCTTTCTCCTTCAGGATGGTGGTGAGTTCCTCGTCGGTGAGGGGTTTACGTTTATCCTCGCTTTCAATATGTTCTTTCATAATCTTCTTCACTTCACGGGTGGAAATCTCCTCGCCGCTGTCGGTCTGCATCGACTCGGAAAAGAAGAACTTCAGAGGGTAGATACCGAAGTTGGTTTGTACATACTTACTGTTACTAACCCTCGAAATGGTCGATATATCGTATCCTGCACGTTCGGCCACATCTTTCAGTATCATCGGGCGCAGGGTGGCATCGTCTCCGGTCAGGAAAAAATCCCGTTGCAGAAGGATGATGGCCTCCATCGTGCGTTGTAATGTCTCCTGGCGTTGCCTGATCGCGTCGATAAACCACTGGGCCGAGTCAAGTTTCTGCTTTACGAACTGTACGGCTTCGCGCATCTTGGATGTCTGGTTTGCCTTGTTGCCGGCATAGTCCTGAAACATTTCCGCATAATCACGACTGATCCGCAGGTCGGGGATGTCCCGGTTATTCATGCTTAAGATCAGTTCTCCGTTGATAGCTTCCACCAGGAAATCGGGGATCACCTGGCTCATGGCTACTTCCATAGAACCGCCCCAGCTGCTACAAGGTTTAGGATCGAGGGCAATTATTTCGTGGATGGCTCTCTTCAGGGTCTCTTCACTGATGTTCAGTCCCCGCATGATCTTGTCGTAGTGCTTGCGGGTGAATTCTTCGAAATATTCCGTAAGGATATGGACGGCCATTTCTACTCCGGCAGTCGGTTCTTTTCGGTTGAGCTGCAATAACAGGCATTCCTGCAGGTTGCGTGCTCCGACTCCGGCTGGGTCGAAGTCTTGTATGATGGCAAGTACTTCTTCTATTTCTTTTTCGTCTACATCTTGTCCGGCCTGGAATACCAGGTCGTCAGCTATGGCGGAAAGTTCGCGGCGAAGATAGCCGTCATCGTCTATATTTCCTATTATGTACTCGGCTATCTTTACCTGCTTTTCGGGCAGGTCGCGTAATCCGAGTTGTTGTAATAGGTATTCGTTTAACGATTGGCTTACGGAGAAAGGAATATCTTCTTTGCGTTCTGTTTTTTCGCTTATTTCACGTAGTTTGTAATCGGGAATGTCGTCTTCGGTCATATAATCACCGAGCGAGATGTCTGCCTCTGTCTCGTTTGTAGATATATCATCACCACCTTCATCGTCAGTCCGTTCAAAGTCGTCTGCAATATCTTTTCCTTCTTCCAGGGCAGGGTTGTCTTCCAGCTCATGCTTGATACGTTCTTCCAGCTCGATAGCGGGAAGCTCGAGAAGCCGGATTAGCTGTATCTGCTGCGGAGAGAGCTTTTGCTGTAACTTTTGTTGTAACTGTTGCTTCAACATATTTAAAATCGTCTACTTTAGAACATGCAAATATAACTTTTTACGCCGAACAGACTTATGATTAAAAACATAATTGTTCTAAAGAAACTGTTTGACTGATGGTTATCTTTCAATTTTAACATGCCTCTCCTGTAATTAATTTCTTGAAATACCTTAAAAATCAAAACTATTCCATATTTTTGCGTTTGTAAAGTTACCCTATATGACATCAACGCTAACTAAGAGTAAATATAGTCAGCTATCCAGAGAAGAGCTAATACAATTATTGGAAATACGGGACAAGGAACAGATAGATGTAAATAGTTCTTCTTCCGGCTTCCCTGCTATAAAGCGTATTATATCGGAGGTGCTTGTCTTGCTATTTAACGAAGAGGAACAACCGATAGAGAAAGCAATGAGATTACTTCTCGACTTTTTCAATGCTGACTGGGGATATGTGGCTATTTTTGCAGATAATGGTCAAATGGCGAGTTTCCCGTGCGAAGTGATGAGCAAATGGGTCGAGGTGCCGAAAGAAGATCATTCCGAACTTACATATGAAACGATTCCATGGATAATGGACACGATAAAGTCCGGACATGATATTGTGGTGTGCAGTATGAACGAGTTGCCGCCGGAAGCCAATATCGATAAGACATTGTTTGAGTTGCAGCATCTCAAATCCATGCTTATTATCCCACTCTCATTTCATAATCAGGTACAAGGCTTTATCGGTTTCGACTCTGTCCGGGTTCAACGTTCCTGGACGTTGGAAGATGTCGAAGATTTACATATTATTGCCCGGATCTTCTCTATTATAATCGAACGCCTGCAAACGCAAAGCAGTCTGGAAGAATCGAGAAAGCATCTCTCGGAACTCAGCACAAAATTCAAGCAATTCTTTAATAACCTGCCTGTCGGAGTTGAGTTATATGATTCTGAAGGATATCTGGTCGACCTTAATGAAGCGGATACCCGTATATTCGGTTCTACCCGTAAAGATCTTTTGGGGATTAATTTGTTTGAAAATCCGGCTGTCCCTGCCTCAATCCTTGACGGTATAAAGCACGGACAACCCTTTAGTTTCCCATTGGTTTATGATTTCAGCGCTATACAGAACACCAGTTATTATCCTTCTGCGTTTGTCGATCATATAAAGTATTTGCAAATCAAAGGTATCGGCCTGGATGATCCCGAATTTGGAAGGGTAGGATATCTAATGATTATTTCGGATAATACGGATGCCCAGATAAAGTCTGAACAGACAAAGAATAATCTGGCAATCCTGAAGGCTGTTCTGTTATCCGGTCGTTCCATTGTAGGAGAATATAATGTAGAAGAGGATGAGCTATATATCAATCCTGTACTGAACGATTTTCCGAGCACAAACCCGTTATTTGAGTATATGAAGACATACAATTATATGTCAATTCAGGATTTGCGTAATCTTGGCAAATTGGGGGAAGATGAGGCGAATGATATGTCTTCTTTTTTACAGGTTATTCGTGGAGAAGCCGACAATTGCAGTTTTGTATGTAAATTGGCAGTGGGGACTGAGCCGTTTTGGGTCCGGATCAATGCACAGGCGCATGAAATAAACAAAGACGGTCATCCAAGTAAGGTGGTTTGTTATATAAGGGACATAACACAGGAAAAGAAGCTGGAAGAGAAACTGCAGCAAGCTCGGGATGAGTCGCGCAGGAATGAACTGGAAATGCAGAAAGCCCGTGAGGCTGATAAGCTGAAGTCGACTTTCCTGGCCAATATGAGCCATGAGATCCGTACTCCTTTGAATGCTATTGTCGGTTTTTCAGGAATTATTGCAGAAATGGACGCCAGGGAAGATAAAGATGAATATGTAAAGATCATCAATAAGAACTGCGACCTGCTTCTTCGCCTGATAACGGATATTCTTGATTTTTCGAAGATTGAATCCGGAGTGATGGAGTATTCGCTGAGTGAAGTCAGTATAAAAGAGATATGTAGTGAAGAGTTTCAGGTACATCGCCTGAAAGTACAGGAAGGGGTTACTATGTTGTGTGATTTGGCCGCTTTGCCTGATATAACCCTTTATACGGATGCTAAGCGTGTTACTCAGGTTATTTCAAATTTGTTGTCGAATGCAATAAAGTTCACCGAGCAGGGAACGATAACTCTTTCCTACACATTGAAGGATGATCATGTTCTTTTTGAGGTGTGTGATACCGGGATAGGCATTTCGGCTAAATATCTTGAATCTGTTTTTGAGCGGTTTACTAAGGTCGACTCTTTTAAACAAGGGACAGGTCTGGGGTTATCTATCTGCAAAACCATCGTTAAAGCACTGAATGGCGATATCGGTGTAAGTTCCACTCCCGGTAAAGGCTCCCGCTTCTGGTTCACTTTGCCTTGTTGATGAGGGCTTCTCGGGTTTGCAGTAATACAGAGATACAGATAAGTCCCAATCCGGTATAGAAAGCGAGATTTAACTCTTTGGCTTCACCGAAAAACAACATGGCAAGGATGATACTGTAAACCGGTTCCAGATTATAACTCAGGTTGACGGTAAAAGCCGATATTGTTTTCAATACCTGTATCTGTAACAGGTATAGCCCGATTGTACAGACCAGGGCCAATAGAAGCAGATAAAGAAAATCATTTATGCCTGGAAGTATTGTTGCGACAGGGAAAAAGTACAGGTATACAGGCAATAGACAACTCAATCCCAGAAAACCGCCGGCCATTTCGTACAATAACATGATGCGGGAGGGATGATGTGCACCTACTTTTTTATTGGTTATGGTGAATAGGGCTGCCAAAGCTGAAGAGATAATACCTATTATGATACCGGAACGATATCGCATGTCAAATCGAAAAATGAGCAAGATCCCGGCAACGGTGATCAGACTGAATAATAACTCTTTGATCTTAAACCTGCGACGAATAAGCAAAGGTTCCAGCAGAGCAGTAAAGAATCCGACCAGCGAAAAGCAAACGACCCCAACGGAAACATTCGACATTTTGATACTTCCATAGAAGAATACCCAATGTAAGCCCAGTATAAAACCTGTACCGGCAATTTTCAATTGCTCTTTCAGGGGGATAGATTGTAACTTGTTACTGATTTTCAGAATGGTGAACAGTAAAACAGCGGCAAACATCATGCGATACCAGACCAACAATCCTTCATTCAGGGTAATCAGTTTCCCAAACAGTCCGGTGAAGCCAGCTAGTAAGATAGATATATGAAGTTTGATAAATGCGTTTTTCATCCTTCGCCCTCAATTTAAAGACTCCGGCAAATATACGATAAATTGTACAGCAAACAACATGATCTCTCTTTCTATCTAATGCGCACATATTCAAGACTTTTTAATATATTTGTGGAAGGTGTAGGGTTGTTTAGGCAAAGAAACCAACCCTATATTGTCTTCGATAACATTTTTTTGAGAAGAATGCGCTCGAACTTAACAAATATTATCTGTAAAAGACTTGACAAAAGCTTGCTGCGACAGTATCTTTGTACTGTGGTTTTTTCATAATAGTATTAGATTTAAGGTTAACAAAGTTGGTTAGGGCTTGTCGTGAGACAGGCTTTAATTGTTTATAGCCCCTTCCTTTCTGTTTTATCTCTGATTATCTTTTAATAAACGGATGCCTATCGGACGAGGAACGGGTGCCTGTCGCTTCCCCATCCGATGCCTGTCGATTTTCCAGCTGTTATTGTGGGAGTAATAACATTCCGTTCGTTCTTTTATTCAGGATGGGATTAAAGAAGATCTTTGTGTGCTCCGTATTTTCAGTAGGAGTACTTTTCAATCCTGTATTCAAAATCTGGTTAAATGCAGTTTTAAGCAGCAATTCGTGGGGATCTCCTAATGGGTATAAAGTGTTGTTTACAAACAATTCCTCCTGCAGGATATCCGGTACGAAGCCGTCTTCGTAATCCGCGTTTCCATCCGCATTCTTTATATGCAGGACGATAGGGGATATTAACCAGTCGTAGTCCTGGTTATCTCCGTATTGTTCGGAGCCAACGGTCTTTCCGATCGTTTGTTCTCCGATCAGTGTAATGTTCGATCTTCCCATATATGGGATCAGGCAGTTGATAACTGCCTCGGAGGCTGAGGCTGAATTAGGGCCTACTAACACATATAACCGTTTCAGGTCCAGATTCTCTCCGGATACAGCCCCGGCCGATTCTAAAGCCAAACTTTTGTTGTTATCTTCATATTTATCATTGTACTCCATTTTGCAGAAAGTTTTACCCAGGTCTTTAGCAGGGGCAAGCATGGAAGTTAACAACTGTGCAGAAGTGACCAATCCTCCTCCATTATAACGCAAATCGAGAATGAATTCGTTTACATTCTGGGATTTGAAGTTCGCAAATATCTGTTTCATCTGTCTATCCCATGTTTTGTCTTCGTAACCATCCGGGCCGGAAGAAAAATGGTTGTATGCCAGATAACCGATATGTTTATTTCCGTAATGATAGACCGAGTCTTTTAAGAAAGGAGTATTTTCTACCGGGCGGCTTGCTGAGATATTGACAGAGTTGGTGATTGCCCAGTTCTTGTTTGTGGAATTGTATGCTCCGGTATAGAATTTGACAGCGCTTCCACTTCTTAATACGCTGATGTCGGTGATGTTGGGTGTTTCGCTGTTTACAGCTAAGATCCAGTCGCCCCGCTTTAACCCTGATTCTGCTGCGGGCGAATTAGGGAGGATATATACTACCCAGGCTACTTTTGTTTTCGTACCCGGCATTTCGGCCGATGCAAATTCAAAACCGTATGTCGATTCTTCGTCGATTGATTTGGTGGAAGTCTTTTTCTTTTCTATTCTTGAGAAATAATGATGCTCTGTTTCTCCCTTTAACACTTTGCCGTCTTTATCGGAAAGCAACCGGTAGAAGAATTTCTCGGGGTCGGTTGTCATGTCGAGTGATTCCTTTGCCGGGATTTCGTCATACCACATATAATGCTTTTCCATGATATCGTAGATCCAAGCATTTACATTCTCGTCGAGTGTGGGGTCCGGTTTCGGATCGTCTGTCGAACAGGAGGCCATAACTATTGATAAACATCCCAGGAGGAAACAGAAATAATGTTTGTGATTCATCTTCTTTCTATATTGAAAAAGCCCCGATCTTGTGCAAGATCAGGACTTTAATGTTCATTACACCAACAAATATACGATTATATTTTCTTTTCGATAACTGCTTGAACAACATTTAGAATGTAATCACCCAATTTTTCCGATTCGGCGATAAGGTCCATGTAATAAACGCCGTCCTGATAATGGTATACCTTATTGTTTACATCTTCCATGTTGTGGCTCTTCAACTGATTACGATAATTGTTAATTTCGTTCTCGATGTTGTACGACTGGTTGATGTCATCGTGTACCACTTCGGGCATATGCAGAATTTCATTCATGCGGGTCAATGCCTTTTCCACCAGAGCGAACATTTGATCTATATTGTGATTCTGTCCGTCTGTAAACTCGGATTTACCTTCGTTACGACGTCTGATTCCACGTGCCAGGTTGTTGCATGCGTCGGCAATACTTTCTATTTCCGTTACAGCACGCAACATGATGCGTATCTCTTCTTTTCCTTCGGAACTCAGGCGGCCTTCTGCTACGAACGTCAGGTAGTTGGCGATTTCAATCTCCATACGGTCGCTGATGTTCTCATACTTCTCGATACGGCTGAATATCTTCAGGAAGTTATCTTCATTCTTTTCGTAGAACAGTTCTTTGACCATACCGAACATACGCTGTGTACGTTCGCCGAATACGGCAATTTCCTTTTTAGCCTGCATCAATGATAACTCGGATGTAGAAAGCATACCTGAAGGAATATATTTCAACTGGAACTCTTCCTCGTCGCTGACATTCTTCGGCTTGATAAGGGCCGAACAAACGTATACGTAGAATTTTACGAACCAGATCATGATACAAACGTTAGTTATATTGAATACGGTATGGAACAGGGAAAGACCGTAGGAAACAGACACCTGCAATGTCAGTAATTGCTTTTGTAATGCAAGCAGGTGCGGGTCCGTAATCTGTGCACTGGATGTGATCAGCGAGATCGTTTTCGGATCGAGCGTACTGAGGAACTGGGTCATTTCGTTCGGATCACCGGGGCCGTAGTTCGTTACGATCCAGGAAATCATATTGGTGAACGGATAGAACAGAGCCATGACCCAACAGACACCGAATACGTTAAACATGAGGTGGGCAATCGCTGCTCGACGGGCCGATACATTGGCTGAGATAGCAGCAATATTTGCTGTGATAGTTGTTCCGATGTTTTCTCCTAATACCATGGCAGCTGCCATTTCGAAAGGTATCCATCCCTGTGTACACATGATTAATGTGATGGCGACGGTAGCACTCGAAGATTGTACAATGACTGTAAGAATAGTTCCTAAGAGAAGGAATATAAGGAGGGAAGGATATCCCAGAGAGGTGTAATCTTGTAGGAAAGAAAGGATTTCAGGATTGCTTTGCAGGTCGGGAACGGATGATTTCAGATAAGACAACCCCATGAAGAGGAAAGCAAAACCCATTAGAAACTCACCCCATGACTTGCGTTTACTTTTGCCGGAGAATATCAACGGGATACAGATACCGATAAGTGGCAGGGAAAAGACGCTGATATCTACTTTAAATCCGAAGAGTGAGATAATCCATGCCGTAACTGTTGTTCCGACGTTGGCTCCCATGATAACACTGATTGATTGGGTCAGTGTAAGAAGTCCTGCGTTAACAAAACTGACAACCATTACGGTAGTAGCACTTGATGACTGAATGAGTGCGGTGATCAGAATCCCGGTCAGCACGCCAGTGAAGCGGTTAGTCGTCATGACCGAGAGGATGCCTCGTAGCTTGTCTCCCGCGACTTTCTGTAAACCTTCACTCATCACTTTCATTCCGTATAGGAACATACCTAATGCTCCTACAAGCGTAAGAAAATCAAAAAAAGAATAGTCCATCTATCTAAGTTTAAGTGGATAAATATCCGATTAAAATGAATGTATGCATAATTATATTTTCTTTTCAATAACTGCCTGAACAACATTTAGTACATAATCACCCAGCTTTTCAGCTTCACTGACGATATCCATGTAATACACACCGTCCTGATACTGGTATGCTTTATTATTGATATCTTCCACATTATGTTGTTTAAGCAGGTTACGATAATTGTTTATTTCGTTTTCGATATTGTAAGAAGGATTGATATCATCGTGTACCAATTCCGGTTTCTTCAATATCAGGTTCATCTGGCGCAAGGCCTGGGTCACCAGTTCAAATATTTTGTCTATATTGTGATTCTGTTTGTCGGTGAAGATCGACTTCCCTTCGTTCCGGTGTTTGATGGTACGTGCCAGGTTGTTACACGAGTCGGCGATACTTTCGATTTCCGATACGGCACGGAGCATGATACGGATCTCCTCCTTGCTTTCCGAGCTCAGACGGCCTTCTGCCACCAGGGTGAGGTAATTGGCTATCTCTATCTCCATATGGTCGCTGATATTTTCGTACTTTTCGATCCGGTTGTATGTTTTCATAAAGGCGTCTTCATCTTTTTCATAATATGCCTCTTTCACCATGTTGAACATGCGGGTAGTCCGTTCTGCAAAAAGAGATATCTCCTTACTGGCTTGCAGGATGGATAACTCGGCTGTCGACAGGAGACCGCCGGTGATATAATGCAGGCGATATTCTTCGTCTTCCGGCTTCGATTTGATCACAAAACAAACCAACCGTTCGATCGGTTTTATAAACCATATTAATAATAATACGTTGCAGATGTTAAAGGCGGTATGGAATGCCGACAACGTATAAGTGATGGCGATGTCTTTTGGGGTATTCGGTGCCAGGTAGGTAACGATACTCTTGACCGCATCTATGAACGGATAGAAGATGCAAAGTACCCAGATGATTCCGAAAAAGTTAAATATGAAATGGGCAAATGCCGCCCTTCGGGCTTGTGCATTAGCGGTAAGTGCAGCTATATTGGATGTCACGGTGGTTCCTATATTCTCTCCCATCACCAGGGCGATACCCAGGTACAGGTCGAGCACGCCGCTCGAACATAATATTAATGTAATAGCCATAACGGCTGCTGACGATTGGACCGCCATCGTGATGATACTTCCGACCAACAAGAATAGCAACACAGACCACATTCCCCATTCCTTGCAGGAGGTGATGAATGACAGGATCGCCTGATTATGCTCCAGGTCCATGTGCATGGCATTCTCCCTCAAGGTTGTCAGACCCAGGAACATAAATGCGAACCCGAAGACGAATTCACCGAATGATTTGCGGCTACTCTTTTGGGAGAAGATAAGGGGTAAAGACAGCGCGAAGAGTGGATAGATAATGTTGGTCATATTGAACTGGAAACCGAAGATCGACATGATCCAAGCGGTAATCGTCGTTCCAATGTTGGCCCCCATGATGACGGAGATGGCTTGTGTCAGAGTTAGAAGTCCTGCGTTTACAAAACTGACAGTCATAACAGTGGTTGCTGTCGATGACTGTACTGCTGCGGTGACGAACGCGCCCGTGAGCAGTCCGGTGAACCGGTTAGTCGTCATGGCGCCTAGGATATTACGAAGATGATCTCCTGTCAGTTTCTGGAGACCCTCACTCATAACTTTCATTCCATACATTAAAAGCGCAAGTGAACCGAGCAACTTTAGTACGGTAAAAATTGTATTATCCATCAAAAAAATAGTTATACCTGGAAGTATATCCGATTAATAGTCCTAACTTTAGGCAGCAAAACTACAAATAATAACTGATATAATATGTCTGAAACAATCACAATTTATTGCAAAAATAACAATAGCTATAAAGAGGTTCCCATTGGTTCTTCTCTGTTAGACATCTATACGATGATAGGTGCGCCTTTGCGTTACCGCCCGATGAATGCGCAGGTGAATAATAAAGTGGAGGGTTTGAATTTCCGTTGCTGGCATCCGAAAGACATTGAGTTCGTGGATTATACGCAATCTTCAGGGCTTCGAACTTATGTTCGTTCCCTGTGTCATATCTTTTCCAAAGCGGTGAACGACGTACTTCCTTCTGCGACATTAAATTTAGAACATCCGATATCAAAAGGTTACTACTGTGTGATCCATAACGGAAAGAAGATCGATATCGAAACGATCGACAAGATCAAGAAGCGCATGCGTGAAATAATCGATGCCGATCTGCCTTTCCTTCATAAGACGGTTCGCACGGTCGATGCCACGGTCCTGTTCCGTGAACGTGGAATGAACGACAAAGCCCGCCTGATCGAAACGGCCGGGATGCCTTATACTTCGTATTATGAACTGGACGGCTATATAAACTTCTTTTACGGATGTCTGACCCCTTCAACCGGTTATATCCAACTGTTCGATATCGTGCCTTACTTTGACGGCGTATTGCTTCAAATACCCAAAAAAAGTAATCCGCTGGAACTCGAACCGGCTATCCGGCAGGATAAGATGTTCGAAGCCTATAAGCAGCACTTAACGTTGCAACGTACCTTGGACCTGAATAATGTCGGAGACCTGAACCGTGCCATCGAGAGCGGCCATACTTCCGAACTGATCATGGTGTCGGAAGCCATGCAGGAGAAACAGGTCGCCAAGATCGCGGAAGAAATAGCGAAACGGTATGAGGAGGGAGTCCGTATCGTATTGATCTCAGGCCCTTCGTCTTCCGGGAAAACGACTTTCTGCAAACGCCTGGAAGTCCAACTGATCACAAACCTGATCCACCCGGTCAGTATATCGCTCGACGACTATTTCCTGAACCGGGAAGATACGCCGAAAGATGAAACCGGCGATTACGATTTCGAATCGCTCTATGCCCTCGACCTTCCTTATTTCAACAGTGAGTTGAAGGATTTGTTATCCGGAAAGGAAATCGATCTGCCGACTTTCGATTTTGGAACCGGTAAGCGTATCTATAAGGGTAAGAAACTGAAGATGCAGAAGAATTCAGTCTTGGTAATAGAAGGTATCCATGCCCTGAATCCCGAACTGACTGCCATGATAGACGATAAGTTCAAGTACATGGTCTATGTCTCCGTCCTTACCTCGATCTCGTTGGATAACCATAACTGGATACCGACCACCGACAACCGTCTGTTGCGCCGTATCATCCGTGACTACCGCTTCCGTGGTTATTCGGCAAAGGACACGATTGCCCGTTGGCCGAGTGTTCGTCGGGGTGAAGATAAATGGATCTTCCCTTATCAGGAGAATGCGGATGCCATGTTTAACAGTGCCATGTTGTATGAACTGGCTGCCCTTCGCAAGTTTGCCGAGCCGATCCTGGCAGAAGTTCGCGAAAACGATGCTGAAAATGCGGAGGCTTATCGCCTGTTGCGGTTCCTTCGTTACTTCAACTATATTCCGGATGTCGGTTTGCCCGGCACTTCGCTTCTGCGTGAGTTCCTGGGAGGAGGTAGTTTCAGGTATTGAACTTGCTGCGTATTCGTTTGACGAGTTCGTTGAAGTCTTCTTTGTCTGGGATGAATTCGCTTATCCGGGTCCGGTTATGCCGGCAGAACACAGTCATGGAAAACACCAGCATGGCACAGAATGCTATGCTGGAACTGATGGCTGCTCCGACAACGCCATAAAGAGGTATCAGTATATAGCCCGCTATAAGCAGAGTGAGAAGTCCGATACAGGAGCTGACTGCGCTGTAACGTATCTTCCCGCTTCCGATGAAATAGTGGCTGAGTATACTGTTGCACCCTAAAGCGACAATCCCGACGGATAAGCCGAATATAACCTTTCGCATCCCAGTAAATTCGGGACTGAACAGATAATCCGTATAGATCCATTCCGGGATAAACAGAATACAGACGGTTGCCGACGCGATGGCACAAAAAGTGAGCTTGAACAGCTGCAATGTCGTTCTTTTTTGTACATCGGCATCCGTCGTTTGTGCCACGCTGCTGTACTCGATGAAACTGACGCTCCGACTGATATGCCAGACGCTTTCCGATATCTTTGTCCCGGCATCCAGCAATCCCACACTGCCCAAGCCGGCGAAACGTTGGATCAGGAAATAGTTCAGCCGGGTGGTAAGCACTTCGGCTATATTGTCTGCACTTCCCCAAAGGCCATAACTGAACATCTCTTTCAGGATGGAAACGAACGGTTTGTCTGTCGGCTTGTTCTCTCTTTTGATCAGGTAGGGGAAAAGCAAGACCAGGCTACCGGCAAAGGCAATGCCGTAAGCGATATATAATCCGTAGATGTAGGATGAAACTTCCTGCTTCCCGGCTATGTAGTAGAAATAGAGAAGGATAAAGAACAACAATCCCCCTTGCAGCATATAGGTAATGTTGAACCCTGTGATCCTGTCTTTACCCAGAAGGAAACGGGCATTGGTCGTAATGAAAGAAGATATCAGCGACAGTACATATATGTCTGTCAGGTACTCTTCCGGGAATAAACCGAAAAATAACATAAAAGCGCACGCCAGCCCCGATCCGATCAGGGGCCACGCATAAGCCGGGAACAAAATGGTGTGGATGGAATAACGGTTCATGAAATACACGATCGTATTACCCGAGAGGACCCCGTTGAATACGACGGCAATATTTATCGAAGCCAGGATGATACCCACCAGGCCGACACCTTCCACCCCCAACGCCTTGGCATTAATGAAAATAAGCATCAGGTTCAGAAAGGCAATCAGATAGCGTGTTCCAATTGTCCCCAGTATCTTTTTCAGCATATACTTATAGTTTCAGTCCGTCCAGCAACCGCACATACGTATCGATCGCCTCCCTGATCTCCATTAAACCGATATATTCGTCTGCCGCATGTGAGCGGGCGGAGTTCCCCGGACCGATCTTGACGGAAGGGAACGGCATAAGCGCCTGGTCGCTCAGGGTAGGCGAGCCGAACGGTTCTTTTCCCATCATCACAGCCCGCTTGACGAACGGGTGATCCAGTGCTGTCCGTGTCGAGTTGAGGCGGAAGCTACGGGCTTTCACTTCGCAGCCGACCTGCTCTTTGATCAGTTCGAACAGTCTCTCGTTGGGATAGAATTCATTCGTGCGGATATCCACGGTAAATTCGCAACGGTCGGGCACCACATTATGTTGTGTGCCGGCATGAATGATCGTTACGCTCATCTTCACTGGGCCGAGGAAGTCACTCTTTTCCGGGAACTGGTACGTATGGAACCATTCTATATCTTTCATCGCCAGGCTGATCGCGTTGATCCCTTCGTTGCGGGCCGCATGTCCGGCTTTGCCGATAGAAACGCAGTCGAGTACCATCAATCCCTTTTCGGCTACGGCGGGTTGCATTCCGGTAGGTTCGCCGACAATGGCGAAAGCGATCGGAGGGAGATCGGCCAGCGCACTTTCGAGACCGTTCTTGCCGGATACTTCCTCTTCACAGGAAGCGAGGAAGATCAGGTTATAAGCCTGCTCTTTCCCGATCAACTGCGTGAAAGTTGTGTAGAGGGAAACCACGCTTGCACCGGCATCGTTACTACCGAGGCCATACAGTTTTTCGTCTTCACTCTCTTCGGGGTTGAAAGGATCTTTCGTCCAACCGGAGGCCGGCTTGACGGTGTCGATATGGGAGTTGAGCAGCAGGGTCGGCTTGTTCAGGTCGAAACCCGGGGAGACGATCCATAGGTTGTTGCCTTTGCGGTGCACCGTATGTCCCGCCGACTGCCAGGTCTGTTGCAGATAATCAGCTACTGCCGCTTCATCCCGGCTAAAGGAAGGGCGGGAAATCATTCCCTTTAATGTATCTATTGCTTCGTAGTAAAGTTCCATCTTATTCCGATAATAATTTGTTAACCGTTTCCCGGTCGCGGGCCAGTTGCTCTTTCAACTCTTCCAGCGAACCGAACTTGATATCCTCGCGTACATAATATATAAACGCAACGGTTATTTCGTTATTGTAAATGTCACCGGAGAAGTCCAGTATATTCACTTCCAGTGTGATATTGCTGCCATTGTTGAGCGTGGGACGGTCGCCGATATAAAGCATTCCTTTATATCTTTCCCCTTTCAGATAGACCCGGACGGCATAAACTCCGATGCCGGGGACGATCTTGAACGGTTCGTCCACCTGTATGTTGGCTGTCGGAAATCCCAGTTTGCGGCCTACCTTGTAGCCGTTTACGATCGTTCCCCGTAGCTGGTACGGATAAGTGAGTAACTTATCAGCTTTTTCCACCTGGCACTCTGTTAACAACTTGCGTATCTCGGAAGAGCTGACAGCCGTCTGTCCGTCGTCATAGGGGGATGCTTTGACGACATCCATGCCGCAAGCCGCCCCATAGGTGACATACTGTTCGAACCCGTCTTTCCGGTCGTGCCCGAAACGGTGGTCGTAGCCGATCAGCAGGACTTCGACATGCAGCTTGTCGGCCAGTACGGTAGTGATAAACTCCTGTGCCGTAAGGCGCGACAGTTCGACGGTGAAGTCGAGAACAATGCAATAATCGATCCCTGTCGAGGCCAGCTGCTCCAGCTTCTCATCAAAAGAGTTGAGTAACTTCGGCTGATAATCGGCATGCAATACGGCGCGGGGATGTTCCGGGAATGTGATCACTGCTGAAGGCAGATTGCGGGCTTTCGCGGTCTCTTTCAGTTCATTTATCAGGAACCTGTGTCCCAGGTGCACGCCGTCGAAGAAGCCGATGGTGGCAGCCAGTTTCTTTCCTTTCAATAATTCCGTATCTCTGATAACTATCATTTTTCTTTTCTTTCGCTCGTTCAATGGAAAGACAAAAGTACATAAAGAAGGAAATTAATCGTACATTTGACCTGTCTATTAACAGATATATCTTAATATTAGTTATGAAAAGAGTCTTTTACCTTCTGGTCAGTCAGATTTTTGCGGTGTCGCTTCTTCTGGCCACCCCTTTGCAGACAGAGAAACGAACCGTTGTTTTCACCCCATCCGGTGGTGAGAAGGTGTATCTATTAACTCCCGGCAACAGCCTTACCGAGAATGTCTCGTTCCAGCAGGCGGATTATCCGACACGGAAATTCCTCCGCGTGGTAGGTGGCGTGAAGATGCCGGCACCTTTCCAGAACAGGGGGGAGGAAATGTTCCGCCGCTCCGAGTTCTATATCGACGATAACCTCGACTCCGTTCATGTAAAGAAGGATAAATATTCCCTTTATTTCAAGGGAGAAGACAATAACTTCGAACGTCATGCCTATTACCGTGTGTCGGGCGATCTATTGAAGGCCGGCGAACTGACCGTTACGCTGCCCGTTGTCAAACAGCAGAACCTGTCGGTCTCTCCCGGCGGCGACTTCGGGGTGGCTATCGAACTGTTCTACAAGAAACCGGGGCGTTATAAGGATGATATCTACGACCGTCCCGACTCTCTCCTTTATCTCAGTGTCCCCGAAGGAACATCCAGGTTCCGGAATATCACCGGTAAGTTTATCCTGCCGGAGAATGTGGCTTGTGCTTTTCTGCGTATCGGCGGGACACATTTCAGCGGAGAATGCTGGGTGGAAGCTCCCCGGCTGGTGCAAAACAAGAAACCGGTTTGTTCCATTCCGTTTACGAAGTTTGCCGATAAACCGGACGATTACAATTACTGGATCGGTTGCAACCTCGCTACCCGTAGCTGGCCGCGTTGGAAAGTGGATTACAACGGCACGACCGTCTTCGAAGGTAATATCTTCGACCGGGCATCCGATGTGGCCGACTTCTATATCCTGCTGCCTGCTTCCGTCAGTGGAAAGGGCGACCTGAAGTTAACTCTGTTGAAAGAAGACAACCGGGCTGCTTATCCTTATGAACTGCGTTCGCTGGAGATTATAGAAGAGAGTGCGCGCGATTATGAAATCGTGTCTGTCCCCGAATATGTCACTGCCGGAAGCGCTTTCGGCGTTCTGCTCGAAACGAATAAACCGGATGTGAAACTCAAGATACAGGCTCCGGCCTCCGTAACCCCTTCATTCCAGGAGGTAGAACTGAAGGAAACAGGTTTGCATGTCGTGGAGTTCTGTGCTGATGGGATTGCCTCTGCCGTGCCGCTGACGTTCGACGACGGTTCCCGCAAGGCGGAAGCCACCATCCGCCAGATCATTCAAAAGGGACGCGATGAGGTGTACCTTTCTTCGGGCGACGAGATCCATATCGATAAGGAGTATACTCCGTACGATTATTTCTTTAAATGGTATGTTTCAAACCGTATCGGTAACTGGTATCAGTTCCGTCCCTCTTACCAGTGGAGCGGTTTCCGCGTAGCCAATCTGAAGATCATCAGTCATTACACCGCTTTGTTGAATAAGCTTCAGATGCCGTATGCGTGGCAGGTCGAGGGACGTACCCTGGCCGCAAAGCGTATCAATCCCGACCTTGAAACGTTGGCCTCACCCATGTTTCGGGGGAAGCAGGCGCATGAGAATGACGGTGGTTATTACTACTGGCAGCATTTCCTTTACCAGGGAGTCTTTTCCGATATGGCTGCCCGCAACCGTCCCTATGGCGGTATCTTTGCCAAGCACCGTCCAATTTACACGGATCATGGCGTTTTCATCCATTACGATCCGCAGGGTGTGAAAGATATGGCCGACGGAGCCCGCAAGCTGGTTGAGAACTTCCGCTATTCGAAAGGTGAAAGCACCCGCCATACCGGCCCGTCTTCCCTGTTCCGTTATCTGTATCAGGCAGGGTACAACTGGCTGGGAGCCGAACAGATGTACGGCCCCGAAGAAATCATCCTTTCTTCCCTCCGTGGCGCTTCAAGGGCTTACAGCAAGCCGCAGTACGGTTCGCTACATGCCATGCAATGGGGTTCCGGACCGTTTACCGACCCGAAACATTCCCTTCGCCTTTATATGTCGCTCGCCGTTGCCTACATGCACGGTTCTTCCCACATAAATACCGAGGAAGCCTTGTGGACGGACGAATATGCCAACGACCGTTATTCCAAGTCGGGTAAGGAGCATCTGTATGCCCAGCATCGCGTACTCGATTTTATCGAGACACATACCCGCCGGGGTGAACTGAAAAGTAATATTGCCGTTATCCAGGGAAGGAATGATGCCTGGAAGTCGTTCGGGCGTGGCAGCCTGTGGTCGCAGAAAGGCGATAAGTGGGCATTCAACAAGGCGACCGAAAGCTTCGACCTCCTGAATGTCTTCTATCCGGATAATACGGTGGATGCCTGCGGTCCCGAAGGTTGGTTTACCGCTACTCCGTACGGTACGGTCGACCTACTCCCGGTGGAAGCTCCTCTGGACGTAATGAATAAGTATAAAGCGATGGTCTTTCTCGGCTGGAACAGCTTTGATGAGAATGATTTCCTGCGTATCCGCAACTATGTATTCGATGGCGGAACGCTTGTCCTGACTGCCGCCCACCTGAATGCGGAGCTTCAACCGGACCAGCCTGTCAGCTTCCCTACGAATGATGCCGTTATCCGTGAGATGTTGGGAGAAAACTATCGGACACTGACGGCTAAAACCGAGCTTACCTTCGGAAACGGAAAGATTATCTATTTCCCCGCTCATGCCTATCCGGCAGAAAATACATTGCGGGATCAGTATGAAGCCACCCTGCGTGAAATCGCCGAAGCAACAGTCGCAGGTGAACAGAAGGCCGGCTGGATCGAGTCTGCCCCCTCCATCGGCTTCACCGTCTGGGATAATAAAGATCGCCGCACGATCTATCTCTTGAACACCGACTGGCAGAGCAACGAGTTGCAACATACTGCCAATTTCACCTGCAACGGGAAGAAATTCCCGCTCGATGTAAGGCGCTATCATATCGAAACCGTTCATTGTGCCGACGGCCTGGCCGTATCTCCCGGCAGCAACACAACGGATATCCTGTCGATCGACCGGGAAGGCGACGGCTGGAAAGTAACTCTCCAGAATACGGAGAAGGATACGATCCGCTATTTCAATACCGAAACGGGTGCGATCGACTCCATCACTTTCGATGAACCGTCCGTACATAGTTTTATTGTAAAGTAAAGAAACGGAAAAGGGGCACAGGTCATGATTGGCTTGTGCCCTTTTTCTGTTTTATGACTTCGGCTGTCTTCCTGTTGCCTCTTACCGGGATGGATTTACCTTTCTGCCGGTGAAAGGATTTCCGGATGCCGTTGTATTTTCTCTTAAGTGCCGATATAATATTTGTTTGACAATCGTCAGACAGCTGTTCGACCCGGCTCAGACAGCTGTCCTACATAGGTCGAACAGCTGTCCGACTCCTGTCGGACGAAAAATAAATCGGCAGGTATCTGAAAAGAGATGCCGGTGTAATGAAAATATCTGCCTTACTATCCTGGAATATCTGCCGGACTGTTGAGGTTGCCTTTGGAGGGGCGCTCTTCCGCTTCTGAACATTTTTGAGCGGGTAATATGCGTTAAAAGCCGGCGAAGTTGTGGAATAATACCTGATATTTTATATGTTTGCAAGATGGAAGTGAAAGATCAGACGACAAACTGCTACCAGCGTATATATCTTGAATATGCTCCGATGCTGCTTCGCTTTGCGGGGAAGTTCGTCTCGGGTTTCTTTGCGGAAGATATCGTGCACGACGTTTTTCT
This sequence comes from Parabacteroides leei, assembly GCF_023369805.1. Lineage (NCBI taxonomy): Bacteria > Pseudomonadati > Bacteroidota > Bacteroidia > Bacteroidales > Tannerellaceae > Parabacteroides > Parabacteroides leei. The sequence goes on from NZ_JAMBQG010000005.1 coordinate 338,852, forward strand.
CAAGCTTTGGGACAAACAGGTCTTCCTTCTTCCGGATGCCGATCTGAAACGTATTCTTTACGTTGCTGTCCGCAATGCCTGTATCGATCACCTGCGCCGTTCGAATATGGAGCAGGAAATTCTGGATCACCGGGCCGTCCAGCTCAAACTGGAGGAACTGGACTATTTTGAGTCGTCCGACGAACTGTTTATGCGGAAAGACCTGCTGGATCTATTGATGAAGAAAGTTGCCGAGTTGCCCGAAAGGAATCAGGAGATTTTCCGTCTTTCCTATCTGAAAGGGATGAAAGCGGCCGAGATTGCGAATCAGTTGGGCCTCTCTGTCCGCACAGTCGAGAACCAGCTGTACAGGTCTTTGCTTTATCTCCGTAAGCATTGTTCGCATCTTTTCTTTTATCTTTTTACCTTGATTTGAGCCTAGGGCTTTACTTAAATCCTATTCGCATTCGCCTTCATTTTCAATCGTTCGTATTTAATTTTAAAAAAAGTTTGTTTTTGTGTGAGTACTTTTGGGCTGCCATTCGTTATAAGTTCATAAAGGACTAAGTCACCGAAGGGTAACTATACAAAGGAGATATCATGGAAAACGAACATACAGAGTTAATTATAGGCTATTTACAAGGCAATCTGTCTAAAGAAGAAACAGAGCTTTTTTACGATTGGGTGAAAGAGAGTACTTCCAACAAGGAACTATTCTTTGAGATCAAGGCCATGTATGATGCCGGTACTTCTTTAGGAGAAGCCCTGAATATCGATGAGAGCTGGCTGAATTTACTTAATAAAAAGGAAAATTCACAATCCCGCAGCTTCAGACTTTGGTATCAAATCGGTAGCTATGTTGCCGTGGCCTTGATTGCGGTAGCTATCAGTTCTGTATTCTTCTTTTCTTCGAGAGATGTTGATAATGGGTTATATTCCAGATATATTGGAGGCGATGGGCTGGAAGCGGATGTGGTTGAGTTACCCGACGGTACGCAGGTCAGCCTAGGATCAAAAACGACATTCCATTACGATAAGGACTTTGGTAAAAAACAACGTATCGTTTATCTGGAAGGGGAAGCCTACTTTGATGTAGCCAAACAAAAAGACAAACCTTTCATCGTAAAAACAAAAGAACAGGATATCGAAGCCCTCGGAACCAAGTTCAACGTAATGGCTTATCCGTTGGATTCGCTGGTTGTAACGACTTTATTGGAAGGGTCTGTCCGGTTGACGACTTTGGGTATCGACAGGCAGGCGATCTTACAGCCAAACCAGCAGTTTGTTTATAACCGGAATAGAAAAAGTATTTCTTTGAACCGGGTTGATGCCCAGCAATATACATCCTGGATAACCGGTTATTATTATTTTTCCGAACAAACATTGGAATCTATTCTCGATCGGTTGAGCCATGTGTATGGTGCACAATTCACTATTCAATCGAAAGACTTGAACAAACGTACCTTTACCGGTACATTCTATCGTGGGGAAAGTATAAAGGATATCATGGAAGTTATTAACCTGTCCGTACCTATCAAATACAAGATTGATAAAAGACATGTTACGATTTCGGAATGAGCGATATGGATTAGTTAACCTTTAAAAATGTAATGTATGAGTGGATAACGTAAAAAGTAAGAAGTGGAGAAAAATATCTTGCCGGATACTATCTTCTAAAGGGTGTGATTCAATTAAACTTCCATTGCCGTGGAAAAAGTGTTTAATCTTAAAACTATTAGAGTATGAATAATCAACGTATAGTTGCTTTTGTAAAACCGAAAAGAGCTATAAACATTATGAAGTTAACCGTGCTAATGCTAACTGTTTGTCTGTCTCAAGTTTTTGCCGCAACTTATGCACAGACTGCAAAACTAACAGTTTCTGCAAAGAATGAAACGTTGGAGAATGTACTGAAACAAATAGAAAAACAATCCGAATACCTGTTTTTCTATAATCTGGAAGAGATAAATAAGAATGAGAAGATCTCAATTACCAAGAAAGATGCCGACATTCGGGATATCCTGGATGCTATTACATCTAAAGTGGATTTGAAGTATACTATTAAAGACCGACATATAGTATTAACGACAACTGCAATCTCTAGAAATAAAACTCAGCAGCAGACTCGTAAAGTCACCGGAAAGATTTGTGATGCTTCAGGTGAACCGGTAATTGGTGTAAATGTGGTGGTGAAAGGTTCGACGAACGGAACAATAACGGATATTGACGGTAAATTCTCCATAGAGGTAGCCCCTGATGCGATTTTACAAGTCTCATATATTGGCTATGTATCTCAGGAAATATCGGTGGAGAATAAGAATAATCTGGTTATTGCTATTCATGAGGATATGCAAAAACTGGATGAGGTAGTAGTAGTAGGTTACGGTACGCAGAAGAAACTGAATCTGACAGGAGCAGTGGAACAAGTTACAAGCGAAGTATTTGAGAATCGCTCTGTATCGAATGCTACTCAAATGTTACAAGGATCTATTCCGAATCTAAACATCCAACTCACAGACGGTAAACCGACTCGTACGGCCAGTTATAATGTGCGTGGAACGACTTCTATTGGCCAGGGAGGCGATGCCTTGGTTCTGATTGATGGTGTTGAGGGAGATCCGTCTATGTTAAATCCCAACGATATAGCCAGTGTCTCTGTCCTGAAAGATGCGGCCTCTGCTGCTATTTACGGTGCCAGGGGTACATTTGGTGTTGTGCTGATTACGACTAAAGAACCGGCTAAGGATAAAACGTCTATTTCATATACTGGTAATTTTTCTTTACAAAGTCCTGCTACCGTACCGGATGTAGTTACCGACGGATATGAATATGCCAGTCTTTTCTATGAAGCATACCATGCCTGGAATAATTATTCGGCAGATCCTAAAAATATAAATAAGACTCAGGACTTCTCCCTTGGTTGGCTGGAAGACTTCAGGCTACGGAAAGAACAGGGAATTACATCGGAGGTGGAAAGAGATGCCAACGGCAAATACGTTTATTATGGTAACGCAGATTACTATAATGCTTTGTATAAAAAAAATACGTTTGCACAGGATCATAACATATCATTAAGTGGGAGCAACGGCAAACTGAATTATTATATTTCCGGCCGTTTTTACGGATATGATGGTTTATTTCGATATAATACGGATGACTATAAAACTATGAACCTGCGTGCGAAAGGCTCAATTCAATTGTTTGACTGGTTGAAGGTTGAGAATAATATGGAATTTTCCAATATGGATTATCATAATCCGATGAACGTGGGTGAAGGTGGCTCTATATGGCGCAACATCTCTGATGAGGGGCATCCTTGCGAGCCTATTTTCAATCCTGATGGCAGTTTGACTTTCGCGGCAGCTTATACCGTCGGTGACTTTATTTACGGAAAGAATGGTATTGATACGAATAATAAGGTATTAAGGAATACAACGAATTTTACGGCATCACTCCTGAATAATAAATTACATGTAAGAGGGGATTTCACATTCCGGAATACGGATAATAATAAAACACAGCGTCGTGTACCGGTACCTTACAGTAAGGTGGATGGCGAAACTTTGTTGTTGAGTGAGAAATATAATGATTTGAAAGAAACAACCAGTCTCACCGATTATATAGCTACAAATATTTATGCAGATTATGAGAATACGTTTGCAGATGCACATTACTTCAAAGGAATGGTTGGTTATAATTATGAACAATCTAAATATAAGAGTCTGGATGTTCAACGTAATGGATTGTTATTGGATGATACGGAGAATATCAACTTAGCCTTGGGAGATGCAATTACCACTTCCGGGAAATTTACCCGTTGGCAGGTTGCCGGCGGATTCTTCCGCTTGAATTATGCGTTTAAAGATCGGTATTTATTGGAAGTAAACGGACGTTATGATGGCTCCTCCAAATTCCCAATAAATCAACAATGGGCATTTTTCCCTTCCGTTTCTGCGGGTTGGAGGATTTCTGAGGAACCGTTCTGGAAGGTAAATGAACGTATTTTCTCAGATATTAAAGTACGTGCATCTTATGGGTCACTGGGGAATGGAAACGTTGCTCCGTATAGCTTCCTGGAACTGTTAAGTATTAAAACTTCCGACCGGGTATTAAACGGAGCGTTGAATAAATATACCAGTGCCCCGGCAGTTATGCCGAATGGCCTAACCTGGGAAACGGCAACAACAACCGATGTCGGACTTGATTTTGGTATGCTAAACGGACAACTTCGCTTCTCCGGAGATTACTACATCCGTAAGACCACGGATATGTATACCGTCGGTAAAACTCTTCCTGAAATATTTGGAGCTTCTTCTCCGAAAGGGAATTATGCGGATATGACAACGAAAGGTTGGGAAATTACGTTAACATGGCGCGATCATTTTGAGTTGGCAAACAAACCGTTTAATTATGAAATCAAAGGAACCTTGTCAGATTATATTTCCACCATAGATCGTTATAATAATGAAAATAAGTATTTGGATGATTATTACGAAGGAATGCGTGTTGGTGAAATTTGGGGATATGAGACCGAAGGTTTATTTAAAGATCAGGCAGATATTGATAGCCATGCCTCTCAGAAATTGATAAAATCTTCCTCTAAGAATATCTGGTATCCGGGTGATGTGAAGTTGAAAGACCAGGATGGCAACCATGCAATTGATTATGGAACGAACCGGGTGGATGATCATGGTGATTTAAAAGTAATAGGGAATAGTTTGCCTCGTTTTGCTTATAGTATTAATCTGGGTGCCGACTGGAATAATTTCTTTATATCTGCATTCTTCCAGGGAGTGGGAAAGCAGGATTGGTATCCTAGTTCGGAATGTATTTTCTGGGGACAATACAATCGCCCTTATAATAATTTGCCGACATGGCATGTTGATAATTATTGGACAGAGGATAATCAAGGTGCTTATTTGCCACGTTATGCCGGTTATAATACTTCTATTAGAGATACGAAACAAACCCGTTATTTGCAGAATGTCGCTTATATCCGCTTGAAGAACCTGCAGTTTGGCTATACGCTGCCGAAACAATTGATTTCAAAGATTATGATGCAAAATGCACGAGTTTATATTTCGGCTGAAAACTTGTGGTGTTGGTCACCGTTGTACAAACATACCCGTGATTTGGATGTGACAAATATTTATGGTTCCGATCCTGATCTGACAGATGCCGATATGAAATCAGGCCTGAACGGAAAACGAGGTAGCGGTGATGGTAACAGTTATCCTCAGATGAGAAGTATAAGTTTAGGTATATCAGTAACATTTTAAATATTGAGACATGAAAAAACTAATATATTCTTTAATATCAGCTTGCTTGTTGTTAAGTGCTTGTTCAATGGACGAGACTCCGAAGTCGGAAGTAGACAAGGAAACTATATTTAATAATCCTAAAGGGCTGGAAACTTATTCCTATTCCTTTTATGACATTTTACCTTCTATTAGTAATGGATATAGAAAAGATGCGATGTGCGATTATGGCGCGGTAACCAGTTTCGATTCCTTTTTGAGAGAAGGGGCTTATTCGGCAGAGGTCGCTACCGGATGGGCATCCGACGATTGGGATGAATTACGTAATCTGAATTATTTTATAGAAAACTGCGTAAGTGAGCAAGTGGAAGAATCCATACGTAATAACTATATAGGTTTAGCTCGTTTCTTTCGTGCTTATTTTTATTATGAGAAAGTGCTTCGTTTTGGGGATGTTCCTTGGGTAGACAGACCTTTAGGGATTGATGACGAAAAATTGTATAGTGGCCGCGATTCACGAACGTTGGTAATGGATAAAGTGTTGGAGGATTTAGATTTCGCCTGTGAGCATATCAGCCGTACCGGTGATGAAACCGGATCGCTAGTGACAAAATGGGTTGCTTATGCCTTAAAATCCCGTATTTGTCTGTTCGAGGGATCTTTTCGTAAATACCATACGGAGCTTGGCTTGACAGACACATCTAATAAATGGTTTCAGGAAGCAGTGAATGCAGCTGAGGTTGTCATGAAAGAGTCGGGACATTCCTTATATACCGGTGCAGGTACAGAAGGTTCGATGCGTGCCTTATTTATAAGCGATACACCGATAACGAGTGAGGTAATGCTAGCCAGTTGCTGTGACATCACATTGGGAAAGCTGGGCGATGCCAATTGGTGGTGGACATCAGGGACATATGGTTCTCGTTTTAGTATTATCCGTACGTTTGTCAATACCTTTTTAAATATAGATGGTACGCCGTTTACGGATCGTCCGGGGTATGAAACGATGCAGTTTTATGAGGAATGTCAGGACCGGGATATGCGTTTGTCACAAACCATCCGTACTCCTGGTTATAAGAGGGACGGGAAGTTCGCTGCACCGAATTTTAATGGTTATACATTCACTGGTTATCAACCTGTCAAATATGTGTTGGATGCAACTCATTATGATGCAGGAGCATTGAATACGAATGCTATACCTCTGTTCCGTTATGCGGAAGTGTTACTAAACTATGCAGAGGCAAAAGCAGAACTGGGCACATTGAGTGATCAGGATTGGGCAAATACGATTGGGGCTTTACGAGCCCGTGCTGGTATTACCGGCGGGTTGAATGCGAAACCTGTGAAAGTGGATTCATATCTTCAGAGTAATTATTTCCCGAATATTTCAGACCCGGTTATTTTGGAGGTACGTAGAGAGCGTTCTGTTGAATTAGCGTTGGAAGGCTTCCGTTTCTCTGACATAAAACGATGGAAACTTGGAAAATTAATGACTATGCGTTGGACTGGTATTTATGTTTCAAAATTGAATGAACAAATAGATCTTGATCATGACGGTACGATGGATGTCATATTCTATATCGGCAATAAACCTGAAAATCTGCCAGCCAGCTGTACTCCTATTTCTGTCGGGGATGATACACAACAAGGCCTGACTCAAGGAACACATGGCAATTTGACATGGTCCGATAATGATCCTAGGATCTGGTATGATAATGACCGTCAGTATTATTATCCGATTCCGGCTTCGGCTATTCAAAAAAATAATAATTTAGGACAAAATCCAGGTTGGTAATTAGATGCTACTATTGATGAAAAATTTAATTATACTGTTTGTTACATTGTTCTGTCTCTGTTCAGAAATGGCTGGGCAACAGAAGTGTAAATTGAACGTAGGAAGTTTCAATTTGCGTTACGATAATGAAGGTGATAAAGAAAATTCATGGGAACATAGGAAAGATATGGTAGTCTCTTTGGTTCAGTTTCATGATTTTGATGTCTGGGGAATTCAGGAAGGACTGATCCATCAAGTGAAAGAATTAGTGAAAGACGGTATGTATACTTATGTAGGTGTAGGCCGGGATGATGGTAAAGAAGGTGGCGAGCATGCTGCAGTTTTATTTAAAAAAGATCGGTTTAATTTGTTAGATTCAGGAAACTACTGGTTGTCGGAAACACAGGATAACCCCTCTTTAGGTTGGGATGCACAGTGTAGGAGAGTCTGCTCATGGGCGAAATTGAAAGATAAGGTTTCTGACAAAGAGTTCTATTTCTTCAGTGTACATTTTGACCATATAGGGAAAGTTGCCCGTCGTGAATCTGCATTAATTATGTTGGCTAATATTAAAAAGATAGCGGGGAATATTCCGGCTATCTGTGTGGGTGATTTTAATGGTACACCAGATTCCGAGCCCATAAAGATATTGAAAACCGATGGCTTATTGCTGGATTCACGGGTGGTTTCCAAAACATCTCCTTACGGGACGGTAGGTACGACAAATCAATTTAATTTGAATGCCCCTATGAAAAATCGGATCGACTATATCTTTATTACCCGAAATATTCAGGTGAATAAGTATGGAACTTTAAATGAGTTTCAATATGGTCGTTTCCCTTCTGATCATTTTCCGATTATGATTGAAGCTGAATTTTGAGCCTTTGACTGGATTTTTTTAAGTTATACAATAAAAAGAATTAGCATGAAGAAATTAATTTATTCTTTATTATTTGTTCTCTGCTCTATATTTGCGTTACATGCAGAGTCAATGGTAGTAGCCACATATAATTTGCGAAATGCGAATGCAGGTGACTCGACGAATGGAAATGGTTGGGGACAACGTTACCCATATATTGCCCTGCTGGTGCAATTTCATGGTTTTGATATTTTCGGAACCCAGGAAGGTAAGTACAATCAGTTACAGGATCTTAAAAACGTAATGCCTGAATATGATTACATTGGTGTAGGCCGTGATGATGGTAAACATCTCGGTGAACATTCTGCAATATTTTATCGTACGGCTAAATTTGAGGTGCTCGATCATGGTGATTTCTGGTTGTCCACAATAACCGATAGACCAAATAAAGGTTGGGATGCTGTTCTTCCCCGCATTTGTACCTGGGGTAAATTCCGTGATAAAGAAACTGGTTTTATTTTCCTGTTCTTTAATCTGCATATGGATCATATAGGTGTACAGGCGCGTGCAGAAAGTGCTAAACTTATATTGAAGAAAGTACAGGAGTTTCCTGAAAAACTACCAGCTATTCTTACGGGTGATTTTAATGTGGATCAGAATAACGAATCTTATCTGTTATTGAGTAATTCCGGTATAATGAGAGATTCCTATCAAATAGCTGATTTCCGTTATGTTCTGAATGGAACGTTCAATGGTTTTCACACAGATAGAAAAACAGACAGCCGTATAGATCATCTTTTTCTTACAAAAGAATTTAATGTGAAGAAGTATGGGGTTCTTACTGATACCTATCGCTCAAAGACAGAGGAAAGTACACAAAAAGAACAAAATGGGAATTTCCCCAAAGAGGTTTCTATGCAGAAATACACAGCACGAACTCCTTCGGACCATTTTCCGGTGATGATTGTAGTTGAAATGAAATAATTCTCAATCACAATATACTATAACTTGCAATGTGTTTAGGCTAACATTAAATCGTTAGGAGTTAATTAAAGAGGGCTCTGTATTCCATAAAAACAGATATTGCAGAGCCCTTTTATTCCCTATTTGATCTTCTCAAACCAAGGTAATCTCTCCAATGGAGCCTCTATTTCTATTGTTTTTGGTCCCCGGAATTTCTTGCCTGTGTCATCTTTCCATTGTCCTTTAGGTAGCATTACTTTTCGTGTATGCTCCTTTGTCAGGATCGGTGCGACAAGATATTTGTCGCCTAACATGAACTGGTCTTTACAATTCGTGAAGCCCTGATGAGGAAATTCGTATTCCATATGACGTATAATCGGTTCTCCGGTTTTTGCCGAATGATGGGCCAGTTCCAGAATATAAGTTCCCATCTTTTCATGTAAATGCGCATAATCACGGCAAATTGCTAAATGTTTTTCATCCAAAATACGCCATGGAGCTACTGAAAACTGCATCATTGGCATTAAGGCATGTACCTGGCAGGAACGAACAATCAGTTCCTGATCCAGTTTTGTCTGATCTACACCCAGAAAAGAGCCGAACTGACCGCCGCCGATCATATCCGGACAGGCATAAGCATATCCAACCAATCCTGCTGCAATCATATCCGGGATCAATAATCCGATAGCATTCCATGAGTAATCTTTATCACCCAAACGTTGAACCAAAGGTTGTCCTCCCATTTTCCATCCGGCACGGTATTCGTTGAAAGGAAAGTCCAGACCAATCTTTGCCCAATATTCGCACATGTCGACCGATGTTGCCGATTTATCATAGAACTCCAGGTTCGGATCGTTATAATGTCCGATATCTCCCGCATCAAACTTGAAACCATCTACTCCGTACATTTCTTGTGTTTTCCGTAATTGTTGTTTCAGATGGGCTGCTGCTGCGGGATTACTAAGATCGTAACATGCGCTATATCCATTCCACCAAGGGATGATTGCTGCCTGGTTAGTCCCCTTTTGTTTGATCAAATACCCTTTTTGTTGCAATTCGCGAAATTCCGGACTATCCGGACTGACGAATGGACAAATCCATAACATAATACGGAATCCGTCTTTGTGTAGCTGGTCAATCATCCCTTTAGGATCAGGGAAACGCTCCGATTTGAAATCAAAGTTGCCGTAATATCTTTGCCAATTGTCGTCAACCATAAAAACACCTACCGGGAAGTTGTTCTTCAGAATGTTATCAGCATACTTCAAAATGTCTTCCTGATTTTGGTTATACATTAGTTCAATCCATGTATTATATTGCGGCATTGAAAAAAATAAGGGATCAGGTAGTTGACCGGAAGAAGGAAAATGTTTTACAGAAGCAGCGATATAGGCATCTTTTAATGTACTTCCTGCCAGAACCGGTTCCATATTTTCATAATCTGAAAAAATACGTAATTCTCCATTCTCTATTTTAAAAGAGAAAGGCTTATCACTCCATATATATCGACCTTCTGACGATACAAGAAGAGGTACATTCTGGTTATTCAAATTTTCGGAGGACAGGTCATATAAGCGCAAGTCTCCTTCAAAAGGCATACGCGAGCCTAATCCGACCATCCCCCCCCACCATTTTTCATTGGCTAGAGAGGCTATTTTTGATTCGTATTTATTCCCTGCAAAGCAAGGAAATCCCATTAAAAGGGATAAAAACAATAAGATACAGATCTTTAGGTTATTCATATTTGTAGTGTTCAGTTGAAAATATCTGCAAATATACGTTTTACCGTAGAAATACAATCACTTTTTGGCTCGAACGGATACGGATCCGTCTCTTTTGTCCAAGGTTCTTCCAATGCATAAAAATCTATTTCTTCTGGATTTTTCCCATTCATCTTCAGGGTAAGATTGTCGAAATAGGCTTTCCATCGCATGTAGTAGAAATCTTTTAGTATCCCGTTCCATTCCTTGTGGGCATAATCTCTCAGACCTCCTTCGTCAGCGGCCTGACGGTTGCCCCAGGTGGTAATCTGTACACGTGCGTTCCACTCATATAAGGCTTTTTCTTCAGGAGTCTTTCCCAGATTACGAGCCTGGTCAATCCAATTTCCTACCATAAACTCACGGCGTGTTCCTAATAATTCATCCTGCAAAAGGATCAGTTGCAGGAAATGCCGGGAGGCCATTTCAAAGAGTGTCTTATCTCCTGATGTATAAGCGGCCATCACGGCTTTGTATAACAGACGGCCCCTTTCTGTAATGGCTTGGCGAACAATATCAACCAGATCATATTCAAAGTTATTATTCCCTTTATACTGATCGGCTACCGATACCATCAGACGAGCAGCACGGATAACATCCTGGGGATTGTAATAATCAGACATTTCCGACCAACTGGAGGCCTGATAAACATTTTCCGACGGACGTGCACAAAAGATAGATTCATGTGTTCCCTGCTGAACGGATTGAGGAGGACAGTTGTAGATCGATTTACTGAGTAGCGTCCAGGCTTCTTCCACCGTTTTATTTTCAGAACCGTAACGGGCATGAACGTAGTTTGTCAGCCATTCCTCTTTATCGAACCGTTGTTCTCTCCAGGGGAGTTCGGTTAATAACTCAAACATGACCGGATTGTTTTCACTACCCTCCATCGTCATACCGACGCCACATAACGTTTTACCGAAAGGACTTTCTTTTGCCTTATAGAATTCATCGATTACATGCGCCATCTTTCCATGCAGACCAACATTACCGCCATAATTCAGCAGCATACAATAGATCCAGTCGTGTTGTCCAAAACCGCTTTTACGGTACCAGGTCGACTCGGTGTCTCCCCACTGCGGGCGGCTTTCTGCAAACAAATCGAGGACGATCATATCTCCGGCCTTCAAATTCTCAATCATCTTTGAACGAGGATTGGCCTGCCACGCCTGGGCTACCCAAACGGCTTTCGGATTTACCTTCTTCATGGCAGACATAATTGCTTTGCCGGCAGCATCCAGATCGACTCCGGCAACGTTACCTCCTTCATGGAACGGGTCCATACTGTAATAATTGGCTTTGCCAAACAATTTCTCCATCTCTTTGTAATAAAGGGAAGCTATCTCCTGAAAGCGGGGATCGGTAGGCTGAAGGAAAGCCGGACGGCGATAACCGCACCATAAGCCCGGGTCGGAAACATTCAGTCCCAGCTTTTCTTTGGCATTGTGAGGAACCATGCCGGAATATCCCGGCAATACAGGTTCGATACCGTATTCACGCATACGTTTCAGTATCTTCTTTTGCAAAACGGTCTGTTGCTGATACCAACTGTCAGGATTAGGACCTCCCCAGCCTTCCAGGTTATTCATCAGCCACCAGGCCATAAAACCGGGACCGGAGATAAATTCGTTGATCTCCTCCTTGTTGTAGCCCAACTTTTTCAAAACGTTATACCAGACACTTTCCACCCCTGTCATGGCTAATGGCAGATTGATACCATGCAAAGCCATCCAGTCGATCTCTTTCTCCCAGCGATCCCAGTCCCAGAATGCCATTGTATAAGAAAATGTACAGTAGTTCAAGTCATAACGTAGTTTCAGGCCTGTTTCATGTCGTTCTTTTTTTGTTACGGCAGGAAGGACTTCCGGAAGCGTAGCCTGCATTCCGTTCCAAGAGAGATGAATGCCTGCATAATATTTTAGATACCAGTTTATTCCGGTTGCAATACTGACATAATTATTACCGCGGATAACGACTTTATCTCCTTTCTGATCCAGTTCAAAAAAGTCGGTGGGCGATTTGATCTGTTCGATGACAAACTTACGGGAAGCTCCCTTGTCAATACGCTCTAATAACCCGTCTATCGGGCTTGCTTGTATCACTGCTGAAAAGCATAATAGCAACAGAATATTAATTATTTTCATTTTATCAGATTGTTAATGTTGTCAAAATATTTATACCATATTGATTGTCTTCGGAGACCCGCCATTCCACATCGCCATTGGCACAACGAATTGCATAGCGGGCGTTTTTCTTCAAACGATCAGCCCCATCCGGAATCCATAGGCCTAACCGATAATTTCCGGGGATGACGGTTTCCGGTATATGCATATTCGTTTTGATTTTATGGATCAACGGAGTACAAAGCGTATCATCCGGGTTGTAAGGTTGCCATTCGTTTACGTTGGCATCAGTTAATTCGGTATGGACAATGTTTCCTTCATTGTCTATCAGTACGAAATAAACAGGATGTTCGTTAAACAGTGTGGAAAAACCACGGTTGATCAACGAGAGTTCTATTTCTTTATCGTTTTTATCAGTGGCGGGTGATATCGTTAAATCTTGTAACTCAATCCGATACCCCAGGTGATCCCGGATATAATCGAAAACATTACGTTCAGCAATCTTTTTATCTTTAGTATTAAAATAACCATTTGAAACAGGCATTTTATTCTCTTTCAGGAAAGCTTCCGTGACAGGTGTTTCCTTCCAGTATTTCATGGAATATTTGTCTTTGGTGTTCTTCTCCTTATAATTATGAATAGCACTCAGTGAGGTATAGTGTTGCAGGAAAAGACGCTTTGCCGTTTGAAGTCCGTCAATTATCCAGCCGGCTTCCGGGCTGTCCGGATCTTCATTCATACTCCATGTACCCCAAGGCAATTCTCCATCGACCGGAAGATACGCCGATTCACGCATGATCTGTTCGTATGCCGGTGTTCCTTCCGACATTCCTCCATCCCAAAGATGTTTCTTAATGACAATAAAATCATCGTGAAAAGAAGTACGTTTATAATCATCGGAGGAGGGATCTAATAGATTCTTATATTCCGGTACACGGATCTGGATATAACGTCCTTCGGGTGTCATCCGGCAAATATGTTGTAGAATGGTACGTTTGGTCTCGTCTGATCTTTCCAGTCCATGGAATGAACTATGCCATTCGCCCCATGCACCTATCATGCCGGCCTGTACGACCTGGATGACATCTTTATTCTTTGCCAGAAATGGTTTGAGTTGTTCTGTGTGACGGATGATATCATCCAAAGTCGGTCCGGTAGCCGCGCGTCCCATGAATTGAGTTTCGTAGGCAAAACGTAAAACGGCTTTCATCCCGAGTTCACGCAGTTTATCGAAAAAGATATCCATCGTATTAAAATCGTCAGCTGTCAACGCTTTTCCGACTGCTCCTGTCAGATAGAAATAGGTCTGCACCAGGGATATACTATCAGAAGCATACTTCTCTGCTTCTTCTTCCAGATAGGATGTGATATCGGGATATTTATCGGGAGCCCATACATAATTCTTTTCTGTGACATCCAATGCCACTTCTAAGCGGAAACCACGTTCCGGATTATGTAAACCTTCTGTTCCGGCCGGATCATCGGCATATATACCACGGAATGTGAGGTGTTGTTTTTCCGAGGTACATCCCGTTCCCAGGTTTAACAACATGCTGATGGAAAAAAAGATAATCGCTATATGTTTCATAAGTATTTGTTTTTATTTGGTTGTAATGATCAATGTTGCCTTTTCCCCTTTTAACAGAGTGTCGGATAGACCGGTTATTTTACCGTCGACAATGACAGTCCCGGCTTTTTGAATCCGGCTGAATGCTTCATCACTCAGCGCTTCCCATTCAACAAACTGTTGAGTGACAGTTCCGTCGTTATAATGAACATTCACATAAGATGGTGTATATAGGAGTTCACGAGTGATATGCCCGTCGATATTCCGCAATACGGCTTTTCCTTCCGTAACTTCCATACGGGCCGGTTCAATGGAGGTTATGCGCAGTTCATTGGCAGGAACGGCCTTATAGCCATCCGGAATCTTTTTATACATGCGGATATAATCGATATCAAAACTTTTGGGGTAAGGAATGGATGGATCATAGGTGCCGGTCCAGCCATTTTTCGCTTTTCGGTTATCATAAAAAGAGATGATCTGGATAAGTGGATATGTTATAGCTGCTTTATGCTTCATCACCTGTATGCCGTCGACGTAGACAGCAACCCCTTCCGGTGTCCAGTCAAATCCATATATATGAAATTCTTCTGCCAACTTTTTGTTGGCAAACCAGGGATGCTCTGTATGATACTGGATCGTAGAGTCTTTCCAGCTATGCACTGTTGCCCATATCTTATTCACATCTGTCCCCAAGATCTCGAAAATATCGATCTCGCAGCTTTGGTTCGGATCATCCTCGAAGCCGATCAGCCACCAGGCACAATGTACACCTCCTCCGTTTTGCATCTTTGCACGCATTTCATAGTAACCATATTGATTGATCTGAGTGGCTTCTGTCTTTATCTCGTGCAGTGCTTTCTTTTTAGGGTCATAATGGTGAAGCCCTGTACGGCTGGCACTCATAAACCCGGAGATATACATGCTTTTATCGAATTCATTCTTTGAGTTTTTATCAATAATGAGTTTGATAACTCCGTCTTTCATCTCATAAGTAGGTGTACAGATACTCCTGTCTTTGGGCCAGGAGGGCAAATATTCCGGAATCCATTTACTTTTATCAATTTCATTCCCTTCAAATTCATCGTGGAAGATCAGGCGGTAACCTTCTTTTTCCAGCGGATTGGCTGGATAATCTTGTGCCTGTATTACCTGCGTAGCTCCTAGCAGGAGAAAACATGCACACAAAGTGCTGAATAAGTGTTTATAGTTCATGATATTTAGTTGTTAGCAGAGAGAAAAAAGGCCGCAATTAAAGCGGCCCTTTCTCACAATGCAAATATATATTTAAATCATTAAAAAACGAATTAATATCCAGCGTTTTGTATAATAATTCCTTTGCCTTCATTGATTACTGCTTGTGGCAGCGGGAACAATACAAACTCCGGTTTGGTAGTCGTGGATCCTCTGTCTATCGCGTTCTGGATAAACTTACCGTGGCGGATCAGGTCGGAACGACGTACGCCTTCCCACCATAGTTCATATCCTCTTTCCTGAAGAACTTTATCCAGGAAATCGTCTGTACCTTTCACATCGCCCATGGTATATGCATTCAGTTTAGCACGTACGCGAACCTGGTTCAGTAAATCCAGTGCTTCCTGGCTAACTGTATTATTATTACGGACAATCGCTTCCGACAATAATGTCAATACGTCGGCATACCGATAAACGATCCAGTCGATCTGGCTACCATCGCCGGTTGACTCGGGGTCTTCTGCATACTTAACCGGTACGGCTCCCGAATAGGTATTACCGTGCTTGATAATATCGGATTCTTCATTGAACAATACACCATCGTTTCCAACGTATTCACCAACCAGTACGGAGAGGCGATCGTCTTTTTTATCGAATGTGCGATAGAACGGCCAGGGAACTTTGAAACCGTCCCAGCGTTGGATAGAGTTGTTTTTGCAAGGATAGTTGCCCGGCAGGCAGTGATCGTGCCATAATTCCAACTGAGTTCCTCTTTCTTCCGTACAGGCAAAAATGATTTCTTTGTTCTGTTCATTTTCCAGTGTGAAGATAGACTGGTACGTATCCATCAGACCATATCCATAATCTGCTTTCATCAGTTCACGACCACATTCAACCGCTTTTGCCCAGTTCTTTTCATGCATATAGAATTTCATCAGAACGGTATATGCCAAACCTTTGTCGAAACGTCCGAAAGAAGAGGCACGGGTAGGAAGACCTTCCAATGCAGCTTTCAATTCTGTTTCGATAAACGTAGTCATTTCTTCCTGGGTAGCACGCGGTATGATCTCTTCTGCCAGCGGATTATTCAGCTGATCTAATGTAGGAATGGGGATTGGCCCATAAAAATCATATAATAAGAAGGCTAGCCAACCACGCCCCATGTGTATCTCGGCATTCATGCGTGCCTTTACGTCATCAGCCATTTCCACACCGGAAATACGTTCCAGGGTCAACGTCATAGTCCCCAGGTATTTTGCATAGTTGGTGTAGTTGATCGTTGAATATTGATGATTGGGCGTCCAGTTATGGCTGGTCAACGGGATCCATGCATCATTAACCCAGCAGCAAACGGCTATATCCGTCGACATATCACCGATGATCTGTACACCGGAAGCAACGTTAAATATACCGCTATAATTATCACAACGGAAAGGAGCATAAACTCCACCTGTAACCAATGCTTCCGCATCCTTCTCTGTTTTCGGGAAAAATCCGGGATTGATGGCATCATATCTTTCCGGTTCCAGGTCGGTACATGAGCTTAATGCGCAGCAGCACATTAATGTATATAATAATTTCTTCATGATCTAATATCTTCTTTTATCGATTAATAAATTAGAATGTAATATCCAAACCAAAGCTATAAGTACGTACATTCGGATAAGCCCATTGCAGGCTGGAAGGAGTACTTTCCGCGCTTGAAATATCTGTTTCCGGGTCAAGACCTGTGTACGGAGTGATGACGAACGGGTTGTTCACATCGAAATATACGCGTACATTGGACAAGATATGCTTGCTGGTCTTGATCGGTATATTATAACCTAAGGTAATGTTACGGCAGCGGATAAACCAGGTCTTTTCGTAATAATAGTCGCCTGTACCGTATGCACTTTCCGTTTGGAAATAACCGGGCAGCGTACCGTTCGGGTTCGTAGAGCTCCATATATCGCTTACGGAAACCGGCTGATTGTAACCGCGGCGCAAGTCGTTGACGTTATTGCTGATCCAGGTTTTCTTATAGCTACCGGCAGATAGTTTATTAAACTGGCCGTAGAAATATACATTCAGGTCGAAATTCTTGTAACGGAATGTGTTGTTGAAGCCGAACAGATAACCGGGGTCGGCAGAGCCATAGATCACTTTGTCGGCATCATCCAATTTACCGTCAGGTTTACCGGTTTTCATCGGAATACCGTGTTCATCGACCTTGATGGAACCATCTT
Organism: Parabacteroides leei; assembly: GCF_023369805.1. Taxonomy (NCBI): domain Bacteria; kingdom Pseudomonadati; phylum Bacteroidota; class Bacteroidia; order Bacteroidales; family Tannerellaceae; genus Parabacteroides; species Parabacteroides leei. The sequence continues at coordinate 356,551 of NZ_JAMBQG010000005.1, forward strand.
CATTATAGACATATCCGTTGATATCTTTAATTTTTACCTGTCCGGGAAGTGCGCCAGGCATATGATCTATTGTTTCACCCGGTTGTACCAAACCATCTGACAAATAGCCGGCATAAGAACGGATATAACCGTTGTATTCACTGTATGCACTGGGTTTCCAATTCGGATCTCGTTCTTTCCATTTGTCACGATACAACGAGAATGTCAGGTCTGAAGTCCATTCAAAATCTTTGTTACGGATATTAGTCGTGTTAACTGTCAGTTCAAAACCCTGGCTCTGTGTTTTTCCAACATTCGCAATGATTTTGTTAACTTCGTTATAAGAAAGCAAGGTACGTTCGTTCAACAGGTCTGATATTACTTTATGGAAGTATTCTGCTGTTACATTGATACGTCCGTTCAGGAAGCCCAGATCCAGACCGAGGTTCCATTCGCGTGTGGTCTCCCAGGTAAGTTCATTGTTTCCCATCTGGTCCAGATAAACGCCGTTGATAGCACTACCGCCAAAGAAATTGTTATTACCAACTTTATAGTAGCTGTATGCTTTATCCCCTACATTTGCATTACCAGTTTCACCATAGCTCAAACGTAATTTACCATTTGACAGTACTTTGGTCAGTGGCTGTAAAAATTCTTCTTCAGTGAATCTCCATCCGGCGGCAACAGAAGGGAAATATCCCCAACGGTTTCCTTCGGCAAAGTTGGAAGAACCGTCGGCACGCAGTGTAGCAGTCAATAAATAACGGTCTTTAAAAGAATAATTCACGCGTCCGAAGAAGGAGGCCATACGTGACTTGGTTGCACTTGATCCGACAGTCGGACGTTTTGCATTACCGGCTCCCAGGTTGTTATATAAGAAACCGTCTGTAATGAAGTCATTGCTTTTTCCTGACAGGAATTCATAATCGAACAACTGATAAGAATGGCCGACCAAGGCATTCAGGTTATGATCGCCGAACTGTTTGGTATAATTGGCTGTCAATTCCATCAGGTAGTCAGAGTTATCGGCCTGGGCAATATATCCGGATCCGTTCTCTCTGGCTCCATACAACGTTGTTGTAGGCATATATTGTTTACGTTTCTGATAGTTGCGGTCGATACCGAAGTTTGCTTTCAACATTAAGTCCTGAATCGGACGAACTTCAAAGAATACGGTACCCAACAAACGCTCTTTGGTTGTCTTATCCGTAATATCCAACAGAGATACAGGGTTCGGAAGGAATGAAGCGTCCTGGTTCATTGTATATTCGCCGTTCTCGTCGCGTACCGGCAGCGTCGGGTTGAACTGGGCTGCAGAAACCAAAATACCTGCATTTTCATTCTGTCCGTTACCCAGAGGGATGTTGTCATACTGGTTGCGTGAAACATTCAGGTTTACACCCATCTTTACATATTTACTAAGCTTCTGATCCAGGTTCACACGTGCGGAATAACGTTCCATGGCATTATTTTTAATTACACCGTCCTGTTTGAAGTAGTTTCCTGAAACCAGGTATTTCGTATTGTCATTACCACCTGTTATCGAGAGGTTATGAGAAGTCTGGAACCCTAAACGGGAGATTTCATCAAACCAGTTCGTATTATGTGCGGGATTGGCTATCTGTTCTGCTGTATAGTCGGGAACGAAAGGCGAAGTAACATCTGATTCTGATTTGCCTCCGTAGATACCGACACCGTTCGTACGCAGCCACAGTTCTTTTCTGTAATCATTAGTGGCCTGCATGAAGCCCGATGCATCCAACATCTCATAAGACTTGGAAATATCCTGAACAGAAGCAGATCCTGAATACTGAACTTTGGCAGCTCCGCTCTTTCCGCGCTTTGTAGTAACGATGATCACACCGTTACCTGCACGTGCACCGTAAATAGCAGTAGAACTCGCATCTTTCAATACTTCGATCGATTCAATATCATTCGGGTTGATTGAAGATAAGATATTATCTTTATTGCCGTCCTTGTATTGGTTACCGCTATCCAGTGATCCCGGGTCGCTTACAGGAAAGCCGTCAATAATGATCAGCGGATCATTTCCTGCCTTATCTGATGAAGCAGCTCCACGAATACGGAATGTAGACTGGCCACCTGGCTGTGCACTGATCGTACTAACCTGTAAACCTGCTGCTTTTCCAGCCAGTGCATGACTGATCGTTGAAACTGTTCCGACAGGAGCGTCATCCATTTTTACGGAAGCGACAGCACCTGTCAGGTCTTTTTTCTTCATAGTACCATAACCTACTACTACGACCTCTTCCAATGCTTGTGTATCCTCTTTCAGCTGAACGTTCACTACACTCTGGTTCTTAACCGCTATATCCTGCTGGATATATCCGATAAAAGAAACTTGTAAGATGGCATTGGCAGGGACTTCTATTGAGTATTTACCATCCATATCGGTCGTTGTTCCATTTGAAGTACCCTTTTCAATAACGTTCGCCCCGGCAACGGGTCCCATAGCGTCACTTACAACACCGGTTACTTTGCGGGTTTGTTGTGTACTTCCCGCAGATACGGGAGAATTTTCGGATGTCAATACAATATGACGGTCTTTGATCGTATATTTCAAACCTGTCTTATTGGTGATCGCTTTTAGTAAATCTTCGATATCTACATTCTTTTTGTTAATAGAGATCTTCTCATTTTTATTGATCTCTTCCAGATTATAGAAAAACAGGAATTCAGACTGTTTTTCTATTTGTTTCAGTACATTCTCTAATGTTTCTTCTTTAGCAGAAACACTTAGCTTGGCTGTTTGCGCATAAGTTGCGGCGACCATTTGCGACAAGCAAACGGTTAACATTAACACGGTTAATTTCATGATTTTTATAGTTCTTTTCAGATTTACGGAAACAACTATACGTTGATTATTCATACTTTTGAATGTTTTAAGATTAAACATTATTCCACGGCAATGGAAGTTTAATTGAATCACACACTTTAGAAGAGAGAATCCGGCAAGATTTTCTCTTCTTTTTTGATTTTACCTTTTTACTCACTCATACTATCCTCATTTTAAAGATTAACAACTGCTTATATTTCTGAAATCGTTACATGGCGTTCATCTATCTCGTATCTGATCGGTATAGAAAGGTGGATGATTTCCATAATGTCTTTTATACTTTGTCCGCGATAGAATGTTCCGGTGAAAGTGCGTCTGTTTAACCTTTCGGAGTTGACAGTAAACTGTACTCCATAGACATGACTTAACCGGTAAAGAATAGCTTTCAGGCTCTGTTCCGGAAAGTAATAATATCCGGTAGTCCAGGATGTATATTGTTTCGCATCGACATCGAAAATATTACTGATATGTGTATTGCGGTTATACACCAGCTGCTGGTTGGGTTTAAGTATAACACGCTGCGACCTGTTTTCTGTTGTCAACCGGACTGATCCTTCCAATAAGGTGGTTGTGAGCAGGGAGTCGGAAGGGTAAGCTGTCACATTGAACTTAGTTCCTAAAGCTTCGATATCCTGTTCCTTCGTCTTTACGATGAAAGGCTTATCTTTATCTTTCGCAACCTCGAAAAAGGCTTCTCCTTCCAGATAAACGGTTCTCTGTTTATTACCATAGTCATTTTCATACCGGAATATGGTTTTCGAACCTAAACAGACTTGAGTACCGTCCGGCAACTCGACCACATCTGCATCCAGGCCGTCCCCTCCGATATAACGGGTGGCTATTTTAGTCTCATGTTCATTAGAGAGAAAGAAAGCAGAGGTAAGACAGACTGCGACCAGTGACACTGCTGCATAATTACCAAATTGATGCCATTTACTCTTTTTCAGGCATTGTATTCCTTTCTTTTGTAAAAGACGATCCCAGCTTTTCCGGATATCCTCTGTCAGATTGTCGGAATTACTGCAAGCATCATAAATCGCCTTGGTTTCAAAGAATAACTTTTTATTATCAGTATTCTCATTCACCCAAGTATAGAAATCATCCATACCCTGCGAGTCTAATCCTCCTTGCAGATATTTTATAATTAAATCAGAATGTTCGTTTTTTATATATTCTTTCATCTGACAGATTAAATGACTTAGTCCTTTATGAACTAGGTCAATAAAAAGGGGCATGTTGTAGATTGTACCTGAAACAGGAAAAGGGTGCATATCATTTATAGATCAATATATTTCTAAGTCTTATTTCTGTGTCGCTAAAA